>RAYB01000056.1 GCA_003669055.1 bacterium 1XD21-70
GCTTTTGACACGGTGACGATCCTGGACAATGTCAATGCCAAGGCAGTGAAAGTGGCATGGGAGGACATTGAAGGGATTATTGCAGAGGGCGAGGAAAATGCTTTCTTTGTAGATTATACTGTCAACCCGTTTGAGGCAGCATCCGTGAAGGGCGCCGAGAACGTGGCGGAAGGGGAGAACCTGTACTTTGCCGTGGAGCCGGAAGAGGGCTATGAGATTTTAGGGGTCTATGCCAACGGGGAGGAACTGGAGCAGGCAGAGGTATCCGGGCTGGCCAGCGCTTCGGACTGGGGCGGCTATGCTTATGTTTATGTAGCAGAAGGTGTGGCAGAAGACCTGTCAATCGAGATTGAGATGGCAGAAGAGGAGGATATTATCCCGGCTGCTACCTATACAAAGGAAACTGATGACGGAACAGTGTTTACGGTCAATGTTCCAGATGGTGCATTTGCTGAGGAAGTGGAACTGAAGGTTGAAAAGATTGAGAACGAAGTTCAGCTGAAAGAGTTTACGGATCAGGCGAATAGTGCTGTGAAGGCAGATAAAGCAGTAGCCGGAATCATGGCCTATGATATTTCTTTTGTTTCTGTTGAAGACGGAAGGGAGATAGAGCCGACAAAAGCAGTAGGAGTAAGCCTTCGGTTCAAGAGGAAGGTAGAAACAGAAGAGACCAAAGATAAAGAGGTAACCGGAATTTCCGTTGTGCATTTACCGGAAAACGACAAAGCCAAAGTGATGGCAGACACGGAAAATGTAAAAGAAAAAGAATTTGAATTCCAGACAGATGGATTTTCGGTTTATGTAGTAACTGTGCTGACGGATTCGGCGGCTGAGATTAATGGAGAGAAGTTTGATACACTGAATGCTGCTATTGAAGCAGTAAAGGATCATGACACTATTATTTTAACAAGCAATATAACAGAAAATGTTAAATCCATAGGTAAAAGCTATACTTTGGATATGAAAGGTTATATCCTTGCCAGCCAAAAGAGTGGGGAAGATGCTTACACCATCAATGGCGGTGAGGTGATAATTAAAAACGGTACAATTACTGGTGACCCGAACAAGTCAGGGAAACCAACAGAAAAAAGCCGGGGGATGATGGTTTCAAACAGTGCAAATGTAACGCTGGAAAATTGTTCTATCGAAAGAAATAGCGCTAAGGATACTGGCGGAGGAATTTGCGTAAAGAACAGCGAACTCACTTTGGTGGACTGTAATATTATTGAGAATATTGCAACTGGTCATGGCGGCGGTCTTTATGCCGAAAAGAGTACTGTGATCCTGAAAGGGGACAGAAAGGGTTCTGAGATAACTAATAATCGCGCAGGCCAATACTCTCAGGGGAATGCACTTTATATTTCAGAAGGCAGCCTTAATGTTGATGGGGGCACAGCAAAAAATTTTGAAATCAACAACGAGTTTAAGATTAACAGTTGTATTTATTTAACTAATTGCAGTGCGGACATTAATAATGCAAAGGTCAATAATCAGAGCGGCCGCGGAATTCACATTAACTCCAGAGGGGAAAATGGTGAAATCAAATTAAACAATGTAGCGTTTACGGGACAAAAAGACAAGTCTGCTGTTTATGTAGACAGTGCGAAAGACAGTTTTACTGCTGAAAATTGCAGGTTTGAAGGCAACAGCGTTACTGCCAGCAATGAAGCTGTTGTATATTTTGCTAACACGGGGAATAAAACATTAAAAAATTGTGATTTTTTGAATAACACGTTAACATCTTCTGCACATGGTGTTCTTTATACCCATAGTTATATGCAGGCAGTAACGATTTCCGGATGTAATTTTGCTGGCAATAAAGGGGGGAAATCAGGGGCAATCTATTCACAGAGCAGTGATTATAACCCAGATGCTTCCACCCCGGGTGGCGGAGCAACAATTGTTATTACCGGCAGTTCATTTTCGGGAAATAGCGGGGCGGACGCGGGAGCAATAGTAATTAAGAGTCGTTCAACAAAATTACCAGAAGGAAGTGTATCGATAGAGGGAAGTGTGATTAAAGATAATATATGCACAAACTCACAGGGGGCAGGAGGGATTAATGTTGATAAAGGAACCTTTATTATGAATTCCAATGAAAATCCCGGTGCCATATATAATAACCATGTTTCTACTCAAGCAAAGACAGGGGATGTGAAACTTGGCAACACTGCTGCCAGGCTAAAAGTAGATATTATGCCTGCAAAAGATATGAAAGACGGAAAGGCTGCTTTTGGAGGCTATATCTGGAAGTCAGGAAATAAGGAAAGGGAAGAAAACCTAACACATTCATATCTAGGAAATGCAGGGGCAGTTTGGACTGCCTATAAAGCCAAAAAAGATGAGGTAGCCAGAATCGGGAAAACGGGATATGAAACTTTAAAAGATGCAGTAGCAGCAGCAAAGGATGGCGATATGATTGACTTGATTGCTGAGCCGGTATATGCAGATGTCCCTATTGGCATTAACAAGAATATCGTCCTCAATATGAATGGGCATAACATTGATAATGGTGAAACATTGTCAAGCATTACCATAGCAGCCGGTAAGTCATTGTCCATTATTGGGAAAGGTGAAATCAGCCGCAATCAAATAATTGTTGAAAAAAGTGCAAAGCTGGAACTGGATGGCAATATTAGGCTGCTTGATGTCCTGAGTTATGGCGCCGTAACAGTGGGAAGCCAGGTAGATGAACTGGTACTTAAGAGCAGTGGAGGAAGCCTTACGGTTCCCCAAGGGGCAAAGGCTGGAACAATTAAAGTAACAGAAAGCAGCGCCAATAATGGAAGCAACTCGGTTATCATCGAAGGCGCTGTGGATAACCTGACCTTAATGCAGAACGGGGCAGGCAGTAAGGCATTGCTCAATGGAAAGATCGGTACTTTGAGTTTAGGGCATTTTCTGCTTGCACAGCATGGAGATACGGCGGCATGCCCGGTTACCGAAGCAGGGCCAGATTTTGAAGTGGATAAGCTGGAAGTGACCCCTCTTTTAGGTGGGCCTAACCCATCCCGTGAGGAATTGGTTGATCCGGTTAAGGAAGTGCCGGATATCCTGGTTATTAAGGGGCCTGTGAAGGAAGATAAGGTTAACTTGGATACTGCTGTTTGGAATGATTCTTATACTTCTGACGGCGATAATATTTATAAGTTCCTTGCAAAAGTTACATTAGATGAAAATAAGAATATTGTTTTGAATAAAACTGTTTCCAATGGCATTTATTTAGGAGGTGTAAAGGGAAGCGACGAGGAGGGGAATGGCTTAAGAGCAGATACTCCGGTGGCAACATTTGAAAGGGCAAAAGAACTGCTGAATGGGATGTCTGATCCTGAAAACCAGAAAATCTTCATTGTAGGGCCGGTAGTGATAAAAAATAATGGTGAGGGAGAGACATGGTCGCTTTCAAAAGGAATTGTCCAGCGGTATCAGGCCTATGCAGGTGAACTGATTCATATAGAACAGGGTGCCGGCCTTACATTGCAGGATATTACGATTGACGGCAGTATAGATTCAGAAGGCAGTTATTTAAAAGTAACATCGCCTATAATAAAGAATAGAGGTACCTTAAATATTAACAATGGAACTATTCTTCAGAATAACCATAATACTTATCGTGATGTTGATAGAGAAGGCGGTGCAATCAATAACGAAGGCACATTGAATATGACGGGCGGTACTATTCAAAACAATAGTGCGGTCAGCGGCGGCGGTGTATTTAACTATGGAGTGTTCAATTTCTCCGGAGGCGAGATTAAGGACAATGAGGCAAAAGGAACCCATGATTCCAATGGCCTTTCTAAAGCAGTAGGTGCTGCCGGCGGCGGTGTGTTTATTGCTGGCGGCATCACCCGTGGCGGCAGCCGGAATGGTGTGATGTATTTTACCGGAGGTGTAATTTCTGGCAATAAGGCAGTTTCAGGAAAAGCGGATCCAGATTTAGCAGGTATTGGCGGCGGAATTGCCATAGGCAACAGTTCCAATGTATATATTGGGGGCAGGCTGGAAATGGAGGCAGGAGATTCTGCTGCCGGGATTATCAGAGGAAATACCGCAGAAGCAGAGGGCGGCGGAATTTTTGTACAGCAAGAAGGCAAAGCAATCATCACCGCCGGTACTATTAGCGGCAACCGCAGCAATGGCGGTACCTTTGGAGGCGGTGGGATCTATGTAAACGGCGGGAAGGATGCGAAATATAAAAACGGACTGCTGGAATTGCAAAATGTAAAGGTCAGCGACAATAGGATTGACAATTCGGTCAATGCCGGTGGCGGAATAGCTGGCTGTCCCAGCGCGACAGTGAAGATTTACCTTAATGACGGAGGGTTGATCTACGGGAATAGTGCCGGAACAGAAAAAGGGGATATCCATATTGATAATACGTTGGCCGGATGGGGAGTTGGTTCACGGGAAGTATATGTTTCGCAGTATATGTTTGGAGGCGGTCTATATAAATGGACAAAAGCCGGGACAGAAGACCAAAGGGTAACTTCAAGCCGTCTGCCAGAAGAAGCTTCTCTGACTGATGTGCCACGCGGCAAGATATTGGCAATTTATTCGGCAGCAGAGAGAGAAGACCTTACAGTGAAGGACGAAGAGTTGTCTGTTTTTATTACAGATAATTCTGCGGCAAGCAATGGAGGCGGCATAGGGACGAATGGTGATGTAATTATTGGAAAGGCAGATTCGGATTCGGAATTTATGGCAGTTGAAGTAAGAAAAGCCTGGATCAAGGACAACGACGGCAACTCCGAACCGGAAGAATTCACACCAGAAGAACTGGAAACGGAGATAGTGCCGTATCTGGATAGTGTTGAATTTGAATTATTTGGCCGGGTTAAGAAAGAAAATGCAAAAGAAGATGAAGGCTGGATTTCCATTGGAAAAGGTGTTTCACACTGGAACAAAACGCTAAAAGAATGGAGCACATACTCATTCCGTGATTTGATGAAGAAAGATGATAAGGGTAATGAGTGGGAATATAAGGTGAAAGAAAAATCCAGTGATTCTTATGTTGGCAGTTCCAGTGAAGATGGTTTTTACACAGGGAAGGATATTTATGTATGGCAACTGAAAAATAGTCCGATTTATTCCTTAAAGCTGATGAAAACCGTAGCAGGAGAAGCGCCTGAAAATGCTGTGTTTGATTTTACAATCACTCTGAAGGACCGGGATGGCAATCCTTACAATGTGAAAGAACTGAAAGCAGTTTTGAAAAAAGCAAACCAGGAGGAGCAGGAGATCTCTATTGTAACAAATGCTGATGGCCAGATTCAGCAGCAGTTAGGAGATGGGGAATACATTAAGATTAACGGGCTTTCTTCAGGGACAAAATACACCATTGTGGAGAAAGATGACCGGGATTTTGATGTCTCAGCAACTATTACCAGTGGAAAAGAAGGAAGCGAGTCAACAAAGAATTTCATGGGCAATGCCATAGAAGAAAATACGGTAGTATTGGGTACCAATACGGTTGAATTTATCAATAAGACAAAGGAACCTTCTGGCAGCCTTTCAATCAGTAAGACAGTTGAAGGCATTGGTGACCGGCAGAAAGAATGGAATTTTGCAGTAGAACTGTTCACAAAGGATGAAGGTGGGGAAAAAGTCCCGTTGGTGGCAGAAGTAGGAAAAGTGTTCCGCTTTACCTATACGAAGAACAATGCAGATGGAGTATTGGCAACAGGAAAAGTGGAACTGGATGGTGTTAATGCGAGATTTATTGCAAAAGGAAGCGGGATCGGACAGGACACAATCCTTTTGGCAGATGGGCAGACAGTTACAATTGACGGCCTTCCTCTTGGCATCTTGTATGAGGTAAAAGAGATAGAGGCGAATACCGAAGGATATCAGACAACGGTGGATAATGAATCTGGAACAATTGTAAACAACAAAGAAGAAGTGCTGGTGAAATTTACCAATACATTGCCTGACAACCCACCTGATACCCCCGACACTCCACACAACCCGCCAGGAGGCGGAGGTGGCGGAGGCGGAGGCGGCGGCGGTGGCAGCACACCTCCCCGTTCGACGACAACGATCGACATCCCGGAAGTGCCGCTGGCAGATTTCCCGGGTGAACCGACAACAGAACTGATCGAGGAAATGGAAGTGCCGCTGGTGGCATTGCCGAAGACCGGGGATAGCCGCCATGCCGGGCTGCTTTTGGCCTTGTTCGGGATCGCAGGTCTCGGGGCGTTCTTCTCGGCAGCAAGCCTAAAGAAGAATAAAGAAGAGGACTAAGAGGACGGACAGACAATAACATGCATCTGCGGTGCATGGGATAATAAGATTAAGAAAAATGAGGAACCACCCGGGCAGTATCTTTGCCCGGGTGGCGTTTTTTGATAAGTATTGATATCAAATAGAGATAAATAAAAGGCAACAATACATAATGCTGCTTATCGGAAGATGGGGATTAGTTACATGAGTACATTTTTGAGAAAAAACATTAAAAACGGTTGAATTTTAACACCGATTGGTATATACTGACTATTAAGATAAAAGTTTTTAGGAAAACGACAATACATAAGCAGCATTATTTCACAATGGCGCGGACAAAGAGGCGAGGGACGGATGCCAGTAGACTCAAATAATAGATATATAGAAGGCCTTTTTGCCGGGGAAACAGACCCAGAGCCCCAAAATACAGTAAAACTGTGTTGGTGCGGGTCTTTGGTACAGAAGGAGGGGGATCATATGGGGAAGTAATATATTGGAACCTGCTAAGGCCGGTGCCGTTTAAGGGGTTTCCGGAGCTGCTCCGGCGTATAGATGGGATTGCGGACTGCCTGGGCTTTTTATGGAAGAGAACCCATCTGGCTGCCCGGGTGCTTACTGGGGGAAGAAGGCAGGGGACTCTCAGCGGAATACCAAAAGATAATACAAACCAGGCAGAGGGCAAGGGAAGGCTTCTGCCGGGAGCCAGTATATTTTTGCAGTGCTTGGGAACTTATGGATATATTGGCAGGAACCAGTAAACCTTAAATGTATGCGTTTCACAACAGGGACGTTGAAATAGATCAAAGCAATATAAGGGAGATGGAGAGAGTGAGTATGTGGGATCGAATTCGCAGAAACTATCGTCGATTAGTAGCTTTTATGCTGATTGTAGTGATGGTAGCCACAAATATGGGCGGTAACTTAAGCACTGTATTTGCGGCAGGAGAGACGGAAAGTGCCTTATTCCTGGTGGATGGCGGGGAACTCCGCAGGGCAATCCAGGAAGCACAAGAGCAGGGGGAAGTGTTTAAATTTTCTTCCTTGCAGCTGGCTGCTTCCAGAAAAAGCATCAAGAATAAGTATGAGAAGCTTTTGGGGACGAAGGACGGGAAGGTTTACGAACTGGATTTGGACATCGATTCCAGCTATGCGCCGGAAGGCACGGCTGTGAGGGTGTTTTATAATGCCGGGACGAAGGATGTAGTATTCCTGTTCCAAAATGAGGGCGAGATGGTAGTGGATTACCGTGTAAATATCGATGGGTATGAACTCAAAGAGGTGACGGTGAACCCGAATAGCAATAATATAGAAGATGAGGACGCTTCCTTTGCAGAGAACTACGAGGCGTCGGATATGATTAATGATGTGGTGGATAAACCGAAGGCGGAAACTGTGGGTTCCAAGGAAACAGCGGAGGCGGACGGGGATGCTGCCGTGGAAGAGCCGGACGAAGGAACGGACGGGTCTGAGGAGGAAGGTACTGAGGAAACTGCAGAGGGCAGTGAGTCTGTCGGTTCGGAAGAGGAAGGAACAGGCCAGGCAGAGGAGCCAGGCACCGACGGTTCGGAAAGTGCGGACGATGAGGCAGATGAAACCATAGAGGAATCAGAGAGCCAGCCTGAATTAGAGGAAGAGCCGGAGAGTGAACTGAAGGAAGAAGAGAGCGAAGAATCCGAGGAGGAGACTGAGACAGAGGAAGAAACCGAAACTGAGGCAGAGGCTGAAGAGGAGACTGAGGCTGAACTGAAGGAAGAGGATGCAGACAGCGCAGACGGGGAACTTCTGGGATTGTCACGCCATGAGGCAGCAGTGGTGGCTGTTTCCCTGGATGATTTGGACGAAGAAGGCCTGATGGAGGAAACCGCGGCAGAGGCCGAAGAGGAGACGGAGGAAGAAACCGAGACAGAGGCCGAAGAGGAGACGGAAGAAGAAACCGAGGCGGAGGACGAAGAGGAGACAGAGGAAGAAACCGAGGCGGAGGCCGAAGAGGAGACGGAAGAAGAAACCAAGGCGCAGGAAGAAACCAATCCGGAAAACACGGAGGAGACTGAATCGGAAACAGGAACCATGGATGGGAATGAGACAGATCCAGGGGACGGGGAGACGCAGGAAGAAACCACAGCTGAGGAGACCGACCCGTCTGAAAGCGGAGAAGACCTGGAAGGCGAGGCAGACATAGAAAACGGGGAGACGGCAGAAAGTGCGGACGGCAGCGATGCAGCCGGGGCAGAAGGCGAGGACGAAGAGGGATCCGTTGATACAGATGGCGGGAAGTCCGACGAAATCGAGATGGAAGGCCAGGCACTGGAAGATGATGAGATTGAGTTTTTGGGTACGCTGGAAGCAAAGCCTTTAGATACCGTAACGATCCTGGATCATGTCAACGCCAGGGCAGTGAAGGTTGCATGGGAGGATATCGAGGCGATTATCGCAGAGGAAGCGCCGGTTGATTGCCTGGTGGAATATTTTGTCAACCTGCCGGAGGGTGCATCCGTGAAGGGTGCAGAATCTGTAGCCCAGGGCGAGAACCTGTATTTTGCTGTGGAGGTAGCAGAGGGTTATGAGATCCTTGCCGTATATGCAGACGGGCAGGAACTGGAAGTGCTTGAGGAGGAAGTGTCCCAGGCCAGCGCTTCTGCCTGGAAAGCAGGTTCCCATGTATACCTGGTAGAGGGTGTAGAGGGCGACCTTGCGGTTGAAGTCGAGGTAGAGGAAGTACGTTTGGTGATCCCGGCAGCCGTATACACGGCAGAGGCAGACGATGCCGTCTTTACGGTAAATGTGCCGGAGGATGCTTTTGAGGAAGAGGTAGAATTCAGGGCAAGGAAGATCACAGAGGAAGATGTATTAGAGGATTTGGCCAGCCAGGCAGACGAGGCGATCGGTGAGAGCCGTACAGTTGCCGGGATCGTTGCCTATGACCTTGCATTTTTCACTGCATCAGGCGAGGAGACAGAGCCGAGCAAGCCGGTGAATGTCAGCATGAGCTTCAAGGAGGAAGCCATTCCCCAGGAGATGGCCGGGGAAGCTTCCGGGATCTCGGTGGTGCATTTCCCGGAAGGGGAAGACGCAAAAACCGTGACAACGGTCGAGGAAACCTCCGTGGAAGAACTGGAATTTGAGGCAGAGAGTTTTTCCACATGGGCGGCAGTGGCGATACGGGAGGCGAGCGTTAACCATGATGGCGATTGGATTCCGGTAAAAAATCTCAAGGAACTGCACAGTGAATTGTTTGAGATAAAAGGAAAAACGGAAAAAGTAAAGATTTATTTGGATAAAGATATTGAGACAAATTATGACCAATCCCGCCCTTTGGAGGGCGACCATGGATGGCTGATCCCGGAAGGCACAGATGTTGTCATTGACTTGAACGGGCATACGCTTACTTATGGAGGAGTAGGCACAGGGGGTAAAGAGAAGAGTAGGTATTTGTTCAAAGTCGATGGTACTTTGACTATCATGGACATCAGCAATGGCAAGGGAATCATTAACCATAACCGGGATATTGATACGGCAATCTACCTAGATAAGGGAACGTTAAACCTGGAAGGGGGAACCATTACTGCAGGGGACGGCCATACAAATAGCCATGGAATAGAAATCGATAGTTATTCGGCGGTCTTAAACATGACTGGCGGCAGCATTGAAGGAAACGGAAATGAAAATGCAGACGGAGGCGGCATCCTTCTCGTCAAGGGGACTGTAAATATCAGCGGAGGAAGCATTAAGGGAAATACTGCCAGAAACGGAGGCGGGATCTGCACCCATAGCGGACCTGTGACGATGACAGGCGGAAGCATTGAGGGCAATAGAGCTAAATTGAACGGCGGCGGCATCAATGTTGGGACGGAAATGAAAGGCAGCCTGACATTCAACGGGGGTGAAATTAAAGAGAATACTGCCGGGGAAAATGGCGGCGGTATCTATACCCATGCCGGGACGAAGACGGTGGTTGGCAGTGAAGCGAAGATTACCGGAAACCATTCTGAGAGGGTAGAGCCGGAGGAAAAGAACGAAGCGAATGGTTACTATGAAGGCTTCGGCGGCGGCGGGATTTTCTCCAATGGCGCTTTGACAATAAGAGGCGGTAAGATTAGCGGCAATAAGTCCGTGGCAGACGGTGGCGGGGTTTATGTGGATAAGAACTGGAAGGAAACCGGCGAGGCATCTTTCCTGATGACAGGGGGAGAGATCGACCATAACACAGCTGAAACCGGGGAAGGCGGCGGAATTTATTTCGGATGGGATGGAACGATTGAAGGCGGTTCTATCTTTGAAAATAAAACCATGACGGAGTTTGACTGGGGAGGCGGCGGAATTTTCATCCAGACAGGCGTGGCGAAAGTTAAGATAACAAATGTCTTGATTACGGATAACCATGCCGATGGTTTCGGCGGCGGCGTGGCAGGATGCCCTTCCGGGGTCGTTGAAATCTTTACGATTGATGGTGCGGCGATCTATGGCAATGAAGCTGACGGAACCGGCATGACAAAGAGAACGGATGAAGACAGAAAGACGGAGGATAAGGCAGCCCAGAAGGAGTGGAACGAATTAGGGTACACGGATTACCAGGATTATTATTGCCAGAATGAAAGTACCGTGTATGGAAAGATGTTAGGCGGCGGCAGTGCCAACTGGAAGGGAAGCAGCAACCAAAAGCTTTCAGATAGTACGTATACGGCGACAAAAATGATCACGATAGGCCGTTATGAAAATGCGACGGCAACTTACCGGATGGCTTTGACCGCAGAACCAGATGCTGCCGGCAAGGCATATGCGGAAAGCAGCGCACGGGTCAGGATTTACGGCAATACATCCACAACCCATGGCGGCGGCATCATGAGCAACGGCCATTTGGAATTAGGCGAAGAGGGACCGGGGCATCTGGAAATCAGCAAGACGGTTGTCGGGGGCAATGAGGCAGAGGGAGAAAAAGAGTGGAACTTTACCTTAAACCTGTTCGACCCCCAAGGGAATCCTTACTCTGCAGGTGGAGGTTCTGCCGATGAAATGGATGGCGGCATGATGCAGGGAAGCGTCGGATATTCCATAAAGGATGAGGAAACCGGTGAACTGCATTTGGGCAGCCTTTCCCTGGAAAACGGGCAGGCGGTGTTCGCGCTGAAACACAACCAGAGGATCATATTTGATGATTTGCCGGAAGGAACCATCTACCATGTGGTAGAAAATGAGGCGAACCAGGATGGCTATACCACCCAGGTAAGCGGCAGTGATGACAGTATAGCGGTAGAGGACGAAAAGGATGCGACAAAGGTAATCGGAGCGGAAGGCCATATACCGGCTCAAGGAAAAACAGTAACCGTGGACTTTATCAATAAGCTTACCGGTGACTTGACGGTCAGTAAGTCGGTTGTAGGTGAGGCCAATACGCAGGATTGGGAGTTTATCCTGACTTTGGAAGATGAGGACGGGAAACCGCTGACCTATTTGCCGAAAGAAACGGATCCGGTAGATGGCGCTATGCAGGCAGTTGAACTGGCGTTTGAAAAGCACACACAGGACGGAGTTACAGAGGGAGTCCTGCCTATTGGAGAGGGCGGCCAGGTTCTGTTTATGCTCCGGCACGGTGAGTCCATTACTATCAAAGGCATTCCGGTAGGGACGGTTTACAAGGTGGTAGAACAGGAGGCCAATAAGCATGGCCTTGAGGTGAAGGTATTAGGCAGCGAGGGCAGCACGGAAATCAAAGACGAAAACGATCCCTCAAAAACAGTTGGTATAGGCGGGAGCATCCCGAAAGGGCAGACCGCGGAAGCGAGGTTTATCAATGCCCGTTTCGGCACACTTTCAGTAAGCAAGGAGGTTGTCGGCGATGAAGGGGCAACCGGCCAGGATTGGGAGTTTGAGTTGGTTTTGACACAGAAGTCGGCCGCAGAGCCGGAATCGGGCTTCTTGCCGGTGCTCCCAGGAAACGAGGGCGATTTAGGCAGCGGGATGCAGCTGACCGTTTTGCCTTATGAAATAACCAGAACGGGAAAAGATCCCGAAACAGGGTCTCTTGCTTTTGATGCTTATGAGAAGGAGACAGAAACCGGGGAAGGGAAAGTATGGGAAGGGAAAGCCAGCTTTATCATAAAGCACGGCGAAACGATTACCATAAAAGATATCCCGGCCGGGATGGCTTACAAGGTATCCGAGGTTAAGGCTAACCAGGATGGCTTCACCACAAATATAATCGGCAGCGAGGACGGAACCCTTATCGCGGATGAGGCTAACGAAGGGAAATATAAGGGCACAGAAGGCGAGATTTTTGGCGGACAGGAGACAACGGTAGGATTTATCAATACCAAGACGAATATCCTGACTGTCAGCAAGCTGGTAAAAGGGGAGGAAGCGTTTTCCGATTATGAGTGGCGCTTTACCTTGGAACTGAAAGGCATGGACGAAGGCAGCCCGGATGCGGTTGACGGTGAAATGCAGATACCCAGCATTGCTTATAAGGGAGGAAGCTTAGTCTCCGGTGTGGAAGCGCCAGAGGATGGCACACTTGCCTTAGAAGGCGGCACGGCTCAATTTGTCTTGAAGCATGGCCAGTTTATCACATTTGTGGATCTGCCTGTCGGCATAACCTATACGGTAAAGGAAGATGAGGCTAATAGCCATGGCTTCTATGCGAAGGTGTCGGGCAATGAAGGCAGCGTGGAAGTGAAAGACGAGAGCGGCAGCAGGGTGGTCGGCCTGAGCGGGACTATTGAAAACGGCAAGCAGGCGAATGTAGATTTTATCAACCAGAAGGGCAAGCTTACGGTAAGGAAGGTGGTACGTGGGAACGAAGCGGATATGTCAAAGGAATTCCCCTTTACCGTAACTTTAGAAGACAAGGTTGTGAACGGTAAGCATGGAGATATGGACTTTACCAATGGTGTTGCGAAGTTCAAATTGAAAAACGGAGACTCGGCCGAAGCAACCGACTTGCCGGTCGGTGTTGGGTATTCGGTAGAGGAGGGCGATAACTCGGATTATGAAGTGGAGTTCTCGAATGCTTCCGGCAACATAACGGTGGATGGCGTTACAGTTACCTGTATTAATACGAAAAACGGCAGCGACACGCCTCCTGGCGGCAACAATCCTGGCGGCAACAATCCTGGCGGCGGCAGCCCCGGAGGCGGAGGCGGTTCTCCGAGAGGGGGCAGCCCGACTACCGATATCGGGGAACATGAAGTGCCTCTTGCGAATTTTGCAGATGCGCCGACGGAAACCATTGTGGAATCCGACGTGCCGTTAGTGCCATTGCCAAAGACCGGTGACAGTCGCCATAAAGGGATGCTGCTGATGCTGTTTGGGCTTGCAGGGCTTGGGGCGTTGTTCTCAGCAGCAAGCTTAAAGAAGAACAAGGAAGAAGACTGACAGGCGTAGGTTTTTGCCTGGCTCAAAAAGGCCTTGATATTTTTGGAAAATGGGTATAAATTCCCTCCTGGTAGCATATAATTCTACCAATGGGATAACTTAGGGACTGCCTGGAAAGGTTATTTCAGGGCAGTCCCTTACCTGTTAGAAGCAAGATTCCAAAGGAGGGAGAGCAATTATGGCAAGACGGGCGAGAAGGACGCCGCTGAAAAAGCGTCAGGAGGAACTTTTGGAGGTGCAGGCCAGCATCCGCCAGTATGAGGAATGCCTGGACACGCTGCGGGAAAAGGAAAATGAACTTCAGGAACAAATCCTGATGGAGAAGTTTAAGGAAGTCAATGGGCTTTTGGAGGAACAGAACATGTCCTTAGATGATTTGAAGGAACTGCTGGCCACGGAGGGCGGAAATACACAGATTGCATAAAGGCCATTGAATTTTGGAAAAAAACAGGGTATAATGGTTGCCAGGAAACAGAATTGATCAAGGAGGAACGATATGAAGAAAGTACTGGCAACTACCAATGCACCGGCGGCGATCGGGCCATATTCCCAGGCGATCCGTGCAGATAAATTTGTATTTGTGTCCGGGCAGCTGCCGATTGACCCGGCTACCGGGGAGTTTGCAGGCGAGGATATCGCTGCCCAGACGCGTCAGTCGCTTACAAATATCAGCAATATTCTGGCAAGCGAAGGGCTGTCCATGGAGAATGTGGTAAAAACCACGGTATTGCTCAAGAACATTGCGGATTTCGGCGCCATGAATGAGGTGTATGCGGCATTTTTCCAGACAGACTGCCCGGCACGTGCAGCATTTGAGGTTGCGGCGCTTCCGAAAAATGCATTGGTGGAGATAGAAGCAATTGCCCTTGCAGAGTAAGAATGAGACAGAATGGCTGCCGTGGGATGGACGGGCAGCTGAACATTAGCAAAAGCACAGGAACCGTGCAGGCGGAAACGGGCGGTTCTTGTGCTTTTGTGGTGTTTGCGGTTGATTTTAGGGGGCTTTTCCTTTATGATAAATAGGGAACGATAAAGTGGGATTGGGAAAGGAATACATACATATGGCAGTTTACGATACATTGAATCCAAAGCAGCAAGAGGCAGTCCTCCACTCGGAAGGGCCGCTTTTAATCCTGGCGGGAGCCGGTTCCGGCAAGACCCGGGTATTGACGCACAGGGTTGCCTATCTGATTGAGGAAAAGGGAGTGAATCCCTGGAATATCTTAGCAATCACTTTTACCAATAAGGCTGCCGGGGAGATGCGGGAACGGGTGGACAGCCTGGTGCAGTCGGGCGCCGGAAGTGTGTGGGTCAGCACTTTCCATTCCCTGTGCGTGCGGATTCTGAGGCGCTTTATCGAGTATTTGGGATATGAGAATAATTTTACGATCTATGACTCGGATGACCAGAAGACGCTGATGAAGCAGGTGTTAAAGAAGCTGAACCTGGATCCGAAGCAATACCGCGAACGGGACATGCTAAATATCATCTCCAGTGCCAAGAATGAACTGGTCGGGGTCGATGAGTTCTGGAAAAACGCACAGGGTGACTGGCGGATGAAAAAGGCGGCGGAGGTCTATGAGGCCTACCAGGGGGAACTGAAAAAGAACAATGCCCTGGATTTTGACGACCTCATTTCTAAAACCGTGGATCTGTTCCGGGTAAACGGCCAGGTGCTGGAATATTACCAGGAGAGATTTCGCTATATCATGGTGGACGAATACCAGGACACGAATGCGGCACAGTTTGAACTGATCTCTTTGCTGGCGGCAAGACACCAGAACCTCTGCGTGGTAGGGGATGACGACCAGTCAATCTATAAATTCCGGGGGGCGGATATTGGCAATATCCTGAACTTTGAGGAGACATTCCCGGGGGCAAAGGTGGTCAAGCTGGAGCAGAATTACCGTTCTACGAAGAATATCTTAGATGCGGCTAACGCGGTGATTTGCAATAACCGGGGGCGCAAGGCCAAGACCTTGTGGACAGACAACGAGGAGGGCAGGTTGGCGGTGTTCTGCCAGTACGAGCAGGCATATGAGGAGGCGGAAGGGATTATCCGGGATATCCTCGCACAAGGGCGTCCGTACCGGGACAGTGCGGTGCTTTACCGCACCAATGCCCAGTCCCGCCTTTTGGAGGAGAAATGCCTCACCTACAACATTCCTTACCGCCTGGTGGGAGGGGTGAACTTTTACCAGCGCCGGGAGATTAAGGATATTTTATGCTATTTGAAGACGGTTGCCAACGGGAGGGATGACCTGGCCGCCCAGAGGATTATCAATGTGCCCAGGCGGGGGATCGGTGCGGCGTCGATCGGGAAAATCATGGCATGGGCGGCACAACAGGATATCAGCTTTTATGAAGGCTGTACCCAGGCGGCCCTGGTGCCGGGCATGGGAAAGTCGGCAGGGAAGGTACAGGCATTTGTCAGCCAGATCGAGGATTTCCGGGCAAGGATCCAGGGATGGGAACTGGAGCAGCGGCACCGGGCGGAGAGCGGGGGCGCTGCTTTGGAACCGGAAAAACAGCAGGAGGCAGGCGCCGCGGGCTACGGCCTCAAGGAACTGATTAAGGATATTTTGGAGAGAACCGGCTATCGGGAGGAACTTTTGGGGGAAGGCGAGGAGGAGGCGAAGGAACGCCTGGAGAATATCGACGAACTGATTTCCAAAGCAGCCAGCTTCTGCGAGGAGCAGGAAGCGCCAAGCCTGGACGGCTTTTTGGAGGAGGTGGCGCTGGTGGCAGATATCGACCGCATGGACAGTTCGGAGGACCGGGTGACCCTGATGACACTCCACAGTGCCAAGGGGCTGGAATTCCCGATGGTGTATTTGAGCGGCATGGAGGATGGGCTGTTTCCGGGTTCGCGGTCTGTGATGTCGGACGATCCGACGGATCTGGAGGAGGAGAGGCGGCTTTGCTATGTGGGCATTACCCGGGCGAAGGAACGGCTGATGCTGACTGCTGCAAAGATGCGTATGTCCCGGGGGGAGACCCATTATTCCAAGGTCAGCCGTTTTGTGGAGGAGATCCCGGAGGAACTTTTAGAGAGCGGGAGGAGAGAACGCAAGGGCGGGCAGAAACCGGGCAGGGAGCCAGGGGAGAGCCCGCATCAGCTGTGGAACCAGAACCAGAGGAAGCTGGGGGTCAGCATGTTCGGGATGAAGTCGGATTCCTACCATACCGGCCAGGCCGGCGGGATAAACACCGGGGGCCAGGCCGGCAGTATGGGCAGCCGGGGCAGTGCAGGCAGCCAGGGAAGCTTTAAAACGGCAGGAACGGCTGCTGCGGGAAAGCAGCCAGGGTTTGGGAAGGCATTTACTGTGCAGAAGGCTGTATCCCTGGATTACGGCCCGGGCGACCGCGTGAGCCATGTGAAGTTTGGGGAAGGGACAGTACAGTCTGTGGCTGATGGCGTCCGGGATTTTGAGGTGACCGTTGAATTTGACCGGTTCGGGGTTAAAAAAATGTTTGCTTCTTTTGCAAAATTACAGAAAGTGTGATAATTTTTCAATTTTTGAATAAAATAGGATAGTAAAAAAAGAAAAGAAATGGTATAATCTAAATAATGCACATCCAAGATGTGCCAGGATGATAGAAAGGACGTGAATGAGATGGGAAAGTTTGATACAATGAGCAAAGATGCACTGACCCGCGTGGAAGAGATTATCAACTCTACCAAACTGAATGATTTCCTGCACAGGAAAGAAGAGGAGGAGAAGAAGAAAACCTGTATTCTCTGGGTGCTGGCGATCATCGGGGCAGTAGCAGCGATTGCAGCGATTGCCTACGGCGTGTACCGCTTCTTTACTCCAGATTACCTGGAAGACTTTGAGGACGATTTTGACGATGATTTCGACGACGACTTTTTTGAGGACGACGATGACAACACCGCTGCTGAGGAAAAGGACGAGAACTAAAAAAGATATTTTGAATACCCCGCGGCTTGCTGCGGGGTATTTCTCTGGGAGGATGGCCTTCGGTGGGCAAAGAACTGCAGTCCCATGCTGCCGTCCTTGGGCAGCCGGAAGCAAGAGTTTAATCCCATTGGCCAATGAAGGCATGGTTCGGAAAACTGGAAAGAAATGAGGGAACAGGAGATGAAAAAAGGAGAGATCCTGGAAGGAACCGTAGATGGGCTGGATTTCCCCAATAAGGGTGTCCTTTGGATTGAAGGGGAGAAGGTAACGGTTAAGAACGCCCTTCCCGGGCAGAGAATCCGCCTGGCAATCAATAAAAAACGGGGAGGGAAGGCAGAGGGGCGCCTTTTAGAGGTGCTGGAGCCCTCGCCGTTAGAGCGGCGGTCAGATATCTGCGATATCTGCCCGCATTTTGGCAGCTGCGGCGGATGCCTGTACCAGAGCCTGCCATATGAAGAGCAGCTAAAGCTGAAGGAAAGGCAGGTGGACAAGCTGATCCGGCCGGTCTGCGGGGACTGGGGATTTGAGGGGATCAAGGCAAGCCCCTTGGTGGATGGTTACCGGAATAAGATGGAGTTTTCTTTCGGGGATGAATACAAAGGCGGCCCGCTGGCGCTGGGGATGCACCGCCGGGGCAGCTTTTATGATGTGGTGACGACACGGGACTGCCGTATCGTCCATCCGGACTTCTGCCGGATCCTGGGGGCGACATTGGATTATTTTATAGCAATGGAAGTACCCTATTACAAAAAACTGCAGCATGTCGGCTATCTGCGCCATCTGCTGGTACGCCGGGCGGTGAAGACAGGGGAGATCCTGGTAGCCCTGGTGACGACAACGCAGCTTGGCTGGCAGGAAAAGCCGGGGCAGGTGCTGCCGCCGGAGGAAGGCAGCATACAGGATCCGGCTGAGCCAATTGGCATGAGGGGATCCGGGGGGCTGCAGGCAGCAAGCCCGCTTAGGGAACAAGAGAAAAGCATATCCGAAGAGGAACTGCTGGATGGATGGAAACAGATATTGGAGGGGCTGGATCTGTCCGGAAGCCTGGCTGGCATTCTCCACATTAAGAACGACAGCCTGGCAGATACAGTACAGAGTGATGGGACAAAGGTTCTTTTTGGCCGGGAATATTTCTATGAGGAACTTTTGGGAATGAAGTTTCGTATTACCCCGTTCTCTTTTTTCCAGACGAACTCCCTGGGGGCGGAAGTATTGTATGAGACAGTGCGGGAATATGTGGGCGATACAAAGGACAAGGTGGTGTTTGACTTATACAGCGGAACCGGGACGATCGCGCAGATTGCCTCCCCGGTGGCCGCCCGTGTTGTGGGCGTGGAGATTGTGGAGGAGGCCGTGGAAGCGGCAAGGGAAAATGCCCGGCGCAACGGCCTGGATAACTGTGAGTTTATTGTTGGGGATGTGTTAAAGGCAGTGGGAGAGATCGCAGACAAACCAGACCTGATTATCCTGGATCCGCCGCGGGACGGGATCCATCCCAAAGCGCTACAAAAGATTATCGGTTTTGGCGTGGAGACGTTGGTCTACGTATCGTGCAAGCCAACCAGCTTAGCGCGGGATTTGGCGGTATTTTTGGAGAATGGGTACCGGGTGGAGCGGGGGTGCTGTGTGGATATGTTTCCGGGGACGGCGAATGTGGAAAGTATCGTGTTGCTTTCAAAACTCCATACAAAACAGAATATAGAAGTGGAATTGGAAATGAGCGAACTTGATTTGACGGCTGCGGAGAGCAAAGCAACCTATGAGGAAATCAAGGGTTATGTACTGGAACATATGGGGTTAAAGGTTAGTAGTTTATATATTGCACAGGTGAAGCAGAAGTGCGGGATTATTGAGAGAGAAAATTATAACCTGCCAAAATCGGAAAACTCCAGACAGCCAAAATGCCCGCCAGAGAAAGAAAAGGCGATAAGGGATGCTTTGGAGTATTTTAAGATGGTATAGTAAAGAAGGTGCAAACGAAAGATGGCAAATAATATTAATATGCGTCGTGTACAGGCGCGAATTCAGGAAATGTTTCAAGGTAAAGTTGACATGATAGACTTTCCAAACGATACAAATGGGCATTTTGAAACAAGGGCTTTAGCTGCATTTGCATTAATTATGACATCGTTGGGTGGATTATGAAATTGTGCAACGGGTCGTTGCACAAATACCATGGCGGACAAATATTACTTTGATGGATAAATTAAAAACACAGGAAGAACGCATATGGTATGCTGGTAAAACAATAGAAAATGGTTGGAGTAAAACGATACTTGAGTTACAGATACAAAGTAAATTAATGGAACGTACTGGAAAAACAGTCAATAATTTTCCGGTCGCACTGCCACCGCTTGATTCTGATATGGCGAATCAGGTATTTAAAGATCCTTATTTGTTTGACTTTTTTGGGAACCGATATGCCACATTGATTACAGTCTGCATAAGAAGCCCTCCTTTTGTTTTCGCAATATAAGAATACCACCAATGAAAACATTGGTGGCAAAGTGTAGGGTTTAAGAAAACCGGGCTTTCATATCGTGCAGCATATCCAAAAGGTCAGCAGCATTTTGTTCTGCTGCTGACAGTGATTCCATTAGCCTGTCGCAGACAGAAATAATATCATCCGTTTGTTTTGGCGTGTTTAGGGTAGAGCGAATATCTGTGCCGGGATTTTGGGACAGCTGCTGCAAAAGCCGCAGGATTGACTCCAGGGAATAATTGGCGCATCTTAATGAGCGGATGATTTTGAGCCGTTGTATGTCCTCATCCGTATAGACGCGGTATCCGTTATCTTTTCGGAGACTATGAAGAAAAGTCTGTAAATACAGATCTTCTATGATAATGATGGGCGAAAAGCTTAAAAATGAGCTTTTCG
>RAYB01000057.1 GCA_003669055.1 bacterium 1XD21-70
GAGGAAGCAGCTTCCTTAAGGGCGGAGGAGATGGCGTCAGGGCCGTTGGCAGCAACGATGATTGCCTGGTAGCCGCCGGCTACGGCATTGTTTACACATTCAATCTGCTGGGCATCATCCTTGGTGTTCGGGGACATGAAAGTAACGGATACGCCGAGTTCCCCCGCGGCTTTCTGGGCTCCCTCGTTTAAGGTAACCCAATGCTGGTCAATAGAATCCATGGTAATCAGGGCAATCTTTACGTCGCCCGCTGCTGCCGGGGCAGCGGCACTTGTGCTCTCGGCAGGAGCCTCGCTTCCCGCCGGGGCAGCGGCGCTTTCCGCAGGTTTGGAACCGCCACAGCCGGTGATGGATGCAGCCAGGAGAGCCGCACAGCTAAACAGAGCTAATAACCTTTTCTTCATAAAATATCCTCCTTTTAGATAATTGAAAGGTCTTATAATTAACCGCTTGGAAAACGGTTAAATATCAATTTGATTTCTTGCCAAAATTCCCGGAGCGGACTACCACATCGAGAAGGACAGAGAAAACTACGATGATGCCGATAACCAGGCGCTGGATGCCTACCTGTGCACCGATCATGTTCAGGCCGTTCTCAAGAGTCTGCCATACAGCGGCACCGGCAAAGGTCCCTAACAGCAGGCCGGTTCCGCCCAGCGGTGAGATCCCGCCGATAACACCGGCAGCAACGCCATACATCTCATACATATTACCGGCTTCCATGTTGCCCATGCCTGCCTGGGCACAGAGGATCAGCCCTACCACGCAGGCACATACGGAACTGACCAGGTAAGCCTTGATGGTAGTGTTGACAACATTGACACCCGAAAGCTTGGCGGCATCCACATTAGAGCCGATCGCATAGATATGCCTGCCGGTCCGGGTCTTGGACAGCAAGAAGAAAAATACCAAAAACAGAACCAATGCAATCCAGAAGGTATTGAAGATGCCCAGGGTCTTGCCGTAATAGAAGAAATTCTGGAAGCGGTCCCCGGCTTCTTTGCCGATTCCCGTGGCAATCGCGTCCGTGTTGCGGTTGTTGTTGACCATATAGGCAACCCCGCGTGATACGAACATGGTTCCCAAGGTGGCGATGAAGGGAGGCAGCTTGAACTTGCCGACCAGGATGCCGTTGACCACGCCGCAGCAGAGGCAGCAGGCAAGGGCGATGAGGATCGCAATCAGGGGGCTGATGCCCATCGTCATCAGGGTGGCGGAGATCATGGCGCTCATGCCAACCATGGAACCGATGGAAAGGTCAATGTTGCCGGTGATGAGCAAATAACTCTGCCCGACACCGATGAGCAGGTATTTGGACATGGAACGGAGCAGGTTCATCACGTTCTGCCCGGAAAAAACGTTGCGGTCGATAATACCAAAAGCGATATAGATGATAACCAGCCCGGCGAAGGCGGTGATCACAGCGCCCATTCCGCGGGTTCCCAAAAGCCGTTTGACGGCACTTTGCTTATTTTCCTTCATTGTTCTATCCTCCCTTTAGCTTGCCTGCTGTTTTTTCTCGAATTCAGTGGCATATTTGAGCACCTCATTCTGGGTGGTCTCCCGTGCCATCACTTCACCGGTGATGCGCCCGTCGCACATGACAATCACCCGGTCGGCGATGCCTAGTACTTCCGGCATTTCCGAGGAAACGAACATGACGGCAATGCCTTCTTGCTTTAACTTGTTCATCAGGTTATAAATCTCCACCTTGGCACCGACGTCGATTCCCCTGGTGGGTTCGTCAAAGATCACCACCCGGGAATTGCGGGCGAGCCATTTGCCGACCACGACCTTCTGCTGGTTGCCGCCGGAAAGGTTGGCAGCGTTGATCTCCACAGAGGGGGTTTTGATCAGCAGGTTTTTGACAGCCTCCTCACAAAGCAGGTTTTCCTTGCTGCCGCTGATCACGCCCATGGCGTTGCAGAGCAGGTCGAGGTTGGGGAGTGCCAGGTTGTGGCGGATGCTTAGCTTGGTGCAGAGCCCGTCTTTTTTGCGGTCTTCCGGTGCCAGCACAATACCGGCTTTGATGGCATCCATGGGGCACTGGATCTGAATCTCTTTGTCATCCAGGAAGATCTGCCCGCTTGACTTGGGATCCACCCCGAAGATTGCCCGCGTAGTTTCGGTGCGCCCTGCGCCCATCAGCCCGGCAAAGCCGACGATTTCACCCTCATAAAGGGAAAAATTGATATCACGGACCAGCTTTCCGGCGTTTAAGTTCCGTACCTCAAAGATTTTTTTGCCTTTTGGGCAGGAAACCCGTGGGAACTGTTCCTTGATCTCACGGCCGACCATATTGGCAATGATCTGATCCATGGTCATGGAATGGAATTCGCCGGAGGTGATGTACTGGCCGTCGCGCATGATAGTTACCCGGTCAACGATGGCCTGCAGTTCTTCCAGGCGGTGTGAGATATATACGATGCCGCAGCCGTCAGCCTTTAGCTTGCGGATAATGCGGAACAATTCTTCGATTTCCTTGGCAGTCAGGGAGGAGGTGGGCTCGTCCATGATCAGGATCTTGGCGTGGATGGAGAGAGCCTTTGCAATCTCAACCATCTGCTGCTTGGAAACAGGGAGGTCACCTACGGTCTGGCGCGGGTCGATATCGATTTTAAGCTGCCCAAGGATTTCTGCCGCTTCCGCCTCCATCTCACTGTTTTTGAGGATCACGCCATTGGACTTTTCCCGTCCCAGGAACATGTTTTCCGTGACGGAAAGATGGCGGCACATATTCAGTTCCTGGTGGATGATCGCGACACCGGCAGCTTGCGCCTGCTTGGGGGTCAGTGTGTCATACTCCTTGCCAAAGACCTCCATGGTTCCGCCGTCCTTCGTGTACACGCCGCTTAAAATCTTCATCAAGGTAGACTTACCGGCGCCGTTCTCGCCCAGGAGTGCCATGACTTCCCCCGAACGCAGTTCAAAGTTTACATTGTCAAGGGCTTTCACCCCAGGGAAATTCTTGACAATGTTCTTCATAGATACAATTACTTCTCCCATCTGCTTCCCCCGCTTTCTTTGTTTATGTAATTTCGGAATCTCCCGGAATTGAATCTTTGAGATGCCAGAAATAAATGTTCTGGGTTTACGGTGTGTGGCAGGGATGCATGGCCACACACAGGGCGGCGGTATCACCCAAGGATTCGCCTAAGCCGGCAGGGACAATGCTGCATGCCCTGCGGCTGCCCAAAAGAGCCTCTGCCTCCAACACCTGGTACATGGAGTCCTCCATAAACTGGCGGCACCGCGCATAGATGCTCCCGATCACGATCCGCTCCGGGTTTAGGAGGTCAACCAGGACGGAGAGCAGCTGTCCCAGGTATTGCCCGGTCTGATGCCAGACCTTAAGGGCGTCTATGTCTCCCAAAGCCGCCATCTGAGCCAGATGTTCGGCGCTGCCAAGGCCGTATTGGGCGATTCCGCCGCCGCTGCAGTAGCCTTCATAAGCGCCAGGCTTCCCATATCCGATATGGCCTTCCTTGAAAAGACGCAGATGGCCGACTTCACCGGCCATGCCCGAGGAGCCCTGGTATAGCCTGCCGTTTAGGATCAGCCCTGCTCCCAGGCCTGTGCCAAAGGTGAGGAAAACCATGTTTTCGCAGCCTTGCCCTGCCCCAAATTTCCATTCGGCAATGGCGCAGGCATCCGCATCATTTTGCAGGTAGGCGGGCAGCTGTAACGCTTCGGACAACAGCCGGGCGATGGGTACATTGTCCCAGCCAGGCAGGTTGGGCGGACTTAAGATAACCCCTTTTTTGCTGTCCAGCGGACCGCCGCAGCTGATGCCGATGGCATCTGTCTGTGCTGAACGGACACATCCGGCGGCATCCAGGATTTTTTGCAGGGTAGAGTCCCTGCCTTCCGTGGCGAAACGCATTTTTTCCAGGATCTTCCCGTTCTCATCCCCGCGGATTACGGCACATTTGGTTCCACCAATATCAATACCAATATATTCTCTCATAAATTCATTGTCCTTTAATACAAAATTAGTATAACATGACAAAAACTTCTCGGAAAGAGGGCATTCTTTCGGTTGAGGTGGACAATCTTTTGATTTCTGCTTACCAGTCCACCTGGTCGAATTCTCTTTTATCATAGGCGGCGGCACAGACCCCGTTTTCGATGACCAACAGCCGGTCGGAGATCATCAGCGTGTCGGAGACATTGGCGGTAATGATCAACACGGCTGTCCCGCTTTTTAAGATTTCCCGCAGCAGGGCAAGGATCCGCAGGCGGGTATACATATCTCCCTTGGCCAGGGGCTGGATGCATACCAGGACACGGGGGTGGAACAGCTGGATCCGGTAATAGGCAAGGGCAATCTGCTCTGCGGGCGGCAGGTTCGCGGCCAGGGATTCGTCGATGAAGTCTCCTACCAAGGGGCGGTATTCATTTCTGATGCTGCGGTAGACTTTTCCGGGAAGGATGCTTTGATGCATTTTGCGGTCAAGAAGAAAGGTCAGATTTTCCATATAGCTACGGTTCAAAAACAGCATGGATTTTATGCAGTCCTGGGGGATCACGGCGATACCGGCATCCAGATAGCCCATAGCCCGTTTCGGGGGATAGGGTTCGTGTTCCAGGGTAATCTGTCCCCGGAGGCATTCGCCGGTACCGGTCAGAAGAGCCAGGACATCTTCGGCGATCCGGTTGTCCATGTCCAGGATGGTGAGGCATTCTGCCCGGTGCAAAACAAAACGGAGGCCGTGGAGGTTCCTTGTATGGACATTGTGGAAATGCAGGATCCCTTCCCCCTGGTCAGGGGTTGTCTGCGCCCCGGGGATATTCCAGTCTGTGATGTAGGGGGAAATCTGTGCATCGGTCATCTCGTCCCGCTCAAAAACCTTGATAATACGCCTGTTGAAGAACAGGGAGGTGCGGTCGGCAATACGGAATACTTCCTGGTGGTGGTTGCCGATATAGAGGACAGAGACCCCGTTTTTTTTGACGGTGCGCAGCATATCCTGGAAATGCAGCAATTCATATTGGCTTAAAAAATTGCCGGGGTTGTCCACGATCACCAGCTTATAGCCGATCAGAAGCGCTTTCCCTAATTCCGTCAGGCAGCGTTCCAAGGGGGTCAGGGCGGACACCCGTTTGCGGATATTAACCTCTAAGCTATTTTCCCGGAAAAAGCCTTCGGCCTGTTCCCGGAGGATCCGCTCATTGATAAAATATTTTTTAAAACCTTTTCGGAGGACAAACAGGTTGTCCACCACGCTCAGGCCTTCGACCAGATGGCTCATCTGCTCGATTACACAGACCCGGTTCGGGCTCCCGTCGCTGTGGGAGTAGCTGTTGACGGTTCGTCCGTCATACCATACCGTGCCGAAGGAAATCGGCAGGTTTCGGCAGAGCAGCTGGATCAGCTGGTCATACCCGCGGTTATGCCCCGCAACCAGGCCCATGATCTCCCCGGCGAACATCTGGAAATTTAAGTTATCCAACAAAGCATCCCCGTTCTGGATCAGGCTGACATGATCCATCCGCAGCAATTCTTTCTTCACAGGCATCCCCCCTTTCCGGCTATTGCGGCTATATGCCGATTCCCGCCGCCTTTTCGGTTTCCCGCACCAATGGCAGAGTGATTAGGGCATCCGTTCCGGCGCCTTCCCGGCTATAAAAGATGATCCCGTATTCTTCCCCGAACAGAAGCTTGATTCGGTTGTTCACATTGATTAGGGCAATGCCGCCCTTCTTTCCGCCCTCCTCCTGTACTTCATCCAGGGAAAGGCGCCGCAGTTTTTCATTCAGATGCTTTAGCTTCTCCTCCGCCATGCCCATGCCGTCATCAGAGATCCGGATGCGCAGCCGGTCGTCGCTGACACAGATGCGGATCACCAGGTTCCCTTTCCCGATTTTCCGCTCAATGCCATGGTAGATGGAATTCTCCATGATCGGCTGTAGGGTAAGCTTGGGCAGGCGGAACTTTAGGATCTCCAGTTCGCTTAAGTCATCATCGTGTTCGTATTGGATATGTAAGGCAAGTTTATCGCCGAAACGGAATTGCTGGATATAATAATAATTCTCAATATTGGCCAACTCGTCTTCCAGGGTCACCAGGTTTTCAACCTGGGAAATGGTGTAGCGGAAAAACGTTGCCAGCGCCTCCGTCATCTCCGCCACACTGTCCAAACCGGCCAACAAGGCTTCGCTGCGGATGCCTTCGAGGGTATTGTAAAGGAAGTGCGGGTTGATCTGGTTTTGCAGCGCCAGATATTCGGCCTGTTTTTTCGAGGCATTGATCAGATGGTTTTTGTCGATCATCTCGTTGAGGAGAAGAACCGCCCGGTCGCTTTCCGGCGTAAGGGGGTGGCGCAGGTGGAACAGGTCATTGAGTACATACCCCATGGCAAACTGCTCATATATTTTCTTGGTCTCCCGGTAAGGCAGAAGGATCCAGCGGAACACGAAGAAGCAGTAACCGGCAGATAACAGTGTCAGAAGCAGTGCAGGGATTAGGCTTAAGGAATGCCGGAAGCACAGCACCCAGAGGAATGCCAGGGTGCCTAAAAAGAGCATGGCGGCACCGCCTGCACAGAGGAAAAGTCGGCACGATAAATATCTTAATTTTTCGCTCATGAATATAGCTTTCTATACTCGTTGGGTTTTAAGCCGGAGTATTTGGTGAAGGTTTTGGTAAAGTGGCGCACATCGTTGTAGCCTACCAGCCCGCAGATGTCTGCAACAGTGCGGTTGGTCTCCTTTAAAAGCCTTTTTGCCGCATCCATGCGGATCTTGGAAAGGTATTCTAAAAATGTCATACCGGTATCTTTCTTGAAAACCGTGCTGAGGTAAGCGGGGGAGAGGCCGGCCACCAGGCTTACCTGTTCTAAGGTCAGCGGTTCCTGGTAATGGTCTGCCACATACCGCTTGGCCATCCGCACAGGGCGGTTCTCATCCTGGCGTTTCAGGGCGGCAGCTTTTTCGTAGGAGGAGGTAACCCTGTGGATGAGGTAATGGAACAATTCCTCGGAGGAAGAACAATTGTCTGCCCCGGTAAAAAAACTTTCCCCAAAGTTTTCTTCTATAGGGATCTGAAAATTCCTCATCGAGAACAGATAGAGGTTGCAGGCCTCCTTGGCCATCTGCAGAATCTCATGGCCGGTTATCCCCGGGCGGGAAAGCAGGTTCTTTTTTAACTCCATCACAGCCTCACGGACCGGGGAGACCTCCAGGCTTTCCAGGGCTTGGGTCATTTTCTGGTTAAACTCAACGAACAGTGGGCTTTCAGGAAAAGAGCCATACCGTGGGAATTCGCCTTCAAAAAGCTTGCCGGTTCCGGCCACCAAGCGTTCCTCGATCCACAGCCGGGCATTTTTCAGGGAAGCATCCAGGCCGGACGGTTCATGGCAGATCGTGCCTAAGGCCATGGTGGCGGAAAAGCCCTCCAGGATATCACCCTGGATCCGTATCTCATCCAAGAAATATTTTAGCTGCCGTCTTACATTGCTTTTCTGGCCTTCTTCAAAATTCAGGAGGAGGTAAAAGGTACTGCCGACGTTGGCAATCTCATATTCGCAGACAAAATCCGCCAGCAGCCTCTCGAGGATGCTGCGGGCCTTGTCGGACATAAAGCGAAGGTTTTCCATGTTGCCCAGTGCATGGCAGTCCATTTTTAATATCGCCATGGCAAAGCAGCCGGGGGAAAAGGAAAAGTGGAACTCATGCCGGATCTGCCCTAGGGGGCAGGCCAGAAGGTCTTTGTTCCGGCGGTAAACCAAATCGGACAGGAATGCCTGGCGCAGTGTCTCTTCGTCGGTCTTTAATGTCAGGCGGATCTGTTCCTCATAGGTAAGCTGCTGGTTTTTTTCACGGAATTTATTGCCTAGTTTTTTCAGGGCGCCCGTCAGTTCTTCTTTTTTGACGGGCTTTAAGATATAGGCACTCACTCCATAGCGGATGGCGGACTGGGCATATTCAAAATGGCGGTAGCCGCTGATGATAATAAACTCTGTCCGGGGGCTGGCTTCCTTGCCTAACCGGATCAGGTCCAGGCCGTCATAGCCGGGCATCCGGATATCCGTGATTACGATATCGGGGTGATGCTCCCGGATCCGTTCCAGGGCATCGATGCCGTTCTCTGCAGTGGCGATGATCTGCATACCGAGTTTCTGCCAGCATACCAGTTTCTCGATCAGCTGGCAGACCTTTTTTTCATCATCCGCAATCAGTACTTTTAACATGGAGGGATTCCTTTCTGTTCGGGTATTTCGCTAAAGAGATCGCTCAGCCGTGCAAACTGTTCCAGGGTCAGGGTTTCGCCCCGCACGGCAGGCAAAACCCCGAGGGATTTGAGCGCCGCGGAGATCTGTTCCTTGGAAAAAGGAAGTTCCGGGGAATTGAAAAGCCCGTTTAGCAGAGTCTTCCGGCGCT
The DNA here is from genome assembly GCA_003669055.1 of bacterium 1XD21-70. GTDB lineage: Bacteria > Bacillota > Clostridia > Lachnospirales > Lachnospiraceae > Brotaphodocola. The sequence continues at coordinate 8,383 of RAYB01000057.1, forward strand.
GGCTGAAGGAAGCCCGGATCAGCCGGAACATCAGGCCGGGATCACGGACGCTGACCGGAGGCTGTTGGTAGCGGGCCAGGCGGATCACGGCAGACCCGACCCGGGGGCGGGGCAGGAAGCAATTGGGAGGGACATTGGCGACCAGATAAGGCTCGGCATAGTACTGTACGGCCAGGGAGAGGGCACCGTAGTCTTTGGATCCGGGGCCGGATTGCATCCTCTCAGCCACCTCCTTTTGCACCATCACGGTAATATTGCCGATCGGCACATCTTTCTCAAACAGCCCCATGATAATGGGGGTGGTGATATAGTAGGGCAGGTTGGCCACCACCTTAATCGGGCGCCCGCCGTTGTATTGCCCTGCAAGGCCTGCAATATCAACCTTTAGGATATCATCGTGGATTACGGTGACATTATGGTAGCCATCCAGGGTCTCTTTAAGGATGGGGATCAGGTTGCCGTCAATCTCCACGGCAACGACCTGGCCGGCGTATTCTGCAAGGTACTGGGTCATAGTACCGATGCCGGGGCCGATTTCCAGTACCATATCTTCTTTGGTAATACCGGCTGCGGCGATGATTTTATCCAGTACATGGGTATCGATCAGGAAATTCTGGCCAAATTTTTTCTGAAAAACAAAATTGTATTTTTTGATAATGTCAATGGTATTTTGGGGATTGCCTAATTTGGGTTCCATCGTAAAGCCACCTGTCGGCAGTGCCGTCTTTCTATAAAAATGGATTGCTGTCTGAATTATCTCCATTATATTCGTTTGGGAGAGGTTTTTCAATGGCGGCGGGAGAACTTTTTGTCATAGGGGCAAAGGGTAGGAGCATAGAATGGTTACTAAAGGAGTGATGGCATGTCTAATTATCGCAGATTAATCTCATATATTTATGCGTACGAGGGAGGAGTCAAAGGAAAAAATATCGGATTTGCCAAGATAGAGATACGCAACGGCCAGTGCAGGATCCATGTGAATGTGAAACGGATTTTCCTGGGGAACAGCGACATCGGGGTTTATTTGCTTTCCTCACAGAAGGAGATTTTGCTCGGAAGGATTTTTATCCGCAACGGGGCAGGGGAATTCCGCACGAATGTGAATGCCGGGGATGTGGAGAACAGCGGATATGGCATGGAGCAATGCTATGGCCTTACCATCCATGAGACAGAGAGCACATGGCGCACCTATACCACGATTTGGGAAGATGCCGTAGCCCAGGCGGCAGAGGTGGAATTGGCAAATGTGACTGCGCAGGAAGCGAAAAGACAGCCAGAAGGAGAGGAAGGTTTTTCGGTGTCGGAGGAAATCCGCCGGGAACTGGAAGAAGAGGACAAAGAGGATGTGCCCTGGAAGACGGCAGGAGAGGATGGCAGCGGGCAGCAGGATGCGGAAAATGTGGCAGCCGGGGAGGAGCCGGGAAGAGATACGGCTGCGGAAATCCGGGGCGGACAGCCGGACGGGGGGCAGCCGCAAGGCGGGACAGAAGGACTGCGAGAAAAGAACCCGGAAAGCGGGGAAGGGCAGGCAAATGCAGAAAACCCGGTAAGCGGGGAAACTGCAGCCGGTACGGGGGATCCGGCAGACAGGACAGAAGCCTCCGGCCAGGAGAGCCCGCCAGGTGCAGCGGAACTGCAAAATGCAGGGAACCCGCTGGGGGCGGAGCCTTTGGCCGGCGGAATAGACAGGGGCGGGAAGGCTTCTGAAGAGGACGGGTGGAAAAAGGGTGCGGTTACAGAACCTCTGTGGAGAGGGGGAACCCCGCCGGGGGAGGAGATCCCAAGATCCGGGCAGGACAGTGTGCAGGAGAAGGTTTTGAAATTTGCCAGGGTGCTTTTGCAGGGGCGTTCTCCGGCAGAAGGCGGGAATTCCGGACAGGAGGCAGCGGGGAACCAGGTACCGACGATCCTGCAGATGCCGTCCCCGCCTGCGCCGCCCACAGCCATAAAGAAGGAGGCGGCACCTTCCCGCCCGGATCCGGGGGATCCGGCGCGGCTGGCAGAACTGGACCGTTTGGAGCAGGAGGAAATGGACAGAGGAAGCATCTGGAACCAGCTTCAGCGCCGGTATGCAAAGGTTCTGGCATTTGAATATACCGGCGGATGTGAAATTTTGTCGATCAAGCCCCAGGACATCGGGATGCTGCCCAGAGAAAACTGGATTTATGGCAACAACAGCTTTTTGCTCCACGGGTATTATAATTACCGCCATTTGATCCTTGCCAGGCTGGAGAACCCTAACGGGGAGCCGCGCTATCTTCTTGGGGTGCCGGGGCATTATTTTAGCAATGAAAAAAACCTGGCCTCTATGTTTGGCTTCCCCTATTTTGTCCTGGCGAAAAAGCAGCCGGAACAGGACGGGCGGTTTGGATATTGGTATACAGACCTCAGGTTATAAGGAAGGGAGGGGTGCAAAAGATTGGTGGTTTTCAAGAAGCGGTTTTTCGGTTATACTGGTATAAGGAATATTTTAGGAAGGCTTGAATCCAGGAAAACCAGAAAACCACGAACGGAGAAGATTTATGGCCAAAATGCCACCAGAGGAAAAATATATGCGGGATGCCATCCGGCAGGCCAAAAAGGCGTCTGCCCTGGGTGAGGTTCCGATCGGATGTGTGATTGAGTACCAGGGAAAGGTGATCGGAAGGGGTTATAACCGCCGGATGACAGACAAGACCGTATTGGCCCATGCAGAAATCATTGCTATCAAAAAAGCCTGCCGGAGGATGGGGGACTGGCGCTTGGAGGGGTGCACCATGTACGTGACCTTAGAGCCCTGCCCCATGTGTGCCGGGGCGATTGTCCAGGCCAGGATCCCGGCTGTGGTGATTGGCTGCATGAATGCCAAGGCGGGCTGTGCAGGGTCCGTGACGGATTTGCTGCATGAAAAGGGGTTTAACCATCAGGTGGAAACCAGAACCGGGGTGCTTAAGGAGGAGTGCTCACAGATGCTGTCCGGTTTTTTCAAAGAATTGCGCGCACAGAAATTAAAAAAGAAATTGCAGGGTTCTATTGCAGAGCCAGATACAGGCGGTGCACCATTAGGGTAAGGGCAATCGTGAAAAAGATTTCCAGGGCACTGCTGATGATCCCGGCAATAAAGAACAAAAAAACCGAAAAGGACAGGATGCCGACCAGGCCAAGAAGGTAGGGCCGGTATTTTTTGCGGTTATCCTGGTACAGAACCCACACGATCCTGGCTAAGCAGAGAATCAGGCAGACGGCGGCAAGAAATGCAAATGCAATATGCAGGCGGGATTTTAAAGGCAGTTTCTCCGGCAGGTAGGGGGTGGTGACGGCACAGGCCAGAAGCACGAGCGCCAGGGGGATCAGCCAGGTATGGCCGGGCATGGCTGGCATGCGGGTGATAATCAGGCGCAGGGATCCGAAAAAGTAGATGCCTACAATCAGGCCCCATAACACGAATTCTTCTTCACGCCCGATTTTGTTCCCGATCACGGAAAAGTTTGTGGTAAGCCAATTGCTGCCCTGCACAAACAATATTGTGTATATCGGTATTAAAACATAAGCAGTAAATCCTAGAAGCATGGAACCCTCCTGGTTTAAGAGCAGTTTTATAATACAAAAAGCCTGTTTTTGCCGTCAAAAATATCTGTATGGATGCCGGCTTTTCTATTATGATAAAGGCTGGCGGCGTTAGGAAGACAAATGAGGGGGATATTTTATTATGTCACAGAAAACAAAACGTATACTTATGGCATTTTTTGGCGTGATTTTTACCGGTTTTTGTGTGGGAACTTTTCAGAAGGCAAGCCTTGGCACGGATCCGTTTACTTGTTTTGTGACAGGGATCGCCAATATTTTTGGGTCAACCTACAGTACTTTTTATGTGATTGTCACGGGGGCGCTCCTGGTGGGCGTGCTTTTGGCCGAGAAGCATTATATCGGGCTGGCTACCATCATTAACCTGCTTGGCACAGGGATATCGGCAGACCTGATGAGGAATCTTTGGGATATGGTGATCCCGGATCCGGGCATGGGCATGCGGGCAGTGCTGGTGCTTTTGGGGGTGTTAGGAAGCTGCTTTTCGGCGTCGGTATACTTTACGGCAGATCTGGGGGTGTCTGCTTATGATGCGGTTTCCCTGATTGCTGCCAACAAATATAAACTGATGGCATTTAGGGTCTGCCGGGTGCTCAGCGACCTGGCCTGTGTCACGGTCGGGTTCGTGTTCCATGCCAATGTCGGTGTGGGGACCGTCATCACGGCGCTTTTTATGGGTCCTGTGATCCAGTGGTTTAACACACATGTGTCAGAGCCTTTCTTATATGGAAGAGAGAAACCCTGTACTTGACAAAACAAGGTTCCTGGGGTATACTAAACAGGCATTTCCGGTTACTGGTTCCCAAAAGCCATCCGGGAGTGCGGCGCAGTAATAAGTCATAAAGCTTCCGTGCAGCCGGGGAGATAGCGGTGCCCTGTACCTGCAATCCGCTCCAGCAGGGGTGATATCCCGCCTCGGATGCTGGTTTTGCAGGGCTGCCCCTGGTAAGCAGCGTTGACGTTTGGGTCTTGCGCAACAGAGCCTCATGAACCGTGTCAGGGCAGGAATGCAGCAGCACTAAGTGGGATCCTCTGTGTGCCGCGAGGCAGCCTGGACCGAGCCGGCTGCCAGGGTAACGCCTGTGAGCCACATACAAAGCGGGATGCACGGATTTAATTGAATAGAACAGACTTGAATTTGGCGGAAGCTGCTGTGATGGATCCACAAGCAGGTTTCGCCCTATTTATGTACTGAATATTAAGCTGCAAATTTCCCTTGCCCGCATTTCCATGTTGTATTATAATATCAAGATAAGCGATTGGGAGAGAATATCGCCTATCCAAAAACCCCATATCAAATAACAGAAAGGATGTACACCCTATGCGAGTAGGAATGCTGACCAGCGGAGGTGACTGCCAGGCGCTGAATGCAACCATGCGCGGCGTGGCAAAATCACTTTATAAAATGTATGACGATGTAGAGATCGTCGGATTTGAAGACGGGTATAAAGGTTTGATTTATGCTGATTACCATATGCTGAAACCAACGGATTTTTCCGGCATCCTGACAAAGGGGGGAACCATCCTGGGGACTTCCCGCCAGCCGTTTAAGCAGATGCGGGTTCCGGATGAATTTGGCTTAGACAAGGTAGAGGCGATGAAGCATACGTATAAAAAGCTTCGCCTGGAGTGCCTGGTGGTTTTGGGCGGAAACGGCAGCCAGAAGACGGCGAACCTTCTGCGGGAGGAGGGGCTGAACATCGTATCGCTTCCTAAGACCATAGACAACGACCTCTGGGGGACCGACATGACCTTTGGGTTCCATAGCGCGGTAGAGATCGCCACCAATGCCATTGACTGTATCCATACCACGGCGGCGTCCCATGGACGGGTGTTTATTGTGGAGGTAATGGGACATAAGGTGGGATGGCTGACGCTTTATGCGGGGCTTGCCGGCGGGGCGGATATCATCCTGCTGCCGGAGATCCCCTATGATGTGGACGTGGTTGTGGAGGCCATTAAAGAACGTACCAGGCAGGGGAAGCGTTTTTCGATCCTGGCAGTGGCAGAAGGCGCCATTTCCAAGCAGGAAGCGGCTATGAGCAAAAAGGAACTGAAAGAGAAGAAAAAGAACCAAGTGTTATATCCGTCCGTGGCTTATGAGATCGGAGCCATGATCACGGAACGGACCGGGCAGGAGGTGCGGGTTACGGTGCCGGGGCATACGCAGCGGGGCGGGGAACCTTGCCCTTATGACCGTGTGCTTTCCACCCGTTTGGGGGCGCAGGCAGCGAACCTGATCCGGGAACAGAAATATGGATATATGGTGGCGCTTAAGGGGGATGAGATTACGGCAGTCCCGCTGCAGGAGGTAGCGGGCAGGCTAAAGACGGTAGACCCGGAGTGCACAACTATCAAAGAAGCCAAAATGGTAGGCATCAGCTTTGGCGACCAATAAAAGTACAGGTGCCAGCAGGGGGGTCACATGTCATATACTGCGTTGTACCGCAAATGGAGGCCGGCCTCATTCCAGGATGTGAAGGGCCAGGACCATATTGTGCAGACCTTGAAAAACCAAATATCGGCAGGCCGCGTCGGCCACGCCTACTTGTTTTGCGGGACGAGGGGGACTGGGAAAACCAGCATCGCCAAAATCTTTGCCAGGGCGGTTAACTGTGAGCACCCTGTAGACGGGAGCCCATGCAATGGATGCGGGATTTGCCGGGGGATTGCTTCCGGCAGCTCCATGAATGTAGTGGAGATTGACGCCGCATCCAACAATGGGGTGGAAAATATCCGGGAAATCCGTGAACAGGTCCAATATCCGCCGACAGAAGGAAAATACAGGGTGTATATTATCGACGAAGTGCATATGCTTTCTACGGGGGCGTTCAATGCACTGCTCAAGACTCTTGAAGAGCCGCCCTCTTATGTGATTTTTATCCTGGCAACCACAGAGGTGAATAAGATTCCGATTACCGTGCTGTCGAGATGCCAGCGGTATGACTTTAAGCGGATCGGCATTGAGACGGTGGGCAGCCGGCTCAAGGAACTTACCCTGGCGGAGGGAATACCGGCAGAAGACCGTGCCTTGGCGTACATTGCCAGGGCGGCTGACGGTTCGATGCGGGATGCGTTGAGTTTGCTGGACCAATGTGTGGCGTTCCACTATGGGACGCTCCTTACTTATGACAATGTCCTGGAAGTGCTGGGGGCGGCGGATTCTTCCGTGTTCAGTGAATTGCTGCGTGCGGTGGCGGCCGGACAGACTAAGGAGTGCATCCGCAAGCTTGAGGGGCTGGTGAACCAGGGGCGGGAATTAGGGCAAATGGTTACGGACTTTATCTGGTATCTGCGGAACCTTTTGCTTTTGAAAACGGCAGAGGATGCGGAGGATATGCTGGAGATATCGGAAGATAACCTTAAGCTTCTCCGGGAAGAAGCAGGGATGGTTGACGGGGATACTTTGATGCGCTATATCCGGGTGCTCTCCGAATTGTCCGGCCAGCTGAGGTATGCCCCGCAGAAGAGGGTGCTGGTTGAGATGGCCCTGATCCGGCTGGCAAAGCCGCAGATGGAGCAAAACATGGATTCCGTCCTTCAGCGGCTAGATGCCTTGGAGGAACGTTTGGAAACCGGGGAAGGGGTTCTTTCCCCGGAACAATGGAACGGGCTGGCGGCTCGTCTGGGCAGTGCCCCCGGCAGCACGGATACCGGGAAGGCCTTCCAGGGTGCGCTGCCGGATGCAGGGGAGAGTGCGCCGCGGCAGGTGGCGATCCCCAAAGCCCAGCTGGAGGATCTGGAACTGGTCCGCCGGGAGTGGGGAAAGATCGTGCGGGAACAGGGCGGGGCAATCCGTCCGTCATTTCGCGATACCGTGGTGGAGCCGGGAGGCGAGGGCTGCCTGTGCATCGTGTTTTCCGGTGAGGACAGCTATGCCATTGGCAGCAGGCCTACGGTGCTGGGTGCGCTGGAGGATTATGTCCGGGAACATTACGGAAAAGAAATTTATTTTAAGGTTCGTAAAAAAGAGGCCGGAGAGTCAATGAACACGGTTTATGTCAGTGACGAGGAGTTAAAAAGCGCCATCCACATGGACATAGTGGTGGAGGACTGATTGGGCATTACAGTGGCGGCTGCCACATATTACAATACAGGGAAATGAGGAGGACAGCATCATGGCAAAGCGTGGAGGGTTCCCGGGAGGGATGCCGGGCAACATGAACAATCTGATGAAGCAGGCACAGAGGATGCAGAGGCAGATGGAGGAGGCCAGGCAGGAGTTGGATGAAAAGCAGTATACGGCTTCTGCGGGAGGCGGGGCAGTGTCTGTGGCTGTTTCCGGCAAAAAGGAAGTGGTTTCTGTGAAGCTGTCAGAAGAGGTTGTGGATCCGGATGATATTGAAATGCTGCAGGACCTGATTGTGGCGGCGACCAATGAGGCGCTGCGGGCAGCAGAGGAGGATTCCGCTGCAGTCATGTCAAAGCTGAGCGGCGGCCTTGGGGGGATGGGCGGAGGTTTTCCGTTCTGAGATGGACTATTACAGCACACAGATCACAAAATTAATTGAAGAATTGTCGAAGCTGCCGGGCGTGGGCAGCAAGTCTGCACAGCGCCTGGCATTCCATATCATAAATATGCCGCAGGAGCAGGTGGAGCATCTGGCCGGGGCGATTACCAGCGCAAAAGCCAATATCCGCTATTGCCGGGAATGCTTCACCATGACGGACCAGGAGGTTTGCCCGATCTGCAGCAGCGGCAGGCGGGACCATAAAACGATCATGGTTGTGGAAAATACCAGGGATCTGGCTGCCTATGAAAAGACAGGCAAATACGAAGGCGTTTACCATGTCCTGCATGGTGCGATATCCCCGATGCTGGGGATCGGACCGGGGGATATCCGGCTGAAAGAATTGATGCAGAGGCTGCAGGGGGATGTGCAGGAAGTGATCATTGCCACAAACTCCAGCCTGGAGGGAGAGACGACAGCGATGTACATCAGCAAGCTGGTGAAGCCTACGGGGATCCGGGTCAGCCGGATCGCCAGCGGGGTGCCGGTGGGGGGAGACCTGGAATATATAGATGAGGTAACTTTGTTGAGGGCGCTGGAAGGGCGCGTGGAATTGTAATACGGCAAAGTCCTAAAGGAGTGCGAAAGAATGGACAAATACGAATTCAATCTCAAGATTGATCAGATTCGGAAAATGGTAAATAAGGACGACTATGTAACCGCCAAGAAGATTGCGGATGCCATAGACTGGAACCGGGTTCCTAATGCGAACTTGCTTTCCATGGTTTCGCGGGTGTATGAGAAGAATGGGGAATACAGGAATGCAAAAGCGATTCTGCTGATGGCATTTGAGCGGGCACCGATCGGAAAACGCCTCTTGTATAAATTGACGGAGTTGGCATTAAAAGAAGAAAGCACGGATGAGGCAGAAGATTACTACCGTGAATTTTGTGATCTGGCAGGCGATGACCCGCGTCAGTATTTGCTGCGTTATATGATATTGAAACAGCGGAAAGCGCCGAAGGAGCAGATGATCCATGCGCTAGAAAGCTACACAACGGAAGAACTTGACGAAAAGTGGCTTTATGAATTGGCGCTTTTGTACCATGAGAATGGTGATGCGGATCGCTGCGTCAATACATGCGACCGTCTGACTTTGATGTTTGGGCTAGGGAAATATGTGGATAAAGCCATTGAACTGAAGCAAAAGCATACGGCTTTAAGCAAATATCAGATAGACTTGGTGGAAAACCGGGAGAAATATGAGGAAAAACTCCGGAAGATGGAACTTTCCATCCAGGAGGAGGAGTACCTGCAGGAACCGGAGGAAACAGAAGAAGCAGAACCGGGTCAGGAAAAAGAGGTTCCCCGGATTTCCTATGAGGGTGACCTGATGGAAGCAGAGATAGAGCAGGCAGAGGCAGAAAGGTATCTTGCCCAGGAAATGTCCCATATAGAACCGGGGGATTACGGTGAGGGTGAGGAGGATGAGATGGGAAAGACCCGTGTGCTGGGAGATATCCGGCGTACCGGGGCCCAGATCCGCCAGCTGCGCCCGAAGCCTGTGGCAGAAACGGTACAATTCCCGGAAGAGCCCCCTAAAGAAGAAATGTACCTGGAAGCAATCGCGGGGGAAGGGGAGCCGACAAAAGAACCGGCGCAGGGGGCAAAGCCATCAGACCCGGAACCGCCTGCGGATCCGGAACCCGACACCAGAGCCAGGCGGAGGGCGATCCATCTGATGATTGAGGCCAGGACGCCGGAGCGGGGGATGGATATTGCCGTGGAAGCGCTGCGGCAGGTTCGGGAATTCACCGGAATCAAAAACCCGGTAGCCAAGATTACCGGATCCCGCCTGAACAAGCGCGGCGTACTGGCAAGTGCAGAAAAGCTGGCAGGGAAGGATCTCATGGTGGAAGAGGCCGGGGACATGGATCCGGGGACGATCGGGGAACTGGAGCGCCTGATGAGCCGGGACAATACGGGGATGCGAGTGATTTTGATCGATAATCCCCAGCAGATTGAGCGTCTGGAGCAGGAACATCCGTCAATGGCGGAATGGTTTGACTTTATCCGGCAGGAAGATGTGGTGGAGGTTCCGGTGGAAATGCCGTATGAGGAGCCTGAAGCGTATGACGGATATGAGATGCAAGGGCAGATTATGGGGCAGCCGGAATATAACGGATACATGGAGCCGGAACCGGAAGAGGGGATGGAGGATAACGGTTACGAGGATGAACCCGAGGTGCAGGAGGAAGTGCAGATAGACGACCGCCCTGTCCGCCGGGTAATCCCTGTGCGGGATCTGGCGATGCGGGTTCCGGACGGGCAGGATTCTTATCCGGAAGAGGAGGACGATCCGGAGGAGGAGATGGATATTGACGCATTTGCCCAGTATGCATGCCAATATGCCACCGACATTGATTGCAGCATCACCGGAAAGAGCATGCTGGCATTATATGAACGGATCGAGATCATGGAAGAGGATGGGCTGCGCCTCACAAAAGAAAATGCGGAGGCTTTGATTGAGGAGGCGGCTGACAGAGCCGAAAAACCATCCTTGGGAAAGGCGATCAAAGGGATATTTGCCTCAAAATATAATAAAGACGGGTTATTGATTTTGAGAGAAGAGCATTTTATCTGATCGGGGCATAAGAGACTCTCTTGTCCATTGAGGGTTATTATGTTGGAAGTAGAAAGACGCTTCTGGGCAGCCAGGAGCGTCTTGGCAATAGAAATAAAATTGGCAGAGGTAAGGGACGGATATGGAAATGGTTATGGGGCATTGGCTCTCATTCGCTGCCGGGGCATTTTTGCTTGCCATGGTATTGTACGGGCATTACCGGGGTTTTTTAAGGATGGCAGTTACGATAGTGGCATTGGTGTTCAGTATTTTGGTTACGCGGGGGGCAACGCCATATGTGGCAAATAGGATAAAAGAGAACACCCAGGTCCGCTCACATATAGAACATGCATTGGCGGATCTGTCCGGCTTTGCTGGCGATTCCGGCAACGGCGTGCTGCCGGCACAACAGAGAAGCGCGATTGAACAATTAAAGCTGCCAAAACAGATGAAAGAAATTTTGCTGGAAAACAATAACAGCGAGATTTATAGCCTCCTGGGGGTCGATACCTTTTTGGAATACGTGGGGGACTATTTGACAAGCATGGTCTTAAATATGATTACGGCAGCAGTTTTGTTTGTTTTAATGAATGTGTTTTTGCGTTTTTTGATCCATTGGCTGAATTTGATTGCCCGTCTGCCCGTGCTGTCAGGGTTAAATCAGATTGCCGGGGCATTGGCCGGGGCGGTTCAAGGGCTGCTGTGGCTATGGGGAGGATGTGTGTTGGTAGATATCTGTTCGCATACGGAGTGGGCATCAGCAGTCATGGGGCAGATACAAAAAAGCAGCTGGCTGATGTTTCTTTACCAGAACAATTTGATCAACTGGGTATTTATGAATATTTTGCGGATTTTTGTTTGAAGGAATGCAGGGCAAGAATTGCAGGAATTGCTCAAGCTGTTTGCGCAACTCCTGTAATTCGAGTAAAAGTAAGCGTACGGCCTGTCCGGAACCACCACTAGATATGGAAAAAACTGAGGAAAAACGCCATATTTAGTACGCTGTTAAAAGAAAGAAAAATTGTTTAAAAAAATCACACAAATCTATTGACAAAAATAGGGGAGTCGTGGTATATTAAAACTCCACCGCGGGAACGGTGGTTCAAACTTAAAAAGCAGACGGTTGGTTCCCATATATGGATCAACATGAAGCAAAAAAAGTTGGAAAAAAGTTGAAAAAAGTTGTTGACAAACTTCGCAAGGTATGATAAGATAAACGAGTTGCTGCTGAGGAAGCCAACA
>RAYB01000058.1 GCA_003669055.1 bacterium 1XD21-70
TTCGGTATTCTTTTCTTCCCGGCCTTTCACATGTACCACACACCACATAAACCATCAACTCCATTCCAAAGGGAAGGGTGCACCCAAATGCACCGCAGGGCATCTGGCTTTTCCTTCACAGCCTTACAAAAAATGTTCGCTTAACAGCCAGTTAAGCGAACATTCTTTGCAGCACCATGCAGGCACCGGATACTTCCACCTTTCAATTTACAGGGGAAACTTAAGAAAATCTTTTATATTTCCTGGGAAAAATGGCAATTGGACGCAGTTGACACCCATTAGAAATGATGATATAATCGGAACTGTTACAGAAATGAATTTTTTCGTAAAAAAAGTGTCGCTTAACTGGCTGTTAAGCGACACTTTTTTGCCATGTTTTTTCCTATGCCTATATCCCTTACTTCCTTCCCAATCAGCCATGCTCCACTGACATAGGCGCATTGGGGGGGCGTTTTTCCCACGTTTCTGTCCAACCGCCATTTCATCAATACCACCTTTGAGGTACTCTCGCTGAACGATGTAACTATCCTCTCGCAAAAAGAATATGATCGGCCTTTATATCAGAGTTTACAAAATTATTTTTCGAGAAGCTGCGGTTCAAGGAGGAAGTCATAAATGTTCATAGTCAAGATACCATAGTCATCATAATAGGGCTGCACAATATCTTTCGTGATAACAATTTTCTTGAAAGAATCATCAATCTTTCTGAATGGTCTGATTTCCTGAGTGCGTTTCGCTTCATCAGGCAACGAATACGCCGACTGGATATAGTATCTGGCAGAAGTTAATTCTGGCATTACGAAGTCCAAGATCAGAGAAATAATATTTCTTTGGAGTTTCAATATATGCCTTTCCCTTTATGTCATATCTTTGTGCCGATTCGATTAAGAAAGAATCCTCAAAACAGTCCAGATATTTTTTAATTGTCTTAGAAGTTATTTTGGACTTCTTTACAGTTTTGAAAGTATTTTTTAACTTTTCAGGATTTGTCAGAGAACCAATTGCAGAAGAAAGGATATTCAGCAGATCTTCCAGTTCGCCAATATTCTTGATGCGATTACGTTTGAAAATATCCCGAATATATATTTCGCTGAACAAATTTTGTAATGCCGCAGCTTTGTCGCTGGCACCTTCACGAAGAACAACCAGCGGAATACCACCATAAAGCATATATTCGGACAGTCCCATATACTTATCGCCTTTATAAATGGACATATACTCTGCAAAACTCAGCGGATACATATGAACTTCATCTCCACGTCCGGCGAACTCTGTCACAATATCTTTGGACAGAAATTTTGCATTGCTTCCGGTTACAAACACATCCATATTGTCTTTACGCAGATAACCGTTCAGCACGGATTCAAAGCAGTCCATCAGCTGCACTTCATCCTGAAGCAAATAGTACATACCATCCGCAGTAATTTTAGAACGAATATATGCCATGAATTTCTCCGGATCAACTCCACGTTTTTCTTTTCCGATTTTGATAAGGCTTTCGCCAATCAAATACAAGTCATCTGCTGAATCAAATGCAAAACGGATAATGTGATCAGCTTCAACACCCGATTCCATCAAATGATGATACCCTCAGTGGACAAGGGGACACACGCCCCAAGTACCGTCTTTTGGCGGCTGGCGGCGTTAACGTCACTCAGCGTACGTCCAGTACGCCTCATTCCGTTGCCTTGCCAGCCACCAAAAGACGGTACTTGGGATCCGAAGGAGTTTTGCGCCTTAGATTTGCGATTCTGCAAGGCACTGGAACGAGGCGTACTGGACGTACGCTGAGTGACAGTAACGCGGCAGAATCGTAAATCTGTGGTGCAAAACCGAGTGTTCCCTTGTTCACTGAGGGTAGAAAATATTGTTCAGCAGGTAGGACTTTCCGCACCTGCGAATACCAGTAATCACTTTAATCAGTCCATTATTATTCTGTATTAATTGATCCCAAAGGGTTCTGTTCAGAATTTGCAATGACTGGGCCTTCTTTGGCTACAGCCTTAGGTTTAAAAAACATAGTATATGGAACAGGAAACCATGCTGTTTATTATATTGATGTAGACGGAGTCACATATGTGGGTAGTAATGCATATCTGAATTTAGAGGCTCCAGCACATGAAGATGATAGATGGAATGGCCGTCAGTAAGCAATGAACTTAAACTCATCGGAAGAAATTCCGGTGGGTTTTTATTTTCGACAAATTTCATTCTTTTAGGTATTCCATTCTTTTCCTAAATCCTTTATAATGGCCATACCTGCTGAAAGTTCCATAAGGAACGGACGGCAGGTTGGAGACATCAGCGAGAGCGAGTGAGCACTCCCTATTTGGAGAATACACACCTTCGGGACCGGTTTAATTTCAGGTTAGACCAGTGCCGCAGGTGTGTAAACACCAAAGAAAGGAGGATCGGGTCTGTGGGTATTTTAGACATCATGAGCCGCATCGTAAGTATCTTAGTAGGTCTGGCAACATTGGCTGAAAAGAGTAAACCTTACATAAAGCGGCACAAGGAACACACAGAAAAAGACCCATCAGCAAGCTTAGCGGCATCTGACGGGTCGGATAACGATTGCTTAAATTAGCAATCACATTCCTCTAAGGGCGGCAGCTACATCGCCGCCTTTCTTCAATTACAAGTTCATCATAGCATTTTGTCAGGGTGAAGTCAATGAAAATTTCTACCCTTCCTCTGGTTCACCAAATATTTTACAGTATTCCTCTGCAGACAGTTTCCGCCCTGCCCACTCCCTTGCTTGTTTTTCCGACAAAATTTGGAAATTCTCACCAGTTCTGGCAGCATTGCCCAAATGCCTTGCATAGCAGTTCAAACCAAGGCTCTCATGATATTCTTGCATCATTTTCCCTTGCTCTTTATTTTAAGAAGCGATTGCAATCGTTAAGCAGGTCATCTGCAGGCACCTGATAGAGTTCTGCCGGCTTGTCCACGATTTCTTTGGGATAGTGGCCGACATGCCCAATCTCAAAGTCTATATAATGGCCTCTGGTTATTCCAATCAATTCTGCAACCGCTTTCTGCATCAGTCCCATGTGATGGCGGCACCATCGCGGCCTGCCCTGCACGTTTGGTATATCTTCATAATTCTGATACTGCTGATTGAATAACTGTGGAGCAAATGATGTATATATCCTAGGAAGACTGTGCCGGAATACGCCATTTTGGTTCTTTTCTGCTCTGGGGATATTGGTATGGAACCATAAGCGCATTAGTGAGAGGATAGCATTCTCAATGCATTTCGCCGCATAAGTCGCGAGCCTGGATCCCCGGTCTGCATGAAAGCTGTTCACTGCCTTAATCAGCCCGATGGTTCCGACCGACAGCAGATCCTCCATATCATAATCCGTATTCTGGTATTTTTTTGCCACATGCGCCACCAGCCTCATATTCCGCTCGATCAGGACGTTCCGCGCCTCCAGGTCGCCCTTCAAGCAGCGTTCCAGCCAAACCTT
This sequence comes from bacterium 1XD21-70, assembly GCA_003669055.1. Lineage (GTDB taxonomy): Bacteria > Bacillota > Clostridia > Lachnospirales > Lachnospiraceae > Brotaphodocola. The sequence goes on from RAYB01000058.1 coordinate 3,474, forward strand.
CTCTTCCCTGGGTGGCAGGGGCTTTGGAAATGTCTTCAAAGAAAGCCACCTCAAAGCTTACTTATTATCAATGTATGCTTTGGCTGCTTGCCCCGTGCTGTCGGCAGATTTGTACTATTTTCGCCGTTTTTCAGCTAAACTGTACCACTTCTGCGATCTCCTCTGCGGGTGTAACCTCCTTTGCATAGAGCACAGGCCCTTCCCCGTGGTAATCCTTCCAAAATTCCAGTTCCACCCGGGCACGCACCTTCACCCACTGCCTGGTCTCAAGGTTTTTTGCCTCCCTAGCCTTGCAGATATAACCGAGGAAGGTCATATCATCCGCACAGCAGGTCATAGCCATCCTCCCCGGCACAAAGTAATTCTTGGGGAATTCCGGGGATTTTAGAACCATGGCCGTAAATTCCACCACCTTGCCGACATAGCGTTCGGGCTTGTCCATGCAGTCGATATACCAGATCCCATAAGCCTCCGGCGCGATCTCCACCACATCGGCATTTAAGTCATAGGGGAGATCCTCCTCGGACAGTTCATCGATCTCGCCATTCTCGTCCTCAAATACGATCTCACATTTTGTATTCATGGACTTTATCATGCGCTTATACCGCTCTAAATCCTCGATCCCGTCGCAGCGGTTACAGATAACCAGTTCCGAATTCCGTACCATGGCCGCCAGCAAAGACTTCATATTCTTGACATACAATTCAAAGGTGGACATATCCACAATCGTGATCTGCTGGTAAACCGTCCAGTCCTTCGGCAGCCGCAAATCATCCTGGTTCCACATGCCGTTCCACTCGATCAGGACACGTTCCGGATTGTACAAAAGTTCCAGTTCCGTCAGCCGTTCCGGGACGATCTGTTCCGGCCCGTCCACATATACCACGGAAGTCCTCGTGGCATCCAACAGTTCCTGCTCGTACTCTGTATCTCCTTCCTCACAGACAATCAGCAATGTCTTCCCCTCTGTCTGAAAATATTCCTGCTCCATGGTAAAGGATAAAAATTCTGTCTTCCCTGCCTCCAAAAAACCGTTTATCAAAAATACCGGTGTGATATCGTCATCAATCATCGGCCCCATATTTTCCACGACCTTTCTGTTTCTTTCCCAGTGTGCGGGCTGCCGGGCTGCCAGGCTACCGGGCAGCCCGTACACCAGTGTACTGACACATTTACATTTCGCCAAATGACTTGCCTGAATTTCCATCTGCTGCGTTGTTGTCGGTCAACGATGCCACCGCAGAGCCTGCCCCAGCGAAGCGAGGGTATCGCCTCCCTCCGCCGCCTTGCAGACTGAAAATTCATTCTGCGTCATTTGGCTGAAAATAAATGTGTCAAGACACTAATTCAATTGCCAAATGCCTGGCTCAGCTTGCCCTCATCCAGGTTTGCCCCGATCACGCACACCTTCCCTGTATAATCCGGTGCGCCCGTGCGGATCTCATACTCCTCCGGCACCAAATCGAAATAATACCATTCCCCCGGATTCTCACCAGGCAGCATCCCCTTTGCCCGCAGTACATCGCCAAAACCATTGCCGTATGCCAGTTCCTCTAAGATCTCCTCCAGCGCCTTCTTATCACAAGCCGCCACATTCTCCAGCCCCCAGCTGACAAACACCTCGTCCGCATGGTGGTCATGGCTATGGTGGTGGCCGTCATGGCTATGGCCTTCACCGCCGTGGTCGTGACCATGGCCTTCATGGTCGTGGCCGTGGCCTTCATGGTCGTGACCGTGGCCTTCATGGCTATGTCCTTCACCGCCGTGGTCGTGACCGTGGCCTTCATGGCTATGTCCTTCGCCGCCGTGGTCGTGACCGTGGCCTTCATGGCTATGGCTTTCACCACCGTGGCCGTGCTCATGACCTTCATGGCCGTGCCCATGGCCTTCACCTCCATGGACATGCCCATGGCACCCGCAGCCGCAATCCTCCCCATGGTGGTGGTGATGCTCCTCATAGTCCGCCTTTGCCTGTGCCAGCAGGTCCTCCATCATCGTATCCGGCTTTTCAATCAGTTCCAGCAGCTGCGCTCCCCCCAGCTGCTCAATCGGCGTTGTCACGATCGTCGCAGCAGCATTCCGCTCCCGCAGCATCTTTGCTGCTTTTTTTACCTTGCCTTTCTCTGCCACATCGGTACGGCTCAGCACGATCGTCCCGGCATTTTCCACCTGGTTGTTAAAAAATTCGCCGAAATTTTTCATATACATCCGGCACTTGTTGGCATCGACCACCGTCACCGCGCTGTTTAAACGCACCTCCAGGTCCTTCGCCACGTTGCGTACCGCATTCATCACATCGGAAAGCTTGCCCACCCCTGACGGTTCAATGACCACACGGTCCGGGCGGTACTTCGTCAGGACTTCCTCCAAGGACTTGCCGAAATCCCCTACCAGCGAGCAGCAGATACACCCGGAATTCATCTCCCTGACCTCAATTCCTGAATCCTTTAAAAACCCACCGTCAATGCCGATCTCACCAAATTCGTTCTCAATCAGCACTACCTGTTCGCCCGCAATCGCTTCCTTTAAAAGCTTCTTGATAAACGTCGTCTTGCCAGCTCCCAGGAATCCCGAAATAATGTCAATTTTTGTCATTGCCTATTACCCTCTTTCTTTAAAGTTCCTTTTATCCCTCAGCAGCCAGCGGGCGTATCCCGTCTTCCCACTGAGGGTAATGCTCTTCCATAAAACGGCGTATCCCGTCAGCCACTTCCTGATCCAGGATATGTTCCATACGGCAGGCATTCTCCTCTGCCAGCGGCTCTGGCACTCCGGCAACCGCTGTCAGGAATGCCGTCAGGAGGCGGTGCCTCCCATAGATCTCCTCCGCCCTCGCCTTCCCCTTCTCCGTCAGGCGGATCTCACCGGACGGCTCCATCGTAATGTATCCATTCCCCCGCAAGATGCCCATGGCACGGCTGACGCTGGGTTTACTGAAATTCAGTTCCCTCGCCACATCAACGGAACGTACACAGCCCTTCTTTTCTTTTATCACCAATATCGTCTCCAGATAATTCTCCCCTGATTCGTGCATAACATCCCTCCCGGCATCCCATTCCTCCTTATCATATACGAAATTGCCCTCTACGTCCACCCCTTTTTGTCCCTTAAATTTCCCTATCCTTCGTGGACAAGGCTACACGGCGGATGCCCTCCGCGGGCAAAGGGACAGACAGCGGATATTTTTCCCTGCACATAAAAAGCAAGGGAGCGCCTCCTGCCGGAAGCCCTCCCTTGCCCAGCCATATTACCAGCCTTTCCTGTTCATACCCGCCGCCTTATGCACCGGCCGCAAACGCCCCATAATCAATCCGGTACATGTTCTTGCGCTGGATCAGCCCTGCCTCCTCTAGAGTCTTCACCAGCCGGTAAACGGTTGCCAAACCGATGGAAGCATCCGCCTTGTTTGCCTGGTAATAAATCTCCTTGCAGCTGCCGCACTCATCCTGCAGGATAATGTCAATCAGCAGCTGCCGCTGGCTGGTGATCCTGCATCCGTTCCTTCTTAGTTCCTCAATAACCAAAGATTTCTTGTTCTCCAACGACATAACCAAGCTCCCTCCCCGCAAAATTCAAAAAACCATATTCCCCAGGACATTGATCAGCAAAGCCACCACATATGCCGTCGCCATCTGGAACCCCACCGCCCGCAATGTCCATTTCCAGGATCCCATCTCTCTTCTGATGGCTCCGACAGCGGCAAAGCACGGCATGCAAAGCAGGTTGAAGGCCATATAAGAATATGCGGACACCTTATTAAACACCTCGCTGATGGCCGGAAGCGCTTCCTCTCCTGCCATGACGGCCTCCACCATCTCATCACTAACACCGCCAAACAGCTGCCCAAAGGTAGCTACGATATTTTCCTTGGCAATCCATCCGGTCACCACACCGACCGAAGCCCTCCAATCTGCCCAGCCCAACGGGGCAAAAATCCACTTGATCGAGTTCCCGGCTAATGCCAGCAGGCTTTCTTCCATGCTGCACATGCCGCCAAAATTAAAGTTGGACAAAAACCAGATCAGAACCGTGGAAGCAAAAATCACGGTGCCTGCCTTGGCGGCAAACCCCTTCACCTTCTCCCAGGCATGGATCAATACGCTTTTCAGAGTCGGCATGCGGTACTGCGGCAGTTCCATGATAAAGTTGGATGCCTCGCTCCTAAATGCAAATTTATTCAGGAGCAGCGCGCCGATAACGGCAACCACAACCCCCAGCATATAGACGGAAAACACCACTGCCGTCCGGTTCCCGTCCGCAAAAAGTGTTGCCGCAAACATGGCATAGATCGGCAGCTTGGCACCACAGGACATAAACGGGGTTATCATCATGGTAATCTTGCGGTCCTTATCACTTTCCAGCGTCCGGGATGCCATCAGCGCCGGTACCGAACATCCAAACCCCATCAGCATCGGGATAAACGAACGCCCGCTCAGCCCGAAATGCCGGAATATCCGATCCATCACAAATGCCACCCTCGCCATATAACCGCTGTCCTCCAAAAAGGACAGCAGCAGAAACAGCACCAGTACCAGCGGAAGGAAGCCGGCTACCGCACCGATGCCGTCCAGGCAGCTTGACACCAGGCCTGTTGCCCATTCCGAGGCACCCATGCCTTCCACGGCGCCGACAATGGCTCCTGCCAGCATCCCCCACACATTTTCCACAATCCCTGCCAGCCATATGCCCGGGCTTGGCAATCCCTCAATAAACAAGAAATTCTCACTGAAAGTACAGGCAAACATCACATACATCACGGCCGCAAAAACCGGGAAAGCCAGAATACGGTTTGTAAGGAACTTATCCGCCTTATCCGACTTAGTCTCCACATGCCCCCGGCGTGCTTTGCGCACGCATTCCCCGACAATTTTTCCTATGTACTGATAGCGGGAATCCGCAATCTTTGCCTCTGCATCCCCCCCTGCCTTCCGGTTGGCCTCCTCCACCAGCTTTTTCACACAATCCGCTTTGGCCGGGTCAAGGCTTTTTGACACCACCTCGTCATTCTCCACCAGCTTAATTGCCTTCCACCGGCTTTCCCTGGGGTCACTGTCCCCCAGCACGCTGGCAATCCCGGCAATAGCATTTTCCAGTTCCTCGCCAAACAGCCCCGGCCACTCTGTCCTTGGCTGCTTTCCGGCGGCCTCCACCGCCGCCGCCATCAATTCCTCCAGGCCTTTATTGCTCCTGGCCACCACCGGCACCACCGGCACGCCCAGCTTCTCTGACAGCTTCCGGCAGTCAATCTCATCTCCCCTGGCCTTCACCTCATCCATCATATTGAGGGCAATCACCATCGGGATCCCCGTCTCCATAATCTGCAGGGACAAATACAAATTCCTCTCTATGCTGGTTCCGTCCACAATATCGATGACCACGTCCGGCCTGTCCTTTACAATATAATCCCGGGCAACAATCTCCTCTGCGGAATAAGGGGACAAAGAATATGTCCCCGGGAGATCCAGGATCTTCACATCCTTATTTTTTTTGTATATACCATCCTTTTTGTCCACAGTGACGCCGGGCCAGTTCCCCACATGCTGCTTTGAACCTGTCAGTTCATTAAATAATGTCGTTTTCCCGCAGTTCGGATTGCCTGCCAATGCGATTGTAATGCCCATAACCTGTTTTCTCCTCCAGCTTTTTTGATTAGCAATTGCTAACTCCTATTCATGAAGCAGCCTGTTACTGCCTCAGTTCAATCTCCTTGGCCTCCTCCTTGCGGAGGCTCAGTTCATATCCCCTGACACTCACTTCAACCGGATCCCCTAACGGAGCCTCTTTTATCACTTTGATTTCCACCCCTGGCGTAATCCCCATGTCCATGATCCTCCGTTTCATGGATCCGGCTGCTGCCACCGACGCTACAATACCCTGCTGCCCTGGTTTTAAATCTCTTAATGTCATCCTGCCCTCCTTAGCTGTGCTGGTCCGCTACTATGATACGGTTTGCCAACGCGCGGTTTAATGCAATCTTCACGCCCTTCACCATCAAAATCATCCCGCCGGAGCCCTCTCCCACTACACGGATCTTCTCCCCTTTAATAAATCCCAGATCCTGAAGGCGGCGCTTCATTTCCTCCTGCCCCAAAAATTCCATAATCGTCCTCGTCTCCCCCTGTTCCATCATTGATAACGGCATAAGGTATCTTTCCTTTCTCTATTTTGAAATTGATTATCATTTTCGTAGTTATCATACGCTAATCCTGCTGAAAAGTCAAGTTTTTTATTGAGAACAATTCTCATCAACAAATATTTTATGTCTCTTCTCCGTTTTCCTGTCATGTTTTTATCAATTCATGTTCGTTTTTTTTCGATTGATTTAATTTTATCTTCTCAATATTTTAATAATATTTAGGAAAATATTCCTTTTAGTTGTCTATATCATCTATTTTTCGTCAAATTTCCACTTTTTTATTAGAAGAAATGTCAATAGATTTTTGAAATACTCTTTATTATAATGGCTTTAGGTTGTCAACATTTTAACAGCAATGTTATCTAATTGACAATACTCTTTCTTTCATATTTAGGAGGTCATATGAGTAAAAAAGCTACAACTGCCAGCGCTGCTCCTGTCAACGATGACGTAGTGGTTGCCGAGAAGTTTCAGCTGTCAGACATGCTGCACAAAGAGGACTGGCTGTCCATCTGGGGTGCATTCATCATCATCGCGATCGCGTCTGCCGGGGTCATCACCGGTGCCTTCGCCTTCAAGGCAGGCAGCTTTGGAAAATGGGGCAGCGCCGACACCGGTTCCTTCCTGAAGTTTTTCAACGGGAGCGAATCCTGCCTCTCTACCTGGAGCGGAATTCTGTTAACCTTGGTTGCACTGATTGCCATCTTTGCCGTATCCAATCAGCTGATGGGCAAAAACATCGCCAAATATGCAGTCGCTTTCCTGGCTCTGTTCGCCCTGACCTGCGTGGTACGCCTGATTTCTTCCCAGGTTACTTTCAGCAAATATCTGGAATATGCCTTCTGGGCGCTGATCCTTGGATTGGTTATTTCCAACCTGTTGAAGGTGCCGGATTGGCTTAAGCCAGCGATTCAGACGGAATTTTACATAAAGACCGGCCTGGTTCTTATGGGAGCCTCCGTGCTTTTCTCCAACATCCAGAAGTTCGGGCTCTACGGCCTGGGGATCGCCTGGGCAGTAACCCCGGTTGTTATCATATTTATGTGGCTTTTAGGGACAAAATACTTAAAGATGGAAAATAAAAGAATGGTCATGACCATTGCCGCCGCTACCTCTGTCTGTGGTACATCCGCCGCTATCGCTACGGCTGCTGCCTGTAAAGCGAAGAAAACGGACCTTACCTTCGCCGTGGGCATTTCCCTGATTTTCACGGTGCTGATGATGGTCGGCATGCCGTTATTCTGTAAGGTAGTTGCCATAGACCCGATGGTTGGCGGTGCCTGGATCGGCGGCACGGTTGACTCCACCGGTGCCGTTGTGCTGGCAGGCAATGCCCTCGGTGAACTGGCCGGGCAGGTAGCCGCCTTAGTAAAGATGATCCAGAATATCCTGATCGGCTTTGTTGCCTTTGCCGTAGCTGTATTCTTCACCACCAAAGTGGATAAGACCGAGAACCAGACTGTCGGCGCTTCCGAGATCTGGCACAGGTTCCCGAAATTCATCCTGGGCTTTTTGGGCGCTTCCCTGTTCTTCTCCTTCGTGTTCCAGAATACGATCGGAGTGGAATCCACTGCCAAAATCCTGTCAGATATCAAGGAATTCCAGACCTGGTGCTTTGCGCTTGCCTTTACCTGCATCGGATTGGAGACTAATTTCAAAGAGATGGCCGAGCAGTTCCAGGGAGGGAAGCCGTTCGTCCTTTACATCGTAGGGCAGGTATTTAACCTGGTGCTGACCTTTGTCGTGGCATGGCTTCTGCTGTCCGGGCGGATTTTCCCGATTCCGAACATCACTGTCTAACAAAAGGAATGCCTTAGCTTATCAGGAAGGACAAAGTTATGAAAAAAGAGAAACCATCCAGACCTTGGACGCCCATGCGCGTGGTATGCACCAGCGGGGTGATCCTCTTTGTAGCGGCTGTCTTTACCGCTGTTTACATGATGGCCAACAATATGGGGCAGGTTCCCGGGATCGATTTCGGGCCCGGCCAGTATTATTACACGGATATCCCGGGCTGGCAAAAATATTTCCTGCCAGACCATTATGACAACCCGGTTCCTATGGGAGTCCTTCTTGCCCTGTTCTTTGCGTGGGGGCTTCTGATGTACCGCCTCTGGGCATTTCTGGACAGGAAGTTAAAATAATAAAGAGGCTTCTGCGGCCGTCGCAGAAGCCTCTTTATTTATTTTAGCGGAGCTGCTTTAGTATTTTGTCCACATCGGCATTTCTCCCGATGACCATCAGATGCTCGTCTGCACGGATCACGTAATCCGCGGGAGGCATCAGTTTGGCGCGCTCGCCTTCTTTGGTTGCCAAGATGCTGATGTGGTATTTGTTCCGGATTGACAGTTCGATGATGCTTTTCCCGACCCATTCCGGCAGCGGGGGGATCTCATAGATGGAAAATTCCTCGGTCAGTTCGATGTAGTCGAATACGTGGTTGGCGCTATAGCGCACGGACAGCTTCTCAGCGATATCCCGGTCGGGGTAGATCACCTCATCCGCGCCGTTGCGCAGCAAAAATTTGGCGTGGATATCACGGTTGGCCTTGCTGACCACGTAGCGCCCTCCTAATTCCTTTACCATACTGGTAATCTCCAGGCTGCTCTGGAAATTCGTCCCGATACAGATAAAGCAGATGTCAAAATTGTCAACACCCAGGCTCTTTAGCACCGCCTCATTGGTGCAGTCACCGATCTTCGCGCTGACCACGTAGTCCAGCATGTCCTCAAGCGTCTCCTCGTTTTCATCCACCACCATAATCTGGTTCCCCAGTTTTGCTAAATTCGTGCACAAATGGCGCCCAAACCGCCCCATCCCGATAATTAAAATTGATTTCATTTGGATCTCCCCTTCCTGTCTCTTTTCCTGGTTTCTCTTTGGGGCCGTCACCCGATCGTAATCCGTCCTACCGGCTGCTGCACCCGAGCCACCTTTTTATGCTGGGTAAAGGACAGCGCAAACGACAAGCTGCCTACCCGCCCGCAATACATCAGAAATGCCACCGCCAGCCGCGAGGCGCCGTTTAAGCCGCGGGTTATCCCGGTGGTCATACCGGCCGTGCCGATCGCCGAAAATGCCTCAAACAGCACATCCATCACCGGATAGCTCTGTGTTGCCATGATAAACAGCGATACCGTCAGCGCCAGGGTCAGGTTTACCATAAATATGGCGCTGGCCCGTTTCAGCACGTCATCCTCCAGGCGCCTCCCAAAGGCATTGACCCCGTATGTCCTCTGGATTGCCGACCACAAATGCAGGTACATGACGATGATCGTGGTGGTCTTAACCCCACCTGCCGTGGAACCGGGGCTGCCGCCGATGAACATCAGGATCACGGTCAGCATTTTGCTGGCATCGGTCAGCGCCCCTGTATCAAGGGTATTGAAACCGGCTGTCCGCGCCGTGACAGAAGAAAACAGCGAGGTCAGGATTTTCCCGCTTGTATCCATCCCCACCAGCAAATTCCCTGACTCAAACCGGTAAAACAGCCAGGCACTGCCGAAAGTCAGCACCAGCGTAGTCAGCAGCACGATCTTGGTATGGAGCATATAGCGGCTAAAACGCAGCCGGTGGCGGCTTAGGTCATCCCACACGATAAAGCCGATCCCTCCGATGACGATCAGCGACATAACTACCAGGTTAACCAGCCAGTCATTGTAATAGCCGACCAGGGAATTGTAAGGGGCCTGTCGGCCCATCAGGTCAAACCCGGCATTGCAGAAGGCCGATATGGCGTGGAAAATGCTATAATACAGCCCCCTCCCCAGCCCGTATTCCGGCACAAAACGGATGGCCAAAAGCAGTGCCCCGCCCCCTTCAAAAATGGCCGTGCCAACCACAATCTTTTTTGCCAGCCGCACAACGCCGCCGATCTGCAAGGTATTGACGCTCTCCTGCATCAGCCCGCGTTCCTTCAGGCCGATCCGGCGCCGCAGGACAATCGAGAGGAATACCCCGATCGTCACAAACCCCAGCCCGCCGATCTGAATCAGCGCCAGGATCACCAGCTGCCCGAACAGCGACCAGTGGCTCCAGGTGTCATAGACCACCAGCCCGGTCACGCAGGAAGCGCTGGTAGCCGTAAACAGGCAGTTCAAAAAGCTGCTGGCCTCGCCCGTCCGGCTGGATACAGGGAGCATCAAAAGCAGCGTGCCCGCCAGGATGATCCCCATAAAGCCGTAGGCGATAAACTGGGTCTGGGTCAGGCGGTTGCGTGCATAGTACAATTTTTTAAATATGTTTTTTCCCGGGACAGGCATGGGTCTGATACCTCCGTCTTCTTTCATTTGTGTTTCCAGGCACAAAGCCAGGACGCCAGGGTAAACAGGCTGTAAGCGGCCAGGTTCACCAGCACGACACTGGCACCGGCCGGGGTGGACAGCCGGTAGGATGCCGCTATCCCGATGACAAAGCACACGGCCGACAAGATGCCGGAACACACGACCACGCCTCGGAAACTCTTAAACATCCGCATGGCTGTGAGTGCAGGGAAAATCACCAGGCTGGAAATCAGCATGGCTCCCATCATCCGCATCCCCAGCACAATGGTGATGGCCGTCAGGGCAGCGATCAGGCTGTTATAAAGCCCCACCCGGATACCGGTGGCTTTGGCAAAGTTCTCATCAAAGGTGATCGCAAAAATCTTGTTGTAGCAAAACACGAACAGGCACAGGACAACCACTGACAGGACAGCCATGAGACGCACATCCTGCCTGCTCATGGCCAGGATGCTGCCGAACATATAGCTGCTGACATCCGTGGTCATCCCGGTAGTCAGCGATGTCACCGCAATCCCCACAGCCAATGCCGAGGCCGAGATCATGGCGATCGCCGCATCGCTCTTGATTTTGCTGCTCTCCGTAAGCCGCAGGAGCAAAAAAGCCGCCAGCGTTACCACCGGGACCGACACCGCCAGCGGCTGCCAGCCCACTGCCACCGCAACCGACAGAGCGCCAAAAGACACGTGTGACAGCCCGTCGCCAATCATCGAATACCGCTTCAGCACCAGGCTGACCCCCAGAAGCGCCGCACACAAAGACACCAGCACGCCTCCAAGCAATGCCCGCACCAAAAACGGATAGGACAGCATCTCCCTCATCATTGCCATTGCTTCACCTCCCCCCTTCGGGAATTCCCTCCCCTAAAAACATCTTTCCGGCCTCGCTCTGCACATAATCGGCAGTCGGCCCGAAAAATAATGCCCGCTGCTGCATATGAAGAATTTTGTCCGCCTCACGGACCACGCCGCGGACATCATGGGAAACCATCACTACCGTGATCCCGTCCCGCCGGTTCAGTTCCCGCACCAGGCGGTAAAATTCCAGGATCGCTGACGGATCCAGCCCGGTAACCGGCTCGTCTAAGATCAGCATCTGCTCGGTTGCGCACAAAGCACGGGCAATCAATACCCGCTGTTGCTGCCCGCCGGACAGTTCCCGGTAACACTTTGCCCGCAGCTGCGTGATCCCCATCCGCTCCATGCTCTGCTCTGCCAGGCGCTTCTCCTTTAAGGAATAAAAGGGCCGGTTCCCCCGGCGGCTGAGCGTCCCCGAAATCACCACCTCCTGCACCGCAGCCGGGAAATCCCGCTGGGCAGCCGTCTGCTGCGGCAGATAGCCGATGCCCCCCTTCCTCAGCTGCCCTGCCACCGTAAGTGTCCCTGCCGTCGGCTCCAGCAGCCCTAAAAGCCCTTTGACCAGCGTACTCTTGCCGGAGCCGTTTGCCCCCACAATGCACAGATAGTCCCCAGGTTCAATGGTAATGCTCAGGTCAATGACGGCATCCTGGTTCTCATACCCAAAATCCGCGTGCTCACATACAATAAACGGCTTCATTCATCCAATCCTTTTCTCAGGTTCTCAATATTCTGCTCCATAAGGCCCACATAGGTAACCCCTGCCTCAAACTCCCTTCTTGTCACATTGTGGCACGAATGCAGAAGCAGCGGCTGCGTCCCCGTCTCCTCGCCGATAATCTCTGCCACCCGGGTACTGCTAAGTTCCAGGAAATAGACGGCCGGGATCTGCTCGCTTCTGACCGCCTCAATCAGATAGGCAATCGTCCTGGCGCTGGGCTCCGTGTCCGTGCTGCAGCCGGAAAAGGCCGCCCGGTAATCAAACCCATATTCCTCTGCCAGATAACGGAACGGAAACTTATCCCCCACCACAATCCAATTGTGTCTGCGCTGCGCGGACACTTCCAAAAACCCCCGGTGTATCCGGCCCAGTTCACCCAGGTATCTTTCTGCCGCTTCCCGGTATTCCTTTGCATGGGACGGATCCTGCTGCCCTAAAACATCGCGGATGGCTTCCACCAGCCGCATCGCGTTCACCGGTGAAGTCCAGATATGCTCATCCTGCCCGGATCCCTCTTCCCCGTGTCCATGTGCATGCCCTCCCTGGTGCCCGTGGCCGTCGTCTTCCATGCCCTCCACCAGTTCCTCCTCCACGGTATCCACATAATCCATCATAGTAACAACCGTAATCTTCGGCTCATCGGCCGCATCCAATACCTGTTCCAGCCAGTGCTCCATCGCTCCGCCGTTACAGATCAGCACATCCGCTTCCTGGATCATACGCATGTCTGCCGGGGTCGGCTCAAACGAATGGCTGTCCATCCCTGCCGGCACCACCAAGGCCAAGTCCACATGCCCACCGGCAACCTGCCGTACAAAATCATAGTAAGGGAAAATTGTGGTGACCACCTTAATCCTGCCGCCGTCCTCCCCCGCCCTTGCCGCTTCCCCGTCCGGCCGTATCCTGCCGCAGGCTGCCGCTGCCAGGACCAGAACTAACCCGGCTAAGCAAAGCAAGCCCCGGCACCGCATCCGCATCCGTTTCATACCCTTCCTGCTTTCTGATATTTTCCCGCAGCAGCCCCTGATGCCTGAACTGTCGTGGTTTTGTTTTCCTGCCTATTATATGCCACTCTCCCTGCCTTTTCAAGTCTTTTTGTATCGGCAAAGGAAAAGCCGCCCCCTGTCTGCAGAGAGCAGCCCCGATATCAATATAGCCGATTTCCATCCGCCCCGAAACCGTGATCTTTCCAAGCCGGGCATTGCGGTAGCCTGTTTGTCCCTTCCACTTTCCCTCCCGGCTTTTAAACAGCTACCTCCTCCAAGGAAAACCCCCTCATGATCTCCCTCAACGCCTGCTCTTTCGCCTCATCATATACCTGGAAAGTCCGCTCTGCCTCCTGCCGGTTATGGTACACCTTCCAATACCGTGCCATCAGGCTGTTTTGCCCCCGGTTGGCAATAAACCCCTCCACATCCTCCACCGGGTATTCTAAGAGCACCCCCAGTTCATGGGGGAAATCCCCTCCTGCCCCGGCATACTCCTGGTACCTTTTTTGCAAGCGTCTCAATACTGCCGCAACCCCGTATTCCTCATACCCGCAGTTGCCAAGAAAACTTTGTACCCTCCCATTTTTTAGATGCTCTTCCAGACGTTCATAGCGAAACAGAAACAATACCTCCTTTTCCTCCCCGTGGTAAAGCAGCCTGCAAATCACCCGGCTTTGCCTCAGCCTCTCCCGGATGCACTGCCCCCCGCCCCGGGGTGCCGTCATCAGGTTAGAAATCTTCACATCCTTTAACACCGGCGCACACTGCACCGCCACCTGAAAGCCCAGCCTCCCCTCCCTGTCACAGCTGTTTAAAAATGAAAGCATCGTCTCTACCGACATCGCAAAGCCTCCTTTTCCCGCCCACTGTCAGTTCCATCTGTTTTTTAATATTCCCTCTGCATCCCGTTCTATAGCAGTTGTTTATTTCCTTATTGGCAATTTCATCATTTTTATATTAGCACATGCTAACTCCTGTATCAAGGATGTTTCCTGCACAAAATTTCTCAATAGCCTGATAGCCAGGCCGGCAGGGAGCCGACGTGTTACACAATTCTTAAAACCTTTTTCATTCTCTCTTACATTTTATTACAGTTTCATTACCTGTATTGATTTTCCCTCTTTTTCCTGCTATACCAGTAGCTGGAGGTGATTGCAAAATGGAAAACACAAAATATAAGATCGGCGACGTGGCGAACCTGATGGGCCTTAGCCGGGACACACTCCGCCATTACGAGAAACGCGGCATCCTCTCCTCCCACCGGGAAGAAAACGGCTACCGTTACTATACAGATCAGGATATAACCCGTCTGATCACCATACTCTACCAGCGGAAAATGAACCTGCGTTTAGGGGATATGCAGGCATTGCGCTATTCCGAAAACTCTATCGATGACATGACCAAGCTTATAGACACCCGCCTCGAGGAGGAGGCACAAAGCATATGGATGCATCAGCAAAATATCGCACGGCTCCAGCTGACCCGTTCGGAATGTGAGGATATCCGCCGCAATATCGGCAAAATCTCCCTGCGGGATTTTCCCGCTGCGTACATCATTGTCCCCCATACGGATCTCTCGGAAAGCATCCGCCAATGGTTTTTGTACTCCGGGCAGTATTCGGGGCTCGACATGATGTACACATTCAGCGAATTTACCTGGAGCCGCTGCGAGAACCGCTCCCTTTCCATGGAACATAAAAACTCGCAGCTGGTACTCTTTGAACACTTAAAGGAGTTTGCCGATTATCCCATCACAAAGGATACTCCCCAGACTCCCCGTTCCCTGTTATGTGTGTCCGCCTGCTGCGCCTGTGCTTCCATGACCCCATCCCCCGGCGACCTGCTCCCCATGATTGAATGGGCCGAGCAGCAAGGCTTCTTAGTGTCCCAGCAGTTCTACTCCACATACACAACCCGCGGGCGTATGGACGGGCAGGACAGTTATTTCCTGCGGATTTTTATCCCGGTTTTCTGATCCTGGTAAACTTATGCGCCCCTCAGCGAAACAGAGCAGTGTGAAGGGAAAGCACACCGCTCTGTTTTATTTTGTCAGCTGCCAGATGATATGGGGCTTTGGTTTCCTCTATCTTTTTCTTAATCCAGTTTCCGGATGAGCATAAATGCCCCGCCGAATAAGCCGCCTGTATGGCCTGTTATCAGCGTAATTTTAGCGGGAGGGGACGTTACATCCATAATTGTCATACATGACAAATTCAGCGACTCATAAGATGATTGAACGCTAGTTCCGCTCATTCCTCCTGGGACGAAAGTGTCCCCATTCATCAGATGAAGAGCTAATATATCAGCCGTTTCTTTGGGCTGGTCATTGCTACACATGGCTTGATAATAAATCTCATAAAGTCCGCTTTCTGCCAGTATAAAAGATTTTTCAGCAGCGGAATAGGTAATTGCTTCCCCTATTTTCGCCAAGTTGCGCTCAAAGGCCAGAGGCTTATTGGCTCCTGGTGTCTGTGACATTTCGTTATAATATGCCAATACCTCCATGTTTTTTGCTGCCCCTGCCGGGCCGGTCGGGCCTGTTGGGCCGACTGTTCCCGCTGGCCCCTGTGGACCTGCCGGACCTGTTGGGCCTGTTGGGCCGGCTGCTCCCGTTGCTCCGGAAGAACCTGCCGGGCCGGTCGGGCCGACTTCTCCCGCTGCTCCTGTTGGACCTTGGGGACCCGTTGGGCCGATTGCTCCTGTTGCTCCCGTTGGGCCTGTTGCTCCGGCTGTTCCTGTTGAGCCGTCTGCTCCCGTTGCTCCCGTTG
>RAYB01000004.1 GCA_003669055.1 bacterium 1XD21-70
CACCTCCTGTAAGTCCGGCTCAACCGGGCCTTTGCCCTATTGGAATCAAGATTTTGAACTTGTTTCGCAATTACCTAATCCCTATTTTAACATATGTATCTCTGATAAGCTATATTTTTCAATAAAACAGTTCATAAAAGAAAAAGGGAAACGGCTTCCCGTATAGTCCACCTGTCAGCATTTACGCTTCCGCCCTTCTTCTTTTGCCGTTACATCAACCATAGCTTATTACAGATTATTATTTTCTTAAATTATATGCAGTCAGCCCCCGAAAATCAATACATCCCCCTTAACCGAATGTCTGCATCATTCCGGGATCTGTGGTCTCCTCTGGTTCTTCCCCACTGCTGCTTTCTTCCGGTTCCATCGCCCTTCCAAATTTCCCAACTTCTTCCTGATATTTGCTCTCCGACACATGGGTATAGATATCAATGGTTGTGCTGTAATGCTGGTGCCCCATAATGCTCTGCACCACTTTGGGCTGCATCCCTGCCTCAAAGCAGCGGCTGCAAAAGGTATGCCGGATCGCATGTGGATACATATCTTCAAAATAGTGAGGCTCCCTCTGCTCCTGTACTGACTCGAACGCCTCCTGCTCATTGATCTCCTTCACCACTTTTTTGATTTCCTTTTCCGCATGATAGCGGAGCACCGGACTTCCCATGGTGGTGACAAATACCAGATCCGCATATTCACCGGTTGCCCTAAAACGGTTTCCCAGCGCTTTTTTCAGGCAGTCGGTCTTTGCTTTCTGCTGCAGGAGCATTTCCTCCACCTCCCCGAAAAACGGAATCTTCCTGTAGGAATTATGGGTCTTGGGAGACAGGAGGCGCAGCATCTTTTTTCCATATTCATACTGGCAGGAAAGGGAACGGTTGATGCGGAGACATTTTTCATTAAAATCTACATCCTTCCACATCAGGCCGCCCACTTCCCCGATCCGCATGCCCGTCAGAAACATCATGTAAAACATTTCCTTATACCAGTTATGCTCTACCATCTTTAGAAACATATTCTGTTCTTCTCTGGAAAGAAAACGGCGCGTCACCTGCTTATTTTCCCATGGGACACTGATCTCAAAGCAGGGGTTGATGGAAAGGATCTGGTTATTCCTGGTTGATTCCATACATTCCCGCATTCTTCCAAGCGCTTCTCTCATAGACGAAACCGCCCTGCCTTCCCTGCTTTTGTTCTGGCCTCATATCTTCCGTCTTTCCGTTGATACAGGCCTTTTCCCAATTCCCTGCCTTTTAAATCCTTTCCCATCTCTTCACCTGTTCCGTATGGAGGAATGCCTTGAATCTACATCATCATCTGCATTCCCATATCGGGTTCTTCCTTTTTCACTCTTCTCTGGATTGTACGTCTTTTCTCTACCTTATTGCCGCTGTTTTGGGCAATCCATTTGTCCAGCTGGATCTTATTTGCAAAGACACGGTTTCCAATCCGGACAGTAAAATGATTGTTTGTTTTTGTCAAAAGCTCCCTTGCCTTGGTTTCTCCGATCCCCAGATAGGCGCACATTTCTTTTACATTCAGCAATGCCTTATCTACTTCTATTTTTTCCATCATTTTCTCCTGTTCTGTCTTTTCTTCCGGCTGTATATGGATTGGCTCCTGAGAAATTTGGCTGCCAGAAAACAAATCCGTCAGGAACTTTGTCCCTCCAAGCTCACAGGCTTTTTCAAATGCCTTATAATAATTACCGCAGTTTTTCTCCGCCTCTGCCTGAAAGCAGGCCTCCCCGATATGGGGAAAGGCTCCTTTGTAGCCTCCTATGGTCAGTTTCCCTTCTGGCGTAATCCTCATGAAACATCCAGTTGCACCACCTACATAATACAAAGCGCCCTGTCCGTTCATCCGGGTAATGCTGTCCTCTGCCCAACAGTGTCTGCTGCCGTTTGTCACAGCCTGCCACTGCTTCAGTTCTCTATTTGTCATTCTCTATTTCCTTTCCCATCTCTTTTCCATCAGAGCCATCTCTATCGGCCAAAGACCATATCCTCCAGCTTGTCCAGCCACTTCATGTCCATCTCTTCTGCCGTACAGTTGATCCTCCCGATATGGTATCCTTTCTCATCCAGTTCTCTCCGGATATCCTCTACACAGGACTTTGAAAATCTCTCTGCTTCTGCCTCATTCTCATCATTGCATACAAACTGATATTTCAGCAGGATTCTGTAATCAGACAGAAAACGGAAGGTCAGATCTCCGTCAATATATTGGGACAGAGTCGAACCCTTTTCTATCACCGCTTTAATGTCCTCTACAATACGGGGTTTTGCACTTTCATACATCAGGTCGTTGAATTCTCTGGTATTGAAATTTGTATAAATTAAAATCCCTGTTTTTACGTTATAATCCATCTATGCACCTCCTGTTTCATCCGCCTGCTGCGGACTGACAGATAGAATCCCCTCCAGAGGAGAACACACCTCAATCCTGCTTTTGTCATCCGGCACAGGAATTCCCTGCACAGATTTTTGTCACGGGAGATTCTGGAGGAATCCAGAATCAGCAGCACTTCGATCTCCCTGCTGTCTTTTGCTTCCAGGAACAGGTTCAGGCCAGATCTCTCTAATCTGGTCTCTTCTCCCATGTCGCTGGAGCTGCCTGCGATCTTCATCTGGAACTGCTCTCCATAGGTATTCAGCTGTTCATATTGCTTCTTTAAAGTACCATGGCTGTCCTCCGGCGCATCGATACGGGTATAGATCCATGCTTTTTTCTTTCTGTTTTCCATCTTCCTTCTCCTCTGCCTCTCACTTTTTCCTGTCTGGCATTTTGGCTTCTGCCTTCTTTTCTTCCGGCCAGGCCCGCTTCATTCCCAGACTGACCACCAGCCCCCGGTCCACTGCCTGCATGGTCTCTTTATCCAGACAGCCTATGTAATCCCGAAGCCTCTTTCGATCCAGTGTCCGTACCTGTTCCGGCAGGATCATGGACTCCCGGCACAGTCCATAAGGCTGGCCGCCTATCCAGATATGTGTTGGGAGCTGGTGTTTCATTTGTTCATATACATCAAGAACTATTTGTTTAGCATACCAATCTAACGATCATATCTCGCCAGTCTATACATAACATAAAATTTACGTCTCACTTTCCATAACTATAGACTTAAAAAACAGAGGAGTTCTGCTGATTCCTGCAGTTCTCCCCTGTTTATCTTATGCCTCAAATTTATAACCGCTGTTTACCACGGTTTTTATATACCCATCTTTCGGATTCTCCTGATCAAGCTTTTTCCGTATATGACTGATCGTGTTGGTCACAACGGCCTCACAGTTTTCAGCCGGCTGCTTCCACACCGCCTCGTAAATCTGCTTTTTTGTAAACACCCAGCCGGGATGTTTTGCCACATAGTAAAGTGTAAAAAACTCATAGTGACTGAATGGTATCTGTATTCCATCCTTATATACCGTCTGCTCTTTCAGATGAATCTCCAGGCCTGGAAAGATTTCCCGTATGACAATCCCTATCTTTTTTATACCTCACCACCTGCCTTTTGATCACTGCTCTATTTCAGGACGACTCCGTTGACTGCCTCCACCAGGTCCACCACACTGGCTCTCGCCACAAATGCCACCGGTTCCTTGTCCACCATCGCGATACACTCCTCTCCGTTATATCGGTATAATTGTATGGTGGTTTCCGGATAGTTCTCATTGTCCATGCGGATTGTCAGGCTGATCTCCTCCTTCCCGTCAGGAATTTCATCCGTAAAGGTTTCCGCCCTCAATCCCTTTATGGCACTTCGAATATCTGCCAGATCCAGTTCCTCATCCAGATAACGGTAAATCCTTTCGTCCTCCTTCTTGTCAGATGTAATGGTGTACGTAGTTCCTTCCAGAAGGATCTCAACCTGACTGACATCTTTAAAATCAGCCCAGAACATTTCCTGATGGCGCAGAGAATCATAGCTCCTGTCCATAAGACTTTCGTATTCCTCTGTGGAAAGCTGATAGACAATCTGGGATTCCCCTGCCCTGGCATATGCTGTTATCTCTTTTTCCTCGGACTCCTCGTCCGTTTTCTCCTGGTTTTCTTTCTTTTCTGCCTTCTTTTCTTCTTCCGCCCGTTCTTTCGGGTCCCTGGCGATGTTCAGGACAAAGGATTCCGTTTTTTCTTCATCCGTCCCTTCCTCTGTTACCGTATAATCAACCGTAATGGACAGCTCCGGGGCATCCAGACCATAAGATGCCAGATCATTCTCCGATACATTATAATTTATATAATCTTTCAGATTCAAATTTCTTATGACATCCAGGTAGTTCTTTACTCTGGCTGTATCCAGAGGCAGATGCTCTTTTCCCTGCTCCATGAAATAGACATCCTCTTTCAGATAACTATTGGTACTGTCCTCTTCATAAATGATCTGTCCCGGCTCACCTCCGGAAAAACTTATCCCAGTGACTTTTTCCAGTTTCGGTATCTCGTCATGTTTGATCATATCGCTGAGTTCTATTTCAAACTGCTCCAGAGGATCTTTTTTCACCAGATAGGCATTGCCGTCCCCGATGGATACATACCGCTCGGAATCCATAGCGCTGAAATTGCCCAGCTGAATCTCATAATTTTTCTCTTCCGTTTCCATGCGGATGGTACATACCGGGGTGTCCAGGCCATACTGCCCGAAATCTTCCACTTCTTCTATTATAAAGGAAACGCCAAACTCCTCAAACAGTCCCAATAGTGCCCCAATCTTTTCCTCATCCACAGGAAAAGCCTCATCCTCATCATAAAGCCATTTTCCCTCATCATTTCTATGGAATCCAAAGGAACCCGTATCACATTCCCAGGAAAGTGTGCTGACCTTATCCCCTGCTACCTCCAGGATAATCTCATCACTGTTTTTGATGATCTCCTTTTGTTCCTCATATTTATTCACTCCAAATGCCGCCAGACTGATACACACAAGAAGTATAACCAGTATCGCAAGCTTCCTATTTCGCTTCATTCCGCTTCCTCCTTCCTATGGTCACACAGATCCCAATCCCCAGATAAACAAGAGGGAATATACCGATCATGATCAGCTTCAGGAATGAAGCCGTGGAATCGCTGATAGTAAGATAATGATAATTCAGCGACTTGCTGCGGATGGCTACCGCTTCATTTTCTCCGATCACGGAAGACATGGCATTCATAGCCAGATCCAGGTTAGCGCCTGATGAATACGCGTTATACATTTCATCCAGGAAATGGGAGGAAGCAAACCAGATCATCTGCCCTCCGTTTTCTGCTTCCACCGAAACAGCCAGGGCAAAGGGACCGTCAATATCGCCCTCTTCCTTTTCATAGGAATCCAGTTCATATCCTGCCGCTTTGCTGTAGGCAATATCAGAAGTGGTAAGCAGTTCCGTCACATGTTCCCCATCCTGAACCAGCAGTCCCTGGGCAACAGGCATGATCGCGAAATACCTTTCCTCGATCAAAGGATCTGTGATCTTGCTGCTTTTCAGATCCGGCAGCAGCACAAAAGGCGTCCGGAATGCATAATGCCCCCGGTCTGTATCTACTACAATCCCATCAACCGTTTCCACACCATAACCTTTTAATATGCCATAAAGGTTTGTCAGCATCCCCTTCTCCGTGGGACCAGCCATCACCATCAGCTTTCCGCCAGCTGATACATATTCCTCAAGAAGCCCCTTCTCTTCTTCCGAGATATCACTGGAAGGTCCGTAGATCAGAATGGCGTCAGCGTCTTCGGGGATCGCGTCGGCTGTCAGCAGGGAAAAGGTCTCCAGCTCCATATTCTCTTTTTCCATCTGTTCACGGAATATTTCCGGCAGTTCGGCTTCCCCATGTCCTTCCAGCAAATAGATTCTGGGCTGTTCCTCATTCACCACATAATCAATGGCGGACGTGATGGCTCCCTCCCCGTCAAAAGAGGTCTCATAAGAGTATTCGTTCATGTTGGCTTCCATCAGATAGATATCGTCATAACCGATAAAGCGGCTGCGGTC
Source organism: bacterium 1XD21-70 (assembly GCA_003669055.1). GTDB lineage: Bacteria > Bacillota > Clostridia > Lachnospirales > Lachnospiraceae > Brotaphodocola. The sequence continues at coordinate 5,967 of RAYB01000004.1, forward strand.
TCCACACTCCACCACCAGGCTGTTATTCTGTACGGTTTCAGAGGTATACTGCTCAGCAAATGTGGGATAAATATCCGGGTTCTTTTTTACCACTTTGATATGTTTTGAAAGGCTCTCATATTTATCCAGCAGATTCTCTATCACGTCATCTTCCTTATCCGACTGCACGATCCAGTAGATTGTCACATCCTGATCCAGGGCATTTACCACCACTTTTGTATTGCTGGTGACAGAATACAGCTTTGTGGAACTGATGTCATGCTGTGTCACATTTTTAGGCAGCGCGGACACCAGAATGTTTACCGCCACCAGTATGGCAAGCACAATAGCTGTAATAACCAGCGAATATGCCCCTCCCTGCAGGGCGATACGGTTTTTAAAAGTCTCTTTCTTCATCAGTTGTACCTCCTTTTTTCCAGCGACTGCACAGCCAGAAATAAGAAAAAGGCAATGACAGATACATAGTATACAATAGCAGTCAGATCAAACACACCGGACACAAAGGTATAAAACCGTTCAAAAAGGGACAGCTTTTTCATGATGTCCGGCAGAAGGCCTTCAAATACGGCACTGTTTACGAAATATGTGATCCCCACAGCGGCGATCAGGACAATGGCTGTCCCATATGCCAGGTGCTCATTCTTTGTCAGGCAGCGGACCAACAGCCCCAGAAGGCAGCTAAGGACGCACAGGGCCACCGCAGAGCCAAACGCTGTTGCTGATATATGCTCCGCCAGACTGACGCTGTAATAATTCAGAAGGAACACCGCTATGGCGATCCCCGCGGCAAATCCCTGGTTTTCTGTCAAAGAGGATAAAAAAGTGCCGACTGCAATCAGCGCCGCGCCCATGACAAAAAACGCTCCAATCGAACCATAAGATGTCAGCAGATATACTTCCCCGTACTGGGCAAAAAGTAACGGATACACTGCCACAATGCACAACGGAATCAGGTAAATGACCAGCAGGGCCAGATACTTCCCAAGCACCACCTGGGTGGTGGTAATGGGGAGGGAATATAAGAGCTGGTCGGTTTTCTGCTTCCGTTCTTCCGCGATCACCCTCATAGTCAGAACCGGAATGATCACCACAAAAACCAGGCTCACAAAACTCAGTACATACTCAAAGTTTGCCACCGCCTGCTGAATGTTGTAGATCATGGCTCCGATCCCTACAAACGCCAGCAAAAACGCGCCGAAGATATAGGCCGTCATGGAATGAAAATAGTTTGACAGTTCATGCTTAAATACCGCGATCATGATTCCTCCACCAACCTCTCCTCATCATTTTTTTCTTCTGTGTCTCGTTCCGCTGTTTTCCCTTCTTCCGCTTCCGGTTTCCCGCTGTCCCCTTCTGTCAGTTCGATAAACACGTCTTCCAGGTTTGCCTTCTTAGGGGCCAGCTGCAGGAGTGCCTTTTCCCTCCGGGCAAAGGCGAAGAAAAGCTGTCTGCAGATATGGGACATTTCCCCGGCTTCTGTCTGTATCTCTCCCTGAACGCTGCCATCCTCCTGTTCTCTCAACTGCCAGTCAACGGCCAGCTCCATACCTTCCAGAATTTCACGCACTTCCTTTTCATCCGCCTCCGCGATAAAGGACACAGCGCCTGACGCTGTTAAAAGTTTCTCCAGATTGTCCGGTTCATCAAAGGCTGCCAGTTTTCCTTTGGCTATAATCAGAACCTTTTCACAGATTGCCTGAACCTCCGATAAAATATGGGAACTGAAAATAACCGTGTGTTCCTGTCCCAGCTGCCGGATCAGATCCCGGATCTCAATAATCTGGATGGGGTCAAGGCCCACGGTGGGTTCGTCCAGAATGATCACTTTGGGATTCCCCAGCAGCGCCTGGGCTATACCCACCCTCTGCTTATACCCTTTTGACAGCTTTGAGATCAGACGGTTTTTCATGGTTTCCAGCCTGGTCTGTGAAATCACAGCCTCTATCTGCGCAGCCAGTTCCCTGCCTCTCAGCCCCTTTGCCTCCCCTACAAACTTTAAGTATTCCACGGGAGTTTCATTGAGGTAAAGGGGCGGCTGTTCCGGAAGGTAACCCATCAGCCGTTTTGCCTTGTCCGGCTCCTCAAAAATATCATATCCGTCAATGGTGACACGCCCCGCCGTGGCGGACAGGCAGCCAGTCATAATGTTCATGGTGGTAGATTTTCCGGCTCCATTCGGGCCTAAAAATCCGTACACATGTCCTTCCTCAATTTCAAAGGACAGATCATCCACAGCCGTAAAATCGCCATAACATTTTGTCAAATGCTCAACTGTTATCATGTTCATCCTCCTCGTATAAATGATTTTCCATAAAAACCTCCCTTGCTGTTATCCGGAAGCCGTTTTATCTGGCTTAGCTGGTCTTATGCTTTTTAAGTCTCCTTTTTTCTGCCGCCTGTTTTTCTTCCAGATAACTCTCATACGCTTTATAAATTTGCTGCTTTCTATCTTCTTTAAGCATGGCGCTGAACATTCCATAAGAAACTCCCTGTTTCTTAGCCTCCCACGCAATCGCATCGACTTTCTGATTTCCGTTTAACATTTTCACTCCGAATTATACGTTTTCATCTGATTTGTGGCATGCAAAGTCCCTTTGGAGAGTTCGGATCTCCCTTCTGATCTTCCTGCACACTCCATAATTTTCCTTTTCATTTGAGGAAAGTTTTTGCAGCCTCTCTTCCAATACTTTTATCTTTTCTGTTGTGTTCATATCAATTCCATCCTTTCTTTTACTTTTGTCTGCTTTTTCTAATGCTGAATATTCCACAAAGGCACCCATTTATCAGTACCACCTGACCATTGGCCAGTTATTATTAATACCTTTTGTAACCAGTATCTGATGCAGATCAATAATGCCGTTATGAAATGTAGCCGCGCAGGAAGATAAATAGAGGTCCCACATGCGGACAAATCTTTCATCAAACTAAGGAGGTAACCCCATCCGCAGCCGATATCCAGAAGATTCATGTCTTCTTTTAAGTTCAATTTTTCAAGGATATAATCCACCTTGTTCACCTGTGCCTGGTAAAGGGTATCCTCCGGATTTTTAAAGTATGCGCAGGAATAACTGAGCGTTTCATCCAGCCACAGTTTATAGAAATCATTTCCGATATCATAGTGACTGGTCACCTCATCTTCCTGATTCTTTATTCTCTCCCTTTAAACCGAAGCAAAAAGGGATTTTTATCAAACTTGCTCATAAACTGAACCATTGAAGCTTCTTCTAACTTTTCATTGATTTTTGATAGCATAACCTTACCTTTCTGTATTTCCGATCATTCCTGCTCCAGCTTACCGGTATAAAGCTGGTAATACATCCCTTTCTTAGTCAGCAGGCTCTCATGGTTCCCCCGCTCCACGATCCGCCCGTGATCCAGTACCATGATCACGTCCGAATTCTTAATGGTGGAAAGCCTGTGGGCGATCACAAATACCGTCCTGCCTTTCATCAACCGGTCCATGCCATCCTGCACGATCTTTTCCGTGCGGGTGTCAATGCTTGAGGTGGCCTCGTCCAGGATCAGCACCGGCGGGTCTGCCACAGCCACCCTTGCGATGGCCAGGAGCTACCGCTGTCCCTGGGAAAGGCTGCTCCCGCTGCCCTTTAACTGCGTCCGGTACCCATCGGGAAGCCTCATGATAAAGTCATGGGCGTTTGCCAGCTTTGCCGCCCGGACGACCTCCTCCTCCGCGGCGTCCAGCTTCCCGTAGCGGATATTGTCCATGACAGTCCCGGTGAACAGATGGGTATCCTGCAGTACCAGCCCCAGGGAATGCCGCAGGTCGTCCTTTTTGATCTTATTGATGTTGATGCCGTCATAGCGGATCTTCCCGTCCTGCACATCGTAAAAGCGGTTGATCAGGTTGGTGATCGTTGTCTTCCCTGCGCCGGTAGCTCCTACAAAGGCCACCTTCTGCCCCGGTCTCGCAAAGATCTCGATGTCGTGCAGGATCTCTTTATCTTCCGTATAGCCAAAGTCCACATGGTCGAATACCACGTCCCCCTCCATGAACTGGTAGGTGGTGGTGTCGTCCGCCTTATGGTAATGCTTCCACGCCCAGATCCCTGTCCGCTCCGGCACCTCCGTCAGATTCCCCTGGGCATCGTATCTCGCGTTCACAAGTTTTACATATCCGCCGTCCTGTTCCGGCTCTTCATCCAGCAGCCCGAAAATCCTCTCTGCGCCTGCGATGGCCATGATGATAGAATTCAGCTGCTGGGAAAGCTGGGAGATGGGCTGGTTGAAGGAGCGGGAAAACTGTAAGAACGAAGCCAGGGTGCCAAGAGTCATCTGCCCTCCCAAAATAGACAGGTAGGCCCCTACCATGGCGATCACCGCATAGCTCACATACCCCAGATTGCCCAGCACCGGCATCAGGATACTGGCATACCGGTTGGCATTGTTGGCGCTCTCCCGCAGCTTTCCGTTCAGCTCCTTAAAATCCTGTACGCAGGCCTTTTCATGGCAGAATACCTTCACCACCTTCTGGCCCTCCATCATTTCCTCTATGTAGCCGTTCAAATTCCCCACGTCCGTCTGCTGTTTCACGAAATAATATCCGCTCTTGGAGGAGATGGTCCTGGTGGCGAACACCATGCAGATGACCATCACCACAGTGATCAGAGTCAGGGGAGGACTCAGGACCAGCATGGAGACAAATACGCCCGCAATCGTGATCACCGCGGACAGCATCTGGGGCATACTCTGGCTGATCACCTGCCGCAGGGTGTCCGTGTCATTGGTATAGATGCTCATGATATCCCCGTGGGACTTGGTGTCAAAATACCGGACCGGCAGGCGCTCCATATGATGGAACAGGTCGTCCCTCACGGTCTTTAACATTCCCTGGGACACATAGATCATGATGAAGTTATAGGCCCAGGTGCAGAACACCCCCGTATAGTAAACCGCCGCCATCACCAGCAATGCCCGTAAAAGAGGGGCCAGGTCAGGACGAGCCTGGTTCACGAAGGGCAGGATGTAGTCGTCGATCAGGTTCCTCATGAACAGGGTGCCGCCGATATTCGCGGCGGTGCTGACCAGGATGCACAATGCCACAAGCAGGCACTGCCGCTTATATTTTTTCAGGACATAGGCGATCAGGCGCTTTAAGGTCGCCCCCATGTTCTTCTTATTTCCCGCTTTCATCATCGCCGCCCTCCTTTGTCTGTGATTCGTAGATTTCTCTGTAGACCGGGCAGCTTCCCAGCAGCTCCTCATGGGTGCCCGCCGCCTCCATCCTGCCGTTGTCAAATACCAGAATCCTGTCCGCATCCTGGATGGAGGATATCCTCTGGGCTATGATGATCTTCGTGGTATCCGGTATCTCCTCCCGGAATGCCCTGCGGATCAGCGCATCGGTCTTGGTATCCACAGCGCTGGTGGAGTCATCCAGGATCAGTATCTTCGGCTTCTTCAAAAGCGCCCTGGCGATGCAGAGCCTCTGCTTCTGTCCTCCGGATACATTTGCCCCGCCCCGTTCCATACGGGTATCATATCCGGCCGGGAAATCCCGGATGAATTCGTCCGCCTGGGCAAGACGGCAGGCACGGACGATCTCCTCATCCGTGGCGTCTTCCTTTCCCCACCGCAGGTTCTCCTTGATCGTCCCGGAAAACAGCACATTCTTCTGCAGAACCATGGCCACGTTGTCCCGCAGGCTGGCCATGTCATAATCCTTCACCGGGATGCCTCCAACCCGCACTTCCCCTCTTGTGGCATCATAAAGCCTGGGGATCAGCGCGGCAAAGGAGGACTTGGCGCTCCCGGTGCCGCCCAGGATGCCGATGGTCTCCCCCGGCCTGATATGGATGGTCAGGTCGTTCAGCACTTCCTTTCCCGGATTGGACGGATAGGCGAAACCCACCTGTTCAAAATCAATGGACCCGTCCGGAACCTCTTTGATCCCATGGGGCACGCTGTACAGATCCGGCTCCTCAGCCAGGACCTCCGCGATCCTCTCCCCCGATGCCCTGGACATGATGAGCATCACAAAGGTCATGGACACCATCATCAGGCTCATCAGGATGTTGATGACGTATGTAAACATGCTCATAAGCTGCCCTTCCGTCAGGCTCCCTGCGATGATCATTTTAGCCCCCATCCATGAGATCAGCAGGATGCAGGAGTACATGGAGAACTGCATCACCGGGGAGTTCAGGGCAAGGAGCTTTTCCGCACTTACGAACAGGCTTCGGATCTTTTCGCTCTCCTTCTCAAACCGCCTGGTCTCATACTCCTCACGCACAAAGGACTTCACCACGCGCATCCCGTTCACGTTCTCCTGCACCCTGGCGTTCAGCTCATCGTATTCGTGGAACACCCGCCTTAAGGTCGGGTTTGCCCTTGATGAAATCAGGGCCAGCACGGCAGTCAGGCAGACGATCACGATCAGAAAGATCAGGGCGAAACGGGGATGGATCAGGAATGTCATCACCATGGCGCTGACCAGCATGATGGGCGCCCTGACGCAGATACGCATGGACATCTGGAACGCCTGCTGCACGTTCATCACATCTGTGGTCATCCTGGTCACAAGCCCCGCCGTGGAAAACTTGTCTATATTGGAGAAGGAGAATGTCTGGATCCTCTCATACATGGCCTGCCGCAGGTTCATGGCAAAGCCGGAACTGGCGCTGGATGCCGTCCTGCCGGATTCTACGCCGAACCACAGGGCCAGCATGGCCGCCCCGATCATGGCAAGGCCGATTGCCGCCACCCTTCCCATGCTCTGGCCCGACAGGCCGTAATCAATGATGGCGGCCATCATAATGGGGATGATGACCTCCATGATGACTTCCAGAACAACGAATACCGGCGTGAGGATAGCATCCTTTTTGTAATCTCCAATCTGTCTCAAAAGTGTCTTAAACATAAATGCCTCCTGGCACCCCTGTTTCAACTGCTCCTGACACCAATACGCCAGTGTCAGATTATTATTGATGCCATTATCTTTATTATTGCTGTGCATTTACAGACTGATAGATATCGCAGATTATAGAAATACATTTTTCAATCCCTATCAGACTGCTGTCCAAACACAAATGATAATTCTTTGCCTGACCCCATTCCTGATCAGTATAGTATTTGTAATGGGAAGCCCTGCGTTTATCCAGCCTTTCCATTTCCTTGACGGCTTCCTCAAAAGACACATGATTTCTCTCCATGAGATGTTCCGCTTTAAATGTCTTTTCAGCATAAATATATATATTCAGACTGTTTCCCGCTTCTTTTAGAATAGAATCTGCACAGCGGCCCACAATTACACACGGTCCTTTTGCTGCCAAATCTGTAATAATCTTTCTTTGTGCAAAGAAAATTTCATCCTGCAAATACTCTGAATTCCCGGAAGGCATGGAATGGGAGTAGGATAAATTTTTCACCAGATTATACAGCATACTGCTGTTGCGGTGTTCACCCCGGTCTTCTATAAACTCCTTTCCAAGGCCGCTTTCCTTTGCCGTCATCTCTATCAGTTCTCTATCATAAAAGGGAATGTCAAGCCTTTCAGCAATCTGCTCCCCTATGGTATGGCCGCCGCTTCCACATTGCCGTCCAATTGTAATTACCTGCCCTGCCATAATCCATCACCTCCCCGTTGTTTGTTTTTGTTCTCTCATTTCAAAAATCTGTTTCCAGAATATCCTTACTGTAACCAATGCGATAATTCCTGATAAAGCATCCGAAAATGGACCGGCCCACAAGATTCCTTCCACTCCCATTGTATATCCTAAAATAAGCATGGCAGGGATCAGCAGTATAATCTGCCTTGAAAGGGAAAGCACTGCTGCCGGAATCGGTTTTCCAATTGCCTGAAAGAAAATACCTGAAACCGCGCCTGCCGGAATCAGGAAACAGGCAAGCAGATATATGCGGAAACATTTTACTGCGAATTCCACGTAGAGGTCTGACTCCTGGCCAAAAATGCTGATGATCTGTTCAGGGAAAACCTGAAAAATAAACAATGCCACAAACATGATTGCTGTCCCTAAAACGAGCGACCACTTCAATGTTTTTTTAACCCGGTCATGCTGCCTGCTCCCGTAATTGTATCCAAGAATCGGCTGTACCCCGCTTGCGATCCCCAACGTAATTCCGGTAATCAATTGACTGACCTTCATCGTAACACCTAAAGCAGCTAATGGAATATCGGGTCCATATTCGGAAAGAGCCCCATAATTTACCAGCATATTATTCATAATTGCTATAACAAACACAGAGGCCACCTGCGAAATCAGACTGGATGTGCCGAGAGACGCAATGTTCCCCACTACCTTTGCATCCGGAATAAAGCATTCTTTATACATTTTGATTGTCTTAAAACGGAACAGGCATATAATAAAGTAAACCGCATTCAGCACCTGCCCCAGTATCGTTGCCCATGCTGCTCCCTTTACGCCCCACCCACATACAAAAATAAAAATTGGGTCAAGGATCATATTCGTAATGCATCCAATCAACAGGCCAACCATACTTACCTTCGGTCTGCCATCCGCACGGATTGGACTTCCAAATGCTGAACAGATAATTGAGAAAGGAAAGCCAAGCACAATAATCCTCCCATAGTCCATCGCATAAGGAAGTACACTGTCCGTAGCGCCAAAAAGCCTGCAAAGCGGCATTAAAAAAAACTCAAATAAGATCATCAGGGCAATTCCTGTTCCAATGACCATCGTTACCATATTCCCTACACCTTTTGCCGCCTTTTCCGGTTCCTTCTTCCCAAGGTGCAGACTCATAAAGGCTGCCGCCCCATCTCCAAACATAAAACCAAGCGCCAGCATAATTGTTGAAATCGGCATAATTACATTCGTTGCCGCATTTCCCAGATATCCTACACCCTGGCCGATAAAAACCTGATCCACCATGTTATACAGTGAATTCACCACAATGGAAATGATGCTTGGCACTGCATAACGTACCATCAATTTTCCAACCCTTTCTGTACCGAGCGGGTTGGCCTTTGTTAATGCTGCTTCCATTTTCTACCTCCCTGGTTTTAATAAATGATGAGCAGATCAGATATGTGGCATTTCATCCATACCGATCTCCCTTTTCTGTTAATTCCATATTTTCCTGCATTTTCTCCAGTACATCGAAAAACACCTTCCGTTCTTCCTCTATGTCCTTCTGGCAGATCTCCCTGTCCGGATAGGATACCAGGATAAAGTTCAGGATCCGCACCTGAGTACCGCACCGCCCTGTGGTTGTATCAAATACCCTTTTTATTTGATTGGCCAGCCCCAGAACAGAACCGGCGCACTGTTTTCCATCCATAAGTCACATCACTTCCTTCAAACTGATATGGAAAAAGGCAGCCAGTTCACTTTTCAATGCGTCACAGTCTGCGTCCTCTCCAATCACTTCAAGTGCCATATCGTGGGTTCCCCCATTTATAAAACTCCTGACAGGCTTTTACAGTCTATACAGTCAAGCCCGTTTTTCTGCCCTGTCCCATATACATTTTAATAATCCATGTCTGCCCCGCCCGCTGCGGATGCCGTCGATTTTTTCTCTTTGATATCCGCCACGGCTGCCTCTGTGGTGAGCAGGGTGGCAGAAATACTTACGGCATTTTCCAAAGCGCTCTTTGTTACCTTTACCGGATCGATAATGCCTGCTTTCAGCATATCCACATACTCTTCTTTCACAGCGTCAAATCCGGTTCCTGCCTCTTTTTCCCGCACCTTATTCACAATAACAGCGCCTTCCAGGCCTGCGTTTTCCGCGATCGCTCGAAGGGGTGCTTCCAGTGCCTGCCCGACAATTTCCGCGCCTGTCCTCTCATCACCATCCAGTCCTTCCGCCGCCTCATCCACTTTTTTCTGTGCGTGGATATAGGCTGATCCACCGCCTGCCACAATTCCTTCCGCAATCGCTGCCCTTGTGGCATTGAGCGCGTCTTCCATGCGGTATTTCGCTTCTTTCATCTCTGTCTCCGTGGCTGCCCCGATACGGATCACAGCTACACCGCCTGCCATCTTTGCCACACGTTCCAGCAGCTTGTTTTTATCAAAATCAGAGGTTGTCTCTGCTGCCTGACCGCGGAGCATCCGCACCCTTTCCTCAATTTCCTTCCTGTTCCCGCCGCCGTCCACGATCACAGTAGTGTCCTTTGTCACCTTGACGGACTTTGCCTTGCCAAGCATATCCATCCGCACATCCTTAAGCTGCATTCCCAGTTCCTCGATCACCGGTTCGCCTGCGGTCAGGACCGCGATATCCTTCAGCATTTCTTTTCTGCTGTCCCCATATCCCGGTGCTTTTACAGCCGCGACTTTTAAGGTTCCGCGCAGTTTGTTTACGATCAGTGTCGTAAGCGCCTCCCCTTCCACATCTTCCGCTATGATCAGAAGGTTGCACCCTGACTGTGCCGTCTGCTCCAGCACCGGGAGAAGGTTCTGGATATTGGAGATCTTCTTATCCGTGATCAGGATATAGGGATCCTCCATATTCACGGTCATCTTTTCCTTGTCGTCACACATGTAGGAAGACACATATCCTTTGTCAAACTGCATTCCCTCTACCACGTCAATCTCCGTTTTCATGGTCTTGGATTCCTCAATGGTAATGACGCCATTTTCGCCTACTTTCTCAATGGCATCCGCGATCATCTCGCCCACCTCTTCATTCCCAGCGGAAATGGCTGCCACTTTCGCAATCTGCGCTTTTCCGGAAACCGGTCTGCTCATGTCTTCAATCCCATGGACCGCCGCCTCTTTTGCTTTCTTCATCCCTTTGCGGAGAATGATGGGATTTGCCCCTGCGGCAATGTTTTTCAGTCCCTCCTGAACAAGAGCCTGGGTCAGCACAGTAGCTGTGGTAGTGCCGTCCCCGGCAGTATCATTGGTCCTGGCGGCAACCTCCTTTACCAGCTGCGCCCCCATGTTTTCGTAGCGGTCTTCCAGCTCAATCTCTTTTGCGATCGTCACACCGTCGTTGGTGATCAGCGGAGCGCCGTAGGATTTATCCAGCACTACGTTTCTCCCTTTGGGGCCAAGGGTGATCTTTACCGTGTCCGCCAGCTTGTTTACGCCTGCCTCCATTTTCTTTCTTGCGTCAATATTAAAACTGATTTCTTTCGCCATAATCTAATTCCTTCTTTCTTATCAGATTTCATCCGCCTTTTGCCTGCTATTCCACAACCGCCATAATGTCCTTTTGGGAAACGATGGTATACTCTTCCTCTTCAATTTTTACCTCTGTCCCGGCATATTTGGAAAAGATTACCCTGTCTCCTTCCTTAACCTGCGTCTGTATGTTCTTCCCTTCGCGGCTCATTCCGCTCCCCACAGCCACAACCATTGCTTCCTGCGGCTTTTCTTTCGCACTGTCCGGCAGGATAATGCCCGACTGCGTCTTTTCTTCCGCTTCCTGATACTTTAGAACAACTCTGTCACCTAACGGTCTTAATTTCATTCCTCTTACCTGCCTTTCTTCTTGCTGTTAGCACTCTCTTTTTTTGAGTGCTAACCTTTATCCAAAAAAAATATGCCAGCCATTACTGACAGACTCGAAAAAATACAATGTATTTTTCCTCGTTAGCATATAACCCTGTCGGGCTATATGCTATATTAAACCACATTCCCTCTTGAAAGTGAATTGACGATATGGTATTATCAATGACAAAAACGCAATAATCAAATATTCCGCAGAAATCGAGGTAGACGCCATGAATACTGACCAATTAAAGAGTTTTATCCAGGTTGCGGAAAACTTGAATTTCGCCAGAGCGGCAGAAATTTTGAACATCACCCAGTCCGCGGTATCCAGGCAGATCCATTCATTGGAAGATGAACTTGGAACCAGGCTTCTGCACCGCACCACCCGGACGGTGACTCTTACCCCGGCAGGCATCAGCTTTCTGGAGGACGCGAAAAACGTAGTCGGAAGACTGGAGGCTGCATCGCGGAAAATTCAGAGGCACCAGTCCTCTAATATCCAGATCCTGACCATCGGCTGCACAGACGAGTCAATCCTGGACCTGCTCTGCAAAGTCCTCAAGTCATGCCGGGCGCAGATCCCGGAACTGTATCCGTTTCTGAAAGTGATACCGCACCGGTCCATTCTGGGGCTGTTTTATCAGGGAGAGATCGATCTGCTGTTCGGATTTCAGGATGACATTCCGCTGAAAAACGACATCATCTATCAGGAACTGTTCCGGATCCCGCTCTGCTGCATCGTTCCGGATACCCACCCTTACGCTGACAGGACAGAACTGGCAAAAGAAGAATTGTATCTGGAGAATATGGTGGTCTGCAATTCTTATGCCGTTCCATTCAAGGCGGCGGAAATGCAGAACCGCATTGCGCAGCATATCCTTCCGGAATCCACCTACATCTGCGATAATCTGCAGGCGCTCCTTACTCTGGTAAGAGCCGGTTATGGCTGTTCCATCCTGCCGCAGATGCATTTCATCAGTTCGGACATCCGCATCATTCCGATTACCGGCAGTGAGCCTTTGTCTTATGGTATTTTCTATCGAAAAAACGCGGTAAGCCCTCTGTTGAAAAAGTTTATCTCTATCATGACCGCAACTTCTTTCCAATAGAAAAGAGGCGGTGCAGGTATGAAAATCACCCACATCGCCTCTTGTTATCAGGTGTGCAATTGCTTTAATATTTTATGATCAGTCTCCGTCAGCCCTCAATCTGGATATAGTTTGTATTCTCTACAACAGCCGCCTGATTTTTCTTCGGAAGATAACGTATAATTAATTTCCTGGTTGACTAAAACGTATCCATATGGAATCTTCATGGTGGCCTCGCTTTCTCAAACATGAATAAAAGCAGGCTTTGGTAAGAAGAGTCTCATCCAAGCCTGCACAATAATACCTCTCAGTATGTGATTATAACTAATTTATAAAGGTGATTTACAGCAGATTCGCCAAATATCGATTAAACCTACATATAAGTGATGTTATATATAGGCATTGTCTACCATTACAGTATCATTCTCTACATTTTGTCATATATTTCTATAATCTCGTTTGATATATTATTTTCTAATTTATATCTTCCCTATTTCTACTGGCTCAAAATAATTTCAACAATTGAATGTATTTTATCTGATCCACCTCAGAATACCTCTCTCCAAAAATCTTAAACCGATTTTTGTCATTCTGGTAAAATCCCAAAAGCTTCGGTCGATCCTCGCATTCCAAATACACGATCCCCCCACCTATGTCTCTCTGGACCCGCCCCAATATTTCAAACACATCATCCATCAAAGCATTTCCGGACAATTCCAGATCACCTTTAAATCCATAATTTTTTCCAAACTGCGCGATCAAAAAAGCGGACACTGTGTAGGAGTTTGTATTTTCATCCAACTGTGCGTATCTGGACAGTTTTCTTCTCATAGTAGAAGAAATATCTGCATTTCCAATTTCTACTGCCTTATGGGTTAAAGTAAAGATCGCTGCAATCTCGCCTTCTGCATCCACAAGGAAATATGTAATGGACATTTTCTTTTTTGCAAATTCGATCGCATTATACCACACAAAACTTTCAATTTCTTTATTGATCGGACAAGAAAAATCGGAGAGGATCGCGCTTAAGTTCTCCCCTCCAATCGCTTCCAACATATCCAATATATTGACTACCGTATATCCCTTCATTTTATCGCCCCCTCTTAGACATCAATCTCCGTATCTCGTCTATATTTGTCATCTGGCGACTTACCGGTGCGGATGGCTCTCTTTTGGGATCATCTGCCGAAGCATCAAGAGCCTTGATAAAGGATTCAATTTTTTTCGGATCAGTAATCTTTACACTGGTCAGTATACTGGATGTAGCCATTCTATCGCCTCCTCCTCAACAAAGCACTTGTCATCCTGTTCTTATCCTTATCTTATCATCTCAGACACTCTTTTTCAATCAGTTTATGCAATTTTCAGATTCTGGATCATCTGTTGTCACTTTGCAATTATTTACTATTTTAATATAAGCACCTCGCTGAATCGTCCGCGCCATCCCAGAATTGTCCATTTCTCCCAATTCAGCAACCTCCATAGCCTTTCCAAACTTCCCAATTTCCTCCTGATACTTCTCATCCGCCACATGAGTATAAATGTCAATCGTTGTACTGTATTGTTGATATTCCATGATACCCTACGCCACTTTCGGCTGCATATCTGCCTCAAAGCATCAGCTGTAGAATATGTGATATATGGCATGGAAATATAAATCCTCAAAATACAATGTTATCATAGTATTGATCTACATGTTTCATTGTAAATTCTGGATATTTTTAATTTCATGCTGCTTCACCGTTTATTTTTCGTTCAAAACAGTTTTCTTTTAAACTACTTTGCGCAAACATATTCTTATACTACAATCCAAATTCCAGTTCCATAAAAGAAAAGAGCCCCAGATTTCTCTGAAGCCCTTCAATCTTTACTATTAGATTCAAACAGACTACCTTACATAGCCCCCATCTGCTTCGCCACTTCCTCAGCAAAGTTCTCTTCCTTCTTCTCCAGACCTTCACCGGTCTCAAACCGGACAAACTTCTTAATCTTAATATTTGCCCCGTTCTCCTTCGCCACAGCCTTCACATACTGATCCACAGACTGCTTGCCATCCTCTGCCTTCACATAGACCTGATCCATCAGGCAGATCTCCTTCAGTTCCTTATTGATACGCCCCTGGATCATGCCTGCGATCACCTTCTCCGGCTTGGAAGCCTCTTTGGGATCATTCTGGATCTGAGCCATCAGAATGGCCTTCTCATGCTCGATGAACTCCTCGCTCACCTCGCTTCTGTCTGTATACATCGGCTTCAAAGCTGCGGCCTGCATAGCCACGTTCTTAGCCATCTCCTTCACCGCGTCATTGACAACATCCGTCTCCACATCAATCAGCACGCCGATCTTTCCGCCGCCGTGAATGTAGGAAGCGATAAAGCCATTAGCCTCTGCTACCTGCTCGAAACGACGGATATTCATGTTCTCGCCAATAATGGAGATCTGGGTGGACAGAGCCTCTTTCACGGTCAGAGACGGATCCTTTTCCCATTTCTCTGCCAAAAATGCTTCCATATCCTTGGAATCTGTCTTTAAAGCCTGGGCAGCCACATCTGCTGCATAATTCTGGAACTTCTCATTCTTTGCTACGAAGTCCGTCTCAGCATTCACCTCAACGACTACGGCCTTTTTGGCGTCCTCAGACAAAGCTGTTACAACGATTCCCTCTGCTGCAATACGCCCGGCCTTCTTCTCTGCGCCGGCCAGTCCCTTTTCCCTTAAAAACTCCACTGCCTTGTCCATGTCACCGTCTGTAGCCGAAAGCGCTTTCTTGCAATCCATCATGCCTGCGCCAGTCATCTCTCTCAGTTCTTTTACCATTGCTGCTGTTACTGCCATTGTATTGTCCTCCATATTTTTAATATATAACCCTGTCATGGTTCGCTGCCGCCATCTCCGATTTCCCTGGTTTAAAAAAGTGCTTCAACCCGCAAACAACAGGCCGAAGCACCCTTCTTTTGACGGTTAAGCTTCCCCAGTCCCTTCCTCTGCATCGCCAAAGGCCTCTGAGAAATCCACGTTTGCTTCTCCCTGGTTTGCTTCGATTACCGCATCTGCCATCTTAGACACAATCAGTTTTACGGCACGGATTGCATCATCGTTGCCCGGAATCACATAATCCAGTTCTTCCGGATCACAGTTTGTATCTGCAATACCAATCAGCGGGATGTTCAAAGCATGGGCTTCCTGTACGCAGATCCTCTCTTTTTTGGGATCCACAATAAAGATCGCATCCGGAAGTCTCCTCATCTCCTTGATGCCGCCCAGGTTCTTCTCTAACTTCTCCCACTCTTTCTTCAGTGCAATTACTTCCTTCTTCGGAAGCACATCAAATGTACCGTCCTCAGACATGGTCTCAATTGCTTTCAGCCGGTCAATACGGCTGCGGATGGTCTTAAAGTTGGTCAGCATACCACCTAGCCATCTCTCATTTACATAAAACATGCCGCAGCGCTCTGCCTCGGTCTTAATGGCATCCTGCGCCTGCTTCTTGGTTCCCACGAACAGAATAGTCCCGCCGTTGGCAGCAATATCGGAAACGGCATTGTACGCCTCATCCACTTTTCCCACTGATTTTTGCAGGTCAATGATATAGATACCGTTTCTCTCGGTATAGATATAGGGAGCCATCTTCGGGTTCCATCTTCTGGTCTGATGTCCAAAATGCACTCCTGCTTCCAACAGCTGTTTCATCGAAATAACGCTCATATTTCTTTCCTCCATTTGGTTTTTCTTCCGCCTGCGTCTTATGTTTCTGCCGGAACCTGGTTTCAGGCACCACCTTTAGAATCGGCAGACGTGATTTTTCAGCCTTTCAATCATAACATATCTTCCATAGATTGACAAGTGTTTTTTCTGAATCTTTGCCGTCTTCCGTCATCTTTTTTCCGGATTTCCAATAATTTTCCATCCCAAATTGTTTTTGCGCTCCCTAATCCACGGAAAGTACCCTCTAGGGACAAAGAGACACACGCCTCCCTTATCCGCTGAGGGTATCAATAAAACATTTATCCCAGCCGACTAAAACACTTTCTCCTGTCTCACAGATACGTTCCATCACAACTACAAATTTTTCTTGCGACATCCCAAGCGGGACAGCATTTAAGTCAACTTCTTTCCCCCAGTTATGCTTATATCTCTGCAATAGTTTTTCTATTTTATCCAAAGCTTCTTGATCTACCATCTCAGTTACCCTTTAATTCCCCTAGAAGCAATAAAATAAATTGGAAAAAGAAAAGAGGCCTCCCACTAGAATACCCCTCTTCTACCATCCTTATTTACTGGTTTTAATATTTTTCAGTTCCTCAAAGATGACATCATTCAGAACCTTGATATAGGTTCCTTTCATGCCCGAAGACCTGGACTCAATCACACCCGCACTCTCAAATTTCCTCAGGGCATTGACGATTACTGAACGGGTAATCCCGACCCGGTCTGCGATTTTACTGGCTACCAAAATCCCCTCATTGCCATCAAGTTCCTCAAAAATATGGGTAATGGCCTCCAATTCCGAAAACGACAAAGTGCTGATCGCAGATTTGACGATCTGGATCTTGCGGGTCTCTTCTGCATTCTCCTCATTGACGGACCGCATCATCTCCAACCCGACTACCGTAGTCCCATACTCACTCAATATGATATCGTCAATATCATACTGTTCATCGCACTTATAGATAAACAGTGTCCCTAGACGTTCTCCCGCAATATCGATCGGCGTGATGATTGCCTGGTATTTCCTCACGTTCTCTTCCGCAAAGCCTAAGGTAGCAAGGTTGACATTCTCCTTGGTAGAAAGGATGCTCAGCAGACGCTCATTCAGCATACGGTCCACAAATCCCCCCACCTGGTCTTCAATCAGTTCTTCAATTTCATCTACGCCCGGGCAAATCCCCACTCCCAAAACTTTTCCTTTTTTGCTGATAACTAGAATATTTGAGAGCAGGATTTCGCTTAAAACTTTGCAAATGTCATTAAACACTACCTTGTGTGAACTATTGTTGTGCAATAATTTATTTATTTTTCTCGTCTTATCCAGCAACTGTACACTCATTTCGAAAAACCTCCTCAATTGTGGTTATATCATTCCGAATCAAAGTACGTTACATAAATATTAACACGATTTTTCTGTAATAACAATAGTTTTTTGAAACTTTTTGACATTTTTGAAAATTCTTATAATTTTTATTTTATATTCATACTATATCCGCATTGCTCATTAGCACAGACCAGTTTATTGCCACGTTCTACCATATATCCTCCGCATTGCGGGCATTTTTCCTGAGACGGTTTCTGCCAAGACATAAACTCACACTCCGGGTTATTTTCACAGCCAAAAAAACGCCTTCCCTTCTTTGTCTTTTTGATCACGACCTCACCGCCGCACTGAGGGCAGTGAACCCCGATTTTTTCCAAATAAGGCTTCGTGTTTTTACATTCCGGGAACCCCGGGCACGCCAGGAATTTCCCGTGCGGCCCGTACTTAATCACCATATTCCTTCCACAGGCATCACAGACCACATCCGATATCTCATCGGCAATCTTCACTGACTCTAACGTTTTCTGGGCCGTCTTTACTGCATCGTCAAGATCCGGATAAAAATTCTCCACCACGGTCTTCCATTTCACCGACCCGTCCCCTACCTTATCCAGCAGCATCTCCATATTGGCAGTAAAGCTGGTATCCACAATGCTGGGGAAGCACTGTTTCATAATTCCGTTCACCGCCTCGCCCAATTCTGTCACGTAGAGGTTCTTGTTTTCTTTTGTCACATAACGCCGCGCCAAAATAGTGGTGATAGTAGGCGCATAGGTACTGGGGCGCCCGATCCCCTGTTCCTCTAATGCCTTCACCAGGGATGCCTCCGTATAATGGGCAGGCGGCTGGGTGAAGTGTTGGCTGGGGATCAGCTGTGAAAGCTTTAATACATCCCCTTGTTCCAGCTTTCCCAAAAATATATTCGTCTCTTCCTTCTCATCCTCCTGAACGTATACTGACATAAACCCGTCAAAAGTAAGCTTGGAAGCTGACATAGTAAACACATAATCCCCTGCCCCGATTTTTACCGAGGTGGTCTCATAGACAGCAGGCTGCATACGGCTTGCCGCAAAACGCTTCCAAATCAGCTGGTACAAACGGAACAAATCCCTCTGCAGGGATTCTTTTATCTGCACTGGGGTCAGGGTGATGTCTGTGGGGCGGATCGCCTCATGGGCATCCTGGATCTTCCCTCCCCCCTTGCTCACATTGCCTCCTTGCAGCACATATTCCGCCCCATATGTTGTCTCTACATATTTCCGGGCGGCAGCGTCAGCCTCATCTGCAATGCGGACAGAATCCGTACGCAGATAAGTGATCAGGCCGATCGTCCCATGGCCTTTAATGTCCACCCCTTCATATAATTGCTGAGCCAGGCGCATTGTTTTTTGAGTGGAGAAATTCAACACCTTGGATGCTTCCTGCTGAAGCGTGCTGGTGGTAAAAGGAATCGGCGGCTTTTTCGTCCGCTCCCCTTTCCTGATTTCCTCCACCACATACTCCCGGCTCTCCAGTTCCTTCAAAATCTGATCCAATTCTTCCTTTTTATGGATTGCCATCTTCTCATGATGGCGTCCATAAAATTTTGCTTTCATTGGCTTGCGGCTGCCTGCCTGGAGCAAATCAGCCTCCAAATTCCAGTATTCCTCCGGGACAAAAGCCGATATCTCATCCTCACGGTCACATATCATGCGAAGCGCCACCGACTGTACCCTTCCCGCGCTCAGCCCGCGCTTCACCTTTGCCCACAAAAGAGGGCTGATGCTGTATCCCACCATCCGATCCAGCATCCTTCTGGCCTGTTGGGCATCCACAAGATCCATATCCAGCTTCCTGGGAGTTTTCAGCGAATTTTTAACTGCTGTTTTGGTAATCTCATTAAAACTGACCCTATAGACTTTTTTATCTTCCAGTTCATCCAGTTTTAACGCTTTCATCAGATGCCAGGAGATCGCCTCCCCTTCCCGGTCCGGGTCGGTTGCCAGATAAATTTTATCTGCCTTCTTCACTTCTTTACGAAGCTTGGATAAAATATCCCCTTTCCCCCGGATGGTGATATACTTCGGTTCAAAATCATGATCTACATCAATTCCCAGGGAACTTTTGGGTAAATCACGTACATGTCCGTTGGAGGCATCCACCTCATAATTGGTACCAAGGAATTTGCGTATGGTTTTCACCTTTGCAGGTGACTCCACAATAACTAGATTCTTCGCCATGATTGCTCCTACATTTCACAGTTTTTTCCATAATAATGATTCGCCGAGCGGAAGACGTATCCGTCCAGTTCCAGTTCCAGCAAAATATTCATGCATTCACCGATCCCCAATCCGCATTGTGTGATGATATCGTCCAAATGCTTCGGCTTGAAATCCAGGCAACTATACACCATTTTTTCTTTCTTGGCAAGTCTATTTACGCTTTTTTCATGAAGAATTAATTCTTTTTGGCACTTTACCCCCAAATATTCCAGAATATCATTGGGCGAAATTGCCATATGTGCCCCCTGCTGGATCAGTAAATTACACCCTCTGCTCAAATGGTCGGTAACCCTTCCCGGCACAGCAAAAATATCCCTCCCTTGCTCCAGCCCCAATTCGGCAGTAATCAGCGATCCGCTGCGCTCCTTTGCTTCCACCACCAGCACTATGTCCGCCAGGCCGCTGATGATCCGGTTCCGCATCGGGAAATGCCAGGACTGGGGCCGGGACTTAAGCGGGAATTCCGACAATATGCCTCCCGTCCCCTCCATCGCCTCGTACAAGGCATAATTAGTGGAGGGGTAGCAGATATCCACCCCACATCCCAAAATGCCAAAGGTGGCGCCTCTTGCCCGGAGCGCCCCCCTATGCGCTGCCCCATCAATGCCGGCTGCCAGGCCGCTGATCACCTGCACCTGCTGCATTGCCAGTGCGCGGGAAAACTCTTCTGCCAAACATTCCCCATAAGCAGAACAGCCACGGGCTCCTACGATGGCTACTGCCGGTTTCTCTTCTTCCGGCAATTTCCCCTTCACAAAAATCCCCATCGGGTAATCGTAAATTTCAAGAAGGCGTTTGGGGTAGTCTCCATCCCACGGTGAGATAAAACGGATTCCCCTGCCTGCCAATCCCTGATATTCTTCCTGACATTCCGAAAAATTCCGGCGCCATTGCATCAATGCATCCTTTTGGCTTTTTGTAAGGATACCAGCCCGCTCTAATGTTGTCTCTTCTATATTGTATATTACTTCAAAACTCTGAAAATACTCATATAATTTCCTGATGGAAACAGCTCCCAAGCAGGATAGCCTGCAAAGCCAATAAAGATATACCTTCTCCATACTAAAGCCCCTTCCCCCAGTATTTCTCCTCCAAATCCCGGTAAGCAATCGCCTCGCACAGATGCAGCCTGCCAATCTGGCCTTTGCCGTCCAAATCCGCAATTGTCCGCGCCACCCTTAATATCTTGTGGTACCCGCGGGCACTTAAATGCTTTTCCTGGAAAGCACGTTTCATAAATGCCTCCTCCTGCTCCCCCAACCGGCAATGCTGTTCCACCTGCCTGCTCCCCATCTCGCTGTTAAAAAAAATCCCGCTTCCCCAAAACCTCTTCCTCTGTATCTCACCTGCCTGCTCCACGCGTCCACGGATCACGGACGATGCTTCATTCTCCTGTTTCCCCCGGATATCCTCAAAAGAAACCGGCGCTGTTTCCACACAGATATCGATCCGTTCCAGCAATGGGCGGGAAATCCTTCCCAGATAGCGGCGCACCTGCTCGTCATTGCAAGAACAGCGGCTCCTGTCCGGATAAAAGCCGCAGGGGCATGGATTCATGGCTGCCGCCAGCAGCACATTCGACGGAAAAGTGCAGGTTCCGTTAATCCGTGATACCGTAACCTTCCGCTCCTCCAAGGGTTGGCGCAAAACCTCCAGCGCCTCCCGCTTAAACTCCGGAAACTCGTCCAAAAACAACACTCCCCTGGAGGCCAGGGATATTTCCCCCGGCTTCGGGTACCTCCCCCCACCAGCCATCGCCTGTGGGCTGATTGTATGGTGGGGGGAGCGAAACGGCCTTCTTCCCAGCAGCGCCCTCCCCTGCGGCAGCATTCCGCAAACACTGTAAACCTTTGATATTTCCAGCTGTTCCTCCTGGGACAAGGAAGGCATGATTGTAGGGATCCTTTGTGCCACCATGCTCTTCCCACTCCCTGGCGGACCCAGATAAAGAATATTGTGGCGCCCTGCCACTGCTACCTCCGTTGCACGCCGGACCAGACCCTGGCCGTTAATCTCAGAAAAATCCACTGGGTAATCCTCTGCGGCCTTCTTTGGGCAATCATTGCCAGGCCGCCTCTCTTTACAAATTTGCCCTGGATTGCTTAGCAATTCTATCATCTGCTTCAAATCATGTATGCCCACAATTTCAATCCGGCCTGCTGCCAGCCCCTCCGGCACATTCGCCCTCGGCAGAAAGCAGCGCCTCAACCCCTTGTCACCCATGGCAGACACCAAGGACAGCACACCCCTTACCGGCTTTATCTGCCCATCTAATCCCAATTCTCCTACAAATGCCGAATCTTTCAAAACGGAGGCTTCTCCTATCCCATAAGCCGCCAGCACAGCCACTGCCACCGGCAAATCAAATGCTGTCCCTCCCTTGCGGACATCTGCCGGGGAAAGATTCACTGTCACCTTTCTAGGCGGCATCAAAATTCCCGAATTTTTCAGAGCCGCCCTGACGCGGTCTTCCGCCTCCCTCACCTCGGAAGCTAAGTAACCGACCATATGGAACCCGGGGAGCCCATTCCCCACATCTGCCTCCACCTGCACTGGATAGCCCTCAATCCCCTGCAGACCTGCACTAAATACCTTACTGAACAATAGATACTCCTTTCCTGTTGATATTCGTTTTTTCCCTGGAATATGATACGAACTGTAAATGAAAATGCTACTGATGTCATGTCATAGAAAATGACCATCTCGATAGGATTATCATAATAGATTTCCTGAAAAATTGCAAGAAGATTCTGTATTGCCTGTTTGGCTCTGTTATATTGCCTGTTTGGCTCTTTCTTCGGCTCCGGCCGCCCATCCTGCTCTTTGCAGCCATCCCAGAAGGAACCGCTGCAAAGGGCAGGCAATGGCTTACAGCAATCCGTCCGGGCTGCTGCCTGTCTAATTAAATTCTGTCATATAAGGGCGGAAACGTAAGGGGAGCATATTCTGCTGGCATTTTATATTGGTGCGCTGAACGATGGCGATCGCTTTATGGAAGGTCTTCCAGAGCCCTTCGTATGTCTCTTCATCCGTTTTCTTGTTCAGGCGTTCCTGCCATTGGCTCGAGTCTGCATGCACGATTGCCCATCCCTGGCCTGCCTGGTGCACAACCGCTTTTTTTCTTCCACAGTCATACAAGATCCAGTTTTCCCCGGAAAGACGGTCTGCAAAGTGTAGCGCCACCAAAGACAGCAAGTCGTTGTTCGGCTTGATCTTCCCCAAAAGCACCCCTTCCTCCATCTGGGAAAAACGGGCAAACTCGATGATATGGGTATATTCCCGCGACAAATACCGGGTCATGCAAAACACCTCGTATACTGCCGGAATCTGCAGCTGGTCCATAACGCCGGTCCCCAGGGAAAATGCATAGATGAGAAAACGGTATATCTTGTCTGCCCGGCCACAATCCTCCGAAAGCGCTGCCCGGTAAGCCACCTCATAAAGTTCCTCCGAAAGCTTCCTGCGTATGCTTTCTGCCACCTTCTCCGCTTTCCATGCTTCCGTCACCACCTCACGGTATTCACAAAAGAATTCCCTGTCCTTCCCCCTGGGCTCCAGCCGGACATTCTTATGCCCCAATCGGCTCATCCAGGCATCGTAGATCCCACACCAGATGTCCTCAACCTCCTGCCCGCACACAAAGACTGTCATATCCCTCTCCTCCCCAGAACCTCTCATGGCCATGTTCACATCAATCCGGTTACGGCTGAGGCCATGTCTTCCCTGCTGACCGGAGCACCGGCTATCTGGTAATCGTCAAACAGGCTCAGCTGCCGGTAGCTGCCATGGTTCTCGATATCCCATGCCTTCTTATGCTCCACGCTCACCAGCTGGCTGGTGATAAAATCTTCGTCCAGGCGGAACGGAACCATCGTCCTGCCGGAACAGGTCAAAAAATACATCGCCCTTTTTAAAACCACCCCCATCTTCTTTAAGTCCGGAAAATCCAGCGCCCCGCCCCGCCTGGCGGCCACGATCCGCCTGGCTGATTTGACCCCCAGCCCCGGCACCCGCAATAAGGCCGCATAATCTGCCCGGTTCACCTCCACCGGGAACCGCTCCAGATGGCGGAGTGCCCAGTCGCATTTGGGATCCAGCAGGATATTGAAATTCGGCCGTTCTTCTGACAGCAGTTCTTCTGCCCCAAAACCATAGAACCGCAGCAGCCAATCTGCCTGGTACAGGCGGTGCTCCCGCAAAAGCGGCGGCCCTCCGGGCAGGACCGGAAGCAGCCCGTCATCATTCACCCTCACAAAAGCCGAATAAAACACACGTTTCAAATCATAATTCTGGTACAATGCCTCCGCCACCCGGATCATATGGTAATCACTCTCCGGCGTCGCCCCCACGATCATCTGGGTGCTCTGCCCTGCCGGCACAAAAAGCCTCTGGTTCATCGGCTGCAGGGCTGCCCATACGTTGCGCCCGGGGTGGGCAATCGTGTCGGCCATCCCAATCTCCCGGCCTTTTGCAGGGTTCTTTTTCATATCCCCTGCTCTTCGCTCCAAACCCGGAAGGCCGCCCTTTCGGGTCTGGAGGCTGCCATGTTTAAAATCCCACCACGGGTTCGGCGAATCTGCCAAACGCCTCCCCGGATCCTCCAGGCGCTTTTGCAAACGCCCTCCGCCAGGCCGTGACTCTCCTAACGCCTTTAAGTTCTGTGCCGCAATCCCCCGCTGCACCTGCCGCATCGGCGCCAAAATCTTCTCCCTGCTCTTGCCAGGCGCCAAACGCTTAAGCCCCTCTGCCGTGGGCAGTTCCAGATTCACGCTCATCCGGTCTGTCAGAAACCCCATTCGCTCAATCAGTTCCGGGGATGCCCCAGGTATCGCCTTAACATGGATATATCCGTTGAAATGGTATTCATTCCGCAGGCGGTAAAGAGTCTCGTAAATCTGCTCCATCGTATAATCCGGGGAATACAGGATCCCCGAACTTAAAAACAATCCCTCGATATAATTCCGCCGGTAAAATTCGATCGTCAGTGTGCATACCTCAGCCGGAGTAAATGCCGTCCGCACCACATCATTGGAGCACCGGTTCACACAATACCGGCAGTCATAGATGCACTGGTTGGTAAACAAAATCTTCAAAAGGGAAATACACCTTCCGTCCGCCGCAAAACTGTGGCAGATCCCTGCCGCCAATGTATTGCCAATCGTCCCTTGCTTCCCCTTCCGGGCAATCCCGCTGCTGGAACAGGACACGTCATATTTTGCCGCATCAGAAAGTATCCGCAGCTTTTCCTGAATACCCATCTCCTCCTGTATCAGCATCCCTGCCCTCCCTAAAGCCTGTTATTTCCTTCCATATATAGGTCTTGTCCTCAATAGACAAAAGGATATAGAACATCTGTTCTTTTTCATTTTACCACAACATTTACCAAATTGCAAGTTTTTCCGAACATTTGTTTTCTTTTCGTTTTCTTTTTTTGAACCCTGGAAAAAGACAGGCATCCATGTCTGCCTGGCAAGCCATTCCATGCATTGGCCTGAAAATGCAGGGGATGGGAACAAGACAACACAAAGGCAAAAGCCTGCCGCCCGGACAATCCATCCAGGCAGCAGGCTTTCCTATCCCACAAATCCCTTACTCTGCAAACTCATACTCCTTAATCTCTCTCACCACATCGAGCACTGTCCCGTCACGGCTCTCAATAACCCCCACGACCCGCTCCCCGAACTGCACCGGATCCGGCCTGCCGACAATCGCATACGCCTTATCCCGCAGCTCCTCGATCGTACAGAATGGCAGATTCACATCCTTCATGCACTCGATCAGATCCTGCCTTCTGGGATTGATGGCGATCCCGTAATCCGTGATGACCACATCCACCGTCTCCCCCGGCGTGGTCACTGTGGTTACATTGGTACAAATGGCCGGTATGCGCCCCTGCAATAACGGAGCAATCACGATGGTGCACTTCGCCCCGGCCGCCGTATCCGGATGGCCTCCCTGGGCTCCGGTAATCATCCCGTCCGAACCGACCACCACATTGCAGTTAAAATTCACGTCCACCTCCAGCGACGCGAGGATCACGAAATCCAGCTTATTGACATAAGCCCCCTTGTTGAAGGGATCCGCGTACTCGGAGGCCGATATCTCAATATGGTTCGGGTTCGACTTGATGGACTCAATCGCCCCCATATCGAAATCCTGGGTATCCACAATCTTGTGAATCAGCCCCTTATCCAGCAGATTGCACATCGGCGTGGTGATGCCGCCCAGGCCAAGCCCCATATGGATGCCCCTCTCCTCCATGATCTTCCCCAGAGAAATCGTGGAAGCAATCGACGCACCGCCCACACCGGTCTGATAGGAAAACCCTTCCTTAAAATAAGGGGTATTGATCACGAACTGGGTACAATAGTCCGCCATCATAATCTTCCTCACATCCGTGGTAGGCTTCGCTGCCCCTGTGGCAATCTTCGCCGGGTTCCCGATCTCATCCACCACACACACAAAGTCCACCTGGGTCATGGAAATGCTGGCCGGTATGTTGGGGAACGGCACCAGGCAGTCCGTGATTGCCACCACCTTATCCGCATACTGGGCATCCACCATGGCATAGGACAGCACACCGCAGTCACTTTTGCCGCCGTTGGCCCGCATATTCCCGTACTCATCACACGTCGGTGCGCCGATAAATGCAATATCAATATGCACCTCGCCCGACTCAACTGCCCGCACCCTCCCGCCGTGGGAACGCATTATCGCCAGGTCCCGCAGCCTTCCGGTAGAAATCGCCTCCCCGATCTTCCCTCTCACACCGGAAGACTGGATCCCTACAATCGTACCATCCTCAATATAGGGAACAATCGGGTCATTGGCCTTGCCCAGGGAACTGGCACAGATCGTCAGCCCCTTGATTCCCATCTTATGGATCTCCTCCATCACCATATTGACCACATAATCCCCCTCACGGAAATGATGGTGGAAAGAGATGGTCATGCCGTCCTTAATCTCACATTTCACCAGTGCATCGTGGATATTTTCCGCCATCTTGCTGCGCTTCGGATCCATCATGGCCCTGGCCTTGGGGGCAGCTTTGGTATACTCATAATTATCATAGGCATAAGCACCCTTAAATGCCTCCTTGCCTGTTGCCTTCAATACTTCTTCTGGGATTTCTCTACCAACAGCATTTATCATCTTACAGATCCCCCTCATATACGCCTGATGCCTTCGCTAATGCAATCGTCCTCTTTGCTCCGTCGTAGAACGCAATATCAATCATCTTGCCGTCCACGGTAAATACACCGATCCCCAGCGCCTTCTTTTCATCGATCTCCTTCACAACCTTTTCTGCGAAGATGATTTCTTTCTGGGTCGGGGTAAATATCTTATGAACCACATCAATCTGCCGCGGATTCACCAAGGATTTGCCGTCAAACCCCATCATCTTGATCATCCGCACCTCTTCTTCAAACACATCCATGGCATCCAGATTGGTAAATACCGTGTCCCAGCACTGAACCCCGGCCGCCCGCGCCGCGATAATCATCTGCTGGCGCGCCCCCTGCAATTCCACACCGGTTCCGGTAATCACGGTCTGTAAATCCTTCGTGTAGTCACCGCCGCTCAGCGCAATCCCGATCAGGCGGCCGGAAGATTCACAGACCTCCAGGGCGTGGAGCACCCCTTTACAGGACTCCAATGCAGCCATCAAAAGCGTGGAGCCCTCCGGCCTGCCAAACTCCTTCTCCGCTGCCAGCACATGCTCTTCCACCGTATGGACATCCTTTGCACTCTCTGTCTTGGCAATCCGGATCGTATCGGCTCCCCCGGCCACACAGACCCGGATATCCTCCTTCCAGTGCGGCGTATCCAGCCCGTTGATCCGCACCACCCGTTCCACACCGCGGTAATCAATCTCCTGCAATGCATGGAACAGGGAATACCTGGCCGCATCCTTCTGGTTTTCCGCCACCGCATCCTCCAAATCCAGCATTATGGAATCCGGTTTATAAATATAAGGGTCTTTGATTAACCCCGGTTTCTGGCAATTCAAAAACATCATGGAACGCCTTAGTCTCTTCTTATATGGATGGCTCATCTGATCACACCTCCCCAGGGAAGATTCTTTGTCATATCGTTGGAACGGTACACCGCACACTCCACGCGCGCCTTTATGGTGCAGTCCAAAGCCCCCTTATCCACCACCGTCACCTTGGCATCCTCCACCCCTAACCGTCCCAAAGTCTCCAGGATAGTCGCCCGGATCTGCTTGCCGAACTGATGTATCACACTGCTCTCAATCGAAAGTTCAATTGTGCCATTCCCTGGCTCTACTGTTACCCGGGCATCGCTGGATTCCAGGGTGCCCGCCATGGCCGCCTTCTTGATTTCCATATCCTTCCTCCTTCAATTTTCAATCCAAATCCATTGGATTAAGTGTACCATGTTCATTTGCACTATTCAAATACATATATAGCTATACAGGAAATAGGCAAAATCTTATCGCCATTCTCCCTGTCTTGTGTTATGATAAAAACAAAACCTGCAGGGAGGACCGTTTATGAATATCAAACACGCACAATATATGCTGACCGTATTGCAGGAAGGCAACATCACCAACGCCGCCCGCAAACTCTACATCTCCCAGCCCTCGCTAAGCCAGATGATCAAGCTGGTGGAGAACAATCTGGGGGCGCCTATTTTCAACCGCAGCACCGACCCCATCACTCTCACTTACGCCGGACAGCGTTATATTGATGCCGCCAGGCAGGTCCTCACGATCAACGAAAACCTGAAAAAAGAGATTGAGGAGATCACACACGAGGATCACGGCAAATTCCGCCTCGGCATCCCCATCCAGCGCGGGATGCAGGTTCTTCCCTATGTCCTTCCCAAATTTTTTGCCAAATACCCCCATGTAGATATCGAACTGGTCGAATCCGGCTCCATGGAAACGGAAAAGTTTCTGCTGGAAGGCAAAGTTGACATTACCTGCATGACCACAGTCCCCCGCTATGAAGAACTGCATTACACCTTAGTCGAGAATGAGGAACTGGTGCTTTTGACCAGCACGAACACAAAACTGTCCCGCCGGATCCCCAACGGCACCCCCATTTCCATCTTAGAAGCCAAGAACGAAAATTTTATCTCCAACAAACCCGGGCATAGCGTGCGTACCATACAGGACAGCTTGTTTGCTGCCCACAACATCTCCCCCAAAATCCTTTTGGAAACAGCCAGCATTGAGATTGAAAAAAAGGTCACCATCGCCTGCGACGCTGTCATGATCTGCCCCCTCAACTATATTGAGAAGGACGAATGCTTCCGCTCCCAGGCACACATCTATCCCCTCAAGGACATCGACAGCAAACGGCACTGCTACATCTGCCACCGCAAAGACCTTTATCTCACCAAATATATGCGGGATTTCATCAGCATCCTTTCCGAAGTGGAAAACCCATTTCTCTGACCCGCCAGGAACCGGCAACGCGCCGTACGCCGAAGGGGCAGCACAATCCAGCGTGCTGCCCCTTCCCAAAGCTATGCTTCCTTCTTTTTGGCAATAAGCGGCTTCACAAACGGATAGACCAGCATTATCACACAAGCTGTCATAATCACTGCCGTAATTGGTTTTGTAAAGATCTGAACCAGGCTGCCGTTAGTCAAAGTGTAGGCACGGCGGAAGTTCGATTCGCACATCTGTCCCAAAACCAGCCCCAGAACCAGAGCCGCTGAATTATATCCAAGCTTGACAAACATGTAACCGATAATACCGGCGCCAGCCATCAGAACCACATCACCGGTATTGTTGTTCAGTGCATAAGCGCCGATTGCAGCCAGCATGACGATCACCGGGCCCAGGACGCTGTAGGGCACTGCCAGGATCTTAGCAAATGCCTTGGCCACGCCCATGGCCACGATAACCATGACAATGTTTGTCAGCAGCATGGAGCCAAACACACTGGCCAGATATTCCGGCTGTGTCTTGATTAACATCGGCCCGATCTGTACGCCTTTGATCACCAGTGCCGTCATCATGATTGCAGCAGCATTGCCTCCCGGGATACCAAGAGAAAGCAGGGGCACCATCGACCCGCCGGTAGCCGCATTGTTGGCCGCCTCCGATACCACGATGCCATCCGGAATACCGGTTCCTAACTTCTCCGGGTGCTTGGAAACCTTTTTCTCAATCGCATAGGACAGGAAAGAGGCAATGGTAGCGCCGGCGCCAGGCAAAATCCCTACGACCGTGCCCAGTACAGAAGCCCGGAGCATGGGGATTTTCGTCGCCCAGAGTTCGGCAAAACTCGGCAGCACCGTCTTCATCTTGCCATTGCTTTCCGATTCCTCTGCCCCGTCGATCTTCTTCTGCTTCACGGTCTGCTTCAGCACCTCGGTAACCGCAAACAAACCGATCATCACAGGGATCATCTCAATACCGGACAGCAGTGTGGAGTTGCCCCAGGTAAAACGGGCGATACCCAGCATCGGATCCATGCCCACACAGGCCAGCAAGAGCCCCAGCAAACCGGAAATCAAGGTTTTTACGATATTGCCGCTGTCCAGGCAGGACAAAACCGAAAGCCCCAAAAAGGACACGGCAAACAATTCCGACGGGCCGAACTTCAGCGCTACTGCAGAAAGCTGCGGAGAAATCAGCGCCATCGCAAAAGCTGCAATCAGGCCGCCTACCGCGGAAGCTACCAGGGAAAAACCCAGGGCCTTTCCTGCCTCGCCCCGCTGCGCCATC
The DNA here is from genome assembly GCA_003669055.1 of bacterium 1XD21-70. GTDB lineage: Bacteria > Bacillota > Clostridia > Lachnospirales > Lachnospiraceae > Brotaphodocola. Next base: position 36,500 of record RAYB01000004.1, read on the forward strand.
GGATAGCCGTCAAAAGTCGTAGGCGCACTCGAGGGGGTTCCCGGAATCCGGAACAGGATCGCCGTAATGCCGCCGCCGGTAATCGATGCACAATATACCGCCACCAAAAAGGCAATGGCAATCACCGGGTTCATGGCATAGGCAAAAGGCAGCGCCAGAGCCACTGCCATGGATGCACTGACCCCCGGCATGGCGCCGAAAATAACACCTAATATCGTTCCTGCCGTAATCAACAGGAAGGTTGAAGGTGTAAGAACGATTTTTAAACCAGTAAACAATGTGCTAAACATACATTACACCTCCTTTTCTAAAATGGTAACAGCATCTCAAAAAACAGGGCAAATTCACGGAACGGGCCCACGCCCCGGGCCAGCATAATATCCAGGGCTCCCTGGAAGATCACATAGAGGACTGCCGTGATTGCCAGTGAACGGATCACCAGCAAGGGAATCCTTCTCTCTCCCAGCAAAAAGCCGTAGGCAATCAGGAACAGCAGGCAGTCCGGCATGAATCCGATGGTTGACACCATCAGCGCCATCACTGCCACCAGGATAATTCCGACAAACAGCTTGCTCTTAAAAAATCCGCCCAGGTTCATTTCACCCATAATGCTGCTTTTGTTTTCCTTCTGTGCTTTCAGGCTGTTGACAATGTTCACAGCCAAAAGGATAATCATCAGTACCAGGATAATCCTCGGCCAGAAAGCCGCCCCCAGTTCCGTGGGGGTCGGTGCAGGAGACTCTGCCCCCACCAGGAAAAAGCAGTAGATACAAAATATCGCTAAGATAAAGGAAAAAATTATATCCAACTTATTCCTACCACCTTTCTATGTTATTCATTCCTCTTTGGCAAAACAAAAAAGATACCGCCGCAGTGCGCAGCAGAAAACGAAGGGCATGCGCCCGTCCCGCACCGCGGCTGCTATCATTTCGGGGAAAGCCTCTGCCTCCCCCGGGTTATCCCTGGTTCGCTTATTTTCCGAACAATTCCGTCAGATCTTTATAATCTGCATCCCATGCAGCCGTAAAATCAGCCGTGTTCATCCAGCCCTGCCTCTGGTCAAGGCCTTCCTGCTTTGCCCAGTTCTGGAAATCCTCGCTGGCAACCGCCTTCTCGGCAGCAGCCTCAAACGCCTTGATTGCGCCTTCCGGAGTTCCCTCGGCATAGAAGATGCCGCGGGACGGCCCAAAGAAGCAGTCCAGCCCGACTTCCTTTGCACACTCCACATTCTCCATGCCAGCCAGGCTCAGCCTCTCCTCCGTGCAGGACAAAATCACCTTCATATCGCCGGAAGCGATCATCGCGGAAACCTCAGCCGGCCCCACGCAGGCCAGATCCACATGGCCGCCGATCACGTCTGCATTCAGCTGGGAACCCTCGGTATAGGCAACCGGCTCCACCGTGCCGCCAAAGCCGGCTTCCACGCAGGCAGCATCCAGGCCGGTGATGGTCATAACGCCGCATTTCACTTTACCCGGGTTCGCTGCTATGTACTCGGTCAGTTCCTGGTAATTATTATAAGGGGAGGAAGCGCCGGTTACGAAAATATTACAGTCATGTACCATCTGGCACAGCGGGTTGATCTTCCCGTATACATCATAATCGGTAGCGCCGGATATCTGTGCCAGCATCGGGGATGGGGTGCACATCAGGTACGTATAGCCGTCCGCCGGCTGGCTGCAGGCAAACTCCACGCCCGTAACACCGCCTGCACCAGACTTGTTATTCACCACCACCGAGACACCAAGTTCCTTCTCCAGTGCCGTGGCAAAAGTCCTGACCGTGGTATCCGCACCGCCGCCGGTACCCCACGGGCAGATGATCTCAACTTTTCTCTCCCACTTCCACTCTCCATTATCTGCAGAACCGGCCGAAGAACCGGAATTGCCACAGCCAGCCAAAGCCGTAACCGTCATTGCAGATACCATTGCCATCGCCAACAGTCTTTTCTTCATACTCTTATTCTCCTTTTTATTATTGTGCCTGTGTTTTTCTCTTTATCATCCTCACAGGCTTTATACGCTTTATTATAACCACTTTCCAGGAAATTGGCAAGTGGTTTTTGTATATTTTTTACATTTTTATCCCTGTTTTTTCAGTTATAATTGTGCACTTATACCATATATAATGAAGAACTTATAGAAAAACCACGGAAACACCTTATCCCCTGCCGATGAATGTACAAATAAATAAAAGAGCCAAAAACAGGCTTTGCCGCCCGTCTCCTGGCTCTTTTCACCATCCGTTCCCGGATTTTTATTTTCCCTCATAGACAATCGCTGATTCCACCGGGTACTTCCTCAGCTTCTCCCGGCCGCACAATCCCGCCAACTCCATGACAAAACAGATCTTCACCACTTCACCGCCCAGCTGCTCCACCAAGCCGGTGATCGCTTCAATGGTACCGCCTGTCGCAATCAGGTCATCAATAACCACCACTCTCTGCCCCGGCACAATGGCATCCTTGTGGATCTCGATCTCTGCGGTGCCATACTCCAGTTCATACTTTGCCGACACGGTTTCCCTCGGAAGCTTGCCCTTTTTCCGCACCGGCACAAAACTCTTATGCCTGGCATATGCCACCGGCATCCCGAAAATAAACCCCCGGGACTCCGGCCCTAGCACCACATCGAATTCCACCCCTTCGAGCATCCCTAACAGCCTGTCAATCGCCAGCTGCAGGCCGTCTGCATCCTGCAGGATCGATGTGACATCCCTAAAAATAATCCCCGGCTCCGGAAAATCCGGGATACTTACCACGTAATCCTCTAACTTCCTCATTTTCCCCTGTCCCCTTCTCTTTCATCATTTAAATACTTTCATTAAGTTGGCAACCTCCGCCTGGCAGGCCGATTCCTGGAATGAACTGTAAGCATAGAAGCAATACCCCGAAACCTCTTTGCTCTCCCGCCCTTCCTCTACCTGGCGCTTAATGATATCGTTACGCCTAAGCCACTCCGGCACTGCATTATTGTCCGTGCTCCCGGAGCCTGTCTTATACATAGCCAGCCCCAAATACAGCCTGGCATTCCCCTTCTTCTTCAATTCGATCCATGTCTTTAGGTTATTGGAAAAGGCAAACGGCGCCGGGCTCCCGTCAGACCGCTTATGCTCAAACCCCCAGTAAATCTGCGGCATGATATAATCCACATACCCCTCCTGCGACAGCCAGGTATCCACATCCGCAAACAAGCGCTTCTCACTGCGCAGGTTATCCACATACCCCTCCGGGCTGATCCCGAATTGCACCTGTGGGTTTACGGACTTCACCACCTGGTATGTACCGCGGATCAGCTGGTTTATATTCCCGCGGCGCCAGTCGCTGATATTCTTTGAACTGCCGGAAGCCTCATATTCCGGCTTATCAAACCATTTGTTCGGATCCTCATTGTCAATATCCGGGTAAAAATAATCGTCAAAATGGATTCCGTCCACATCATAATGTTCCACTATCTCCCTTACCCCTCCGATGATTCTCTGCTGTACCTCCTCCACAGACGGGTTCAGGTAGTACTCCCCGTTATGCTTTAACACCCAGCGGTCATTTGAGGTGTCGCCATCCGACAGCCACTGCCGCGCAAAGCTTTGTTCTGACACCTGGTTCCATCGGTTCAGGTACCCGGTCACCCGGTAAGGGTTGATCCACGCATGGAACTGCAGGCCCCTTCTGTGAGCCGCCTGCACAAAATAATCCAGCGGGTCATAGCCCGGATCCTGCCCCTGTGTCCCGGTCACAAACCGGGACCACGGAAAATAGGCGGACGGGTACATGGCATCGGCATCCGGCCTCACCTGGACAAAAACCGCATTCATCTTCAGTTCCACACACCGTTCCAGGATCTGGTCCACACCTTTTTTAAATCCGGCCTCATCCGCCGGAAGCTTCTCCCAGTCCAGATATGAGATCCATACCCCCCTCAGTTCCTGTGAAGGCCCTTCCAAAGCTTCCTTGCCCCCTGCAACCCTCAGCCCGCTGTCCCCATCCCCCGGCGCTGCTAACGCCGTCAGCATCAGGCCTGCCAGCATCAGGCCTGCCAGCACGGCACCAAACAGGCGGCGGATAACCTTTACACTTCTTTTGTCCCTTATATTGGCCATAATCCCTCCTGGTTCTTCCATCATAACATCCATTAAAAACCAGTATACCAAAAGCCCGGGGAAAGGGCAACTTTTCACTTTTTAATTTTTTCTGAATATTTTGTACCGCCGCTTTTACAAAGCTATTCCAGCAAAAACTCATGGAATACCCGGTTGCTCACATCAATGCCCCGGGCCGTCAGGCGCACCCACGGCATCTCTACCTCTATCAGCCCCTGCCCTTGGAGTTTGCGGAATGCCAAGTCGTAAACCTTCCACATGTTCCTCCCGAAACGCCCAAGGAACTCATTGCCGGATACCCCCTGCATCATGCGGAGCCCTAAAAACATAAATTCTTCCATCTTCTCTTCCAGTGTCAGCCCCTGGATATCACGGGCAGCCGCCCCGGCCTTTTGCAAGTCAAGGGACAAGTACCTGTGCAGGTCCGCTTCATTCCGGTACCGGTACCCGCTGATATAAGAAGATGCCCCCAGGCCCAGGCCCAGGTAATCGACGCCTGTCCAGTACCCGATATTATGGCGGCATTCATAGCCTGGCCTGGCATAATTGGAAATCTCATAGCGCTCATATCCCTGGGATGCCAAAAGCCCCTTTGTCATATGGTATATCTCCCTGTCCATGTCCTCATCCGGCAGCGGAGGCAGTTCCATATAGTTATTCCAGGAATTCCCCGGCAGGACACTCTTTACCGGGACGGCTCTTTTATTGCCCGCCATCCCCCCGTCCAATGAGGCATCCGCCCTTCCATACCGCTCATAAAAGGGAGTCCCTTCCTCAATGATCAGGCTATAGGCCGATATATGCTCCGGCTTTAGCATCATCACCTTGCGCAGGGTGTTTTTCCAGGAATATGCATCCTGCCCCGGCAATGCCGACATCAAATCGACACTGATATTGGCAAACCCTGCCTGCCGTGCCCGCTGGTAGCTTTTGAGGAAATCATCAAATGTATGGATCCGCCCCAGCATCCGCAGTTCCTGGTCGTCTGCCGACTGCAGCCCCAGGCTCAAGCGGTTTATCCCGCTCTCCTTATATACCTCCAGCTTTTCCATCGTCAAAGTGCCCGGGTTCGCCTCAATGGTGACTTCCGCATCCTCTGCAACCGTAAAGCAGTTATAAAGGACGGCAAACAATTCCTCCACCAGTTCCGGCGGCAAAATGGACGGCGTCCCCCCGCCAAGGAAAATGCTGGTGACGCAGCTGTCCTGAAAACAGGCGCTCTGCCCGTAGATCTCCTCGATCAGCTTGTCCATGTAATTCCGGTAAGTATGTTCCGGAACCGCAAAAGACAAAAAATCGCAGTAGGCGCATTTGCGGGCACAGAACGGGATATGGATATAAAGTTCCAATTGTCGCTTATTCATCATCTAATTTCAGCACACTCATAAAAGCCTTCTGGGGGATCTCCACATTCCCCACCTGGCGCATCCGTTTCTTGCCTTCTTTTTGCTTCTCCAGCAGCTTCTTTTTGCGGGTGATATCGCCGCCGTAGCATTTGGCCAGGACATCTTTGCGCACCGCCTTCACCGTCTCCCTGGCTATGATCTTGCCGCCCACGGCTGCCTGGATCGGAATCTCAAACAGGTGGCGCGGGATCTCTTCCTTCAGCTTCTCACACATCCTCCGGCCGCGCTCATACGCCGATGCCCCATGGACAATAAAGGAAAGGGCATCCACCTCCTCCTTGTTCACCAGGATGTCCAGCTTGACCAGCTCTGCCTGCTCATACCCCTTTAAATCATAATCAAAAGAGGCATATCCGCGGGAACGTGATTTCAAAGCATCAAAAAAGTCATAGATAATCTCGTTGAGCGGCAGGTCGTACTTGAGGAGCGCACGGGTCTCTTCCATATATTCCATCCCTTTGTAGACACCGCGCCGTTCCTGGCACAAAGTCATGATCGCCCCCACGAACTCCGTGGTCACCATGATCTCCGCCGAGACCACCGGTTCTTCCATATAGTCAATCTCTGTAGGATCCGGCATATTGGTGGGGTTCGTCAGTTGGATCATTTCCCCGTTCTTTTTATGGATATGGTATACCACGCTGGGGGCTGTGGTGACTAAGTCAAGGTTGTACTCCCGCTCCAAGCGTTCCTGGATGATCTCTAAATGCAAAAGCCCCAAAAACCCGCAGCGGAACCCAAAACCCAGTGCCACGGAGGTTTCCGGCTCAAAAAACAGGGATGCATCATTCAGCTGCAGCTTCTCCAAGGCATCCCGCAGGTCGTTATAGCGGGCGCCGTCAGCCGGGTACAGCCCGCAGTAAACCATGGAGGTTACCTTTTTATAGCCCGGCAGGGGCTGGGCACAAGGGCGCTGCGCATCCGTCACCGTATCCCCGACCATCGTATCCTTCACATTCTTAATGCTGGCTGTCAGGTATCCGACCATCCCGGCGCTTAACGCCTCACAGGGAATGAACTGGCCTGCCCCGAAATATCCTACCTCTACGATCTCCGCCTCGGCACCGGTTGCCACCATACGCACGCGGGTTCCCTTTCCCATCGTGCCTTCCACCACCCGGCAAAATACAATCACCCCTTTGTAGGAATCATATACTGAATCAAAGATCAGCGCCTGCAGCGGCGCGTCAGGATCCCCCTGGGGCGCCGGCACCTTTTTTACAATCGCCTCCAGAACTTCCTCCACATTCAGCCCGGTCTTGGCCGATATCCGTGGTGCATCATGGGCTTCCAGCCCGATTACATCCTCGATCTCCTCCGCCACCCGGTCTGGGTCTGCACTGGGCAGGTCTATTTTATTGATTACCGGCACCACATCCAGGTCATTATCCAGCGCCAGGTAGACATTTGCCAAAGTCTGGGCTTCGATCCCCTGGGCGGCATCCACCACCAGGATCGCCCCGTCGCAGGCGGCCAGGCTGCGGCTGACCTCATAGTTAAAGTCCACATGCCCTGGAGTGTCAATCAGATTGAAAATATATTCCTCCCCATCCTTAGCCCTGTACACGGTCCGTACCGTCTGTGCCTTGATGGTAATGCCCCTCTCCCGTTCCAGTTCCATATTATCCAGTACCTGTGACTGCATCTCCCTGCTGGTCAGCAGCCCGGTCATTTCAATAATGCGGTCTGCCAGCGTGGATTTCCCATGGTCGATGTGCGCGATAATACAAAAATTCCGGATTTTTCCCTGATCTGTTCCTGCCATATGGTTTCCTCTCTCATTTTATCTCATACAGTCTTTTCTTGCTCTTTGCTGCCGCCTATAAATGCTGCTCGCGAATCACTATCATTAGAATATACCATTTTTTCATTCTCCTTGCAACACCCTATCCAAAAGTTCCGACAGCGGCCCCATGGCATTGTGTGCCTCCTCGCCGCTGTTTGTCTGTGCCCCCACCTCAACCAGCGCCGAGCAAGGGCGTAAATGCAGGTTATAGCGGAGCCCTTTCATATATATTTTTCTGGTGAAACCAGGATAATTCTGCGCCGCATCCAGCTGCATCTGCAATGTAAATGCCAGGTTTTCTTTCAGGTAAGGGTTGGGCAGGTATTCTATTACCCCTTCCGGCGTCCGGCTCATCCCCTGAAAAAACATAATATTGGCTGTCGGCCTCCCCTCGGTTTCCGACACCAGGTGCAGCCCCTCCTTCACCCCGTCCCGGTGCAGATCCAGCACTACCTGGATAGACGGGTTCTCCTGAAGGATCCTGCTGATTCCTTCCAGGGCATAATTGTAAGCACGGCTCCGGTCCAGAGTCCCGCCTTGGATGTCATAAGTGCTGGTGTCATGGATCACATTCCACCCTTTTTCCTGCAGCAGCCGTGCCAGGGTATTCCCGATCCCTACTACTGAGGCATCCGTATTCTCCGGCCCATAATCGGCATATGTCTCCTGGGAATGGGTATGATAAATCAGTATCTGCGGCACTGAAGGGTCTTTCTCCAGGCTCAGATCCATTTTTACCAGTTCGTCGGCCTTCATCAGGTCACGGGGAGCCGTAGTAGACGGATGGACGCTGTAAAAATTTTTCATCAGATAATCATAATCCTCAAGCTGTGCCATGGCCGGCCGGTTTTCCCCCGGCAGATCCCCGTTTTTCTCCGGATCCCATCCGCCATCCGCTGCCTCTGCCGGATTTTGTGCCTCTGCCCCCTCCTCCTTCCCGGAAGAATCCTCCAAATGGTTCCATCCTCCCTTCGTTAGCGTGATTCCTGCATCCTCCGGTCCTGCCCCTGTGCTCTCATCCCAAAAAAGGTATACGTATGAATCATACGTATACCTGTAATCCTGGTAGATCGCATAGGAAGGATCCCGCCCCCAATCCACGGCCTGCCCCTTCTCCGGTGCAATGGCCGGATAACTGCTGCCCAACAGCACTGTCAACCCCCGAATCAGCCATAACAGCACTTCATTCAAGCCGGATAATCTCCTTTTTTAGCCTTTTCATGATCTTCTTTTCCAGGCGTGATATGTAAGACTGTGAAATCCCCAATAAATCCGCCACCTCTTTTTGCGTCATCTCGTTTCCGTCTGCATCCTTCAGCCCATAGCGCAGTTCCACAATCTTCCTCTCCCTGGGGCTTAGGCGGCTGATAGCATGCTTCAGCAGGCTTTTCTCGGTCTCATCCTCCAAATCACGGTAAATAATGTCTTCATCCGTACCTAAAATATCAGAAAGCAGCAATTCGTTGCCATCCCAATCTACGTTCAAGGGTTCATCGATGGATACCTCCATCCTGGTTTTGTTATTCCTGCGCAGGTACATCAGGATCTCGTTCTCTATGCAGCGGGACGCATAGGTCGCCAGTTTGATATTCTTATCCGGATTAAAGGTATTGATTGCCTTGATCAGCCCGATCGTCCCGATTGATATCAGATCCTCCACCCCTACGCACGTATTGTCAAACTTTTTTGCTATATAGACTACCAGCCGGAGATTATGCTCGATCAAAAGGGAACGTGCCTCCTTTTCCCCTTCTGCCCCCAGGCAGGCAATCATCCTCGCTTCCTCCTTGGCATCCAGCGGCGGCGGCAGGATGTCTGCACCGCCTATGTAATGTACTTCTCCCTGGCGCTGCCAAAGCATCGTCGTAAAGGACGGCGCCGCCTTGAACTGAAACCGATTTGGTATGGAAACCTTAACTATCATTTTATTTCATTCCTCCCCATGCAAAAGCATTTCATATTGATGCGAAAGAGACAATGGACGCTTGCTGACGGCCAGCCATGGCCGTTCCCACCGGCGCACCACCTTCCCTTCCCTTTCCGCTTCCATGAAATCAATCCTGATTCCGGGCATCATGCCATATTCCCTGCCCACTGTCCGAAACGGAATATAAATCAGCTGCGGCACACTTGTGCACAGGCGCCGGCAAACCTCGCCAGTGACTACATGGACCGGCTGCCCTCCATACGGCTCATACAGCTGATTTCCTGTGTCCCACAATGCTGTCACCAGGGTCTCCTCCCCCCGGAAGGAAAGCCTCACCCGGTATAATATCTTGTGCTCCTTTTCTTTTTTCCTCAAAAGGCTCAGGCAGCTGCAAAGCCCAAAGTAAATCCCTGCCGCCCAGAAGCAGAAGGGAAGCAGGCGCCACTGGCGGACTGCCCGCGTACCGGAAAGATACCACCCGGCCAGGGTCTGGTCGCCCAGGATGCTGAAAATCCCTCCCGCCAGGGCGCTGACCATCCAAAAGGCCAGCAGGCAGGTTCCGATATGGCGAAAGTCCGCCGCCCCTCTCCTGCCCGATTGCCGGCAAAGGTTTCTCCCCTTTCCAAAAGCAAGGATTACCATACACCCGCCTACTAGAAACCAGGTGATGACAAGTTCGCCCCAGGCCGGTATCCCCTTAATCAGCAAATCAAAGCATGCCCAGGCCGCCCCGGCCAGGGAAGCCACACTCAGGCGCTGCCACGGGGATGCCAGATGCAGCAGACGTTTTACCAGTGAAAGGAGCAGATAATCCATTCCGAAGTTAATCAGAAAAAACAGATCTAAATATAACGTGACTGTCACGTTTTGTTGCCCCACCTCCTGATACCGCATTTCCGATATCCTATAGTATAATCACTTTTGATGGAAAATTTTGTCAAAGACAGAGAGCCGGACCCACTTTTTTGTACGACAAAAAAAGACAGGTAACGAGATTGTTATCTGTCTTTTCTCCAAATATTCCCCATATTCGGTTAATTTCGTGGATCAGCGTTTGTTTTTTAAGAAATCCGGGATGTTGATCTGGACATCGCGGTTCATGGGGCGGTATGCCTGTCCCGCCGTGCCCTGCTGGGATCCGGCCGCAGGCTGGGCAGCCCTCTGGCCTGCCTGCGGCGGATTCTGCCTGGAAGTCGCACTGGCTTCCGCCGCCGCAGCTGCCTGGTTCGCCCCCTGCCCTGCAAAATTCATCCCGCTCGGCATCTTCGGCTTGAAATTATTAAATCCTGCCATGGTCTTGTCCACGGAAACACCGCCTGCATGGCCGTCCAGCCCGGTAGCAATCACCGTAATGCTTGCCTCGTCCTGCGCATTCTCGTCATACATGGCGCCAAAGATGATATTTGCATCGTCACCGGCTAAATCCTGCACGTAGCTGGCCGCCTCGTTTGCTTCAATCAGGCTGATATCCCCGGAAATATTGATAATGACATGGGTAGCACCCTCAATCGTCGTCTCCAGCAAGGGGCTCGCCACCGCCTGCTTCACGGCTTCCAAAGCTTTCTCATCGCCTTTGGCATGTCCGATGCCGATATGGGCAATCCCCTTGTCCGTCATCACCGTCTGCACATCGGCAAAATCCAGGTTGATCAGGCCAGGCACATTGATCAGGTCAGTAATCCCCTGCACTGCCTGCTGCAGCACTTCATCCGCTTTCTTAAGGGCATCCGGCATCGTCGTCCTGCGGTCAACGATCTCTAACAGCTTATCATTCGGGATCACAATGAGGGTATCCACGCTCCCCTTCAGCCTCTCAATGCCGCTTAAGGCATTGGTCATGCGGGTCTTCGCCTCAAACCGGAAAGGCTTGGTCACTACCCCTACCGTCAGGATCCCCATATCCTTTGCTAAGCGGGCAATCACCGGCGCGGCGCCGGTACCGGTACCGCCGCCCATGCCGCAGGTGACAAACACCATGTCTGCCCCCTTCATAATCTGTGCGAGTTCCTCAGAATTCTCCTCAGCTGCCTTCTGCCCAACCTCAGGCTTGGCTCCTGCCCCCAGGCCCTTTGTCAGCTTCTCACCGATCTGCATCGCAGTAGGCGCCTTACAGAACTGCAGCGCCTGCTTATCGGTATTAATCCCAATGAATTCCACACCGGCAATATTCTCTTCAATCATGCGGTTCACCGCATTATTCCCTGCACCGCCAACCCCGATCACTACAATCCTTGCTGAATTCTCCGTGTCATTTATCTTAATCTCTAACAAGACTTTCTTCCTCCTTCAACCCTCTCAGATCCTTCCCCGCACATCAACTTCATATGTGTTCTTAATCTGGTCTATCTAATACTATATGTGATTTTCTAAAAAATATCAACTGTTATTTTACAAAAACTTTGCAAGTTTTGTACTTTCCCCAAGTCAAATCAGTCCGTTCCCTTAGATTTTGGTTCCAGAGTGTAACCGGCCCGGATATTTGCATCATCATAGTCTTCCAGATGCAAAATCCCCCCATGCCCTTCCAGCTGGGGGAGCATGGAATTCAGTTCGGAAATCTTGTCATTTAAGTTCCCTCCGTTGCCCAAAAGGACTTCAAGATCCCCCAAATATAATGTAATTTCATCATATGCACCAAACTCAATCCGGTCTACCTGCATCTCATTCATGGTCAAGATTTGGGTGAGCGCCAAAATCTCCGGAAATATCTCCTCCTTCTCTAAGGGCAGCTTCTGGTAAAGGATAATCTGCCCGAATTTGAGCCCTGTCACAAGCGGAACCCCCAACAGCGCTTCATTGGCGCTCTCCACGATAATCCCATCCTTATCAAAATACATATAGCTGTTCATATAGGATACATAGCCTACCACGCTTTTCTCATATATGATGACCTCCACCTGCCCAGGCCCGTGGAAAATAATCTCATAATCCTCCACAAAGGGGATCTGGACATGTTCCTGGAGACGGTTTTTTAAAAAACAGAGCAGGGAATTTTTGCTCATCCGGTCCGGAAAAAGGATTTTGGCAATCTCTTCCTCGGTATATTTTTCGTTTCCTGTTACCACCACTTCTGATACGCTGACAGTCAATGCTAAAAATACCATTACTGCCAGCGATACGGCGGCTACCAATATTATTTTCCTTTTTTTATTTTGTACCTTTTGCATGTTCTAATCCTCTTTTACGGAGACTTCTGCCCCCAACGCCGCTAAGTCGCGGCTGATATCCTCATACCCTCGGCTGATATAAGAACAGCCATGGATACGGCTCTCCCCTTCTGCTGCCAGCCCTGCCACCACCAGGGCCGCACCGCCCCGCAAATCCCTGGCGCAGACCTCACTGCCTGCCAGCGGCCCTCCCCCTGCCACCAACGCAGTTCCCCCTTCTATTGAAATGTCCGCCCCCATTTTTTGCAGTTCTTCTGCCGTACCAAACCTTCCCTCAAACACATTTTCCCGGATCTTTGATACCCCTTCCGCCACAGATGCCACTGCCAGCATCACGGACTGCAGGTCCGTGGGGAATTCCGGGTAAGGCCCCGTACATAAAGACACGGGCAATGGGCGTCCCCCCATACTGGCATGGATCTCCTCCCCATGGCCATCCACCTCACATCCCATCATCCTTGCGGCAACGAACGTCCCCCCCATATGCTCTGTTGGGACTCCGGAAAGGACAATATCCCCCCCGGCCGCCAGGAGGGCTCCCAGGTAAGTACCGGCTACAATCCGGTCCCCCGGCACAGCAAATTCCACATCCTTAAGCGGCCTTTTCCCATGCACTACCAAAAGACTGCTGCCAACACCGTCAATCTCCGTCCCCAAGGCCTCTAAGAAGCGGCACAAAACCTCTATCTCCGGTTCCCTTGCTGCCCCGTAAATCCGGGTCGTCCCGGACGCCGCCGCTGCTGCCATCAGAATGTTCTCCGTCGCACCTACGCTGGGAAACGAGAGACGGATATCCGCCCCCCGCAGCTGCCCTGCCGATACCCGGATCCGTTCCCCTTCCGGCCGGATATCCGCCCCCATCTGCCCCAAGGCTGACAGATGCAAATCAATGGGGCGCCTGCCAATCGAACAGCCCCCCGGATAACAGGTTTCCGCCTCATGGAGCCTCCCCAGCAGGGATCCCAGCAGCATGACCGAAGAACGCATCTGCTTCCCCTCTATATCAGGAACCTGCGACGAGGAGAGGTTCCGGGTGTCTATCACCAAGCTGTGGCCTTCCAACCGGCAATAACACCCCAAAGATTCCAATATCCCCAACATACAGAAAACATCCTGTATCCTGGGGACATTCGTAATTACGATTGTTCCGTTATGGAGCAATGCCGCCGCCATCAGCGGGAGAACTGCATTTTTAGAACCTTGTATCCGGATTTCACCATGCAGCCTCTGCAAGCCCTGGACTCGAATGACAGACAATACAGTACCTCCTATGGTATTTGCCTATATTCTATCCTATGTAAACCGGCAAGAATTGTTACGCTTTTAAGCCGTTCATTTTTCAAGTTTTATCTGGTTGGAAACGCTGAGCACCATGCCCATCTCAAGCATCAAAAACATCACCGACGTGCCGCCGTAGCTGATAAACGGTAAGGTAATCCCCGTATTGGGTATGGTATTGCTAACCACCGCTATATTCAGTATCACCTGAATCGCGATATGCCCCATGACCCCTACCACCAGGAGAGCCCCAAACAGGTCCGGTGCATTGGAAGCGATCAGCATAAAGCGGTAAATAAGAAACAGAAAAATTAAAATTACGGAAACCGCCCCAAACAGCCCCAGTTCTTCACAGATAATAGCAAAAATATAGTCATTTTGGGCCTCTGGCACAAATCCCATCTTCTGGATGCTCTCCCCCAGGCCCTTGCCAACCAACCCGCCGGAACCAATGGCATACAGCCCCTGCAGGACCTGGAACCCGCCATCCATAGGGTAAGCTTCCGGATCCAGCCACACATGGATCCGTTCCAGCTGATACGGCTTTAACAGCTTAATCTTCTCTAAAAAATTCGCCAGCGGCCCTGCCGTTGCCACTACCAGCCCGCCGGCTACTCCGCATAAGAAAAACGGCCAGTTCTTTTCACAAGCTACAAACAGCATAAAAAAGGCAATCCCCACAATAATAATACCGGAACTTAGGTTATTGGCCGCTACCAGACCGGCAATGGGCAGCGTCAGTACCATCACCAGTTCCACTGCCCGCAATGAATTGATCTTTTTCCCCATCTGGGTAATCACCACCGACAGGAGCACGATCAACACAATTTTTACAAACTCCGTAGGCTGGAAGGTAATCCCTCCCACATTCAGCCAGCGCCGGCTGCCATGCGAATCACTGCCTACCAGTTTCACCGCGATCATCAATATGTACGAAAGGATATATGCCGGCAGTGCAAACCTGGCATACCAGTGATAATCCATCTTGGAAATCACAATGGCAATCGTCAGTCCCGCCATGGCGATCTTAAACTGCCTCATCATATAATAGGAAGCATCGCCATGCTGCAGCTGTGCTGTATAGGAACTGGCACTATAGATCATCAGCAACCCAAATGCCATTAAAAATATCACACAGAACAGCAGGCTATAGTCATAAAACCGCCTGGGTTTGTTTTTCTTCGCCAGCTGCCTCCCCTCCTCTCCGGCTCCCGGTAATTCTGCTGCTTATTATAGCCCTCTCACACATTCCTTAAAAATTCTTCCCCGCTGCTCATAATTATCAAACATCCCCCAGCTTGCACAGGCCGGGGAGAGCAGCACATTGTCACCGGCATCGGCATAAGCGGCGCAGACGTGCACCGCCTCCTCCATATCCTCGGCATACATGATCTCATTAAACCCGTGGGCACGGGCACATTCCGCAATCTTATCCCGGGTCTGCCCGATCAAGACCAAATACTTCACCTTCCCGGCAAACTCCTCAATCCATGTATCATACTCACTCTGCTTGTCATAGCCGCCGGCAATCAGCACCGTCGGCCCAGGCATGGCGCGGATCGCCTGGATGGCTGCATCCGGGTTCGTCCCCTTGGAATCGTTGTAATATTTTACCCCGGCACGCTCCAGCACGAACTCGATCCTGTGCTCCACAGCCTTAAACCCTTTCACCACCTTGCAGATCACCTCCATAGGCACTCCCATGCGCAAGGCAATCGCCATCGCAGCCATCGCATTCTCATAGTTATGCCGCCCGAGAAGCTGCATGGCACGGACATCCAATACCGGCTCCTTGCTTCCCCCATGGGCAAAGACAATCTGCATATTGTCCAGGTACAGGCCTTCCTTAAGCGGATGGCGGCTGCTGAAAAAGAACACCTGGGGCTTTTTCCCCCTGTCCTCACCAAACTCCCGCAGCACCGGGTCGTCATAATTCAATACCACACAGTCTTTCTCGGTCTGGTTCGCCGTGATCCGTTCCTTGATCTCAATATAATTTTCCATCGTCCCATGGCGGTTTAAATGGTCTGGGGTTATGTTGAGGATGGCGCTGACATCCGGACGGTAATCCATGATTGTCTCCAGCTGGAAGCTGGAAACCTCTGCCACCGTCACCGAACGCTCTGTCGTCTCTAAGGCTGTCTGGGTACAGGGGATCCCGATATTCCCCACCACAAAAACCTCCTCAAACCAGGCCTTCATAATTTCGCCCGTCAGGGCTGTTGTCGTTGTCTTCCCATTGGTTCCGGTGATTGCAATCAGCTTCCCCTTCGCCACATGGTATGCCAGCTGCACTTCCCCCCAGATCGGAACCTTCGCCTCATCCAGCACTGACACAAAAGGGGCATCCAGCGCAATCCCGGGACTGATAATCGCCAGTTCGACGCCTACCAGCCCTGTCCGTGACAGCTGCCCAAGCAAAAACGTAATCTTTGCGTCTTCATCAAACCTGGCCTTCAGCTTATTGGGGTCGATCCGGTCATTGCTGTCGTAAAGAACCACCTCTCCCCCCAAAGCCAGCAGAAGCTTTGCCGCCGCAATCCCGCTTTTTCCGGCTCCGGCCACCAGTACCTTTTGATCACTCATATTTTTATCCTCCTAAACCTTCTGCGGTATACCATTGTCCACGAGAGCATCCGGCACGCAACAGGCATGCCCGGCTTGCCGGGGCTACAGGCCCAGATATGCCACCAGGCACAATATCGCAGTCGTAATAGAAAATACAGCCACCACCCGGGTCTCCGACCATCCGCAAAGTTCAAAATGATGGTGGATCGGCGCCATTTTAAAAATCCTTTTCCCCTTGGTAGCCTTAAAATAACTCACCTGTATAATCACGGACAGTACTTCCACCAGATAGATCAGGCCGACCACAGGGATAAAAAACGGCATCTGCATCATCAGTGCACTGGAAGCCACAAAACCACCCAGGGCAAGCGAGCCGGTATCCCCCATGAACACCCTTGCCGGATATACATTGAACAGCAAAAATCCTAACAGGCTCCCTACCACGGCGCCGGTAATCGGGCTGATGCCGCTGTCCTCCCCCAATGCCACAATCGTCAGGAAGGTGGCGACTAGGATCGTCACGCTGGTGCAAAGGCCATCCAGCCCATCCGTAAAATTCACCCCGTTATCTGTCCCCAGGACCACGCAGAACACAAAAGGGATAAACAAAATGCCCAGGTCAATATAATAGCCCCTGCCAAAGCCTCCGGTGAAAGGAATCAGTTCCGAGACCCCCACCTCACCGGAATTCATCAGGTAATATACAAAAACCCCTGTAATAATAATCTGCCCGGCCAGCTTCTGCTTCGGGTTAAGCCCTTCGGAACGTTTCATCACTATCTTAATATAATCATCCAAAAAACCGATAATGCCAAATCCCACTGTCATAAACAGGATCGGGATGATCTTTGGGTAATCATGGATATAAAACAATGAAGTAATGATGATGCTGGTCAAAATCACCAATCCGCCCATCGTAGGCGTCCCCTGCTTTTTCAAATGCGCCTGCGGCCCGTCACTGCGAACCTGCTGTCCGAATTTCAGCTTATGGAGGAACGGTATCACAACCGGGCAAAGTATCGCACTGATGGCAAACGCAATAATAATCGCTAGTATGGTCTCATTAATCATTCTGCACCCCTATATATTATGTATCCTTTGTTTTTTACATCCAATAGTATACGTCTTTTTCAAGGAATAATCAACTACTGATTAGATTCCGTAAAAGCAGATTCTTCCTTTATTCCCAGATAAGGCAAAATATTTTTAAAAATATCCGCAACCACCGGGGCGGCGATCGTCCCTCCGTAATAGACGCCCTGTGGCTCATCGATCGTGATCAGGGCAATGACTTGCGGATCGTCTGCCGGGGCAAACCCGATAAAAGAAGATATGTATTTTTTCATGCTGCGCGGGAGTTTCTCAGAGGTAGCGGTCTTTCCGCCGATCTTAAACCCTTCAAGGGCGGCCTTCTTCCCGCTCCCCTCCGCCACCACCTGTTCCAGGATGTACCGCATGGAGGCACTGGTCTCCTCCGATACAATA
The DNA here is from genome assembly GCA_003669055.1 of bacterium 1XD21-70. Classification (GTDB taxonomy): domain Bacteria; phylum Bacillota; class Clostridia; order Lachnospirales; family Lachnospiraceae; genus Brotaphodocola. Next base: position 54,215 of record RAYB01000004.1, read on the forward strand.
TTTTCCTTTACCGGGTAGCTGAATCGGTGTACCTCCGCCCCGTCCCCGCTGACAGCCTTCACTGCCAGATGGGGGGTCACCCGGTTCCCGCCGTTTATAATTGACGATGCCGTAGTGACCAGCTGAATCGGCGTAATCTGGAACGACTGCCCGAATGACACCGTGGCTAGTTCCACCAACCCCATGTTTTCCTTCTTGTGCATAATCGTGCCTGCCTCCCCCGGCAGGTCAATCCCTGTCTTCTCTCTCAAGCCGAACTGTTCAAAATAGCGGTAATACTGGTCAACCCCCAGGCGCTGCCCCACATCAATAAACACCGGATTGCAGGAATTCATGGCTCCCTGCAAAAAAGTCTCCCCGCCATGCCCCCCTACCTTGTGGCAGCGTATCTTCCGGTCTTCCACAATCCGGAAGCCCGGGCAGGAGAACCGGTCTTCCAAAGACACTGCCCCGGCCTCCAGTCCGGCAGCCGCTGTAATAATCTTAAATGTCGAGCCTGGCTCATAGGTATCATTGATGCCCGGGTTCCTCCACATCTGGTTTAAAAGTTCCTGCCTGTCTTCTGCCGCCAGTTGGGCAGGAACCTCCGTATTCAGCGTAAACGGTTCATTTAAATTGAATTCCGGGACGTTCACCATGGCCAGGATCTCACCGTTTTGAGGGTTCATGACGATGACGGACACCCGCTTCGCGCCCTTCTTTTCCATGGTTTCATAAGCCGCCTGCTCCGCATATTGCTGGATATTCACATCCAGGCTGATATATAAGTCGCTTCCGGCCACCGGTTCTATCCGGTCCTCAAACGTATTCTCCACCTCTACCCCCGCGGCATCCGTCGTGGTCAGGATTTTTCCATTGATCCCCTTTAGGTAATCCTCATATACAACCTCCAGCCCTACGATCCCCTGGTTATCCCCGCCTGTAAACCCCAGTACCTTCGATGCCAGTGAATCAAACGGATAATACCGTTTATAATCTTCATCGACCTTCACCCCAGGCAGATGGTAATCCCGGATCCGGTCCCCGACCTCTTTGTCCACGTTGGTGCGGATGATTTCCCGAGAACTTCTCTTCTCCACCTTTTTCCTGACACCGTCCTCCTCAAGGCCCAGTTCCCGGGACAAAACCTTGATTACGCCTTCCCGGTCCTTCACCTGGTTGTAGATCACGGAAATGGTGCATACCGTCCGGTTTGTGGCTATCACCACCCCATTGGCGTCGAGGATCCTCCCCCTGGCCGCTTTGATGGTCCGTTCCCGTTCATGCAGATCCTCTGCCATCCGGCTATAATGTTCCGAACGGCATAGCATCAGATATCCTAAGCGTACCATCAGCCCAACCATGGCAACTGCTGCCAAAAAACACAGCAAGGCCATTTTTTTGCGGTGCTGAGTCCGATTGGAACCCATAACCCCCTCCAATCCTGCTCATCATTACAATATATGAAACATGGCGCCATTTATGAATAGGAATCCTGCCATTATGCAAACGAAAACGGGCAAGCACCTCCGACTCCCCCGTTTTTGTTTTCCTCGTCACTTTTTTAGGAAGATCCGGCCGCCCCGGGGGATTCCCCCGTGCTTTCTCCCGTCTCCCCGGTCTCCTGTTCCTGGCTTTCCTCACTGCTGCCTTGTGCCTCTTCCTCCGAAACCTCCACGCCTTCCGGAAGCTGTGCCGGAACCCCCCGGTCTTTTGCCGTCGGTTCCACATATTCATCCGTCTCGTAAACCTTTGTTTCCTGCGGCAGTTCAGCCTGGGTATTGTCCGTGATCCCCTCCCGTTCCGGCAGGGCGTGGCCTTGGCTCCCTGGATCTGCCTCCGGATCTTCCACCGGGAAAATATTCAGATAGGGAAGGATTTCCGTCATGATCTTTTGGAACACCCCGCTCGCATAGGAACTGTGGGCCTGATCCTTCACATTGGGTTCATCGATCGTGACATATACCAGCACCTGCGGGTCGTTTGCCGGGGCATAGCCGCAAAAAGATACCAGGTACTTCCCGTTTTTACGCGGATACTTTTCCCCGGTTCCCGTCTTGCCCGCTATCTCATAGCCTTCCACCGCAGCCGCCTTGCCGGTTCCTTCCGACACGGTGCGGAATAAAGCTTCCCTGATAAAACGGGCTGTGCTTTCGGACACGGTCTCCCTCACCAGTTTGGGTTCTATCCTCTTTACGACAGCCCCCTGGTCGTTGAGGATCTGGCGCACCACATGCGGTTCATAGTAAGAGCCGCCGTTGATCACCGAACAGTAAGCCGCTGCCATCTGGATCATCGTGCAGTTATAGTTCTGCCCGAAAGAATTCGTGGCCAGGGAAGAGGCATTCATGCTGTTTTCATCATACACCAATGTCTTGGTATCCGCCTCCCCCGGCAGGTCAATCCCGGTACGGGAACCGAACCCGAACATCCGCTGGTATTTGATGAACCTCCCCTTCCCCGTCATGGCTGCAATCTGCATCATGCAGTCATTGCAGGACTGCATCAGCGACTCGGTCACGGTCAGGTTGCCATGGCCGCTGGTCTTCACACAGGCAATCTCCCAGCCGCCCACCTCCTGGTAGCCGTCGCACAAGAAGGACTCTGTGCCGTCAATAATCCCCTCCTCCAAGGCTGCTGCTATGGTAAATATCTTTTGGGGGGATCCCGGTTCATAAGTGTCGCTGATACAGTAATTGCGCCACAGTTGGTTCCAGGCCACCTGTTTCCCATAGGAATCGATCTCTTCGTCCGAAAAGTATTCCGTCACCCGCTCTATCGTAATGGGGTCGTCTTCCTTATGTTTCCGGTTGTAGGTATCCCTCGCCTCTGCCAGGCCAAGTTCCCAGATCTCCTCGTCGGTATATAACCCTTTGAGATCCCTTGGGTTATTCAAATCAAAACTCCTCTCACTGGCCATGGCGAGGACCTCGCCGTTATTGGGGTTCATCACCACCACCCCGATGTGCTTTGAACCGGTTTCCTCCATCCACAGGCGGATATTTTTCTCCACCACATCCTGGACTTTCAAATCAATGGTGGAAACTATGGTGTCGCCATTAGTTGCAGATTTTATCACCCGTTCCAGGTTGGAATCGTCGTTTAGGTAGCCGTATTCCCGCCCGTTCACCCCTGTCAGGAAATCATTGTAGGAACGTTCAATGCCGATCGCGCCTTCCATGCCGTCTCCGTTGACAAAGCCGATCACGCTGCTCCCTAGGGAATTGTAGGGATATATCCGTTTATACTCTTCCTCAAACCACACCCCCCGGACCCTGGATTTTATATTATTTGCGGCATTCTTCTCATTGGTCTCCTTTTTCAGTTCCTCAAACGCATTTTTCTGGTCACCGGAGAGCTGGCGTTCATAGCGGATATACCGCTTGGATGCATTCTCCCGGATCACGGTGCGGATCGTTGCCGCATCGTAACCGAACACGTTGCAAACAGCCGCCACGGAAGGCTCAAGATAATTCTCCTCGTCAGACATAATCTGCATCGGGTCCAAAATCAGGTTATATACCTTCTGCGTGGTAGCCAGGTATGTGCCGTTCCGATCCACGATGCCCCCTCTTCGGTATGGTATCGGACGGCTCTCATAGTCCTGCTGCGACAGCACAATCTGATTGTAGCTGTCACGGTTTTCCTGAATAATGCTATAAAGCACATAGATTAATGCAAACAAAGCCAGCGTAATTACGATGACCGCAATCGCCAGCTTCTTCTGCATGCCTCTGGTAAAAGTACGCACCTTACCGGCTTTCCCACCTGGATTATTGTGTTGGGATGTCCTCATATTGTCTTACATACTCACTTTCCGTCTTATCATACAAAAGCACTTGATCCCGGTTGGCATACACCATCCCTAATTCTTCGGTCGCAACCTTATAAATATAATCCAGGTCAATGCAGGTATTAATCCTGGTCTCTGTCGCATCATTCTCTGCCTTCAGCTGTTCCACCTGCTTTTCCAATTCCTCAATATGTGAAAGACGGGTGGTCATCGTGGACTGGATCTGCAGGTAGTTCACACAAATCACCAACACACAGAATGCCGCCAAAGTCAGCAAAACCACATAGGGGAGATTCATGTGGAGAGCCTTCTCCTGATTTCTCCTAACCGTATCATTTACCACCCTGCGGCGAACCGGGCGCTGCTGGTATTCCTTATCTCTCTTTGCCGGTTCAATCACCCTTGCCGTATTTCCATAGATGTATTCATGACGTGCCGATGTCCCTTTTTTTGCAGCCATTCTGATTCCTCCCTTCCTTCAAGCTTGACTTCCTCTTCCTCCTAACCGTCCTTTCTGCCCGCCGCCGGGCCGCTATCTTTATGCCGGGCGTTATCCGCTTATACGCTCAAACACGCGGAGTTTCGCGCTTTTTGCCCGTTTATTCTCTTCCGTCTCTTCCTGGGACGGCACGATAGGCTTCCGTGTCACCACCCGCCCCTTGCTGGCCTTGCCGCACACACATACCGGAAATCCCGGAGGGCACTGGCATGGGTTCTCATTCTGCCGGAAACGGTTCTTGACGATACGGTCCTCCAGGGAATGGAACGTAATGATGCTTAAGCGCCCTCTTGGCTTTAAGCAGCCAATCATCACGTCAACCGAACGTTCCAGCACGGTAAGTTCCTGGTTCAGTTCAATACGCAGGGCCTGGAAGGTCCTCTTTGCGGGATGCCCTCCTGCCGCCTGCATCTTCATGGGGATGGATGCCCGGATGATGCGGACTAACTCCCCGGCCGTCTCAAGCGGTTTTTCCTGCCTGGCCTTCACAATGTTCGCCGCAATACGGCGTGAAAAGCGTTCCTCCCCGTATTCTTTAAGGATCCGGGCCAGTTCTTCCTCCCCGCAGGTATTTAAAAGATCCGCCGCCGTCCTCCCCCCTCTCTGATCCATGCGCATGTCCAATGGGGCATCCTCTTCCCGGTAAGTAAACCCGCGCTGCGCCGTGTCCAGCTGATAGGAGGACACGCCTAGATCCAAATAAATCCCGTCCACCTTGCCTATCCCCAGTTCGCCGAGCACGTCGGCTATGGACTCATAGTTGCTCCGGACGATGGTGACCCGGTCTCCGAACCTTTCCAGGCGCTTGGTTGCCGCTTCTATGGCATCCCCATCCTGGTCAATCCCAATCAGGCGCCCTTTTTGCAGCTTTTTCAGCACCTCATAGGCATGTCCGCCCCCGCCGAGCGTCCCGTCCACATATATACCGTCCGGACGGATATCCAGGCTGGCAACCGTCTCCTTAAGCAATACCGGTTTGTGTCCAAACCCGGGCGCCTCTGCCACATCCGGGCTGCGCCCGGCACCTTCTAATGTCATATACCAAGACCTTCCATATTTTCTGCGATTTCTTCCATGTCATCATAGCTGTTTGACTGGTTCCAGGCATCCTTGCTCCAGATCTCAATCCGGCTTCCCACGCCTACCAGCACAGCGTCCTTGTCAATCCCGGCAAACTCGCGCAGTACTGCCGGCAGCAGGATACGGCCCTGCTTGTCTACTTCACAGGTGGTTGCTCCTGCCAGGAAAAAACGCGAGAACTTCCTGGCGTTGGCGTTCGTAAGGGGCAGGGCGTGCAGTTTCTCTTCCAGGGCTTTCCATTCGGTGTTTTCATAGACAAACAGACAGCCGTCAAGACCCTTCGTAACCACGAATTCCTCTCCAAGCTGCTCCCTGAATTTGGAAGGAACGATCAGCCGCCCCTTCGCATCCACTGTGTGATTATATTCGCCCATGAACATAAAGACCACCTACTGCCCTATCAAACCACCCTGTCACCATTTCCCACCACTTTATACCACTTTCCACCACTTGTAGTTTTATTCTAGTACAAATACAGGAAAATATCAAGGAGTTTTTCAAAAAAAGGCAGCTGACCTTTTGGCCAGCTGCCGCAATATATACTTTAAATTCAGAACCCGGACGCAATATATTGTTCAATTAATTGATCCAACGTCAGACTATTCTGATAAATGGCTTCATAATCCTCTTTCTTCTCAATACTGCTGTCCAGACGTTCTCTCGCCCTCTCAATGTCCTTCACCAGTTCTTCCTTTGCAACCTTCATGTTATAATTCTCCTTTTGGTTTCTGCCCTGCCAGCCTGGGCCGAACAAACAAAACAGCAGCCGCAGCCAGCGCCAACATTAGTGACAATGCTTGTGATACCGGAATCCCTGTATGGAACAAAATCAGCTGGTCCGTTCGCAATCCCTCAATCCAAAACCGTCCCATCCCATAACCAAGCAGGTAAATCCACAGCATCTCTCCGTCAAACCGTTTCCGGTAGCGGTACCAAAGCAGAAACACCAAAAGCCCCAGGTTCCAAAGCGACTCATAGAGAAAGGTCGGATGTACCTGGATGTACTCCACTCCGTCCTCCACAATCCGATGGCTCAAAACATCTGGTGACAGCATCCCTTCACCGACCAGGGATAATTTTATACGCATAGCAAAGAGGCTGTCCGTAAATCCGCCAAATGCCTCACAGTTGAAGAAATTCCCCCATCTGCCGATGACCTGACCCGTTACCAGCCCCAACACTCCGCTATCTGCCATAGAAAAAAACGAAACTTTCCGAATACGCGTAAATATAACTAAAGTCAATATTGCCGCAATCACTCCCCCGTAAATTGCCAGACCTCCGGCCCGCAGGTTGAAAACCTGCAGCAGATCCCCTTTATAATTGTCCCACTGGAAGATAACATAATAAATCCTGGCACCTATAATCGCAAAAATAATGCCATAAAGCGCAAAATCCAGATATATTTCCGGATCCTGCCCCCTCCTTTTAGCATCTGACTGTGCTATCCAAATACCAGCCAGCATACCTAGGCCAATGATGATCCCGTAATAAGCAATACGGAATCCGAAAATGTAAAGGTCATTCCTCAGGTTCTGTATCGCGATTCCCAGATACACGAAACTGATATCAGCACCGTTCATTCCCCTTGTCTCCTTTCGATGTTTTCTCTATTTTACCGCCAAAATTCACGAAAATCAAACATTATCGGACGACAGATTTCGCCACCCTCTGCCACTATTCGACAACCGCCCCGGAGCCAAACCTGGTTTTGCCGATTTTCCCCATATTTGGAGGTATTTGGGGTTTTCTTTGCCCCGATTCTATGCTACAATTAATTGTCCTGAAAATCAAGTAAATTTTGCCAACATGGAGATTCATTTAAGAAAAAGACCAGTTAAGGAAGGAAAAAAATATGAAATTAGGAATCGTCGGGCTTCCCAATGTAGGGAAAAGCACCCTTTTTAACTCATTGACCAAGGCAGGGGCGGAATCTGCCAATTATCCTTTTTGCACCATCGATCCCAATGTAGGCGTGGTCGCGGTTCCCGACCAGAGGATCAAGCTGTTAGGGGAACTCTACCATTCCAAAAAAGTAACCCCTGCCGTCATCGAATTCGTGGATATCGCCGGCCTGGTAAAGGGCGCTTCCAAGGGGGAAGGGTTAGGCAACCAATTCCTCGCCAACATCCGGGAAGTAGATGCAATCGTCCATGTAGTCCGCTGCTTTGAAGACCCCAATGTGATCCATGTGGAAGGCAGCGTGGACCCTGCGCGGGACATTGATACCATCAACTTAGAACTGATCTTCTCCGACCTGGAAATCCTGGAACGCCGGATCGCCAAGACAGCCCGCTCCGCGAACAATGACAAATCCCTAGCAAAAGAGCTGGCCGTGTTAAAAGAACTGCAGGCCATCCTGGAAGAGGGGAGACCGGCCTGCACCTATGAAACCGGCAACGAGGACCAGACGGCCTTTGTCCGTTCCCTGAACCTGTTAACCTGCAAGCCGGTCATCTTTGCCGCCAACGTCAGTGAGGAAGACTTAGCAGACGACGGGGCTGGTAACCCGTACGTGGCAGCCGTCCGCGAGACGGCTGCCCAGACCGGTTCCGGCGTCTTCGTCATCAGCGCCCAGATCGAGCAGGAAATCGCCGAACTGGACGAAGAGGAAAAGCAGGAATACTTAGAGGCACTTGGGCTCTCGGAATCCGGGCTGGACAAGCTGATCTCTGCCAGTTATGAACTGTTAGGCCTTATCAGCTTTCTGACCTCCGGAGAGGATGAAACGCGCGCCTGGACGATCAAAGCAGGAACCAAAGCCCCCCAGGCGGCAGGCAAGATCCACTCCGACTTTGAACGGGGATTTATCCGCGCCGAGGTTGTCAACTACCAGGATCTTTTGGACTGCAAAACCTATGCCAAGGCTAAGGAAAAAGGCCTGGTAGGCTTAGAGGGCAAAGAATATGTTGTCAAGGACGGCGATGTGATCCTGTTCCGGTTCAATGTATAATACAAAAAGCGCACGGCACGCTTTGCTATGGGGCAAAAAGAATCCTGCACAAGCAGGATTCTCCCTCTTCCTGCGGCGGGCCGCCGCAGAATATTCACAGGTACTTCTTCATCATCTCGCATCCGTCCAAAGTGGCAAAATAATCCTGCGGCGTTTCTGCCCTGCGGATCATCTGCACTGTCCCGTCCTCCTTCAAAAGCAGTTCTGCGGACTTAAGCTTCCCGTTATAATTATACCCCATGGAAAAACCATGGGCGCCTGTGTCATGGATTACCAAAAGATCGCCGACCAGGATCTTTGGCAGCATCCGGTCCACCGCAAACTTATCATTATTCTCACAGAGGGACCCGGTCACATCGTACTTACAGGCACAAGGGGCATCCTCCTTCCCCATCACCGTAATATGGTGGTAGGCACCATACATGGCCGGGCGCATCAGGTCCACTGCGCAGGCATCCAGGCCGATATACTCCTTATGGGTGTGCTTCTCGTGGATGGCGGTGGACACCAGGCACCCGTAAGGCCCCAGCATAAAACGCCCCAGTTCCGTGTAGATAGCCACTTCCCCCATCCCGGCCGGAACCAAAACTTCCTCATAGGCCTTTTTCACCCCTTCTCCAATGGCTGCAATGTCGTTCGGCTCCTGATCCGGGCGGTACGCAATCCCGATCCCCCCGGACAGGTTGATAAAGCTGACAGAAACCCCTGTCTCTTCCTTGAGCCTCACCGCCACTTCAAAGAGGATTTTGGCCAGGGCGGGATAGTAGTCATTGGTCACGGTATTGCTGGCAAGAAAGGCATGGATCCCAAATTCTTGTGCCCCCTTCTCCTTCAGGATGGAAAAAGCACGGAACAGCTGTTCGGTGGTCATGCCGTACTTGGCATCCCCCGGGTTATCCATGATCTCATTGCTGATGGCAAACAGGCCGCCCGGATTATAGCGGCAGCTGATAACTTCCGGGATTCTCCCCAGTTCCTGCTCCACATACCCGATGTGGGTGATGTCATCCAGGTTGATGATCGCCCCCAGGCTGTCAGCCAGCTTAAATTCCCCTGCCGGTGTATTGTTGGACGAAAACATAATCTCCCGCCCGGAAAAGCCGACCCCGTCCGACAGCATCAGTTCGGTGGCCGAAGAACAGTCCGTGCCGCATCCGCACTCTCTTAAAATTTGCAGAATATAAGGATTCGGGGTTGCCTTCACGGCAAAGTACTCCTTAAACCCCTTATTCCATGAGAATGCTTCCCTCAGCCTCGCGGCATTTTCCCGGATCCCCTTCTCATCATACAGGTGGAACGGTGTCGGGTACTGCTTAATGATCTCCTCTAACTGCCCCTTTGTCACAAACGTTTTTTTATCCACGCCTATTATTCTCCTCTGTCCGTCTTTTTAATCCACCTCGATGACCCGCATAATGTTCGTATGCGTCGCCGGCCGGTTCCTGCTGATCCTGTTCACAACGCCTGCCGTCACCACTACCACATCCCCGTCCTCAATCACACCCTTCTCCTTTAAAAGATCCAAGGAGGACTCAATCAGCACGTCGGTAGACTCCGCACGTTTGGCCTGATAAGGCTTTACCCCCCAATAGATCTGCATCTGGCGTACTGCCGCCGCGCTGGGCGACAGGCCGACCACCTGGACATTTGGCCTCCACTTGGACAGCTGCCGGGTGGTGTACCCGGTAATGCTCGGCGCGATAATCACCTTGGCATCCAGGTCGTGAGCCGTGGAAACAGTAGAATAGCACACTGCATTGGAAATGTTAATCTTATCTTCCACCGCCCCCCTTCTCTGGCGGTAAGCAGCCGTGTCCAGATATTTTTCGGATGCCTCGCAGATCTGCACCATCATTTTGAGGGCTTCCACCGGATATTTCCCGGCCGCCGTCTCCCCGGACAGCATCACCACATCCGTGCCGTCATAGACGGCATTGGCCACGTCCGTCACCTCTGCCCGGGTAGGGCGGGGATTGCGGATCATGGAATCAAGCATCTGCGTCGCCGTAATCACCGTCTTGCAGGCCATATTGCATTTCTGGATGATCTTTTTCTGGATGTGGGGCACCCGTTCCGCCGGGATCTCCACACCTAAATCCCCCCGTGCCACCATAATCCCGTCGCTGGCGGCAATGATCGCATCTAAGTTCTCCAGCCCTTCCGCATTCTCGATCTTGGAGATCACCTGCATGGAAGACCCGGCCTCGTCTAAGATCTCCTTGATCTCCTGAACCGCCTCTGGTGTCCGCACAAAAGATGCCGCAATGAAATCAAAGCCCTGTTCAATCCCAAAACGGATATCTTCCTTGTCCTTGTCAGTCAGGGCCGGAAGCTTAATCTTGACGTTGGGGACATTGACCCCCTTGCGCTGCCCCAGCTCACCGCCATTGATCACGGTACAGGCAATATCTGTGCCGTCCACTTTCCTGACCTCCAATTCGATCAGGCCGTCGTCAATCAGGATCCGGTTGCCCGGCTTTACATCTTCATTCAAACCGTCGTAATTGATATGGGCGATCTTGGCATTCCCCTCAATCTCACGGGTAGTCAGGGTATACTCCTGTCCTTCCGCAAGGGTTACCTTACTGCCTCCCTCCAAAAGCCCGGTGCGGATCTCCGGCCCCTTGGTATCCAAAAGCGCCGCCACCGGAATGCCCAGTTCCTCGCGGACGGATTTGAGCAGGTCCAGCCTCGCCTTCTGCTCTTCATGGGTCCCGTGGGAAAAGTTGAAGCGGGCAACATCCATGCCGTTTAAAATCAGCGCCTTCATCACTTCCCGGTCATCACTGTTTGGCCCCATCGTACAGATAATCTTTGTTTTTTTCATAATACCCTTATATCCTCCATTTTTCTCCGGCCTGGTTTCTTCCTGCCGCAGGCAAGGCCGGTGCTGCCCTTACAATATCAAATTCAATCCTGCCCGCCTTCTTTGCCCTTCACCACATGTTTATGGGTATACAGATGGTCCTGGCAGTACTCATAGCTTCCCTCACATTTGGAACAATACCTGAATTCCAGTTCGTCCCCATCCAGTTCCGTGCGGCCGCAGACCGCACAGCGGTGGCGGGTGCTGCCCTTCGGGAGGATCTTCATCTCTTTTTTGAAATTATTCTTCCGGCGGATCTCTTTGGGGGCATAGCGTTTATAATTCCTTGTCATCAAGAAAAACACCAGCACATTGGCCAGGGATACCACCAGTTCACAGCGGGTTGCCATGTTTCCGAACACAAAACTGTATAAATACACCGCACACTCCGCCACGGCCAGCCACTTAGCCTTTACCGGCAGGACAAAAAACAGCAAGAACTGTACGTCCGGAAAATACATGGCAAAGGCAAGGAAAATCGAAGAATTCAGAAATCCTGTCGTGAGCATCCAGTCCTGGCGGAAAATCAGATATCCCAGCAGGCAGGCCAATGCCTGAGCCAGCATCCCCATAAAGAAAAAGACATTGAACCGGAAGGAGCCCCAGATATTTTCCAGGGTCTGCCCCAGGCTGTGGTACATAAACAGGGCAATGATCCCAAAAAACACACTGGTGAAACGGAAAGAGCCGAAGGATGGCGGAAAGATCAAAAAGGTCACCAGCCGCCATATCTGCCCATGGAGGAGCGCCCTCCCGTCCAGGCAGAGGTAGTTGGAGTAAATATTCCAGTACATCACGGGATTTACCACATAAACCGCCAGCCCCACCGCATACAGGATCACAATATAATACATCAGGTTCGGAATCGCATACCGGTTATATTTCCGTTCAAAATCATTAAAAAACTTCATCTACAATCCTTTCTCCATAGCCATTCCCCACATGTTACATCTCAGAACAAATCCTTCTTGGAGAAAAGCAGCGCTACCAGCAAAGACAGCACGGCCGCAAACCCCAGCACAATCCAAAACCCATACAGGCTCTGGGCATACGGCATCCCCGCCGGGTTTACATTCATGCCATAAAAGCTGGCTACCATTGTGGGGATAGACATGACAATAGTAATTGTTGCCAAAAACTTCATCACAATATTCAGGTTATTGGAGATCACCGAAGCAAATGCGTCCATAGTCCCGCTCAGGATCCCGCTATAAATATTGGCCATCTCAATGGCCTGCTTATTCTCAATAATTACGTCTTCCAGAAGTTCCGTGTCCTCCGGGTACTTTTTGATCTTCTCATTTTTGAGGAGTTTCTCAAAAACCACTTCATTGGAGCGCAGCGAGGTGGTAAAATAAACCAGGCTTTTCTCCAACTCCAGCAGTTCTATCAATTCCCGGTTTTTCTGGGACTTATGCAGTTCCCTCTCAACCACCTCGCTCTTCTTGTCAATAATCCGCAGATATTGAAGGTATAGCGAGGCATTTTTATACAAAATCTGCAGGATGAACCGGGTTTTCATATAGGTGTGGAAATCCCTCACCCGCCCGTCCATAAAGGCGGTCAGCACCGGCGTGTCCTCCAGGCAAACCGTCACAATCATATCCTCCGTCATAATAATACCCATGGGGATCGTCACATACCAGTCCTTCTCATTGCGCTCTTCAATTACCGGGATGTCCACCAAAATCAGGCTGTAATGATCCTCATTTTCAATACGCGACCGTTCCTCCTCATCCAAAGGCGCCTTTAGATGATCCGGGTCAATGTCAAACCTTTCTGCAATCTCTAAGATCTCCGTCGCTGTCGGATCCGTCAGTGCAATCCAGCACCCGCTCTCCGCTTCATCCTTCTGATGGATGGTTCCCTCTTCTGTTTTAAAAATCCGAATCATAACTCTTCTGCTCCTTTCCCTGGCGCCGTCCTGTGCCTGCCTTCTGCCGCCATTTGCCCGGGCAAACAGCAGCCTTTTTTAACACCCTGGCCGGCCTTTTTTTAACCATGCAGCCAAACCTGCACTGCACCCGGAAAAGCAAAAAAAGAGCATGCGGATCCTCCCGTTAGGTTCCGTCCCTGATCTCCGGAAACAGCAGTGCAGGCTTCTGCTTTCGTACGTCATCGGTATCTATGTGGTATGCCGAACCACCGTCCATTCCTGCCGCCTCCTTTTCCTGAAATTCCCACAGCCGTCCAGACGCATAAACCGCTATGGGCAAAAGCACATAAAAAATAAGAGATTATTCCTACAAACCACATTATAATTTCTACCCACCGTTTTGTCAAACAGATTACGCCTTAAATTCTTAACCCTTTTTTTACGGCTCCTGAAATTGTATTCCTTCCGATTTTATGTTAAAGTATCGTTGCATTCGTATTTCGCTATTTGCATAAGCTTATTATAACCGTTTATCAACCAAAACTGAAAGATAAAGGAGGCAGGGACTTTCCCGCACATATGAATTTACATACCCCTTATACTTTAGGAATCGACATTGGTTCCACCACGGTAAAAATCGCCGTCATGGATGGCAGCCGGATTGCATTTTCCGACTATGAGCGCCACTATGCCAACATCCAGGAGACGCTCGCCCTTTTGCTGTCCCGGGCACAAAAGCTGCTCGGTGGGATCGCCGTCCGCCCTGGCATCACCGGCTCCGGCGGCCTGACTTTGGCAAAACATTTACAGATCCCCTTTACCCAGGAGGTCGTAGCCGTGGCCTCCGCCTTAAAGGCCGAAGCGCCACAGACCGATGTGGCCATCGAATTAGGCGGCGAGGACGCCAAGATCATCTATTTCACCGGCGGGATCGACCAGAGGATGAACGGCATCTGTGCCGGCGGCACCGGCTCCTTCATCGACCAGATGGCAGCCCTTCTGCAGACAGATGCCGCAGGGCTGAACCGTTATGCCGAAAATTATCAGATGATTTATCCCATCGCGGCGCGGTGCGGCGTATTCGCCAAATCCGACATCCAGCCGCTGATCAATGAGGGCGCTACCAGGGAAGACCTGGCTGCCTCCATTTTCCAGGCAGTCGTAAACCAGACAATCAGCGGCTTGGCCTGCGGCAAGCCCATCCGCGGCACGGTTGCCTTCCTTGGCGGGCCGCTGCATTTTTTGCCCCAGCTGCGCCGGGCGTTCACCCGTACTTTGAACCTGGACGCACAGCACACGGTGGCGCCGGAACATTCCCATCTGTTTGCTGCCATCGGCGCCGCCATGGATGCTTCCGGCAATGATGCCATCTTCCTGGCCGATATGGCCAGCCGCTTAAGCACCGGTATCCGCATGGATACGGAGATCAACCGTATGGAGCCGCTGTTCTCATCCCAGGAGGATTACCGGCGTTTCTGCAGGCGCCATGCCTGCCACGGCGTAAAGACAGCCGAACTTGCCGGCTATGAGGGCAACTGCTATCTGGGCATCGATGCCGGTTCTACCACCACCAAGGTGGCGCTGGTAGGCGAGGACGGGAGCCTGCTCTACCGCTTCTATTCCAACAATAACGGCAGCCCCCTGGCCACTGCCATCCGTGCTATGGAAGAGATCCAGGGGCTGCTCCCCGAGAAGGCAAGGCTGGCATGGTCGTGCTCCACCGGCTATGGGGAAGCCCTCTTAAAATCTGCCTTTTTGCTCGATGAGGGCGAGGTGGAAACCATCTCCCACTACTATGCTGCCGCCTTTTTTGAACCGGAAGTGGACTGCATCCTAGACATCGGCGGCCAGGACATGAAATGCATTAAAATCAAGGACGGCACCGTGGACAGCGTCCAGCTGAACGAGGCCTGCTCCTCCGGCTGCGGCTCCTTTATCGAAACCTTTGCCAAGTCCTTAAATTATGGGGTGGAAGATTTTGCCAAGGAAGCCCTGTTTGCCGCCAATCCCACGGACCTGGGCACCCGGTGCACCGTATTTATGAACTCCAATGTCAAGCAGGCGCAAAAAGAGGGAGCCTCGGTGGCGGATATTTCCGCCGGGTTGGCTTATTCCGTCATCAAGAATGCGCTCTTTAAAGTCATCAAGATTACCAATGCCTCCGACCTTGGCAGGCATGTGGTCGTCCAGGGCGGCACCTTTTACAATGACGCCGTACTGCGCAGCTTTGAAAAGATCTCCGGCTGTGAAGCCGTCCGGCCGGATATCGCCGGCATCATGGGCGCCTTCGGGGCAGCTTTGATTGCCCGGGAGCGGTATGACCGTTCGCGGCAGACCTCCATGATGCCCCTGGATAAGATCATCGGCCTGCAGTATGAGACCTCCATGACCCGCTGCAGGGGATGCACCAACCACTGCGTGCTGACCGTAAACCGCTTTGAGGGCGGCCGCCAGTATGTCAGCGGCAACCGCTGTGAGCGCGGGCTAGGCAAAGAAATATCAAGAAAAGAGATCCCTAACCTCTTTGACTATAAGTATCACCGGATGTTCGACTACGAACCGCTGACGCCGGACATTGCGCCCAGGGGGACCATCGGCATCCCCCGCGTGCTCAACATGTATGAGAATTTCCCCTTTTGGGCCGTGTTTTTCCGGGAACTGGGGTTTTCCGTGGTGCTCTCCCCCCAGTCCACCAAAAAGATATACGAACTGGGGATCGAATCCATCCCCAGCGAGTCGGAATGCTATCCGGCCAAGCTGGTACACGGGCACATTTCCTGGCTGATCAAACAGGGGATCCGGGATATTTTCTACCCCTGTATTCCGTATGAGCGCAATGAGACCCCCCAGGCCGGCAACCATTTCAACTGCCCTATGGTCACCTCCTATGCAGAAAATATCAAAAACAACGTGGAGGAACTGGCAGAATTCGGCATCCGTTTCATAAACCCCTTCCTCGCCTTCACCAATGAGGAAGTGCTGGCCAGGCAGCTGGCCGTAGAGTTCGGCAAGGAATA
Source organism: bacterium 1XD21-70 (assembly GCA_003669055.1). Lineage (GTDB taxonomy): Bacteria > Bacillota > Clostridia > Lachnospirales > Lachnospiraceae > Brotaphodocola. The sequence continues at coordinate 70,278 of RAYB01000004.1, forward strand.
CCAGATTCCCTCCGCTGAGGTTCAGAAGGCCGCCCATGCCGGATGGGAGGAATTGCTGCGTTCCCGCCGGGATATGGAAAAGAAGGGGGAAGAAACCATCGCCTGGCTCAAAAAACACCGCCAAAACGGTATCGTACTGGCCGGGCGCCCTTACCATGCGGATCCGGAAATCCATCACGGGATCCCGGAAATGATCACCTCCTACGGCTTAGCCGTCCTGACGGAGGATTCTGTCTCCCATCTGGCAGATGCCGAGCGGCCGCTGGTGGTGACAGACCAGTGGATGTACCATTCCCGCCTCTACCGGGCGGCGACCTATGTCAAGCAGAATGATTTCCTGGACCTGATCCAGCTCAACTCCTTTGGCTGCGGCTTAGACGCCGTGACCACGGACCAGGTACAAGAAATCCTCACCGGCTCCGACAAAATCTATACCGTGCTGAAAATCGACGAGGTCAATAATTTAGGAGCTGCCCGCATCCGCATCCGTTCCCTGATTGCTGCCCTGCGGGTACGCAGCCAGAAGCACTATGAACGCCATGTGGTCTCCAGTTCCTATAACCGGACAGTCTTTACCAAGGAGATGAAGAAAGATTATACGCTGCTGTGCCCCCAGATGTCCCCGATCCATTTTGAACTTTTGGAGCCTGCCATGCGGGCGTTCGGCTACCGGATGGATGTGCTTAAAAATGACACCCGTTCCGCCATCGACGTAGGGCTGCAGTATGTCAACAACGATGCCTGCTACCCTTCTCTGATCGTGATCGGGCAGGTGATGGAGGCTCTGCTCTCCGGCAAATACGACCTAAACCGCACTGCCGTGCTCATGAGCCAGACCGGAGGGGGCTGCCGTGCCTCCAACTACATCGGCTTCATCCGCCGTGCACTGGAGAAGGCCGGTATCCCACAGGTCCCGGTCATCTCCGTCAATGCCAACGGCATGGAAACCAACCCCGGATTCACCGTCACCCCTGCCCTTATCACCAAAGCCATGCAGGCCATCGTGTACGGTGACATCTTCATGCGGGTATTATACGCCACCCGCCCCTACGAGCGGGAACCCGGGGCGGCCAACGCCCTCCATGAGAAATGGAAAGCCCGCTGCATCCGCAGCCTCTCCACCAGATCTGCCAACATGATGGTCTTTGGCCGAAACATCCGGGGCATTATCCGGGAATTTGATACCCTGCCCCGCTTAAACGTGGAAAAGCCCAAGGTCGGTATCGTAGGAGAGATCCTGGTGAAGTTCTCACCCCTGGCCAACAACCATATCGTGGAACTTTTGGAGTCCGAGGGTGCGGAAGCCGTCATGCCGGATCTGATGGATTTCCTGCTCTACTGCTTCTACAACAGTAATTTTAAGGCTGAGCACCTGGGCGGCAAGCAATCCTCGGCCTGGCTATGCAACTTGGGCATCTCCCTGCTGGAGTTCCTCCGCAAAACCGCCCGGCGGGAACTGGAAAAGAGCAAGCACTTTACCCCTCCGGCACGCATCCGTGACCTGGCCCATATGGCTGAGGATTTCGTATCCTTAGGCAACCAGACCGGCGAAGGCTGGTTCCTCACCGGCGAGATGCTGGAACTGATCCATAGCGGCGTAAAAAACATCGTATGCGCCCAGCCCTTCGGCTGCCTGCCGAACCACATCGTCGGCAAGGGCGTTATCAAGGAACTGCGCAGGACACATCCGGGCGCCAATGTCATCGCTGTGGACTATGACCCCGGTGCCAGTGAAGTAAACCAGTTAAACCGGATCAAGCTGATGCTGGCAACGGCACAGAAGAACCTGCTGGAATGTGTATAAGGACAAAAGGCACCCGCCGCGGGCAAGATAAAAACCGGCCGGAAAACGCGTATGAAACACGTTTTCCGGCCGGTAGCCGTTGTATCACCCAATCCTGGCCTTCATTCTCCTTCCGGCAGTTCCAAGATATAATAATCATACGCATTGACCACTACCGTCCCGCCGACCTTATCCAGGCGCTTGAACCCCGTCCCGTAATTGGCGTGCACATGCCCATGGACAAACAGCTTCGGCCGGTAACGCTCGATCAATTCACAAAAACAGGAAAACCCCCGGTGAGGCAGGTCTTCCAAGTCATTCACCCCGGCTGCCGGGGCATGGGAGACCAAGATGTCGAACCCTTTGTTCCTTTTTAACTTCCACCACAGCCGGCGGATCCTCCGGCGCATCTCGCGTTCCGTATACTGGTTCTCTGCCTGGGGCAGGTAGCGCATCGAACCTCCCAGCCCCAGGATCCGGACTCCCCGGAATACAAAGATATCATCCTCAATACAGACACACCCGCCATAGGCATTTTTGCTATAAGGCTCATCGTGGTTCCCCATTACAAACAGCACCGGCGCACTGGACATGCTGGCAAAAAAATCCAGGTAATTTCGTTTCAAATCCCCGCAGGCCAGGATCAGATCGACCCCTGCAATCTTCTCCGGCGTAAAATATTCGTATAATGATTTTGACTCACAGTCCGCCAGCACCAGAATTTTCACTTCTTTTCTCCTCCACCTTGACTCCGTTTGCGCGGATCATCGCCTGTGCCTCCGGCTTAAACAATTCTATTGCCGGGATCTGGCCGACCACATTATCACATAGCCAGCCCATACGGATAATCTCTTCCGGTGTCAGGCCGCGCCCTTCCCCGCCGACAATCTGCCCCTTCTGGGCATAGATTTTCCCGTCGAACGGATGAAAGGAGCCGCACCGGATCGACCAGCGCAGGAAATCTATCAGCCTCTGGGTACTGGAAGGAAGGTTCTTCGAGCAGATCACATCAATCACATCCGCTGACATCCCCCACCAATAATTGATTGCCTTCTTCCCTTTCAGGCTCTTATCCTCCTGCTCCCCCCGGCAGATCTGGTTCACAATCTGCTCATAAAACCGGCCCCAGTTCACCAGCGAAGTGGCAAGGTTCTCTACCGTCCCGTCCGGCGTCTTGCAGTACAGGCCAAACTCCCGGGATGCCTTGCTCGGCGTGATCAAATCCTCGCCAGAGATATGGGTAATCCCCTCCTGCTCCAATTCCTTCCGGCAGTGATGTTCACTGAGGCCGGTCCATTTCAGGTAGATCTTCGCCCGCGGATTAATCATCCGCGCTCCCATGGCAAAGGCATTGATGTTGGACACCATGCCATAGATCGGATAATCTGCAAGGTACCCTAGCTTTTCCTGCTCACTCATCGCCGCCGCCAACGCCCCCATCAAAAACTTCGGCTCATACATGCGGGCATAATAGGTACGGATAGAGGAATAGGACATATTGACCGAACAGTTGAAAATCTTCAGCTTCGGATACTTGATGGCAGCCTTGACACTGCCCGGCGCCATCTGCGGAGCCACCGTAAAGATCACGTTGCATCCCTCTGCCACTGCCTCGTCAATCGTCTGCAAAAGCATCTCTTCCGTTCCCACATCCTCATAGCAGCGGGTCTCTAGGCGCCCGCTAAAACGCTGTTCCAGATCCATCCGCCCCAACTCATGGGCATAGACCCAGCTGGAGCCTTCCTTGCTTTTAAGGTAGATAAATGCCGGCTTTAGCATCTCCGGTTCAATGGTTGTGCCAGGAATCAGCCAGTTCAAAAGCTTCGGGGACGTACTCTCCTTCACCTCCGGCTTCTCCACCAGGGCAATCTCGCTGCCCCGTGAAGCCAAAAGCAATTCGTCCCAGATCCGGAGCAGATCCCTTTTCATCTGGTCTGCCGTCCTCTCCTTCGCCACCTCATAGCTGAAAAATTCCACATATTTTAGGAATGCGTCCGATGCGGTCAGTTCCATTTCTTCGGTGCGGGCATGGTAAAACACCTTGGAGAAACGGTCATAAGCAGCCTTAAAATACTGCCGCTCGTCTTCCGTCCATACCTCATCAAACGACTTCCCCATGGCTTCCAACAGACGTTTGTAGCTTCCCTCCCTGCTGAACCAGACATCACAATTGAAGGACACCTGGTAAAAATCCAAAAATTCATAATATAGCTTCGTGTCACGGTCATCGCTGCGCCGGGGGATCAGCCGGATCACCGATGCCGTAATGCTGTAGGCATGCACATATTTGAGCACGCTGACCCGCTTATTGCCTTCCTGGACATAGAAGCGGTTCATAAACTCATAAGCCAGGATCGGGTCATGGATCCCCTCCTCAATCTGGTGGTCATAGAGGTAGGCCCACTTGGCTCCAAACTCGGACCGTTCCCCTAATAACGGCATAAAATTACTGGCAAAAGCCTGTGTCCGGCCTTGGGTCTTCGTCCCCACCACCCGCTCTAGGGGAATGTCAACCACCCCTAAGTTCACCTCTGACACAATATCCGTATTTGCCAGGATGTCATCCAGCACCGGCAGGTAAGGATACTGCCCCTTTGACACTGCCTCCTGATACCGTCTCCGCCCTTGCCGCAATGCACCGCTATAATCATATAACGCCATCGAAAATGCTCCTTTCTTGCTACCGCCTACATCCGCTCTGGGGCTTCAAACCCCAGAACCTTGATCCCTGCCGACAGCACATCCCGAACCAGGGCGATCAGCTGGATCCAACTTGCCTGGCGCCTGGTGTCTTTTTGTGCCAGGATCTTATTGTCCCGGTAAAATCCGTTGAAAGCATTCGCCAGCCCATAGACATACTGGCAGATTTTATGGGGAGCCAGTTCCGCAAAAGCCTCCTCCATCACTTCATTGTAGCGCGTCAGCTCCAGCATCAGTTCCCGCTCGGCTGCCCCCGTATCCGGCAGGATCCCGGCACTGCCGGCATTGCCTCCCGCCTCGTGGTAATTCTTAAGGATCGAACGAATCCGCACAATCGTATACAGGATATACGGCCCGGTATTCCCTGTAAAGGAAGTAAACCGTTCCATATCAAACACATAATCCTTGGCGGCCTGGTTCGAGAGATCGCCGTACTTAAGGGCTGCCAGCCCGATCATCTTCGCCGTTTTCCTGGCCTCCTCCCTTGTCATCTCTATGCCGGACCCTGCCAGATCTGCCGGAGCGGGGTTTTCTTCCTCTACAGCTTCCACAACCTCCCGGTTCTCCTGGATCCTGCAATAAACCGCCTCCTCAATATCTGCAATCAGCTGCTCCAGCCGCATCACGCCGCCGTCACGCGTCTTAAACGGCTTCCCGTCCTTTCCGTTCATCGTCCCAAAGCCGATGTAGTCCATCGGAGTCTGGTCCTGCACATAGCCGGCCTTCTTCGCCACCCGGAAGATCTGGGTATAATGCAGTTCCTGCCGTTTATCCGCAATATAGATATAGCGCTTCGGCGCATACAGTTTTTCCCTTTCCAGCATCGTCCCCAGATCCGTGGTGGCATACAAAGCGGCGCCATCCGACTTCTGCACGATGCAAGGAGGCAATTCCTTGGAGTCGCCCTCCTCGGCGATATCGACCACCAGTGCCCCCTGGCTCTCCCTGGCCAGCCCTTTTTCTTTTAAATCCTTAAGCAGCCACGGGATATACGGCCCAGCATCGCTCTCGCCCTTCCACAAGTCAAAATGCACATCCAGGTTTCCATAATTCTTCTTTAAATCTGCCAGGGAAACCGCCATGATATGCTTCCATATCGCCACATACGGCACATAGCCCCCCTGCAGCTTGAGCGTTGCCTGCTGTGCCCTTTCTTTAAACTCCTCATCCGCCTTGGATTTTGCGCTGGCACTGGGATAGATATCTTCCAACTCCCCAATGGTAAAGGGCGCCTCTTTTGGATACTCCCCCTCATACCCTTCCTGAAAATATATAAGTTCCGGCTTCCTCTCCCTCAGTTCCTCAATGATCAGCCCCATCTGCAATCCCCAATCCCCCAGATGCACATCCCCGATCATGTGATAACCCAGGTAGGCCCCCATCCGCCGGATGCTCTCGCCGATCACCGCTGACCGCAGGTGTCCGACGTGCAGGGGCTTGGCCACATTGGCGCCGCCATAGTCCACGATTACCGTCTCCCCATGGCCCGGCTCCTCCAGCCCCAGCTTTTCTTCCTTCCTCATCCCATTCAGATAATCCGCCAAAAAGCCGCCGGCCAGGCGCAGGTTGATAAACCCCGGCATCACAGAATTGATTTCAGAAAATATATTTTCCGTCTCGGCTTTCCCGCTTAATGCTTCCACCACTTCATTGGCAATATCAATCGGTTTCTTCCGATAAGCCTTGGCAGCAGCCATCGCCCCGTTGCACTGGTATTCACACAGGTCTGGCCTGTTGGAGACCACCACCTTCGCATAGCGCGCCTCATACCCGCATGATAAGAAGGCCTCCTCCATCCGTGCCGAAATCAAACCTAAAATCCTTTTCACCTTCTGCTCTCCTTCTATTCTTTATTGGTTGCCGTTATCCCCGTCCGTCCCGTTCAGCTTCCGGATCAGTTCCTCACAGATCTCAATCACCGGCTTATCGTCAGTGGCAATCACAACATCTGCGGCCTCCTCATATTTTTTCCGGCGCTTTTCCATCAGTTCCGAAATATATTCCTCATTCATATGCCCGTTCAGGATCGGCCGTTCGTCGGAGCCCTTTACCCTCTCCAATATGGTCTTGGGAGTGGCTGTCAGGAGCACGATGCGGCTGCTCTTTTTTAAATTTTCCACGTTCTCGTCACGCATCACTGCACCTCCTCCGCAGGATATGATCACCTGCCTGCGGTTTTGCAGTTCAATGATGGCATTGCTCTCGCAATTGCGGAAATATGGCTCTCCGTACTTGGCAAAAATGTCGGTGATTGCCATTCCCTCCGACTCAACCACCATCGCGTCGGTTTCCACCTCTTCCATGGACAGCATATCCTTTAAACAATGCGACACCGTGCTCTTGCCCGCCCCCATAAAGCCGATCAGGGCGATATTGTGCGCAAACAGAGCTTTTGCCTGCACTTTCTTGCTCATCCTCAAGATACAGGCAAAAACCTCCAGCAGTTCCTCCTCATAAGGGTTTCCGCCCAGGATGCCCTCAAGCTGTTTTTGCTGCCTGGCCTCCTGCCCCGGCTGGAAGACCGGCAGCCCATGCATCTTCTTATATCCGATAATCTCCCCGATGCCGTCCATCCGCCGGGCTAACAGCCGGGCCAGTTCTTCGTCACAAGCAGCGATCTCCTCCCGGATCTTTGCAATCTCTCTCATATTCCCTCCGTTCCATAAAATCCTCCCGAAAAGAAAAACCAGACACTCCCGGGTCTGGCTTTTGCATTCCTTCGATTCTATTCCTTACGCTCTGGACAGATACTCACCGGTACGGGTATCAATCTTGATCTTGTCCCCATTGTCAACAAACAGCGGCACATACACGGTAGCCCCTGTCTCCACAGTCGCCGGCTTCGTCGCCCCCTGTGCGGTGTCGCCCTTGAAGCCCGGCTCTGTATTGGTAATCTCCAGTTCCACGAACAGCGGCGGCTCTACGGAAAATACCTTCCCATTGTAGGAGCAGACCTTTACGCTCTCATTCTCCTTCACAAACTTCAGTGCATCACCGATCACGTCCTCTGCCAGCGCCACCTGCTCATAGTTCTCCATATTCATAAAGTTAAACAAGTCTCCGTCGGCATACAGATACTGCATATCCACGCGGTCAATCCTGGCGGCCGGGAACTTCTCGGTCGGGCGGAAAGTCCGTTCCACGACAGAACCTGTCATAACATTCTTAATCTTCGTCCTGACAAAAGCAGCACCCTTGCCCGGCTTTACATGCTGAAACTCAACGATCTGATATACGGAACCATCAATCTCCAAAGTTATGCCGTTTCTAAAATCACCTGCTGAAATCATGTGATATTCCTCCTTGCATTCGCATACTCACGCTTAATCTTCTATATTCTATAATAAATATAGTGTTTTTTCAACTATTTTTTTCTAGAATCCGTTTAGAATCTTTATAGAAATGGAGCACAACCGCCTCCAGATACCGCTTTAAGACAATCTGGATCTCCTCCTTGGGGTTAATCGGTTTTACCAGGATCCCATAGATCCCTGCCCGGTTCGCCCCATACACGTCCGTAAACAGCTGATCCCCCACAAACAGGGTGCTGCCTTTGTCCGTACCCATCTGCTCCATAGCCCTTTTATAATTCCTAACCGCCGGTTTCCCCGCCTTATAGATATAAGGCGAACCGACCTCGGACGCAAAAGATGCCACCCGGGGTTTTTTGTTGTTTGACAGAAGGCAGGTCTTAACCCCTAACCCGTGCAGCCTTGCAAACAGCGCCTTCGCGCGCCCGTCAGCAGGCGCCCCATGCGGGACTAAGGTGTTGTCTATATCAAAAATCACGCCCCGGATCCCTTTCTCCTGCCAGGATTCCCAATCGATCCCGTAGGTGCTGTCCACCCACTCCCTTGGATAAAACCGTTCCCATATCATTTATTCTTCAACAGCTTCCCCAGCTCCTCCATAAACGTATTGACATCCTTAAATTCCCGGTAGACTGAGGCAAAACGGACATAGGCCACCTCGTCCAAGCCTTTCAGCTTTTCCATCACCAGTTCCCCGATCGCAGAAGTCTCGACTTCTTTCTCCTCCATATTGAAGATCTGGTTCTCAATCTCATCAATCAACGCATTGATCTGCTCGCTTGACACCGGCCTCTTATGGCAGGAACGCAGCACCCCGTCCTGGATCTTGGAACGGTCATAGGTCTCACGGGTACTGTCCTTTTTGATCACCATCAGCGGCATGGTCTCAAGCTTCTCATAAGTGGTAAAACGCTTTTTGCACTTCTCGCACTGGCGCCGGCGGCGGATCGAACTGTTCTCATCGGCTGGCCTGGAATCGATTACTTTGGTATCTGACGCGTTACAATACGGACACTTCATGGTTATTCCTCCTGTTATCGCATTTCACCTTACGTAAATCAGTTATATTTTATATTTATTTTACCCTATCAGCCAAATAAGTGCAACCGGTTTTTTCCAGAAACGTTGATTATGAGTGGCTTTTCCCTGCCGTCCCCCTACATCTCCAACGTGACAAATATATCATAAACCGACTTGATCGCCGCCTCAAAATCTGCATTTTTCACGCCGATGATGATGTTCAGTTCACTAGAGCCCTGATCGATCATTTTTACATTAATGTGGGCATGTGCCAGCGCAGAAAAGATCCTGCCGGCAGTCCCGCGGGTTGCCTTCATGCCGCGCCCCACCACGGCAATCAGCGCTAAGTCAGACTCCAAATCAACATTGTCCGGCTCCACTGCCCGGTGGATCCCCGCAATCACCGACTGCTCATATTCCTCAAATTCATCCTGATGGACCATGATTGTCATGGTATCAATCCCGGAAGGCATATGTTCAAAAGAAATGCCGTATTTCTCAAAGACTTCCAGCACCTTCCTCCCAAAACCAACCTCTGCATTCATCATTGCCTTCTCAATATTGATCGCGCAAAAACCCCGCTTACCGGCAATCCCGGTGATCGTGTACCGCGGCTTCCGGCAGGTGCTCTCCACAATCAGCGTCCCCTTATCCCCCGGCCTGTTGGTGTTGCGGATATTGATGGGGATCCCTTCTTTTCTCACCGGGAAAATGGCATCCTCATGGAGCACGCTGGCTCCCATGTAAGCCAATTCCCGCAATTCCTTATAGGTAATGGTCTCAATCACCTGCGGATCCTCGACAACCCGCGGGTCTGCCACCAGAAACCCTGATACATCCGTCCAGTTTTCATAGAGGTCTGCATGGATCGCTTTCGCCACAATCGAGCCCGTCACGTCCGAACCGCCACGGGAAAACGTTTTGATGCTCCCATCATGCTTTGACCCATAAAACCCCGGGATCACTGCCCTGTCCACATGCTCTAAGCGCTCGGACAATTCCTTGTCCGTCAGTTCCGCTTCAAAGTTGCCCTGGTCATCAAAAAAGATGACCTCTGCCGCGTCAATAAACTCATAGCCTAAGTATGCCGCCATCACGATGCCGTTGAGGTACTCACCACGGGATGCGGCATAATCCCGCCCGGCTCCCTTGACAAAATTCTCTTCTATCCGGCCAAACTCATAGTCTAAGTTCAAATCCAGGTCCAGGCCGTTGATAATCTCCAGATAACGGTCTTTGATCCGGCTTAAGATCTTCTTATATGCCGCCCCAGAAGCTGCTGCATCGTAGCAGGCATACAACATGTCGGTAACCTTTTCATCCTTATCGTTCCTCTTGCCCGGCGCAGAAGGGATGACATACCGCCTCGTCTTATCCGAGCGGATAATCTCCCCAACCTTTTTAAACTGCCTGGCGCTGGCAAGCGAACTCCCGCCAAATTTTACCACCTTTTTCATTATGTTCCCTCCGATCTGCACGCCCCTTTAAGGCAATGCAGTGTTCCTTAAACAACACGGTAAAATAATACTGTAAATCCCAATCCCTGTCAAGAAAAAACAATCCTCCGAAAATCCCCAAAGAAGGTGCCGCTCCTTCCCCAAAGCGGCACCCTCTTTTTCTTACGGCTTCTGCCGCACCCTTTCCTTCCAGGGCATGCTCTTACTTAAAATACCTCACCCCGGACTCAAAGATCTGCATGTCCTGTTCGCCATAGATGTTCACCGCCACTGCTTCCCCGCGCCGCTCCGAATGTGCCATCTTGCCGAAGATCCTCCCGTCGGGGCTGGTGATGCCCTCAATCGCCATATAGGAGCCATTGGGGTTCCAGGACTCATCCATCGTCGGCACGCCCTCATCATCCACATACTGCGTCGCCACCTGCCCATTGGCAAACAGCTTCTTTAACCACTCCTCATCCGCCACAAAACGCCCCTCCCCATGGGAAGCCGGGTTGCAGTATACGCCTCCTGCTTCTGCGCCCCCAAGCCACGGGGAACGGTTGCTCACAACCTTTGTATAGACCATCTTTGACACGTGGCGCCCGATGGTATTCATCGCTAAGGTCGGGGAATCCGCCTTCTGCTCCGCGATACGCCCATTTGGCAGCAGGCCCAGCTTAATCAGCGCCTGGAAGCCGTTGCAGATCCCCAGCATCAGCCCGTCACGCTCATTAAGGAGTTTCTCAATCTCCTCCCGGATCACCGCATTCCTGAACACCGTGGCAAAGAATTTGGCACTCCCCTCCGGCTCGTCCCCTGCCGAGAAGCCTCCCGGGAACATCACGATCTGTGCCCCGGCAATCTCTTTTTTATATACCTCTACCGATTCCCGGATATCCTTTGCCGAAAGGTTTTTAAATACCCGCGTCACGACCTTCGCCCCAGCGCGCCGAAACGCTCTCTCACTGTCATACTCACAGTTCGTCCCCGGGAATACCGGAATGAACACGGTCGGCTGTGCCAGCTTATGGGTGCAGACATACACGGAATCCGCGCGGTATACCTCATTGGGCACTGCGCCCTGCCCCGCTCCTGTGCGGGTGGGGAACACCCTTTCTAAGGTGCCTGTCCAGTTCTTTAGCGCCTCGTCCAGTGAGATGCACACCGGGCCATACTCCAATTTTGCCCGGTCAGTCACCTCGCCGACCAGCGTGTAGGACATCGCCAGTTCGCCTACCTTGCCATCCGCCACCTCGCAGACTATGTCGCCCCATCCGGCGCCGAAGAAATCCCTCGGATCCAGGCTGTGCTCCACCTTCACGCCCAGCTTGTTGCCGAACGCCATCTTGCTGACCGCCTCCGCCAGCCCGTGTCCCTCGACGGCATAAGCCGACAGCACGCGCCCGGCACGGATATCCTCCGTCAGTTTTGCGTATCCATCCGTCAGCCGGCCGTAAACCGGCAGGTCATACCCGTCCCGTTCTGCCCGGAACACCACGATCTTGCTGCCTGCCTTTTTAAATTCCGGTGTGATGATGTCCTTATGGCTGGCCACATCCACCGCAAAGGATACCAGCGTCGGCGGCACATTGACCTCCCCGTGCTGCTCATCGTTGAAGGTACCCGACATGCTGTCCTTGCCGCCGATAGAAGGCAGCCCGAAGCCCAGCTGTGCCTCATAAGCACCCAAAAGCGCCGCAAACGGCACGCCCCAGCGCTTTGCGTCCCCGGTCATCCTCTTAAAATATTCCTGGAACGTAAAACGGATCTTCCTAAAGTCCCCGCCTGCCGCCACAATTTTCGCCACCGAAGCCGCCACTGCATAGACCGCCCCATGATACGGGCTCCAGCTTGACAGATAGGGGTCAAAGCCATAACTCATCATCGTCACCGTATCCGTAGTTCCCTCAAGCACCGGCAGCTTCGCCACCATCGCCTGGGTCTCCGTCAGCTGGTACTTCCCGCCGTAGGGCATCAATACAGACCCCGCGCCTATCGAGCCGTCAAACATCTCCACCAGGCCCTTCTGCGAACATACGTTTAAGTCTGCCAGCGCCTGCAGCCACGCCTGCCGCACATCCGGCACATCCTTTTTCGCAAACAGGCTGCCTTCCCTGGACGGAACCTCCAGTACGACATCCGCCTCCTGGTGTGCGCCGTTGGTATCCAAAAATGCCCGGCTGATATCCACGATCGTCTTGCCCCGCCAGTTCATCACCAGCCTCGGCTCTTTTGTCACTACCGCCACGGAGACTGCCTCTAGGTTCTCCTCAGCCGCATAAGCCAAAAATTTCTCCACATCCTCCGGGGCAAGCACCACTGCCATCCGCTCCTGGGATTCGGAAATAGCAATCTCTGTGCCGTCCAGCCCCGCATATTTCTTGGGAACCTTATCTAAGTCAATGGCCAGCCCTGCCGCCAGTTCACCGATGGCCACCGACACCCCGCCTGCGCCGAAATCATTGCACTTTTTAATGATGCTGCTGACCTCCGGCCTATAGAACAGCCGCTGGATCTTTCTCTCCGTAGGCGCATTGCCCTTCTGCACCTCCGCACCGCAGACCTCGATGGATGCCTCCGTATGCACCTTAGACGACCCCGTGGCGCCGCCGATCCCGTCACGCCCTGTCCGTCCGCCCAGCAATACGATGATATCCCCCGGATCCGAGGTCAGGCGCTTCACGTATTTCCTGGGGGCTGCCCCCATGACCGCACCGATCTCCATCCGCTTGGCCGCATAATCCGGATGGTAGATTTCCTTCACATACCCGGTCGAAAGCCCGATCTGGTTGCCGTAGGAACTATATCCAAGGGCTGCTCCGTTCACCAGCTTTTTCTGCGGCAGCTTGCCCTTCATGGTCTCGCCCAAAGGCACCGTGGGATCGGCCGCACCGGTCACCCGCATCGCCTGGTAGACATAGGTACGCCCGGAAAGCGGGTCACGGATGGCACCGCCTAAGCAGGTCGCCGCACCGCCAAACGGCTCGATCTCCGTCGGATGGTTATGTGTCTCGTTCTTAAAATTGACCAGCCACTCCTCCGTCACCCCGTCAATGGTAACCGGAACCACGATGCTACACGCATTGATCTCCTCTGATTCTTCCAGGTCCTCAAGCTTGCCCTCTGCCCGCAGCTTCTTCATTGCCAGCAGCGCCAGGTCCATCAGGCATACAAACTTGTCATCCCGCCCCTGATAAAGCACCTCGCGGTCTGCCAAGTACCGTTCATAAGTCCCCTGGATCGGCTCCTTATAATCCCCGTCCGTAATCGCCACATTTTTCAGTTCCGTGGAAAATGTTGTGTGGCGGCAATGGTCCGACCAGTAGGTATCCAACACCCTCACCTCCGTCACCGTCGGCTCCCGGTGCTCCTCCTTCTGGTAATATCCCTGAATATGCTGGAAATCCTGAAACGTCATTGCCAGGTTCAAAGAGCCATACAGTTTTAGGAGGCCTTGTTCGTCCAGTCCGCAAAACCCCTCAAAGCTTGCCACATCCTCTGGCACATCAAACACAGCCACCAAAGTCTGCGGCTTCCCTTCATCCGCCTCCCGTGAATCCACCGGATTGATGCAAAAGGCCTTCACTGCCGCCTTCTGCTCCCCGGTCAATGCCCCTGACAGCACATAGGTCGTGGCCGTCCGGACCACCGGCTCCTCGTCCTCTTTTAAGAGTTTCACGCACTGCTCTGCCGAATCCGCCCGCTGGTCAAACTGCCCCGGCAAATACTCCACGGAAAACACCGTGTCCCCAGCCTCCGCCGGGAACTCCTCCTCATATACAAAATCCAGCGGCGGCTCCGAAAATACCGTCGCCAGCGCCTGCCGGTAAACTGCATCCGACAAATTCTCCACGTCATACCGGATCAGCACCCGCACATTTTCCACCGTGCCGATATTCAGGTAACTCCCGATTTCCTCCTTCAGTTCTTTCGCCTTCACGGCGAACTGGGGCTTCTTTTCCACAAACACACGCCTTACGCTCACAGCAAACCCTCCTTTAGAAATTCTATGAATCCGGATCTTTGGCTGTCCGCCTTCCTCTCACTTCCTGCAACCCTCAAGTGATCCGCTTTACTGTATCATAGCACAAAGATATTTATAAATAAAATTAATGTATCTAATCTGTTTTATCTGTTTTACTTATATATTGTCCTATCGTTTTTCCCCAAACCAAATAAAAATGCAGGCAAAGCACGCCATGCATGCCTTACCTGCAGCCTTCCCTTACTTTTCCCTTTCCTCTGGTTTACGGCTCTTTCACGGGGAGCCAGGCAAATCCTCTGCCTTTCTAAGGCCGGATCCCCTCTCTTCCCGCAGATACCCTGCACGGAGCAAAAATATCCCCAAAAGCACCAGTACAAGCCCCAGGACGAAACCGATCCGTACCGCCATAAAATTGACATAACGAACCACCAATGGCTCTCCCATCTGTTCGGCCTCATCCTCTGTATATCCCAAGTCTGCCAGGTATTCCTTATAGTACCCTGCCAGCTTCCCCTCCAGGTATTCTGCCTTCCCCTCAATAAAAATCTCGGTCGAAGGCTCGGTGCCCGACATCATATAATCAAACGTCTCCTCCGACAGGCCATCGAGCGCCTCAACATCTGACTGGCGGCACTTTAGCGCAAAACACCCTGTCGCCGCCGGGATCATATAATAATTCCCTGATTTGCGGCTGCCGCTGCGCGAACCGTCGCTGCGCTTGGTATAAGTGCTCTCAGAAGCAAAATACCCCAGGGCATAGACGACATTCCCCTTCACATGGCTCCCTGGCTTGAGTTCCTTGTCCTCCTCCAAAAGTTCCTCAAAACTCACCGCCGGTTTAAAGGACACCACAAAATCAGCAGCTGACAAATACAAAAGCATGCCTCCGAAAGCCAAAAGGGTCAGCACTCCCCTGTTCACGCTTCTGACCAAATTCCCGATCTTCACTGTTCTTAGCTCCTCATCTTCCTGTTTTCCATCCTTGTGCGTGCTTTATTTTTTCAGTGCACGCCCCTTCTTATCCACGCCAAGTTCACGGTTCACGGATTCCTGGAAAGCCTCCGCAAATTGCTTGAAGGCCGCCGCTTCCTCCGGCTGCTGGATATTCACCTGGCACTCCTTCCCCAGCTTCGTGTTGCTGCTGTCCACAGTAATGATGTAGAGGTTCTTCTTCCCGCCCGGGAACTGCAAAAGCAGCTGATGGACATTGCCGCCCACATAGACAAGGGTCTCGGCACTGGCCTTGATCGGCTCCGTATAAACAATCTTGCCGCCCTCCACGCCGATCGGAACCACCCACAGATGGTCCGCCTGGTCCGGGCGGAATCCTACCGCATAATAGTGGTAAACCTCCCGCTTCATCCGCGGGCCGCCATATACCTCCTTGCTGTGGGCATACGCCGCCGTATACTGGGCGCCGTCAGGAACCAGGTTGCTGATGATCTTGCGGATATCCTCCTTCTCCTGGCTGTTCACGCCCTTTTTCTCATCCATGCTGATCTTAATAAAGATAATGATAAATAACACCACAAAGACACCGACGGAAATCATAAATACCTAAGGGGTGACCCCTGCCATATCCGCCAGCTTCTCAATTATAGCCATTGCTGCTTTCCTCCTGCAAATCTTGCTTTTTTGTTTCTTTTGCTTTTACTTCACCTTTCAAACTGCTTTAGCAGTCCGCCCATCTCGCCAAGCCCTGCAAACACGGCATCCGGCTTCACGTCCGACTCCGCAATATCCGCCGCCGTCGCCTCGCCGGAGAGCACCAGGATCCCGCGCGCGCCGTTGTTTACCCCGGTCTTCACATCCGTGTACAGCCGGTCTCCCACAAAAGACACCCGCTCCCGCCTTGCCCCGGTAAGTTCCAGCACCATGTCTACAGTCTCCGGATAGGGCTTGCCCACATAGCGCGGCTCCTTCCCCGTTGATAATGCAATTGCCGCGCACATGGCGCCGCAATCAGGGATAAACCCCTCTGCGGTCGGGCAGTTAATATCCGGATGTGTTGCCAAAAAATCAGCCCCATTGCGGATATACGTACACGCCCGCTCCAGCTTTTCATAAGTCAGGGTCATATCAAAGCCCACTACCACGGCATCCGGCATATCCGAGGTCAGATATATGCCATGCTCCCGGAAATTCTCCTCCAAAGCCGGCGTACCCAAAAGGTATATAGACTTCCCCGGATAAAAGCCCTTCAGATACTGTACCATCACATCACCTGAAGTCATGATCTGCTGCCGTGTAATCCGGCAGCCCATCCGGGCTAATTTTTCTATGTACTCCTTTGGCGAACGCGACGAATTGTTTGTAAAAAATACAAACCTCTTCCCCAGGCGCTCCACCTGCCCAAGAAATTCCAATGCTCCGTCCAGGATCCGGTCCCCCAGATAAAATGTCCCATCCATATCCAGCACAAAAAGCTCCGTCTCCCGGAGCACCTGCTCTCTCTCCATGCATCCTCCTTCCTGCCTTTAACTTGCTGCCTGCCGCATGCCTGCAGGCATCTTCAATTATACTCCTGTTTTCTTCTTTCGTCAAATAATATTCAGTGGTTTGCCCGCTCTGCATGCACCCTTTTCCCCCGGATTTTTGCATGCTTCATGCACTCTAGCACTTCGTCTGCACAGTCCTCCGGCACCTCCACAAAGGTATACTTATCATACATGTCAATGCTCCCCACCAGTTTTCCCGGCATACCGCTCTCCCCGGACACTGCCCCTAAGATATCACCGGATTTTATTTTCTGTTCTTTCCCGATGTTTAAAAACAAGGTTGCCATGCCGGAGCCTCTGTTCGCCCTTGCCCGCTTCCCGCCTCTTCTTTGGCCTTGGCCCTCGTCCTCATAAGGGAATCCTTTGCTTCCTTTCCCCCAGCCTTTCCGCCCATAATTCCTTTCCGAATCGCGGAAACGCCTTTCCCTGGCATACCGGTCCAGATCCTCTAAGGAACGCGCTTCCCGGTAGTCATCGATAATATCCTGGCTCTCCTCGCCCATGCTCATCCGCAACAGCGCCGCCGCCAGTTCCAGGGAGGTATAATCTTCCTCCAGGAGTTTTTTCTCCACGATGCGGGCAACCCGGTCTAGCTGCAGCTCCCCGATCAGCTGCTTGGCCTGGGACAGCACCTTCTCTGCTTTAATCTCCGTGACGTCATCCAAAGAAGGGATCGCCTGGGGGATGATCCTGGTCTTACAGTAGCGCTGGATATCCCGCAGCTTATATGCCTCCCGCCCCACCACAAGGCTGAAGGCGATCCCTTCGCGCCCTGCCCGGCCAGTCCTGCCGATCCTGTGGACGTAATACTCGTCATCCTGCGGGATGTCATAGTTAAACACTGCCTCCACGTCATCCACGTCAATCCCCCTGGCGGCCACGTCTGTGGCTACCAAAATCTCCGTGCGCCCATTGCGGAAGCTGTTCATTACCCTGTCTCTCTGTGCCTGCTTCAGGTCCCCATGGAGCCCCTCCGCAAAATATCCCCTGCCCTGCAGCTCCTCCACCAGCGTGTCCACCTGCCGTTTGGTATTGCAGAAAGCCACCGACAGTTTCGGCGCGTACATATCCAGCAGGCGGCACATCACCTCCACCTTGGTTCTCGGCTTCACCTCATAGTAGTACTGGGTCACCTTCGGCACGGTCAGTTCCTTTTTCACCACCCGGATAACCTGGGGATCCTTTTGGAACGTGCGGGCTATCTTCATGATCGCATCCGGCATCGTAGCCGAAAAGAGGATGGTCTGCCTCTCTTGCGGCAGCTGGCTTAGGATGGTCTCCATGTCCTCCAAAAAACCCATGTTCAGCATCTCATCCGCCTCATCCATCACCACGGTATGAACCTGGTCCGGCTTCACGGTATGGCGCCTCATATGGTCCATCACCCTCCCCGGGGTACCGATAATCACCTGGGCGCCATCCTTTAAGGAACGGATCTGGCGCACGATATCCTGCCCCCCGTAAACCGGGAGAACCTTTATCCCATGCATATACTTTGCCAGGCTGCGGATCTCCTCCGCCACCTGGATGGCCAGTTCCCTGGTGGGGCACAGCACCATGGCCTGCAGTTTCTTGTTTTTGGTATCAATCCTCTGCAAAAGAGGGATCCCAAAAGCAGCCGTCTTCCCCGTCCCCGTCTGTGCCTGGCCGATCATGTCCTGGCCTTCCATCTGCACGGGAATCGCCTTAGCCTGAATCGGCGTAGCCTCCTCAAACCCCATGTCCGTCACGGCCTTTAGGATCTTCCCGTTCAGCCCCAGTTCCTCAAATTTTATATTTTCCATTCCCTTTCCTCAACTTTCTTGCTCTTGTTTTTATTCTATCCGGCCTGCCCTTTAAACCCCTTCCAAAGCAGCAAGGCATGGCTCCCCTTAAAAGCTTATCTATGGAAATAAAATGAGAGGTTCCAGGACAACCCCGAATCCTCTCACATCAGCGGCTTTAACTCTAACACAATTTTCCTTATTTGTCAAATAGATTTTCGCCAGGCTTTATTTACACCTTAAACCGGTATACTACAACTCTTAACGTATTTAACCGCACCTAACCACTTTTACCTTGGCTGGCCTTATCTGCTGGACGGTCATTTCCTTATCTTACTTTATCTATCCTCTTCTTTTTTTTCTAACCACACAGAGTTTGGTAGTATTTCCGGTAGTATAGTAGTATCATACTACCACAAAGAAAAGATGCAAAAATCACTCTATCATACATACCCTAAAAAGAAGGAGGTGCTTTCGCACCTCTTCCCCTATGCAATTTTGCCGTCATACCACTCCCAGAACGAATTTGAAAAAATCACTATACGCCGTCCGACTTTCGCCGTTCTAAAAGGAGCTGTTTTCAGATATTTATAAATTGTGTTTTCTGACACTCCCATAATATACATTAAATCCCTTGGCTGTAAAAATAGTTTTTCTCTCAAAACATTCATTTCATAGTACCCAGCAATAATTGATTTCTCCTTCATAATTTTACCTCTCGCATAGAAACAGGTTCAATTATTTCATAATAAGGAAGTCGGTACATAGGTCACAAACCAAATGCCTTAACCTACTCCGCAAGTGGTTTACCACTACGGGTATCCCCTTTCATGGATAACGTGACAGGCGTATCAACTAAGAGAAATCTAAGATAAGTATAAACTTTTTATACAATAAAGTCAATATTTTTGTAACTTTCCAGTATGATTTAAAGCCGAAACGGCTCCCGGCAGGGCGAACGATAGAATGTTATGGAGCATAGCGAAATGACATTCTAATAGTGAGTGATTAAAATGTCATTTTAATCATTCCTACTATATACAAAAAACACTCTCAGGAGGTATACACAAATGAACATCAGCGGAAGAAAAGGTGTTGGATACCTGGCACACAACAACAGGGATTTTATTCCCCTAAATGTGAACCAACAGCGTACACCATATAATCATACATTCAAACGTCAGTCATTAGAAAAGGCTTATGACATTTGTTTTAAAGAGTCTTTTGAATCATATAATAATTCAGTACGCAAAGACAGACGTTTTCAAGGTTCTTATCTCGAAAAATTACGCTCCAGCAAAAGCAAGCACTCACCAAAAGAATTTTACGAATGGATTGTACAAGTTGGAGATAAAAGCACTTGTGGATACGACACACAAAATGCGGCACTAGCGGAAAAGATACTCAATGAATATATGAAAGGTTTTATCAAAAGAAATCCGCAACTTTATATTTTTAATGCCGTGATGCACCGTGATGAATCCACACCACATATCCATATAGATTTTATCCCTATGGCATATTTTGAAAAAGGTCAAAAGGTTCGTAACAGTCTTGATAAAGCATTAGAACAAATGGGTTATGGCAAAAGCATAAACCGAAAAAAGAATAACACTATGGAATGGCAAAAACAAGAAAGGGAAGCCTTACGGCAATTAGCCAGAGAACAAGGGTTAGATATTGAGGACGAACATCAAAACAAAAATAAACATCTGGACAATGAATCTTACAAGGCTTTAGCAAAGGAAATAGAATACCAAAAGCAAGAAATCTCCACTTATAAAGATATTTACCAAAAATCACTTATGAATTTAGTTCAGGCAATCAAAGAGAAACCTGAAATCCTTTCAACTATAAATCGTGCTGTTAAGATTGCTCTTGGAAAATCATCTTTATTAAAGGAAAATGTGAGGGAGAGAAGCCGTTAACATTCAGCATATAAAGTTGGTGCAGCGCACCTATCCATTTACCTCTTGATTACACTTAATCGGATAGAAAAGGAATTGTCAAGAACAAAGCCGCAAAGCGGTGCGAAAGCATTCTTGATAATTTCTTTTCTATCCGATATTCTCTAAAAAGAGGTAATAAAAACGCTCTTTTTCTAATGCTTTTATCATAATACTAATGAGGTGATAAATAATTATGGAAAATAACAAAATAACTATAAACAAAGATAATTTTAAAAAATGGGCATACCATGAAATATTACATCAACAAAGAATTTTATTCGATTTATGTCTTGATGATTATTTGCTCATGCCAGCTAAAATTCACGCAAAACACAAAGGAAAGCCAGTTGTAATTATTTCACTAAATGACTGGAAAGAATTTGAGGAATCCCTCAGTATTACCTTTGGTGATTTAAGCCTTGCAAGAGATTTAATAAAACAAATGCAGCCAGTTTTTGATGAATATTATGAGGAATATGAGCAAAAACATAAATTCAATTTTGATGAATATCAAAAAGCCCAATTATTATCTTATGATTCTGATGAATTTGAAAAAGTTCGTGATATATTTGAAAAGGAATATTATAAAAAACTTGATGATGAATCCTTAGAGAGATAGCAAAAAATGCGCCCAGTATTGGACGCATTTTTCTATATAGTTTAGTCACTCTAATTACTGCTTTGTATATACTATTCCGTCATAAAAAGTAAATGTTGTATTATTGGTAAATTTAATATTTACAGCCTCATAAGTAGTACTTTGATAGGTCGTATCATTGACTTTCTGCATCGCAGATGCAAGAATTTCCATTTCTCCACCTTTATCCTCGTAATACCTTAAAATCAGAGCACCATTTTCATTTGTTAAAGTAATTACTTCACCATAGGGATTTACATAGTTTCCGTAAATATCTACGCTGCTTTGCTCTTGATTCTCGGTTGCGGTTTGTGCTTCTGCTGCTTTTGTCTGTACTGTACCGCTAACCACCCATGCACCGTCAGCATTTACTACATAACCGTCTGGCGTTGTGGTATTTGCCAGCATATAGCCATTTCCGTCAAAATAATAGCACTCTGAAACCCCGTCATGATTTCCGTCAACCCATTGCCACGTATTTGACGGATAACTGCCATTGTCATTCTGCCACCACCAGCCTGTGTTGTCTTTCTGCCAGCCTGCCGCAAAGGCGGTGTTGCTCATGGATATTGCCATGACCGCTGTTAATGCTATTGTTGTTGCTTTTCTTCTCATTGACGTTACTCCTTTGAAAATAGATTTTAGGCGGAAAATCCAGTTTTCGCCGCCTTCTATTATACAGATTATAATCTGGATATTCAACCCCTTTTTTACAAAGTATAGTTAAAAAGAGGTGTAATCTATGTATAGTTATGAGCCGCTTTGGCAAACAATGAAAAAGAAAAAGATAACCACATACCAGTTGATTAAGCAAGGCATTGAGAAAAAGACGATTTATAACCTTCAACACAATGCCAATGTTACTGTGCTTACTCTTGAAAAATTATGTACAATTTTAGATTGCTCCGTCAGTGATGTTGTGAAAATAGAGAAAAGCAACTAAAAATTGAGTGGGTTATCCACTCAATTTTTTTCTTGTCTGATTTTAGCACGTTCATATTTTATTGTACGGATAGAGCATTTTAAGATTTTAGAAAGTTCATTAGCAGTCTGTTCTGGGTGTTCTTTAATATAGTTGTATCGCTCTATCTTCTTTTGCTGTGATTCTGTCCGTTTTGCTCCTAAACGTTTATTATCATAACTATCTACGGCTCTTTTACGTGCTTCTTTTCTCTGCCCCTCCGTGTAATTGGCAAATGAATTTTTTAAATCTTCTTCTGTAAAATCCAACAATTCAGCGATATGCTCATTACGATACATATATTCCGTATTACTTGCATATATACACTGGATAATTGCTTTTGCTTCCTCCATAAAATCTTCATCAACATAATGGCTTGCGCAAATGATTGTATCCTCTTCCGATATAAACATACGTTTCATATATACTGTTAAAATATGGGTAAAAATGGCGCGGTATCCTTTTGGGACACCGTTTCTTATTGCGGCCCAGTTATGCAAATCACGGACAATCTTTCGATACCTTGCTTTAGATGATAAAGGTTTAAAACTGCATTTTAGTTCCGGGTGTGATGCTATCCATAAATGAGAATCTTTTGTTATTTTAATTATTGATTTTTTTATCTTTGGAGATTCCTTTTTCTTGGTTACTTTAAGTACTGTTTTTTTACGTCTGTATGTTCCATTTGCAATCATGGTCTGTCTGCGTTTCTCCGCCCGTCTGGCTTTACATTCCTCCATATATGTATCCATTTCATATTGAGAATATGCAAAATAATTTAATCGTTCTATTGTTCTATCTTCTGACAGATTCATATGAAATAATCTTGTGGTTTTAACATCATCTATATGTTTTACGTTGCGGCTATAAGGAAAACGCAATATTCTTGATTTGTTCCGGCAAGCAATATCCGCTTTAAAACGGGTAATCAAATAATCTGTATATTTTAGCCTTAATTCGCTGTCATTCTGTTTCTTTAAATTAAGTGTTTCAATCAGATAATAAAGGTGTAATCCATGACCGCTGGTTACTAACCAGTTGGGCAGCATTTCCGGTATAAGATGGAAGGTATCTAATAAATACTGCTCAATTTCTTCTTGGCTCATTATTGAAAAATCAATTCCTTCTACATCGTCAATATCTATATAAATTGTGTTAATATGACGTACATTTTTATCTTTTCGCCACCCGCAAAAAATTGCCGGTGAAAAATATAGATTTACATTTTCTTTTGCCAACACATATAATCCTTTTACAGCTGTATCAATATCTTCAAATGAGAAATTATATGTTAATGCACCGACAGATGCCATAGCCCAAATACATTCATTTCCCTTTAGAACCGGAAACAAATCATATATAAAATCCTGTACTAATTTATCCGGTTCCTTGTCTTTACAGTGCTGCAAAGTATTCCAAATATCAAACGAAAAATTAAATTGTTCTAAATCAGGTTCTTCATCGTCCTCAATATCATCAAAAATATATTCATACTGTGGGTGTTCTTCCATGAATCCCATTATTTGTGTTTTAAATAATCCCATAATCATATCCTCTCTTTCGTGTATATAAAGAGTATGTTATGGAATTAAAAAAACACGGAATAAAAGTTCGCCCGCTTCAGGTTAAGAGGAGAGATAATATGAGTATAATGATATTATAGTAAGTCGGAAAAATTTGCACCCCCACAAAAGGCCGGAGATTAATTCCTCTCCGGCCTTGTCTGTCAACTATTTTTCATTACTGAAAAATCAACTTTTATATTCTTGTTTAAAAAATCTAAAATTTCCTGTCTGCTGCCTTGGTCATGCCAATATGTTTTTGTTGATGTATTATCTTCTATCACATGGCCTGCGCAACCATAAACCTGAAAAGGATTAACCTCACCACTATTCAAAAGTATGCTAATAAAGCTATGCCGCAAATCATGCAAACGGATTGAGGGTAATGGTTTTTCTCCTGTCTTTTCTAAACGTTTATTAATCCTCGTTTGTAGTTCCTTAAATCTGCGGCTTACTTTTCCCGGATGCGGAAGGTAATCATTGACAAGATTTGTCTTTGTCAGATAAACATAATCACCACAAAAAATCTTCTTTCCCTGTGTCCATTCCTCCTGTTGTACATAAGCTAACCGTATAAATTTTTCCAATACATTACAAATGCAAGTTACTCTTGCTTTTTCCCCTTTTGGCAATTTCTCTATGGAACCTGTGTTGATTTGTACCCTGGCTTTATCAACCAAAATTTCCTTTTTTTCAAAGTCTATCTTCTCACGCTTTAGTCCACACAATTCTGATCGCCGCATACCTGCCAAAGCCGGAAGCCCTACCATGAGAAGAACGCTTCTATCATCTTCCAACAAACATTGTGTTAAAAGAATATTGATTTGCTCTATCGTTAATGCAATTGCTTTATATCTCTGAATTTTTCCATAATCTGCGTCTAAAACCACATTTTCATTGATACCGTATTTAGAATAGTTTTTCTTCATAAACCGCCAAAGGTCTATCAGATGACATTTATGTTTTTGAATCGTATTGGCACATAAGTTTAAATCATTCTGGCAATAAAGAAAATAATCCTCGATATCTGCGGTATCCACCTTCTTTAAATCCAAATTTCCAAAATAATTAATGAAATGTTTATGCTGGGAGTTTTTCTGTTGCTTATAGGAATCACTCCAATTTTTGTCGCTCTCATAATACTTCGCCTTATAATCATTGATTACATTCTCAATATAAACCTTTCCGGTGGTTCCTGTGATTTTCTTCCGCCGTTTGGCTGCGTTATTCTCTCCTATAAGGGCTTTTGCCTCTTTCAGCGTACTTACTACCCTTGTAGACTTTTTTTGCCGTTCCTTGCGCTTTCCCGTCTTTGGGTCTGTCACAATCTCCCGACCTAAATCTAAAGAAACCACATATTTTCCGTCTTTAATCCGCTGTTTGATACCTGCAATCCCTGTTTCCCTTACATCATCTTTCCTCATGTCCT
Organism: bacterium 1XD21-70; assembly: GCA_003669055.1. Taxonomy (GTDB): domain Bacteria; phylum Bacillota; class Clostridia; order Lachnospirales; family Lachnospiraceae; genus Brotaphodocola. Next base: position 95,315 of record RAYB01000004.1, read on the forward strand.
GTCCTTTCCATGCCCTGTCTTTCCCTTAAATGACAGTATAGCACATTCCAAAAATTTTGGTAGTATTCTTGGTAGTATGAAAGATGATTTTGTAAAGATAGAAATCGGTTTTTTATTGTAAATACAAGGATTATCAGCTATCTTTATTTTCATTTACACCTTAAACCGGTAGCCGACCCCCCAGATTGTCTCTATATATTGCGGCTTAGCCGTGTTGAACTCAATCTTTTCCCGGATTTTCTTGATATGCACAGTCACGGTGGCGATATCCCCGATCGACTCCATGTCCCAAATCTTGGAGAACAATTCCTCCTTGGTATAGACATGGTTGGGGTTCTGCGCCAAAAATGTCAGCAGGTCAAACTCCTTGGTGGTGAAATTCTTTTCTTCCCCGTTGACCCATACCCTGCGGGCTGTCTTGTCGATCTTAAGCCCACGGATCTCTATCACCTCATTCTCCGAGTTCCCGCTCCCGATCAGGCGTTCATAGCGGGCCAGATGAGCCTTCACGCGCGCTACCATCTCACTTGGGCTGAACGGTTTTGTCATATAATCATCCGCCCCCAGCCCCAGGCCGCGAATCTTGTCGATATCCTCCTTCTTGGCCGAGATAATGATAATCGGCGTATTCTTCGCCTCACGAAACTTCTTACAAATCTCAAATCCGTCCATCCCAGGCAGCATCAGGTCTAAAATCATCAGGTCAAAATCTTCATTCAGCGCTCGTTCCAGCCCCTTGGAACCCTCCTCCTCCAGTTCCACCTCAAAATCACTCAGTTCCAGATAGTCCCGCTCCAGTTCCGCAATACTGGTCTCATCCTCAATGATCAGTATCCTGCTCATGCTGTAAAACCTCCTGATATTTTCTTAATACAATGTGCATCTTTGTGCCGGCCCCTTCCTTACTGGTGGCCCAAATCCGTCCTCCATGGTCCTCTACGATCTTGCGTACAATCGAAAGCCCGATCCCGCTTCCGCCCTGGGAGGAATTGCGCGAGGAATCCGTACGGTAAAAACGGTCGAAAATATTGGGCAGGTCCTTGGAAGCGATCCCCCTGCCATTGTCCTCAATCTCCACCTGGACAAAATCCCCCACATCCTTGATATGGATATTGAGGAGGCCGCGGGGCTTATCCATATATTTGACCGAGTTCCCGATAATATTATTGATCACCCGCTTCATCTGCTCCGCATCCGCAATCACAACCACATCGTCGCTGACATCATTTAAATAACGGAACTCAATCCCCCGGGATTCCATATCCAGCCCTACCTCCTCGGCACAGTCACGGAAATACCCGCCTACATTGATCTTAGAAAAGGTATAAGGGATCTTGTTGGTGTCTATCTTAGAGTAAAAGGTCAGTTCATCAATCAGCCGGTCCATGTCATTGGCTTTATTGTATATGGTCCTGATATACTTATCTAACTTTTCCGGCGAGGATGCCACCCCGTCCATAATCCCTTCCACATAACCTTTAATTGCCGTGATCGGCGTCTTTAAGTCATGGGAAATATTGCTGATCAGTTCCTTGCTTTCAAGGTCGTCCTGAATCTTCTCCTCTGCATTCGCCTTCAGGCGCATGCGCATCTCCTCAAAATCCTGGCACAGCTGCCCGATCTCATCATCGTCCTCCACATCCATGGTAAAATCCAGGTTGCCGTCCCGGATCTTGCGGACAGCCTCCTGCAGCTTGCTGATCGGGCGCACTACGGAACGGTAAACCCACATGGTCAGCGCCGCAGAAATAAACAAAAGCATAAAAAGGCCGGAAACCATCATCTGCACTACCATGCTCTTTACTTCCGGCTCAAAATCGTCAAACTGGTAAAGCAAAAACAGCCGGTTCATGGAAATCAGCATCCCGGCAAAAACTATCGGCAATAAGCTGAAAAAAAGAAATGCAATCAGCAGCCGGGTTCGCATCTTCATCAAAACGCACTCCTTTATGGTGTATATGAGGCGGTATGTGTGCCCGGTTGTCTGGGCTCTCTTCGCTTTCATAGACATTATACCATAAGAAGTGCGGTTTGTTTATAAAACTATTCTAAATTTTTATGGTAAAACCCTGCGGAATGGAATTAATTCCCGCATTCAATGCTTATTTCGTTGAATTTATCGAGGATGTCCTCAATCCTGATGGCAGCTTTCCCGGCCCCTGATTCATCCATAATTGCCTGGCCCTGGTGCATCATCACCAGGCGGTCGCCGTACTCTACCGCATAGCGCAGGTTGTGGGTCACCATGATGGTGGTCAGCTTCTTCTCCCGCACCACCCTCCCGGTCAGTTCCATGATTACCTCCGCAGTCTTCGGGTCCAGGGCTGCCGTATGCTCATCCAGGATCAAAAATTCAATATCGGTCATGGTGGACATCAAAAGCGCCATCGCCTGCCTCTGCCCGCCGGAAAGCGCCCCTACCTTCACATGGAGTTTATCCTCCAGCCCCAGCCCCAAAAAGCGCAGCTGTTCCCGGTAATAACCGATCCGCTTCTTATTCGTCCCCCGGCACAGGTTAAAGGGCTTCCCCTTATTGTCTGCCAGGGACATGTTTTCCAAAATCGTCATGCTCGGGCAGGTACCCATCGCCGGGTTCTGGTATACCCGTCCGATCCGCCGCTGCCTGCGGTACTCCGGCATATGGGTAATGTCCTCGCCGTTGATGCAGATCTGCCCTCCGTCAAGCGGGATGCTTCCGCAGATAATATTCAAAAGGGAGGTCTTTCCGGAGCCGTTGCTGCCCACCACGGAGACAAACTGGCCTGCCTCCAGCCTCATGGAAAAATCCTGGAACATGCACATCTCATGGACAGTCCCGGCATTATAATATTTATCAATATGGAGCAGTTCAAGCATGTGCGTTCACCTTCTTCCCTTTATGGCTGCTCATCACCAGGATGGCCAAAAACAGCACCGAAGTCACCAGCTTTAAATCCGATGCCGCCATCCCCAAAGAGATGGCAAACGCCACGCAGCCGCGGTATACCAAAGAGCCCAGGACTACTGCCGTCGTCGCCTTCAGCCTGCCCTGCCCGTCCTTTTTGGCGGCAAACAGGCCTAGATGCCGGAATATTTTGGTGCCGATGATCACATTGGCAAGGCCGATCACAATCGCACCGGTACCCGTGCTGATCTCGAAAAACCCTTTTTGCTGGCAATAGACACACCCGGCCAAAGCCACAAAGCCATTGGCAATCGCCAGCCCGGCCACTTTTACCATGCCCTTATCCTTGGCCAGGGAGGTGACAAGCACATCATTGTCCCCCACTGCCCGCAGCAGATAGCCGGAACGTGTATTGAGATAGAGATCCAGCAAAACCTTGCACAAAACGGTAATAACAAGCAATACCAGCACAACCAAAAACGGCTTCACAGGTTCCGGGACTGCACGGTCCCAAAAAGCATTGCCAAAAATCGTATCCTTGCTGAATATCGGCAGGTTCGCCTTCCCGGCAATCCGCAAGTTCACCGAATACAGCGCCGTCATCACAATGATCCCGGACAAAAGGTCACGCACCTTTAATTTCACATGGATGAAACCGGTCACGCAGCCTGCCAGCGCCCCTGCCAAAAAAGCCAAAAACAGCGTCAGCACCGGGGGGACATCCTTTAAAATCAGCATGGCAGTCACCGCTGCCCCTAACGGGAATGTGCCGTCCACCGAAAGATCCGGGAAATCAAGGATCTTATACGTGATATAGACCCCCAACGCCAGGATGGCATAGATCAGCCCCTCCTCCAATATTCCAATAATAATCGACATTTTCTTCCTCCGGCCTTCTCTTACTCTGCCACAATCTCATCAAACAGCCCGGCTGCCGAAGCCGCCAGTTCCTCCGGGATAGTGATTCCCAGGTTTTCTGCCACCTTGGTATTGCCATAGAAGGATGCCTCCGTGATCACCTCAAACTTCATCCCGCTGGCCTTTTCCTCCCCTTTCAGCACCTTTGCCGCCATCTTCCCGGTCTGGACGCCCAGGGACACATAATCCAGCCCCATGGTGGCCAGGCAGCCGATCTTCACCTGCTCAATCTCGCTTCCGAATACCGGGATGTTTTTCTTTGCCGCTTTGTCTAAGATCATGGGAAGCACGCTGACCACGGTATTGTCCGTCAAGTTATTCAGGCAGTCTACCTTTTCTAACAGGCTATCCGTTGCCAGCGGGATATCCGCCGTGCCGGAAATGCCGCTCTCCACAATCTCAAATCCGTATTTGGGAGCCGCCTGCTTGTATTCCTCGATCGTGGATGCCGAATTAATCTCGCTGGTGCTGTATAAAATACCGATCGTCTTGGCATCCGGCAGCATTTCCCGGATCATCCCCAGCTGCTCCTCCACCGGCAGCTTATCACTGGTGCCGGTAACCTCCCCCACCGGTGTCCCGTCCCCGCCTGCCAACTCCGCCAATACCGGGTCTGTCACTGCCGTATAAATTACCGGAACCTGTGTATCCCTGGCGGCACTGTATGCACTCTGCGCAATCGGGGTGGCAATGGCACAGATCATGTCCACATCCTTGGCCAGGAAATTCGCCATGATCTGGCTGGCGGTCCCGCCGTCCGTCTGCGCATTTTCATACAAGACCGTAAGGTTCTCCCCTTCCACTATCCCTTCCTCTGCCAGGCCTTTTAAAAAGCCCTCCCGGCAGTTGTCAAGCGAACCATGCTCTGCAAATTGCCCGATGCCGACCACATAGGAATCCCCGTCCTCCCTGCCGCCTGCTGCCGGAGCCGTTTCTGCCTGCTTCCCCGAGGAACATCCGGCCAGCATTGCTGCTGCCATTGCTGCCGCCATAACCATCTTCCTGTTTTTCCTCATAACCGTCTTCCTCCTTACAAAAATAGTGAAATAAAAAAACGCCCCAAACACAGTTTCCTGCATTTGAGACGAATTTTATCCGCGGTACCACTCAAATTGGCATATGCCCACTCACTACGTATACCATCATATACGCCGCAAAATAACGGTTGCGTTCTCCGTCAGCCCCTACTCCCGTCCCCGGTTTCAAACCTGCCCTCAAAAGTCCATTCGGCAAACCCGTCCATACCGCAATCCCACCTCCTGCGGCTCTCTGTGATCTCCGGAAAATGCTTACTCCTCTTTCTCAACGGTTTCTTAAATATTCTGTGACACATATAGTATACCTATCAGCCAAATTTGTCAACCCGCCTTTTTACACAAAACGAAACGTGACAAAACGATTATTTCCGGCATTTCATCCAAATACCTGCCGTTTCTCTTACACACAGCTACAAGCCACAAAATGGCTGGGCTCCACCTCACGAAGTTTCGGGTTCCCGTTCCGGCACCGGTCTTCTGTGCAGTCACACCGTTTCCAGAAGCGGCACTCATCCGGCAGGTTCACCGGGGAAGTGATCTCGCCCCGAATCAGCTGCCTCTCCGGCTTCTCCTTGCCCACGATAGGCAGAGGAATCGCAGAGAGCAGCGCCTTGGTATAGGGATGGAGCGGGTTCTGGAACAGAAGATCCGACGGCGCCTTCTCCACCATCTGCCCCAGGTACATCACCGCGATGTCATCGGAGAAATATTTCACTACCGACAGGTCATGGGTGATGAAGATGTAGGTCAGCCCCAAATCTGCCTGCAGCTTCTTCAGCAGGTTCAAAATCTGGGCCTGGATGGACACATCCAGCGCCGATACCGGCTCATCACAGACAATCAGCTTGGGGTTCACTGCCAGGGCACGGGCAATGCCGATTCTCTGGCGCCTTCCGCCGTCTAACTCATGGGGGTACACGTTCATGTACCGGTCTGCCAAGCCCACGGTGCGCATCAGTTCCAGGGTGCGCTCCTCGATATCGCTTTTCGCTTTCAGAAGCTTGTGCTCGATAATCGGCTCACTGATAAGCTGCATCACCGTCTGACGCGGATCCAGGGAAGAAAAGGGATCCTGGAACACCATCTGCATCTCCTGGCGCAGAGGGCGCATCTGCTTGCGGCTGTAGCCGGTGATATCCTGGCCGTCAAATAAGATCTTGCCGCCGGTGGGCTCCAAAAGCTTTAATATGGTTCTTCCGGTGGTGGACTTCCCGCAGCCGGACTCTCCTACAATCCCCAGGGTACGCCCCTCCTCAATGGTAAAGCTTACGCCGTCCACGGCATGGAGCTGGCCGCCCGGGGTATTGAAAAATTTGGTAAGGTTCTGAACCTCAAGAATCGTTTTACCTGCCATCTTTATTCCCCCTTAAGCTGAATTCCGGATTATTGTAAGCACTGCAGGCTACAAAATGTGTCGGGCTGCCTTCCACCGCAGCCAATGCAGGAACTGCCTGGGTGCAGGCCTCGGTTGCATATGGGCATCTGGGCGCAAACGCGCAGCCCGGCGGCAGATCGGACGGGTCTGGCATCAGTCCCTTGATGGGCACCAGTTCCTCCCCCCGCTCCTTTAGATTGGGCAGGGAGTCAAACAGCCCCTCCGTGTAGGGATGGCGCATGTGGTTAAACACATCATCCGCTGTGCCCTTCTCCACAATCCTTCCCGCATACATCACAGCCACATCCTCACACACCTCGGCAACCACGCCTAAGTCATGGGTGATTAAAAGCATGGACATCTCCTTTTCCCGGATCAGCTGCTTCATCAGCTCCAAAACCTGCGCCTGAATGGTCACATCCAGGGCCGTGGTGGGCTCATCCGCAATCAGAAGCTGAGGGCTGCAGGCCAGCGCGATGGCAATTACCACCCGCTGCTTCATCCCGCCGGAAAACTGATGGGGATAGTCATAGGCACGGCTCTCCGCAATGCCCACCATTTTCAGCATTTCCTTGGCCTTCTCAAAGGCATCCTTTTTGGAAAGGTTCTGATGGATCGCGATACTCTCCCCAATCTGGTCGCCAACCGTCATAACCGGGTTTAAGGCAGTCATGGGATCCTGGAAAATCATGGCCACATCATTGCCGCGCATCTTTTCCAGCTCTGACGGAGACATCTTCAGGACATCCTTTCCTTCCAGGTAAATCTCCCCGCTTTTGATCACCCCCGGCGGATTGGGCACCAGGTTTAAAATAGACAGTGCCGTGGTGGTCTTTCCTGCACCGGTCTCCCCCACCAGCCCCAGGGTTCTCTTTTTGCCAATCGCGATGTCAATGCCATTGACCGCATGGACATCCGCATCCTCCGTCACATAATGGACAGCAAGGTTTTTTATATCAAGAACTAACTCTTCAGCCATACTATGTACCTCCTCCTATTTTTTCAGCTTCGGATCCAGTGCATCCCGCAGGCCGTCCCCCAGAAGGTTCAGTGCCAGCACCGTAAACATAATCGCCAGGCCGGGAATGATACACATATAGCTGGCATCACGAATATGGCCACGCCCCGCAGAAAGCAGCGCCCCCCACTCCGGAGCCGGAGCCGGAACACCGATTCCCAGAAAGCTTAAGGAAGATGCGGAAATGATCGTGGTTCCGATCAGAAGCGTGATCTGCACAATGATCGGAGACAGACAGTTGGGAAGAATATGTTTTACAATAATCTTCCAGGTGGGAAGCCCCATCGCATACGAGGATTCCACGTATTCCTGGTCACGGATCGTCATAACAGACGCACGCACGATACGGGCAAAGCTGCTGGCGCAGGAAAATGCCAGTGCGATCATTAAGTTCACCGTGCTGGGCCCCAACAAAGATACGATTACCACTGCGGTCATAATGTTGGGAATGGAATAGAAAATATCAATGCCGCGCATGATGATGGAATCGGTAATCCCCCCATGGAACCCTGCCTGAGAACCTAAAATGGTTCCCACAATAAGCCCCAAAAGCACAGAGCCCACTCCGATAATCAGAGAATAGCGGGCGCCGTAGACCACGCGGGCAAACAAATCCCGGCCATATTCATCCGTCCCGAACCAGTGGGCCGCGCAGGGGCCCATCAGCCGGTCCTGCATGTTCTGCCCGATAACATCCACCTCATAATCAAAGATAACCGGGCTGAGCGCTGCAGCCAAAACCAACAGCAGCAAAAATCCCATCCCCAGCATGGCGCCCCGGTTCTTTACCAGACGCCGCCAGGTCTCCTGAAACAGGGTACGTTTTTTATACTGATTTTTAATTTCACTTGCCTGACCCATCCTATCACCCCTTCTTGCTGTATTGTGCCTTGATTCTCGGATCAAAGAACGCATAAATCAAATCCACCACCAGGTTGATGATGCACATCAGAATCGAACACATAATGATCGCCCCGGTAACCATGGGGACATCCCTCTTGGAAATGGAATCATACACCAGACGCCCGATTCCCGGCCAGGAGAACACGGTCTCGGCCAGGACAGAACCGGTAATTACCAGCGACATCTGCAGCCCGATAGCCGTGATAATGGGAATCAGCGCATTTTTCAGCCCATGGACCGTGATCACCTGCTTTTCCGAACACCCCTTGGCTCTGGCTGTGGTCATGTAATCCTGACGGAGCACATCCAGCATGGAAGAACGGGTCGTCCTGGTAATCAGCGCTGCCAGGCCGAAGCCCACGGTCACTGCCGGAAGCACCAGGCTGTCCAGCCCGCCCTTCCCCCCTGTGGGGAACAGCTTCAGCTTCAGGGAAAACAGGATAATCAGCATCAGCCCCAGCCAGAAGTTCGGCATGGATGTGCCAAACAAGGCGAAAATCATCCCCGCGGTATCCTTCCACGTGTTCTGATGGATAGCCGTGTAAATCCCCAGGGGAAGAGACACCAGCACCGCGATGAGTACCGCCGCACCGCCTAACATCAGCGTGTTGGGAAGCCTTTCCATAAAAGTCTTAAACACATCCCGCTTGGTCACATAGGACTGCCCCATATCTCCGGTCAGCATTCCCTTCATGTAATTGCCATAGCGGATAATGAACGGATCATTCAGCCCCAGTTCCTCCCGGATCTGCTCAATCTGCTCCGGTTTGGCATTATCGCCGGCAAGCATCAGCGCCGGGTCTCCCCCGGTCAGGCTCATGGCCCAGAAAATCAGAAATGAGGTCACCAGGATAACGGGAATCAGCATTATCAGTCGTTTGAATATATATCTCAGCATTTACCTGTCACTCCTTTTCTATTACAGAGGCGCTTCCGAATACCTCCGGGAGCGCCCCTTGTTGTCTGCCTATAAGGAAATCCGTTACTGGGCAATATAAGCGTGACGCCAGTCATGGTTGCCGCCGCCATAGAAATACTGACCCTGCAAATCCTTGTTGTAGGCAACCACCAGATTTGCGATATAAAGGGGAACCTGGGGGCATGCGTCAACCAGATAGGTCTGCAGTTCCTGGGCAGTCTCCAGACGTTTGTCCTGATCCTTCTCGGTGGCAACAATATCAATCATCTCATCCGCTTTCGCATCTCCGTAGTGATGGTAGTTGGAGCCGGAACCGGTGTAGAACAGGTCGCGGTACACAAAGTCAACCTTGGAATCCTCGTTCCATCTCCACAAAAACAACTCCTGGCTGCCGTCTACACAGGCGGATTTTAAGGTTGCCGTCTCCATGGGCTCTAAGGTCACGGTGATGCCGATATCTGCTAAGTTTGCCTGGATAATGGTTGCAATCTGCTCATAGGGAGTACCGGTGGCATAGGTCAGGGTGGTGGTGATGCCGCCGTCCGGATAACCGGCCTCTGCCATCAGGGATTTTGCCCGTTCCACATCATAGTCAAAGCCATCCATCTCATCATAAAAGCCCCACAGACCCCGGTTCAAAATGGTGGTCTGAGGTGTCCCCTTGCCATACACAGCCGCCTCTAAGACAGCGTTGCGGTCAATGGCGCAGGCAACCGCCTGGCGCAGGGTCTGGTTGTCCCAGGGAGCCTTCTCCACATTGAAGGCAAAATAGAACAGACGGGTTCCGGTCTGCTCATAGACCGTGATGTTCTCGTCCTCTTCCAGATACTGCAGTTCATTGATCGGCGGGTTAATGCAAACATCAATCTCACCGGCCTGCAGCGCCATCACGCGGGAGGACGCCTCAATATAGGGACGGAATTCCAGGATCTCTGCCACACCAGGAGCCAGGTTCTCGCTGGCCGGGATATCATTGCCCCAGTAGTCCTCAACTTTCACCAGGCGGCAGTATTCTCCCTCCACCCACTCGTCAAATTTGTAGGGGCCTGTGCCGATGTAGTAAGGATTCTCCACACCGTCATCGTAAGCCTTCTTGGACTGGATAGCAAGCGGCAGGGAAGCCAAGGACTGGATAAATTCATTATTGTACTTCTCGATCTCAATCTCAATGGTGTGCTCATCCTTCACCGTACATCCCACATAACCGGCCAGGACGGAAGCCACCATATTGTCCATCGCCATATCCAAGGTGAACTTTACATCCTCCGCAGTCATGGGCGTCTGGGCGCCGTCATTGAAATAGACGTCATCCCTCAGCTTCATCTCAATGTGGGTATCATCCACAAATTCCCAGGATGTTGCCAGGCAGGGATCAAAGCGCACATCACCGCTGGAACCATTGTTAAAGAATACCAGGGTCTGATGGGTGTTTTTCAATATAATGTTGTTGATTTGGTCCTGCTGCTTCTGAAGATCCAGATTATTGATATCCGTATCCGTGCCGATAATCAGAGATTCTTTGTGGCCGGCCGCCGCCCCGTCCGCTGTGCTGCCACCGGATGCTTCACCGGAAGCACCTCCGCTGTTTGCGCCGCCGGAGCCGCCGGAACTGCCTCCTGAACATCCCGCCAGGGCAACCGTCAGCATGGCCGCACTGAGTAACAATGCAAGTCGTTTTCTCATATCTTCTTTCCTCCATAAAATAAAAATGTTTTCCGTCCCCCGGCACAGCCGCCGAAGACGTTTTGTAAATAAAGATACACATTGCAACAGGTGAAATCCGGGCACAATAAAAGACGCCAATAACACAATATCCCCTCTCCATATGGAAATGGAAATCCAGGAATATTTACATCACCGCGCCGCTCTTTTATCTCTATGCAATGTGTATAATTATTTACCAGCTGTCTCAAAGTATACCATCATTTTTCAAAAAATGCAACCTTTTTTACATCTTTTTTTGTTTATTTTTTCACCTTTAGCCATATTGCCCCCTTGGCTCTTCTGCACATTTCCCTACAGCCGCCAAAAATGGGCTGCCAGGATCCTTGGCTCTTTGCAGGATCCTGGCATTCGCCTGTGTCTTGGCCGCCCAAAATGCATTTCCCCGCGTCACCCAAAATCAAACAGCGACAGCTGGTTGCTCTCCGGCAGATCGCCTAACAGCCCCATATCCCCCATCAAATCCGTGAGGCTCTTGCTGACCTTCGCCCGGTTGCGGAAATCCTCCCGCGACAGAAACCGCCCGTCGGCCACAGCCTCCACCACGCCTTCGGCCGCCTTGTCGCCCATGCCGTCAATGCTTGCCAACGACGGCATCAGCTTCCCGTCGATGATCTGGAAATGATGCGCCTTGGCCCGGTAAATATCAATCGGCATAAACTCATACCCCCTCGCATACATCTCCTGCACAATCCGCATGTCCCGCAAAGTATCCTGCTCCTTTTTCGAGAGCGCGTCCGCACGCTTCCGGTAATCTGCCAGGTGGTATTCCAGCCGGTCCCTCCCCTGGCACATCAGTTCATAGGAGAACCCATTGGCCCGGATGCTGAAAAATGCCGCGTAGTAGGCCAGGGGATGGAACACTTTGCAGTAAGCCACGCGCCAGGCCATCATTACATAAGCCGCCGCATGGGCTTTCGGGAACATGTATTTGATCTTTAGGCAGGAATCGATATACCACTGGGGCACGTCATGCTTTTTCATCTCCTCAATCCAGTCCGGCCTTAAGCCCTTCCCTTTCCGGACACTCTCCATGATCGTAAACGACAGGCCTTCCTCCAGCCCCTGCTGGATCAAATACACCATGATATCATCCCGGCAGCAGATCGCCGTCTGGATCGTCGCCTGCCCGCTTAAAATCAAGTCCTTGGCATTTCCTAACCACACGTCCGTCCCATGGGCCAACCCGGCAATACGCACCAAATCAGAAAAATACTTCGGCTGTGCATCTATCAGCATCTGCATAGCAAAATCGGTGCCAAACTCCGGAATCCCCAGCGCCCCCAGCTGGCAGCCGCCGATGTCCTCCGGGGTGATTCCCAGAGCCGACGTATTCTGGAACAGGGACATCACCTCCGGCGAATCCAGGGGGATATCCTTCACCGGGTCCAGCCCGGTCAGGTCTTGCAGCATCCGGATCATGGTCGGGTCATCGTGCCCAAGGATATCCAGCTTTAATAAATTATGGTCGATTGAGTGGTAATCGAAATGTGTTGTCACCGTCTTGGTGGACATATCGTTAGCCGGCCTCTGCACAGGGGTGAAGGAATAGATCTCCTCTCCGATCGGCAGCACCACAATCCCTCCCGGATGCTGCCCGGTTGTCCGCCGTACACCGACACATCCCTGGACAATCCGGTCAATCTCACAGTTTCGTTTATGTATGCCCCGCTCCTCATAGTAGCGTTTCACATAACCGAACGCCGTCTTGTCCGCCAGCGTGCCGATGGTTCCCGCCCGGAAGGTCTGCCCCTTGCCAAAAATCACCTCCGTATAGTCATGCGCCTTGCTCTGGTATTCCCCGGAAAAGTTCAAATCAATGTCCGGCTCCTTATCCCCCTTAAATCCCAAAAAAGTCTCAAAAGGAATATCAAAACCGGCCTTGGTAAGCATTGTCCCGCATTTCGGGCATGCTCTGTCCGGCATATCACAGCCGGCCATACCGCCGAATTTCTTCACCTCATCCGAATCAAAATCGTAAAAATGGCAGTGCGGGCAGTAATAATGGGGGCTTAACGGGTTCACCTCCGTGATTCCCGACATGGTCGCCACAAAGGAAGAGCCCACCGAGCCGCGGGATCCAACCAGGTAGCCGTCCTCATTGGACTTCCACACCAGCTTCTGGGCTATAATATACATCACAGCAAACCCGTTGGAAATGATGGAATTCAACTCCCGTTCCAGCCTCTCAACGACAATCGACGGCAATTCCTGCCCATACATGTCATGAGCACAGTCATAGCAGATTTTCCTCAGCGTATCATCCGAATTCTCGATGACCGGCGGGCATTTGTCTGGCCTTACCGGCGCGATCCGGTCACACATATCCGCGATTTTGCGGGTGTTGGTGACCACCACCTCCTCCGCTTTATCCGGCCCTAAATATTCAAATTCCTTTAGCATCTCCTCCGTGGTCCGCAGATACAAAGGCGCCTGGTTGTCCGCGTCGCTGAAATTCTGCCCGGCCATCAGAATCCGCCGGTACACCTCATCCTCCGGATTCAAAAAATGCACGTCACAGGTAGCGCAGACCGGCTTTCCCAAGGCATCCCCCATGCGGATAATCCGCCGGTTCAGTTCCTTTAGGTCCTCCATGGTCTTTACGGTGCCCTTCTCATCCCGCAGCATAAAGGCGTTGTTTCCCAACGGCTGGATCTCCAGATAGTCGTAGAATGCAGCAATCTTCATCAGTTCCGGCTCCGGCAGACCCCGCAGTATGGCCTGGTATAATTCCCCCGCCTCGCAGGCCGAGCCGATGATCAGCCCTTCCCGGTACTGGTTCAGCACACTTTTGGGAATCCGCGGCCTTCTGGCAAAGTAACGGATATGGGACCAGGATACCAAGCGGTACAGATTCGTCCGCCCCACCTCATTTTTGGCCAGGATAATTACATGGTAGGTGGGAAGCTTTTTCACCATGTCCTCATTCAAGGCACTCATCCGGTTCAGCTGGTCCAAATCCTCCACATCCTGGTTTTTCAGCATTTCCACAAATTTGACAAAGATCTCTGCCGTTGCCCCGGCATCATCCACTGCCCGGTGGTGGTTTTCCAGGGAAATATTCAACGCCTTCGCTACCGTGTCCAGTTTAAAACGGTTCAAATTGGGCAGCAGATGCCTGGCCATGGCCACCGTATCTAACACCGTGGGCGCAAATTCCAGTTCTTGCTTTTGGGCTTCATGGGAAATAAAACTCACGTCAAAGGAAGCATTGTGCGCCACCAGCGCACAGCCGCGGCAGAACTCCAAAAACTGCGGCAGCACTGCATCTATTTTGGGTGCGGGGAGCACCATATTGTCATTGATCCCGGTCAGCTGTTCGATCTCAAAGGGAATCGGCACATCCGGGTTCACAAAAGTGCTGAATTTGTCTGTGATCTTCCCTCCCTCCACCTTAACCGCACCGATCTCTATGATCTGGTTTTTCTCCGGGCTAAAGCCAGTAGTCTCAATGTCGAATACTACAAAAGAGCCCGAGAGGGATTGCCCGCGGGAGTTCTCCACCAATTCCTTCATGTCATCCACCAAATAGCCTTCCACTCCATAGAGGATCTTAAAGCTGTCCTCCTTATCCAAGGCATGGCTGGCATCCGGGAATGCCTGCACACATCCATGGTCTGTGACTGCAACCGCCGGCATCCCCCAGGATTTTGCCCGCTTCACGATATCCTTGACCTCAGAAACCCCGTCCATATCACTCATCTTGGTATGGCAATGGAGTTCCACCCGCTTCACCGGGCTGTTGTCAGAACGTTTCGCAGTAAAATCTTCATATTTCTTAATGCCCCGCACCGAGCCAATCGAAAGTTCCCCGTCAAAACGGTCAATGGTGGCCAGCCCCCGCAGGCGGATAAAGCTTCCCGCCTTTGTGGCGTTTTGTATATCTTCCAGAGAATCCTCATCTGCAAACATCTTTACCGTGATCGTGTCGGTGAAATCTGTCAGGTGGAATATAAAAAGGGTCTTGCCGCTGCGCAGGAGGCGTTCGTCCCGGTCTAAAACCTTCCCGCGGATTGTAACCTCCCCGACCTCCCCCTCGATCTTATCGATCTCAACAAACTCATCCTCAAAATCACGGCCGTAGAGCACATCCGGGTTGTCCGATTTCTTGCGGTAGCCGCCTGCACTCCAGTCGCTTTTCTTGATGCCGCCCCGTTTTTCCCTAAACCCGGCGTTGGGAGGCGCAGCCTTTTTGGCTCTTGCGGCGGCTCTTCCGTCCGCCCCGTCTTTGCTGCCGGAACCTGCCCCGCCGTCCGTTTTGCCGGAGCCGGCCCCGGCATCCCCCAAAAAGCCCCCGGATTTTACTCCATCCCCGGCCTGTCCGCCATATGCGGACATCCCTTCCTCCCAGGGCACTTCCGCCGCACCGGACATTGCCACGACCTTCCCCCTGCCGTCCGCACCATCTGCGGCGCCTTCCCCGGGCTCTAGGCGAAGCCCCAGAACCGGCGCCACCCTCGCCGCCATCTTCTGCGCCTCCTGCCTGGCATACCTCTCCCGTTCTAAAGAGGCCTTCGCCCGCACCGGCTCCACATAATCAAAGACGATTTCCACCGGCAGCCCGCACCGCTCATGGAAAACCTTCTCGAGAATCCGCTTGAGTTCCCCGGCCTTCTCCTTGTTGACCATCGTATCTTCAATCGTCATATGCATCAGGTCCGGCTGCGGGAACGAGAACTTGGCTTTGCGGAACATGGTATATTCCACAATACTGTAATGCTTTAGTTCCATCATCAGGCTGTCCCGGTATGCCTCAAGAAGCTTCCTGGGCGTGTACTGCCCGGAAAGCCGGTACTTCTCGAATATCCTTATCTGCAGCTGCTTTCCCGGAAACAGCTGTTCCCGGATACCCTTTTCAAGATCCATGATATTCTTTTTGTGGATCAGCCGGGGGCTGACAACCGAAATGCGGATGGAACCCCGGTCCCGGCTCATGGACACCTTCTCCACCTCCACCAACCCCATCAGTTCCGCCATCTGCTCCGTCATATGTAATCCCGGAAACACATCCAAAAATCCCTTCATCTTTCACCTGGCCTTTTATATGCACTCGGACGACAGCCGCACCAATTCCTCCCGCAGCGCAGGCAGAAGTTCACTCTCCGGCATCTTGCGGACAATCTCCCCTTTTCGGAACAGCAGCCCTTCCCCGATTCCTCCGGCTATCCCCAGATCCGCCTCTTTCGCTTCCCCAGGCCCGTTGACCACGCACCCCATCACTGCCACCTTCAAATTCAGATGGCCAAATTCCGCCGCCATATTTTCCACCTGGCCGGCCAGCCCGATCAGGTCAATGCACGTCCGCCCACAGGTCGGGCAGGAAACCACCTCAATACCGCCTGTCCGGAGCCCCAGCGTCCTCAAAATCAGCTTCGCCGACTTCACCTCCTCCACCGGATCCCCGGTCAGCGATACCCGGACCGTATCCCCGATCCCCTGGTTCAGAATCAGCCCCAGGCCGACGGCCGACTTGATGTTCCCCGCCGCCACGGTCCCTGCCTCCGTAATCCCCACATGCAGCGGGTAATGTGTCCTTTTGCTGATCTGCTCATGTGCCCGCACGCACATCATCACATCCGAGGACTTAATGCTGACCACCAGGTTATCATATCCCATGCGCTCAATCCAGGCTACCTTATCCAGGGCACTCTCCACCAGCCCCTCCGCCGTGACGCCTCCGTGCTTCTCCACCAGCGCCTTCTCCAATGACCCGCTGTTTACCCCCACCCGGATCGGCACCCCATGCTCCCGTGCCTTCTCCACAACAGTACGCACCCGTTCCTCACTGCCGATGTTCCCCGGGTTGATCCGGATCTTGTCCGCACCGCACTCGATGGCCGCCACTGCCAGGCGGTAGTCAAAATGGATGTCCGCCACCAGCGGAATATGGATCTGTTTTTTTATCATCCTCAGACTCTCTGCCGCCTCCATGGTCGGCACCGCCACACGGATAATCTCACAGCCTGCCTGCTCCAAACGCAGGATCTGCGAGACGGTCGCCGCTGTATCCTCGGTTTTCGTATTGCACATGGACTGGATCAATATCGGATGCTCCCCGCCGATCACCCGGCCGCCGATCCTCACTTCCTTTGTCTTTATCCGGCTCATTTCTGCCTCCTCCTAATTGTTTGCTTATCCTTTTAATTTTACACAATAATTCTGGATTACTAATTCTCTGTTGCCAAAATGTTGCCGTTTACCTTTCAATTATGTATTTTATGATTTGGATCCAGTCTAATAATTTTATAATAACCAGCTTCTAATACCACATGTATTCTAAAAGTCTCAGTCACTCCATAATGATAAACTTGCATACCATTATAGCAATCATTCGTATCCGGCTTTCTTGCATATAAATTATCTACTTGTTGTACTGTCATACGAGACACTTTATCCAAAAACCCTTGAAATTCTTTAATATTTTTCATACTCATTTCTTTAAAAGTATATCCTTTTTCAAGCGGATATTTAAAACTCAATTCAAACGGCACATCTCTTTGGTTCGTTAATATTTTTGCCATAATTGTTATTCCGGGAAATTATTCGCCTACATAAATAGACTTATAGTACGTTTTCATTGCCTCCGGCGAAATAACTACAGTACACCTTTCGTTTTCAGCATAACCACGTCTAGCCTCAATCCAAGGCAATTCTCGATGTGTAAGCGCCTCCAATGCATTTCCAGTTTTATCTCCGTAGGTCTCCCATATATCCTCCAATAAGCTAATATCTTCTTTGCTAATATTACATTTATATGTTCCACTTATCTTAATAGCATCATATCCAAACTGTTTAAATCTGTCATATAACGCCGGCGAAACTGGTCCATGTACCCAAGCCTGAAAATCCGATTTAATTAGTCTTTTTTCTTTTAGGGCATAACACCATGCCTGTGCATAATAACACAATTTTTGTAATTTTTTTTGTGTCATATCTCCTTTATTTAAAAACCAATTAGCAATATCATAAACAGAGTACTTTCCTACGTCCCCCAACTTCTCAATTTCATTGTAAGAATCCACAATAACGACCCTATCATTATTAGGAATAGCAGAGGTAATTGTAGTATAATAATTTGAACTGCCTGTACTTATTGAATCATTATACTTGAAATTCATCACTTTTTTCATAATACACCTCCTCATTTTCCAAATCGTTCACTTGTAAAACCTTTATTTCTTTATCTTCATGGCGCCATCCCTCAAATGTTACCCTATTTTGGATGACATGCTGCCCACTAGTATCTTGCCCATGAATGCACTCGCCTTCAGTAACAAAATAGTCTGCTCCTCCTTGCAGACTCTCAACTAAGCATCTCCTTACTGCATAAGCGCCATTTATTTCAGCTAAGTTAAAAGCTTTATTAAATTGCAATTCATTATTGATATCATCATAAATCGCCTTTATGATACTATATTGCACATCTGTTGGTTTTGACACTTTTAGCCCCAAATCATTCTCTGCTTCGCGTCTGTTAATAGTATAATCATGGCTTCCCGATTCACTGCATAAAAAAGCGATGATTTTTTTCGTTATCTCTTTATTCGCAACTTGATTTTGCAATAGTTTTTCTGCCAACATTTGAATTTGAGCCCTTGACCTATATACCTGCCCCAAAACCAACGGGTGGACATAATCGCTCAATTTAATTAAAACATTAGATAATGCAACATCATCCTTTATCGCTAACTCTTCTTTTGCAAACTCCAAATATCCTTTTACAGCTTCAACGCTAACCGGAAAAGTATTTCTCATTCCATTGGGTATAGAAGGATTCAATGCTGTATTAATACTCGGGTCAATGGGACTTAATGTCGCTTGCTTTGTCATAATAATTTCATTAGCACCAAGGCTTATTATAGTCCCTGCACTATGTGCTTTATGAGGAATAATTACCTGCAATTCATCACAATACATACGCAGCAAATTTACTATATTCCAAGCCGCTGCTGTATCACCTCCACGTGTATATAAGTATAAAGATATTTTTTTTGAAATTCCTATTTTATCTAAATGACCAATGAAAAAATCAATTACGTCAGGAGCAATCTGCGCACCTATATTATTTCTATCACTTGTAATATAAACAAGCACTTTACTATTGTATTCCTTTTCTAATTTTCTATATAATTCTAACCGTTCTTGGTACATATTACACCCTTTCATCCACTATTGATTTTCGTATATATTACTATAATCATCAGGAATTAACTATTGATTTTTTATATGATTTACATATTAGTTTTTTATATGACATTTGGATTAAGTTTAGCTTCAAAAGTTATTGGCAGCATCCCATACCAAAATGATTGTATGTACAAATCAAAGAGATCGGCAATCCTTTTTCTATAAGGAAACGCCATAAGCCTTACCTTATGACGTCTCCTGCACTTCTTTTCTACATCAGCTTCCTGATATCATTAAACAGCACCAGCACCATCAGCATCATCAGCAATGCCATCCCCGCTGCATGGACCATGCCCTCCTTTTCCGGGTCAACCGGGCGCCCCCGCAGAAGTTCAATCAGCAAAAACAGAAGGCGGCCGCCATCCAGCGCCGGGATCGGCAGTAAGTTCATAATCCCCAGGGTTGCGCTAAGGAGCAGCCCCCAGGTAGCGATGATATTGATAAGCACCGCGGCACCGCTTTTTTGGCCTTCCTCAATCGTCTCGCCCACCATGCTGACAATCCCTACCGGCCCGGTCACCGAATCCTCCACCTTCATCTGCCCCCTAAACAGCATCCCCAGCCCGTCGATGGTCGTGACGATGCAGTACTTCACCTCATAAAGGCTGTAATCCAAAAATTCCAGGGGGTTTTCTGCCTTTTTATAATTCCCCATAAAGCTGACCCCCATCATGTAGGACTGATATTCCTCATTGTACTCCGGCACCAGTTCTGCCACATGTTCTGACGGCTTTTCCTGCTGCTGGTTTTCCAGGATCTGCCCGCCCGCATCCTGTGCGCCTGAAAACCGTTTGTAATGCACTGTCAGAGGCTCGCCCGGATGTGCCATCAGATATAAGGACACGTCCCGCCGGGAGGAGATCTTCCGGTTGTTGATCCGGGTCAGTTCATCCCCCGGCAAAAGCCCGGCACGCGCCGCCGGGGAACCCTCCACAATATCATGCAAAACCGGCATGTCGTGCCCTATTTGCGCCACAATGACCATGGCGCAAAACAGGGCGAAGACAAGATTGAATACCGGCCCTGCCGCAATCACCGAAATCCTCGCCCACACCGGCTTATTGTTAAAAGCGCCGGGATCCGGGTTATCCGCATCTTCCCCAACCATCATGCAGGAACCGCCAAAGGGCAGGCACTTGACGGAGTACCGGGTCTCCCCCCGCACAAAGCTGCACAGACGCGGCCCCATGCCGATGGAAAATTCCACCACACCAATCCCGTTCAGCTTGGCGAACAGAAAATGCCCAAACTCATGAACCAGGACAATCACACCGAATAACAGTATCCCTGCCAGAATATACAGCAAATCACCACCTGCTTTCTAAAAAATTAACTCTCCCGGCCATGCAAAGACCTGGCAAAACATTCACAAAATTCATGTGTTTCCCGCTCCGCGGCCAGGATTTCCTCCACCCTCGGATGCTCCACGAATCTGTGTTTCTCCATAGCACGTTCTATCATCTCTACAATCGCAAGATAAGGGATCCTCCTCCCCAGAAATGCCGCCACCGCATATTCATTTGCCGCATTATATACCGTAGGCAGTGAACCGCCACGCCTTCCGGCCTCGTACGCCAGAGCCAGCCCCCGAAACACCTCCGGATCCGGTTCCTCAAAGGAAATGCTCCTTATCTTTGTAAAATCCAGCCGTTCCCCCAAAGAGCCTCTCCTCTGCGGATAATACAATGCATACTGGATCGGCAGCTTCATATCCGGCACTCCCAGCTGCGCCATCACCGCCCCATCCTCAAACTCCACCATGGAGTGGATCACGCTCTGGGGCTGCACCACCACCTGTACCTGGTCCATCCCCACGCCAAACAGCCACTTGGCCTCCATCACCTCGAGCCCTTTATTGACCATGGTTGACGAATCAATGGTAATCTTCCTTCCCATGCTCCAGTTAGGGTGCTTGAGGGCATCCTCCACCTGCACCGTGGCCAGCTGCTCCCGGCTCCATCCCCGGAAAGGCCCTCCGGACGCCGTCAGCAGGATCTTGCGGACGGCACGCACATCCTCACCGTTTAAGCACTGGAAAATAGCGCTATGCTCGCTGTCCACCGGCAGGATCCGCACGCCCCGTTCCTCTGCCAACGGCATAATGAGATGGCCTGCCGTCACCAGCGTCTCCTTGTTGGCCAGGGCGATATCCTTCCCCGCCTCTATGGCTGCGATTGTCGGCAGGATGCCAACCATCCCCAAAATTGCCGTCACCAGGATCTCCGATTGCGGCTGTGCGGCCACCTCCAAAAGGCCTTCCATCCCGGCAGTGACCCGCACGTCCAGATCTGCCGTCAATGCCCGCAGTTCCTGTGCCTTCTCCTCATCCCCCATACAGGCCAGCGCCGGCCTGAACTTCCGGACCTGCTGCTCCATCAGCCGCACGTTCCCCCCTGCTGCCAGGGCTGTCACCTGCAGGTCTTTGTTCTGTTCCACTACCTCCAAAGCCTGTGTGCCAATTGACCCGGTGGAGCCTAATATTGCAATCTTTTTCACAAATCTTTTCCTCCTCTGTCCCCAAATCCGGCTTAGTTTACTGACACATTTACATTTCGCCAAATGAGTCAAGACACTAGCGCAAAAACGTCACTGCAAAATAAATCGCCGGCGCCGTAAACAGCACGCTGTCAAACCGGTCAAGGATTCCCCCATGCCCCGGGATCAGGTGCCCGTAATCCTTGATATCATGGTTTCTCTTAATCGCCGATGCTGCCAGGTCTCCCACCTGGGAAATCACCGCCGCAATCGCACAGGCCAAAGCGCAGGCCACACGCGGGTTCCCCACCGCAATCATCCGGCTTCCATACACACAGGCAAAGCCATAGCCCAGAAGTGCCGCCCCCAAGACTCCGCCTACCGCGCCCTCAACCGTCTTTTTCGGGCTTAAAACCGGCACCAGCTTATGCCTGCCAAACAGCATCCCCGCGCAATAGGCACAGGTATCGCATCCCCAGGAACTAAAAAAAATCAGCCACACCAGATAGATCCCGTCCGTCATTGCACGCACCTGGTATAAATATGACAACATCACTGCCGCATAAAACACGCCGAAAAATGCTACCGTCACCTCTTCTGTCCGGTACTTAGGAAAGGTAAATACATAAATCCCCATCAAAAGCATCAGTGCCGCAATCGCCATCAGGATCACATACTGCTGGCCGTCGTACCACACCAGCCCATAATAGGTGGCGGCCGTCAAATATCCCACCAGCCCCAGGGGATTCTTCTCAATCTTCATTACCCGGTATAATTCAAACAATCCCATCAGCGAGATCAGGCCCGCCGTCACATAGAGGAGCATCCCGCCTCTCCCTACTATTAGAATAGCAAGAACGACCAGAATAATACCACTAATCAGACGTTTTCCAAACATTCAGACTCCCCCTTTTTCCTACCTGGCTCCACCAAATCTCCGATCCCGTTTATTATACGCAAGGATTGCCTTTTCCAATTCCTCTTTATTGAAATCCGGCCACAAACAATCCGTCACATAAATCTCCGTATAAGCCAGCTGCCACAAAAGGTAATTGGAAAGGCGGATCTCCCCGCTGGTGCGGATCAAAAGATCCGGATCCGGCATCCCTGCCGTGTCCAAGTAAGATGCCAACAGCCCCTCTGTGACTTCATCTGCCTTCACCGCACCGGCCGCACAGTCCGCTGCCAGCTTTTTTGCCGCACGGGTAATCTCGTCCCTCCCGCCATAATTGACTGCGATCACAAAGGTAAGCCCGGTATTCTCCTTTGTCCCTGATTCCAGGCGGTTGATGCCCTCGATAATATCCTTCTCAAACCGGCTCCGGTCACCGATCATCCGCACCCGCACATTATTGGCTGAGGCAATCTTTAAAAGGCGGACCATATAGTAACGGAACAGCTGCATCAAGGCTCCCACCTCTTCCGCCGAACGTTTCCAGTTCTCTGTGGAAAACCCGTACACCGTCAGGTATTCGATCCCCATCCGCGCTGCAATCTCCACGGTTTTTTCCACCGTCACACAGCCTTCCTTATGCCCCATCGTGCGGGGCAGGCCTCTCTTCTTCGCCCAGCGGCCGTTGCCGTCCAGAATCAATGCCACATGCCGGGGAACCACCATCCCCTCCTGAAATTTTTCCATTTTACCCTCCCGATCCGAATCGCCTCCGGCGATAAAACTTGCAATAACCGCAATAATGGGACAGGAATATAGATACCCCTGTCCCCCCATGTAGATAGCTATCGTACTGCCCCTCTTTATACGGTCATGATCTCCTTGGTCTTGTCCTCCACTGCCGCATCGATCTTCTCAATCATCTTGTCGGTAATTTTCTGGATCTTCTCTGTCCCCAGCTTCAAATCATCCTCGGACATCTCGCCTGCCTTCTCCATCTTTTTGAAGGTCTCATTGGCATCCCGGCGGATGTTGCGGACAGCCACTTTCGCGCCCTCGCCCTTCTTCTTTATATCTTTCGCCAGGTCTTTTCTGCGTTCTTCCGTCAGTTCCGGAAATACCAGGCGGATCACATTGCCGTCATTCGTCGGATGGATCCCCAGGTCCGACATATTGATCGCCTTCTCAATCGCCTTTAAAAGGCTCTTCTCCCAGGGCTGGATCACTATCATCCTTGCTTCCGGGATATTGATATTGCCCACCTGCTGGATCGGGGTCGGCGTCCCGTAATAATCCACTTTGATCTTGTCCAGCACGTGCGGGTTTGCACGCCCGGCGCGAACCGTCGCAAAATCCCCCAGCAGCACCTCCAGGGATTTGTTCATCTTGTCCTCATACATTTTTAATTGTTCTTGCATATTCCCCTCCTGTTATTCCACGGTTACTATCGTGCCATTGATTTTCCCTTGCATCGCGCTTGCAATGCTGTCCTTCTCATTCAGGTCAAACACTGCCATCGGCATCTTATGCTCTAAGCACATGATGGAGGCCGTCAGATCCACCACCGCCAGCTTTTTGTCAATCACCTCCTGGATGGAGACCGTGTCATAGCGCTTTGCATCCGGGTTCTTTGCCGGGTCGCTGTCATATACCCCGTCAATTGACTTTGCTAACAGGATGCAGTCCGCATCCATCTCAACCGCCCGCAGGGTAATGCCGGTATCCGTAGAAAAATACGGGTGCCCCGTGCCGCCCGCGAAAAACACTACCATGCCCTTCTCAAAATACTTATTCGCGCGGTCTTTGGAAAACAATTTGGTCATGGAACCGCATTCAAAGGGCGTCAGGATCTGGGTCATCATCCCGGCATTGCGGAAAATCTCCGATACGTAAATACAGTTCATAACCGTAGCCAGCATGCCGATCTGATCCGCCTTGGTACGGTCAATCGCCTCACTGGTGCGGCCCCGCCAGAAATTGCCGCCGCCTATCACAATCCCCACCTGGATCCCGATATCCACGGACTGCTTCACCTGGCGTGCCACCTCCATCACAGTGGCCTCATCAAATCCGTTCTTCTTCGGGCCGGCCAGCGCCTCCCCGCTCAGTTTCAAAAATACACGTCTTCTGTTCATGTATGCTTTCTCCTGTTGTGTCTCACTATAAGGATATCATATCACATCCAGGGGGTTTTGAAAAGGGTTATTCTTGATTCCGGATACATGTTGCCGGATCTGTTCCCATGACAGAACCTCCGGTTCTGCCCCCTCCCAACTCTCTCCCTCTGGTTTTTCTATACACAATGCCGCCCGGTATCCCGGGTACGCATACTCCGCAAATCCATAGCCCAAAGATCTGCCGCCCTGTTCCGCCCTCACCGGGGGGCCTAAACGGATGCAAAATTCATCCAACGGCATCCGGATCCCTTTTCCGGTCACTTTCAAAAAACTCTCCTTCAACGTCCAGAAACGGAAGAAATATTCTGTCAGCTTCTCCCCCTCCACGCCTTTTAGCGCCTCCACCTCGCCTGCGGCAAAAAAGCGGTAGGCAACCCGCATATCCGGCACTGCAACCTTCTCTATGTCACAACCCACCTCGCAATCGGCAAACACCGCCATCGCCAGGCTTCCGGAATGGGACAAATTAAAATGGATCCCGGGGAAATCCCTCAGATATGGTTTTTTGTCCTCTCCATAGCCTATCACCACATCCCGCTCCCGAAGGCCATACCGCGAAAGCCCGTAATCCAGCAAAAGCCCCGCCCCCAAAGACAATGCCTTGCCCTTGCCGTGGCGGAACTTGCCTATTTTCTGCCGGCGCCCTTGGGAAAGGTTTTCGCACAGGAGGCAAAACTCATCCCCCTCTGCCATCGGCTCCTGCTGGAACCGGGCAACATCCAGCAGATATGCCTTCACCTTCACTTTTTGCCTGCCGCCGGCTTCCCTTCGGCCGGCCGCTTCTCTTCCCCTACATTTTCCGGCTTTGTGCCCCATACCTCGACCTGGCACATCTCCATCGTCTTTAGTGCCGCCCGGTGGCTTTCTTCGGTCACCCCGGCGCAGCATGCCGGATCCACCCGGATCACCGTGCCCGGAAGCTTTGCCCGCAGCAGCAATGCGTTGCTCACCACGCAGATATCCGTACACAGCCCCACTATCTCTATCTCCATCTCCCCGGCCAGGCTGCGCTGGTATAACGCCTCCGCAAGCCCCTCGGAACCGAAGGTATATTTGTCAAAAATCTTTGCTTCCGGCATGGCGGCCGCCACCCTGGGGTCTATCTGCCACCCGTCGCTTCCCTTGATGCAATGGGGCACCGGCAGCTTCTTCCCCTCTAAGGTCTCCAAATAATTCCCGAAATGCGTATCCCGGGTGGCATAGACATTCCCTGGCTTGTAGCCTTGGATCTTTTGTACCACCGCCGGTACGATCGCCTGCGCCATGCTGCTCCCTAACGCCCCGTCTATGAAATCCTTCTGCATGTCAATTACCACTAAGTAGCGTTCCATATTGTCTGCTCCTTTTTTGTTTGCCTTTTTCACACAAAACCTGCAAAGCCTTGCCAAAGACCTGTGTTGCCCGGCTCAAGCCTCTTCTCAATAGCCTTTGCCAAGATTATACCTTGTCCACTAACCTCATGCCGCGCCTTTGGCTTGCATTCGCTAAGGGGACAGGTATGGCTCTCACTAAGCTCGAAAATACCTCGCTAAGTGTTCACATTATACCTTGTCCACTAACCTCATGCTGCGCCTTTGGCTTGCATTCGCTAAGGGGACAGGTATGGCTCTCACTAAGCTCGAAAATACCTCGCTAAGTGTTCACATTATACCATAAAGTGTAATTTGATGGCAATGGATTTTGGATATATAAAATGGCCGGTTGGGGAACCGGCCATTTTTAAGGAGAAGGTATTTCGTTTTTATGGGATGTAGCAAAAAAACTATATAATGTATTGGGGGTACGCATAATATAATAGCATAGAATGCCTCGAAAGTGTTCACAAAGTTAACAAAATTTCACCTCTATTTTTATGCAATATCACGATAATTTTTCGTCATTTTGCACCATACGGCAGAAAAACCCTTGCTCTCCTGCAATCTGCATCCCGAATTCCTCTTTGTCTCCTCCCATACACGCATACTTCGCCCCGCAGGGACAAACACTATCTTTTGTGGACAAAAAATTTACAGCTATGTTCCGCAAAAGGAGGCACCGACTATGAAAGATGTAACTGCCAGCCTGTTTGCCGGGGGGGATACCCGCCAAACCCCAAGCGTCAGCCAGCTGACCCGGCTGAGCCTTATAGAAGGCCGCCTTGCCAGGCTCAAAGAAAAACTCAACCTGTCCTGCCCGGTCCTGACCCTCGTAGTCACCGGCCGCAACACGCTGGTGCAAAAAGAAACCGGCAGCATTGAAACCGCAGAGGAACTGATCGGTTTTTATAATGAAACCCACGTAATCCAGGTAAGTGTACGCCCACGGCAGAATGCCGTCATCCTCTATCTTGCCAGGAAGCTTAACCCCAGACGCGATTGAAGCTGCCTCCCATACTCCGCCAGTTCTGCCAGTTCCGGATAAAAGTCATTGGCCATGCCCGGATCCAGTGTACAGATAATCTCCCTGCACCCGTCCATCAGTTCTTTTGCCCTTCCCACGCTTTCTCTGCGGATCCGGCAAAATGCCTTTTCGCCCACAACCTCCGAGGCCAGAGCCTGCGCAACCGGATAATCCTGGTCATTCTCCCACAAAATCCCCGTGGCAAAAGGAATGCCCTGCCGCTGGAGGCGCCGGTAGATTGGGATCCCGCTGCCCGCCCCCGACAGCACGAATACCTGCGGCCTGCCCTTTGCCGGGGGCAGTTCCGCTGTTGCGGCCTGTTCCCTATAGCTGCCTGCACTGATCTGGTAAAGGCGGTTGATATACCCGGGGGTAAACACCTCCTCCGGGGAACCAAAGCGGTCCACCCTATCCCCCCGGATGCAGGCAACCTTGTCTGAGACCCGCTCTGCCAAATCCAACTCATGCATTGATAAAACCACAGACAGCCGCCTCTGCCTGGCCAGCTTCTGGAGGAGAGACAAAAATTCCAGCTTATGCCGGATATCCAGATAGGAAGTCGGTTCATCGAGCACAATCAGATCCGGTTCCTGGCAAAGGGCGCGCGCCAGCATCACCCTCTGCCTCTGCCCGTCGCTGATCCTGCCAAAGCTTTCCCCCGCCAGTTCTTCCACATGAACCAGTTCCATGGCCTCCCGAACCGCCAGGCGGTCCGTTTTCGACAGCTTCCCGAACCGGCCGGTATAAGGATAACGGCCGGTTTCCACTACCTCCCGGCAGGTCATCTGTTCCTCCCGTACCCTCTCTGTCAGCACGACCGACATCCTGGCAGCAAGTTCCCCCACAGCCCATCTGCCAAGTTCTTTCCCATCCAAAAAAACCGCACCGCCAAGCGGCTCTAGCTGCCGGATTATACTCCTGAGGATTGTCGTCTTCCCCGCACCGTTTGGCCCGATCAGCGTCAGGATCTCCCCCCGTTTTAAGGAGAGGGCGATACCTTTGATCAGCGGGGTCTTGTGGTATCCCACCGCCAGCCCTTCCGTATAGAAATAAAAATCCTCTTTTGCAGCGTTCATCGGATCCTCCCCCTCTTTTGGCGCACCAGGATAAGGATCACCACCGGTGCGCCAAAAACCGCCGTCACCGTACTGATGCCCAGTTCCGCCGGTGCCAGCAATGTCCTGGCAAGCAAATCACAAAACAGGCAAAATGCTGCCCCGCCCAAAAAACATGCCGGAATGACAAGAAATGGCCGGCTTGTCCCCAGCAGGCGCTTCATCAGATGCGGAACCGCAATCCCCACAAAGGATACCGGCCCTGCAAAGGCCGTCACGCAGGCAGATAACACGCTCGAAAGGAGCACCAGCAGCAGCCGGAAACCCATCACATCCATCCCCAGGCTCCGGGCATAAGCCTCCCCAAGCTGATAGGCGGCAATCTGCTTGGAAAGAAGCAGGACGCACAGGGATGCCGCCATCACCACCACGGCCATCATGGCTACATCCCCCCAGCCTATGCCGGAAAAGCTTCCCTTCGACCAATTGTGCAAATTCACAATATCCGCATCCTCCGCAAAAGCCACCAAAAAGTCGGTAACTGCCGAACAGATATAGCCAACCATCACCCCGCTGATAACCAGCATGGACATGGACTCCACCATTTGGGACATCAAAAGCACAACCCCCATGGAAGCCATCGCGCCGATAAATGCTGCGCCGACCATCACCGCGCTTCCCGGCTGAAGCATCTGTTTCATAGATATGACCAAAACCGATGCTACCAAAAGCTTCGCCCCTGATGAGATCCCCAGGATAAACGGCCCTGCTACCGGATTATGGAAAAATGTCTGCAAAAGATAACCGGACAATGCCAGCGCACCGCCCAAAACCGCCGCTGCCAATGCCCGCGGAAAACGGATATCCAGGATAATATCCCGGGATACCCCTCCATCCTTGCCTGCCAGCACCGACAGCACCTCCCTAAGCGGGATATTTACGCTCCCAATGCCAAGGTTCAGCACCAGAAGCACCCCTGCCAACACTGCCAGCGCCAGATAGGCGGCACTGCTGTTTTTCCCTTCCATCTTTGCCCCCCTTTCACTCCCCCGCCTTTTGCAGGCGGTAAAGGTAGGTAAGGTTCTCCTCCCTGCCCGTTAGCATCTCATGGAAATCATGGGCGATCGTCCCCAATGCCATGGAAGACTGGTACAGATCCTTTGTCGTACAGAAAACATTCCCCTCCCGCACAGCCTTGCAGTTTCTTAAGAGCGGGGATTTGCCCAGCAAGTCTTCCACTGATGTTAATTCCCCGTCCACGGCGCTGTTGTAGACCAGATAATCGGCCTCCTTTGCTGCCGCATAGAATTCTTCCATCTGCAAAGCAACCGAGGATGCCCCCTTTTCCCCTTCTTCCAAATCCTGGAAACAGTAAACGCCACCGGCATACTCTATCATTTTGGGCAGGTAATCGGAAGGGCGGCGGACATTGGCCGCCCCATCCTTGGTAATGTAAAAAAAGGCCACCGTACTGCCTTTTTGTGTCCCTTTCTCTCTCCCTGCCGCTTCCCCTACTGCCTCAAAAGCAGATTGCTCTGCCGCAAAAGCAGCTTCTGCCGCTTCCTCCTCTCCTGTCAGCACCCCGTAAAGGCGCACCCACTCCATCCGGCCAAGCGGCTCCTTTTCGTAGCTGGAATAATCCACCAGTACCGGTATCCCAAAGCCCTCTAGCTGTTCCTTTACCTGGGGAGTGTGGCTGACCATAGTATTTTCAATTGCCAGGCCGCAGCCCTCCGCAAGGATCCTCTCATAATCCGGCGCCGCATACTTCCCCGCATAAAGTATCTCCCCCTGTGCCATCGCCTCCTTGGCCTCCCGGATGTGCCAGGCCTCCTGTTTCAGGCTGCTGAAACGGATCTGGTCCAAGGCGCCGATTGACACAAACATATCCATAGCGGCAGACGCCGCCAGATAGATATTGCTCACCGGCCGGTGCAGCACGGCCACGTCCTTTGGCATATCCCCAGGCACCTCCTCCCCCTGCGGAACCAGCAAAAAACATCCGCAGCCGTCTACCGTGGCCAGCACATAGCCACCCTCATAGTAATCTACAGAAAACCCTGCCGCATAGGATAATTCCATGCTGTGGGAATAGACCAGGGGCAGCCCATCCCCGCGGGTGTCCCCGCATGCTGCCAGCTGCAACAGCAAAAACATAACCACGAAAACCAGCGTTCTCTTTCTCATCTTCCTCCTTCCAGCCTGCCCACAGCATCCTTTACATGCCCGACGTAAATTGCACGGATCGTTTCCAGTTCCCCCAGCCCATGGATCTGGCAGTCCACCTCATACCCTTCCGCCTCCAGGACACTCTTCCAGGAATCTTCCTCCTCCCCGGCCATATCATGGTTGGCATGGTCTCCCGCCACCAGCATCAGCGGGCGGAGAACCACCCTTTTATACCGGCCGGCTTCCTTTAAAGCAGTACACACATCTTGAAGCGTCGGCTCTGCCTCCACTGTCCCGATATAATAATTCCCATGGCCGCCATCTGCCAGGACGTCCTGCAGCCTTCCATAAATCCGATTCGATTCTGCCTCCGTCCCGTGCCCCATAAACACAACTGCCGTCTCCCCGTCATCTTCCCCGGCAGCCACCCCGGCAATCGCCTCCGACACGGCCAAAAAATCCGCATCCGAAGCCAAAAGCGGCTCCCCTATCACAATCTGCTCAAAATCCTCCTGGTATTTTTCCAGTTCATCGACAATTTCCTGGTATTCCAGGCCATTCATCAGATGCGTAGGCTGTACTACCAGCCTCTCCACCCCGTCTGCCGCCGCACGGTCCAGCGCCTGAGCCACATTGTCGATCTCCAGCCCGTCCCGCTCACGCAGCTTATCAATAATCTTCTGTGCCGTAAATGCCCGCCTCATTTCATACTGCGGGAATTCATCCGCAATGGCCTTCTCCACTGCCCCGATCGTGATATCGCGGGTATCCTGGAAACTAGTGCCAAAACTCACTACCAGCACTACAGTATCCGCCTCCCTTTTCCCCTCTGCCAAAACACCGCCATCCGGCGGCGCCGCTTGGCCGCTCCCGCAGCCAGACAGGCCAAAAACCCCCGCCATTACCATTGCCACCAACGCTTTCGCCCGCCCTCGTCTCTTCATGTTGCATCCTCCTTGTTGTTTGATGGATTGCCGGATTACACGGCTCCGGCTTTTGCCATACGCCTCCCATCCATGCCGGCCCAACAAAACAGCCGTCTCCGCGATCCGTTCCCGGGCGGTAAGGCAGCAATACAACACAAAAAGAAGGCCCATAGGGAACCTTCCTCTTCGTTGGGCAGGCTTTCACAGGAAGCGCCAACATAACAGGCCAAGCAGGTTTCCTGGCTTACGGCTCCTCGCTGCCCTGCACCTTCTCATGCTTACTGCACAATGGTATCCCGCATGGCTGCTCCCCGTTCACAGTGACCGGATCGCCCGGGACTCTCACCCGGTTCTCTTTTACCCGGCTTCTCAAAGCCGGCACTTGACCCTCTATGAAGTTATGGTTTCTGCATCATTGTACGCTACTTGCTGTAAAATGTCAAGAATTCCGGGGGATGGGATGATAAATGTGATGATATAGGGTACGCCTTAGGGGAAGGGGCGGGGGCGGCCTAGGGCTTTTTCCCGTTTCGGGATTAAGAAGCCCTAGGCCGCCCCCGCCCCGCCCCTTCCCCTAAGGCTGGTGTACTGTCCGGATCTATGTTCAGGCAATCTTCCTTGTTTGAATTTCTATCAGACTACGAACTTTCACCAGATATAATACAGACAAAACACCAGTCTCCCTCTTGCCTATAAAATATCTTAATAAGTGTTTTTCATCCACACATGCCACTGATAACATCTACTTAAAACCAACAAATCAATATCAATGGGGGCTGCCAGCAAACAGCTTTGGAGAGGGGCGGGCATGGGGATGCAAAAGGGAGGGGCACAGGGGATTGCCTGGCTTGCATTTGCAGGGGTTTTAGGGGTTCTTAAGTTTGCGGGTTTTGCGTTAAAACAAAAATGCATACTGTCTGAGCGCAGCGAGTTTATGCATTTTTGTTTTGCCCTTAGCAAAACCCACAAGCTTTAGAACCCCTTAAATCCCGAAACCGCAAGCCAGGCAACCCCTGTGCCCCCCCTTTTGCATCCCCATGCCTGCCCCTCTCCAAAGCGTACCCCCCCCCCTCCCAATTGCAAAAAAAGCCTGCCCCACCGCAAAAGCAGGGCAGACCCCAAGTCCTTATTCTTCGTCCATCTGTGCAGCAACCGCTTCGATATCCACGTCCGCCACATCCAGGTTTTCTTCCCGTACCGGCTCCTGGGCGTTCTGGAGTGCCTTGATGCTCAGGCTGATCTTGCGGTCTTCGCCGTTGAAGTCAACCACGCGGGCCTCGATCTCCTGTCCGATCTTCAGGGCATCTGCCGGCTTCTCCACGTGCTCACGGGAAATCTGGGAAACGTGCAGCAATGCATCCACGCCCGGCTCCAACTCTACGAAGGCACCGAAATCGGTCATCCGTGCCACACGGCCGGTCACAACACTGCCTGCGGCATACTTTTCATCCGCGTTGGCCCACGGATTCTGATCCGGGAACTTTAAGCTGAGGGCAATCTTCTCGCCATTGATGTCCTTGATCAGGACTGTCAGCGGATCACCGGTCTTAAATACCTTCTTCGGGTTCTCGACGCGCCCCCAGGACATCTCGGAGATATGGAGCAGGCCGTCGGCTCCGCCTAAGTCAATAAAGGCACCGAAATCGGTAACGTTCTTGACCGTGCCGTCCACCACATCGCCTATCTGGATCCGCTCAAACAACTCCCTCTGCATCTCTGCCTTGCGGGCGGCCATCAGCTGCTTCCGGTCACCGATGATCCGTCTTCTGCGGGGATTGAACTCGGTAACCACGAAATCGATCTCCTGGTCTGCATATTTGCTCAAGTCTCTCTCATAAGTATCGGACACCAGGCTGGCCGGGATAAATACCCGTGTGCCTTCCACTTCCACACTCAGCCCGCCGTCTAATACCTGCGTCACCTTCGCCGTCAGCACTTCCTGGTTGTTAAACGCCTCTTCCAAACGCTTGTTGCCCTTGTCAATGGCAAGCCTCTTGTAAGAGAGTGCCACCTGGCCTTCACCGTCATTGACCTTTACTACCTTTGCTTCCATCTCATCACCCACATGAACCAGGTTCCTCAGATCGGCGTTGTTCTCATTGGTATATTCATTGCGGGGGATGATCCCATCGGATTTGTAGCCTATATTCAAGACAATCTCATCATCTTTGACATCAATGACTTTACCAGTGACGATCTCTCCTGTACGTATTGTCTTTAAAGACTCCTCTAACATTTGTTCAAACTCGTTTAATTCTGGCATTTGCATGAACCTCCTCGATAATTTGTTTCGGGGTAGACGCCCCGGCTGTAATACCTACGTTGCGTACAGAATTCACACATTCAGGATTGAAATCGCCTACTGTCTGGATAAAGTAAGTGTTCTTACATTTCTTTTGGCATATCTCGTATAGTTTCTGAGAGTTGGAACTCTTCTTGTCACCGATGACAATCATCACATCCACCTCTGAAGCAATACGGCTGGCTTCCACTTGTCTTTCCTGAGTTGCACTGCAAATCGTATTTAAAACAAGTATATCATAACCCTTTTTCTCAAATTTTTCAACTAAATCTTGAAATTTATTGTAATTAAATGTCGTCTGTGCCACAACACACAGTGTTTCATCCGGCTCGAACGCCAATTTTTCCAGTTCCCGGGCATCCCGGACCACCAATGCCCGGCCGCCGGACCATCCGCAGATTCCCTGCACTTCCGGATGCTGTGGATCCCCGGCAATGATGACGCGCCGTCCCGCCGCTTCCTGTTTTTGCACAATCCGGTGTATCTTCTTTACAAAGGGGCATGTGGCGTCCACTACGGCAATCCCCCTATTCTCAAGGATGTCATACACCCGGCGGCCGGCGCCGTGGGAACGGATGATGACGGTACCTTCCGTGAGTGCCGCCAACTCCTCCTCCGTCTCCAGCACGCGGACCCCCTTTTTCTCCAGATCCCTCACTACCTCCCGGTTGTGGATAATCGGCCCGTAAGTGTACACCGGCTGTTTTGCTTTCTCAATCTGTTCATATACCTGTTCTACCGCCCGCTTCACACCAAAACAAAAGCCGGCGGTCTTTGCCACTATTACTTCCATACGCACTATCTGACCACAAGCCCTTTGCCCTTTGCCGTCTCAATGATTGCGGATACCACCTGCTCGATCCCCATATCCGAACCGTCAATCAGCACTGCATCCTCCGCCTGCCGAAGCGGTGCAATCGGCCTGCTCATATCCTTCTGGTCCCTTTCTATTATATCTTGCTCAATTTCCTGCAAATTACACATCTCACCTTTTTCTTTCAGTTCTTTATAACGGCGCATGGCACGGATTTTGGGGCTGGCCGTGAGAAATATCTTTGCCTGGGCACCTGGCAGCACGCAGGTTCCGATATCCCGCCCGTCCATAATCACGTTGTCCGTCTCTGCCAGGCTGCGCTGCAGCCCCAAAAGATGGGCGCGGACCGCCGGGTAAGCGCTGATTGCAGAAGCCGTATTCCCCACCTCCTCCGTGCGGATCTGCCCGGACACATCCTCACCGTTTAGCAGCACCTTCTGGATCCCTTCCTCATAGCGGATCGTGATCTTTGCCTCCGGCACAGCGGCCGAAACCGCCCCCTCATCCTGTGGGCGGATCCCCCTGCGCAGGGTATAAAGCGCGATTGCCCGGTACATGGCTCCGGTATCCACATAGACAAACCCCAGCTGCCCGGCTACCAGCCGGGCAATTGTGCTCTTCCCTGCCCCCGCCGGGCCATCCACCGCAATCGCAAATGCCTGATTCTGCATATTATCTCTGCTCCTTTTCCTTAGAAATTCCCCCGCCTGCCGAAAGCCCCGCCAAATATCCGGTAGACCAGGCAATCTGCAGGTTATATCCGCCTGTCATCGCATCCAAATCCAATACTTCTCCCGCAAAATATAGCCCCCGCACCAGTTTTGATTCCATGGTGGCAGGATTTACCTCCCGCACGGATATGCCTCCCTGCGTGATCACTGCCTCATTATAGTCCCGCAGCCCGGTGACGGTCAGCTTAAAATCTTTGATCTCCTCTTGCAGCCTCCGCCGTTCTGCCCGTGTGACCTCATGAACCGGCTTTTCCGGCGAAATCCCGCTTCTCTCCACCACCACCGGAATCAGCTTCGACGGGAGCAGGTGAACCAGGGCATTCTTGAAGCGCTTGTTCTTCATCTCCTCAAAATCCCGCAGGATACGCCCGTCTAACTGCTCCGGATCCAGGGCTGGCTTCAAATCCACGGACAATTCCAGTTCCCCTTTTTTCAGTTCATCCGCCACACGGCTGCTGGCTGAGAGGATCACCGGGCCGCTGACCCCAAAATGGGTAAAAAGCATCTCCCCAAATGCCTCATACCTCACCTTCCTGCCTCCCTTAAGCCTCACCTGGACGTTCCGCAGCGAAAGCCCCTGCAGTTTTTGCACCACCTGCAGTTCCTTTACCTTAAGCGGTACCAGGGCCGGGCTTAACGGGGTGACACTATGCCCGGCTTCCCTGGCAAAACGGTACCCGTCCCCGGTCGAGCCGGTGGAGGGGTAGGAAAGGCCTCCGGTCGCCACAACCACCGCGTCAGCCAAAACCTTGTGCCCGCCCTTTTTCAGGACAAGGCCGGTGATCTGCCCCTGCTCCCATTCCAGGGATCCCACCTCCTCTAAAAGGCGGACATCCACCCCCAGCTTTTTAAGGCTTCCCGAAAGAACCCGGATCACATCGGAGGATTTATCCGACTCCGGGAAGACACGGCTGCCCCGCTCCACCTTCACCGGGCAGCCGTTTTCTTCCAAAAATGCCATCATGTCCTGATTGGTAAACGTATAAAAGCTGCTATACAAAAAACGGGCATTGTGCACTACGGCAGCAAGCATCTCCTCCGCCTCGCAGGCATTGGTCAGGTTGCACCGGCCTTTGCCGGTAATAAAAATCTTTTTGCCCAGCTTTTCGTTCTTTTCATAAAGCTGCACCCGGTTCCCTGCCCGGGCAGCGGCGACGGCCGCCATCATGCCTGCTGCGCCGCCGCCGATTATTGCCACTCTGCTCATTTTGTTGTCATCCGTTCTTTTCCTTTTTGACCTGCCGGATTTTTTCCTCCAAGGCATCCACCACGGTCTGCAGCACCTTCACGCGGGCATAATACTTGCTGTTGCCTTCCACCACGATCCATGGCGCATACGTGGTGGAGGTGCGTACCAGCATCTCATTGACCGCAATCTCATACTGATCCCATTTTTCCCGATTGCGCCAGTCCTCATCCGTAATCTTCCATTGCTTCTCCGGGATCTCCATACGCTCCTTAAAGCGCCGTTCCTGCTCGTCCTTGTCGATATGGAGCCAGAATTTGAGTACCACTGCACCGGCATTGGCCATATGCGCTTCCATCTCGTTGATCTCCTGATAGGCGCGTCTCCAGTCATCCTCCGTGCAGAATCCCTCAATCCTCTCCACCATGACGCGCCCGTACCAGGTACGGTCAAAAATCGCCACATGGCCGGCTTTTGGCACCTTATTCCAGAAACGCCACAGATAGTGGTGTTTCTTCTCGATATCATTGGGGGAGGCCGTGGGGCATACCTGGTATCCGCGCGGATCCATATGGCTGGTCAGGCGCTTGATGGCGCCGCCCTTCCCCCCGGCATCCCATCCCTCAAACCCCAGCACCACCGGGATACGCAGGCGGTAGATATCACTGTGGAGGATCTCCAAACGCCTCTGCAGCTTATCCAGCTTTTCCTTGTATTCTTCCTTTGTCAGGGACTTAGACAGATCCACGCCGGACAAAACCCCGTTCTGGTAACGGCTGCCTGCATCCAGGGAAATCCCCGCATTCACCTTCCTCAAGGCCTTCTGCGCTGCCCTCTCCTCCATCGCCTTCTCCAGCCGCTCTGTCACCGTCTTTAAAATCTTCATCGAGGCATAGTTGCGGTCAGTCGCCTCAATGATCGTCCAGGGCGCAAATTCCGTATCCGTGCGTTCTAGCATCTCCTCATTGATCTGGAGGTACTCTTCATAGCCGCGGTTTTTCTCCCAATCGCTCTCCGTGACATGCCAGCGGGTCTCCACCGACTTCTCCAGCTTTTTAAAACGTTTCCTCTGCTCTTCCTGGGAAATGTACAAAAACAGCTTGATAATCACCGCACCGCCGTCACTGAGCTGTTTTTCAAAGGAACAGATATCCCGAAATGCTTCCGGAAGTTCCTTCCGCTTTGTCGTCTTGTCAAAACGGTCCGTCAGCACCTTCCGGTACCAGCTGCGGTCGTAGATGGCTATCCGGCCGTTCTCCGGGGTCAAAGTCCAAAATTTCCACAAAAACGGCCGCAGGTTCTCCTCCTCTGTAGGCCGGTTGCTGGCATACACATCAAACCCCCGCGGATCCAATGCCTGGATCAGGCGGTTGATCTGCGTCCCTTTCCCTGCCGCACCCATCCCCTCAAACAGGATCAGCACCGGGATCCCTGCTTCCTTTAGGCGGCGCTGCAGCATCCCTAACTTTGCCCCCTCCTCCTGCTGCACCTTCTTATAGACCTCTTTCTCCACGCTCCTTGACAAATCAATTTTTTCTAACATCCCTTTTTACCTCCGAATTTTCTTTTAGCGATCTATCTTAAGGTTGTTCCGTATCTGCGTCCGGTATGCGGCCAGTTCTTCATATTGGTAAAAGAACCGGATACGCGCACCCCATTCACCGTCCGCCTCCCCTGGATGGCCTGTCAGCACAAACCACATAAAACTTTCCTTCAGATCCGGCAGCGTCTTTTTGCTTTCTCCAGGTTTTGCCCCCAACATCACCCGTTCCGTCACATCCCCGCTTTCCGGGAATGCCTGTGCAAAAGCCGTGTAGTAGCGTTCTGTCTGGCTGAGCGATTCCCCATACAGAAGCAGGATCTGGCGCACGGTATCCGTCTCGTTCCGCCATCTCCCGCCCTCCCAAAAGGCATCCTCCAAATCAAGTTTCCAGACAAATACCGGCGCCGCGCCCTCCTCTGTTGCATCCCCCTCCGGCCGGACGGCCTCCAGCAATGTCTTGCTCCCGCCTATGCCGTCCGTATAGATATCCACACGTTCCAGTTCGATCCCACCCCCCGCCGGAAGCAGCTGCCTGAGCCTGGCTAAGAGCACATTGACCCGGGGATCCTGTGCGCCGGACGTTTCCCCCAGCCTGCGCCCCAAGCCGGACTGCTGCCCCGCGCCAAGTGCGGGAAGCACCTCATAGCTGTCCAGCAGCAGTTCCCCCGGTTCAAACTGGTGCAGTTCCAGCTGATAACCGTCCCCTGACGGGACAAAAGAGACGGATGTCCTGCTCACCGGATCCTGCCAAAGGTATTGTACCCCTTTTGGCCCTTCGTCTTGCTGCATAGGCTCTCCGTATACCCGCACAAGGCGTTCCCGCATCTCTTCAAAGCCCACCCCGGCGCCGTCCCCATCCACAGCCAGGCTGGTCAGTTCCCCCTCGGTATAATAGTAATTGGTCAGCAATGTCTGGTCTACCCCGAACCATTTTACCGGATACTGGTATACCTGGATCGGCCTTCCCCCGTTATCCTCATTCTCCGCAAACAGCTTCCCCTGCATCCCCAGGCGGCGGCTTGTCTGTACGGGATCCTCCCCAAAAGGAACCGGCATGCCTGCCGCCTGCACTGCGGCCTCATCCCGCAGGTTATTGTAATGCCGGGATTTGGCGATCATGGACGGGGTCTCATCGCTCATGATATCCGACACGGCACGGCTCAGCACATTCACCACCTGGCTCAGGCGCTCAATATCCACCGTCTCCGGCCGGTCAAAACGGGAGCCGTTTTCGTAGGTCTCCCTCTGCTGCCCCACGGAAACCGCCGGTATCCTGCCATGGACAAACCGGCAGTGCCCACCCTCTGCCTTGCCTTCATAAGGCCAGTTTTCCCGCAGCAACTCCTGCCCGGCGCCGCGCAGAGAATCCCCCAAGAGGGTTTTCCTGCCGTCTTCCGTGCCCAGCACAATCCCGTTGTCCAGGCTGCATGCCAGGCCATCCAGCAAAACTGCCCCGATCACCCGCTGGCGTTCCTGCTCTGTAAGGGAATCCACGTATTGCTGGCAGCCGGCCTGCTCGTCCACATAGCCGGAGAAACTGACAAACCGCAGCTGTGTGTCGCTTGGCATCCGGGACACAAGCCGGGCTGTCTCTAAAAGGGCGGCAACCCCTGCCGCGCCCTCGCCTGCGCCCGGGCTGTCAGGATGTGTGTCGTGATGGGCTCCCACAATCAGGATATCCGACATTGGGTCGTCCGTCTGGCGCACCGCCACCACATTGGTTCCCGTAACCTTGTCCCCCACGGCTGCCGTTTGGTATGTAAACCTCTGCAATGACACTTCATAGCCATAGTCCTGCAGAAGCTGCTGGATATAGCGGACGGCCTCCCGCTCTTCCCCACTGCCTGCGGCACGCGCGGAAGCCGCCAGGATCTCGACCTCTTCCCGAAGATAAAAAGGATTGCTCTCCTCTAAGACCGGAACCTCCTCCTGCACCGTCTGCTGCTTTTCACTTTCTCTTGGGAGCACCCTGGTCGAAGGCCCGGCACAGCCGCCTGCTGCCATTGCCGCTGCCAGGACGGCTCCCAGGAAGATTGTCCGTCTGGATTTGTGTAAAAACTTCATAATTCGCCCCTTTCGGACGGGATTTTTCCCCACTTCCCCCCCGCTTTCGTGGACATTATTATACCATGTCCACTAACCTCATGCCGCGCCTTTGGCTTGCATTCGCTAAGGGGACAGGTATGGCTCTCACTAAGCTCGAAAATACCTCGCTAAGTGTTCACAGTATACCATGTCCACTAACCTCATGCCGCGCCTTTGGCTTGCATTCGCTAAGGGGACAGGTATGGCTCTCACTAAGCTCGAAAATACCTCGCTAAGTGTTCACATTATACCATACCTGTCCTTTTTTAGGAAGGGGGGTGGGAAATGTTTCACAGAATGATTTGCTTTTAACCGCTGTTACAGGCCTTTTCGGCATCCTTTAGCGTTTTTACCTCCACCAGGATGATATCGTCCCCAATCTGTTTCACATCGCAGAACGGGATCACATATTCTTTTTCACGCCCGAATATCCCGCACAGGCACCCCGGCCCCGGGATTATCAGGTGGGTAATGCACCCTGTGCATTCATCAAACTCCACATCCCCCACAAACCCCAGCCGCTTACAGTCACAGATATTGATCACTTCTTTTTTTTTAAATCGTAAATGCGCATAACCCCAGCCCTCCCCTCCCTGTATCCTATGCGCCATCCCGGAGGCAGTTTCCTCCCAATCCACGGAAAATACTGTTTTTGCGGCTCTGCCGGATTCACAAAAAAAGCCGGACAGGAGAATCCTGGCAGGGTTCTCCCATCCGGCTCCCAATGGTAATTTGGGGATCCTCCAATGGAACAAGGAACATTAAAACAGCGGGACTACCGCCCCTTCGTACTGGGACTCGATGTAGGCCTTTACCTCTTCACTGGTCAGTGCCTCAATCAGGGCGACGATCTTTTCATTGCTTTCCTCGCCTTCCCGGACAGCAATCACATTGCCGTAGGTCGTGGCGGCAATAGACTCCGAATCCTCAACTGCCAATGCCTCAGACACCTTAAAGCCTGCATCAATCGCATAGTTCCCGTTAATTACCGCAATGTCCACATCCTCGATCACGCGCGGGATCTGGGCTGCCTCCACCTCATACAGGTTTAAGTTCTTGGGGTTCTCTACGATATCATTCTTCGTAACCGTCAAATCCGCACCGTCTTTCAGCTTGATCAGCCCCTGGGCTTCCAAAAGCAGCAGCGCCCTCGCCTCGTTGCTGGTATCGTTTGGAACTGCTACGGTAGCGCCATCCGCCAGTTCTTCTAAAGAAGCGGCCTTGCCGGCATAGATGCCGAATGGCTCATAGTGGATCGAAGCCGCCGACACCAGCTTGGTGCCGTTCTCAGCGTTGAAGGACTCCAGATACGGCAGGTGCTGGAAATAATTGGCATCCAGATCCCCGGCCTCCAGCGCCAGGTTCGGCTGGATATAATCCACATACTCCAGGATCTTCAGTTCATAGCCCTTTTGTGCCAGAACCTTATTGGCCTCCCGCAGGATCTCGGCATGGGGTGCCGGGCTTGCCCCCAAAACGATTTGCTCCAGGTTCCCTGCTGCCTCTGTCTCCTCTGTTTCTTCCTCTTTTTTTTCTGTCTCCGCCTGTGTGGCGGCCTCACTGCCAGCCTCAGAAGCCGTCTCTGATGCGGCAGGCGCCGACGATGTCTCCTTTGCATCTCCTCCGCAAGCCGCCAATGCCGCTGCCGCAAGTACTGACACGGCAAATACTCCGATAGATTTTTTCATAAAGATAATTCCTCCTCATATTTTGATTGATTTATATGGCATTTTGCCAACAGCCGCCAGGCTGCTAAATCCTACATTGCCCTGATTCCTTCCATAGCCGTCACCGGATCCTCTTGTCCCCCCGTTTGGAAAGCCAAGTCCCGATCTCCTGGATGATCTGCACCATCACCACCAGAAGAACCACTGCAATCCACATCAGCCCGGGTTCATAGCGGTAATACCCGTAGTTGATTGCGACCGCCCCCAGGCCGCCGCCGCCGGTAAAGCCTGCCATGGCCGAATAGCTGAGGATCGTGGTCACCGCCAGCGCCGCCCCCAAAAGCAGGGATGGCCTGGATTCCGGAAGAAGCACCTTCCAGATAATCTGCCAGGTGGATGCCCCCATGGATTTTGCCGCCTCGATCACCCCCGCGTCAATCTCGCGGAAGGAAGACTCCACCACCCGGGCAATGTATGGCGCCGCGGCAATGGTCAGCGGGATCACGATCGCCGGGGAGCCAATCCTGGTGCCGATCACCATCTTGGAAAGCGGCAATACGATAAACAAAAGGATCAAAAACGGAACCGACCGCAGCAGGTTGATCACCAGCCCCAGTATTTTCTGCAGCCACGGAACCGGATAAATCCCGTCGTTGTCCGTCACCACCAGCACAATCCCCAGGGGAAGCCCGATCACATAGGCAAACAACGAAGAAAGCGCCACCATATAAAACGTCTCCCAGATAGCTGTCTTCAACATAGAAACTGTCGCCGCATCAAACGTCATGCCTGCTCACCTCCTCATATGGTACATGGATACTGTTCAGATAGTTCACCACCCGGTTGGCATCCGCTTCCTCCTCCGGCAGCTGGATGATCATCTGCCCCATGGCCGTCCCCTGGATGTCCTTGGTTGCCGCATACATAATGTTCACCGGCACCTTGCAGGCCAATACCAGGTTGGAGATGACCGGCTCTGTGGATTCCCTCCCGTCAAAAATGATCCGAAGCTGCCTGGAATCGCTGAACTTTACCTGGTTCATGGCATCCCCCAGGATCAGCTGGCGCCCGATTTTTGACTTTGGCTCTGAAAAAATCTCCGACACGGTGCCGATCTCTGCAATATGGCTCTGGTCAATAATCGCTACCCGGTCGCAGATCGCCTCTATCACTGCCATCTCATGGGTGATGACAATCACCGTCACCCCCATTGCCTGGTTAATCTCTTTGAGCAGGGCAAGGATGGATTTTGTCGTGTTGGGATCCAGGGCGCTGGTAGCCTCGTCACAGAGGATCACCTTCGGGTTGGTGGCCAATGCCCTGGCAATCGCCACCCTCTGCTTCTGCCCGCCGGACAGCTGTGCCGGATAAGCCCCTGCCCGGTCTAAAAGCCCTACCAGTTCCAGAAGTTCCATTGCCCGCTTTTTGCACTCCTGCCTGGGCACGCCCGCGATCTCTAACGGAAAGCATACATTTTTCAGTACGTTCCTCTGCGCCAGCAGATTGAACTGCTGGAAGATCATCCCCATGGACCGCCTGGCCATCCTTTTCTGCTTATCATTCTGAGCCGCTAAGTTCTCCCCTTCAAAAACCACCTGGCCGACAGACGGTGTCTCCAGCATGTTGATGCAGCGCACCAGGGTGCTCTTCCCGGCTCCGGATAAGCCGATAATCCCAAAGATCTCTCCCCGGGTGATATCCAGGTTGATATCATCAAGCGCCACCACCGGCCCATTGGCAGTCTTAAATTCCTTGCCCACATTCCGCAGGCTGATAATCGGTTCTTCCAATGCCATAACCTTTCCTTTCCTCTCTTGTCAGCTTTCTTGAAACTAAAAAAACCGCAAACCTGCACAGGCTTGCGATCTGGTATCCGCTTTTCACACCGGAACGATCTGATTCTCCTCACAATCCATGCAGTTATCTCTGGTTTTTCAAGCATACGAACATGCGGCACATGCACATCATCATGCCGCTCATCATAGCCATATCCATCTGCAGGTTTGCCCGGTTCCCCATAGTGTTCCTCCATTCTTCCTATGGGCGTATTTTACGCCAACAAGAACTGTTTGTCAAGTCTTTTTCTTTCCTGCGGATGTTTTCGGATATTTTTTCGTCCATTCCCGGCACATGGGGTGCCGCCGGGGGAGCCTTGCGAGGAATGATGCAAGGAATCCCCCGGCGGCTGCGGAAGGAGCCCGGAATGGCCTATGGAACGGAAGCTGTCCGTTTATTGGAGCCCAGGTATTCGATTACGGCCTGCATGGGCGGGGAAACCCATTTGTCATGGTGATAGAGAAGCTGCCGCCAGATCTCTATCCCGAAGCCTTCCACCGGCAGATAGCAGACCCTGCCGTTTTTTACCGCTTCCCTTGTCACATAGTCCGGCAGGAAGGAAATCCCCATCCCTTGTGCTACCAGCTGGCAGATCAAATCTGCATTGCCGGTCTCAAGGATCGGGCGGATCTCCAGGGACAGTGCCGCCAGCCTCTCATCCATCAGCCTCCGGTAACTCATTCCTTTCTCCGTGAGTAAAAAAGGAAGCCCTGCCAGCTGCCTTGGGGAGAGCGGCCTTGTGCCCTCCAGCCCCTTTGCCAAGTATCCGGCGCCCGCCACAAAATGTGCCGTGACTTTCTCCTCACTGGCAATCCGGTATGTCCGGTCGTAGATATGGTTATCCAGGGTATAGACCAAATCCACCTCGTTCTGGTTTAACAGGCGGAACATCTCTTCTGTGCTGCCCGAGATAATTTTCACGGTAATTTTCGGATGGCACCTCCTAAAGTTCTGGAAATCATCCCTTAAAAGCCAGCTGCACAAAGAATCCGCCATGGCGATGCGGACATGGCCGCTGGCCTGTTCCTGCTCTTTGTGCAGCTGCTTTTCCAGTTCCTGTGTCAGGCGGCGGACTTCATGGGCATAGGCGAGCACCTCCC
This sequence comes from bacterium 1XD21-70, assembly GCA_003669055.1. Taxonomy (GTDB): domain Bacteria; phylum Bacillota; class Clostridia; order Lachnospirales; family Lachnospiraceae; genus Brotaphodocola. Next base: position 139,615 of record RAYB01000004.1, read on the forward strand.
GGCCTTTTGCCGTCAGCGATACCGTATGGTTCACCCGCTCAAACAACAGAAGCCCCAGGCTTTTTTCCAGCTGTCGGATCTGAAACGATACCGTAGACTGGGAATATCCGGACTTCTCCGCCGCCTTGGTAAAGCTGGAAAGTTCCGCCACCTGTATGAATGTCTCAAGATTTTTGATATCCATGGCTATCGATTTTTTCGATTCTCCTTATTAAAATTATTAGTTTTACAAATACTACGCCATAGTATATAGTAACTAAAGAAGACTTGCAATGACCTGCCAAAAAACAGAAAGGATTTTACCATGAAAACGAAAAAAACAACCCCTTCCTCCCAGGCGCCGCACCAAAACGGGGGATTTCAGAATTCACTGGGCTTTGTGCTGGCCTGCGTCGGCTCTGCGGTAGGGATGGGCAATATCTGGCTGTTCCCTTACCGGCTGGGCCAATATGGCGGTGCTGCCTTTTTGATCCCCTACTTTTTCTTTATTGCCCTGTTCGGCCTGGTAGGGCTTTCGGCTGAATTTGCCATCGGGCGGCGGGCAGGCACCGGAACCCTGGGTTCCTATGAATATTGCTGGAACCGGATCGGCAAAGGAAAGGCCGGCTATCTGCTGGGGTGGATTCCCCTGTTAGGTTCCCTGGGCATCGCCATCGGCTATTCCGTCATCCTCGGCTGGGTGCTGCGCGCCTTGTGGGCCAGCCTCACCGGTTCGCTCTTTTTGGTGGAACCCGGCTCCTTTTTTGCCGGAATCTCTTCGGCATTCGGCAACATCCCCTGCCATGCACTGATCATCGCCCTGGCCTGCGTGCTTTTAATGACCGGAGCCACCAACGGGATCGAGAAGGTCAACAAAATCCTTATGCCTGCCTTCTTCTCCTTGTTTGTCCTCCTCGCCGTGCGGGTATTCTTCCTGGAAGGCTCCGGCGAAGGCTACCGTTTCCTGTTTATCCCCAAATGGGAATACCTTCTGCAGGCAGACACCTGGGTGATGGCCATGGGGCAGGCCTTCTTCTCCTTATCCATCACCGGCTCCGGCATGATTGTCTACGGCTCCTACCTAAAAAAGGACGAGGATATCCCCAGGGCATCCATCAATACAGCCGTGTTTGACACCTTGGCCGCCATGCTTGCCGGGCTGGCAATCATGCCTGCTGTGTTCGCCTTCGGCATCGAACCGGCCAGCGGGCCGCCCCTGATGTTCATCACCCTGCCGCAGGTGTTTGCCAAAATGCCCCTGGGCAGCCTTTTTGCCGTGTTTTTCTTTATCTCCGTGGCCTTTGCCGGCATCACCAGCCTCATCAACATGTTCGAGGCAGTGTGTGAATCCTGGCAGACCCGTTTCGGCATGCCGCATTCCGTCATGGCCGCTGCCTGCGGGGCCGTTGCCTTCGGTGTCGGTGTCTTCATTGAAGACGGCAACAAGGTCGGGGCATGGATGGATTTTATCACCATCCTGGTGGTTCCTTTCGGAGCACTCCTGGGCGCCTTTTCCATCTACTACATCCTTGGATGGAAGGAAATCGGACAAGAACTGTCCACCGGGCGCAGACAGCCGCTCGGCATGTGGTTCTGTACCCTGGGGAAATACGTCTACGTCCCCCTGGCTATCTTTGTATTTATCCTGGGAATCGTATACGGAGGGATCGGTTAATTGCCGGTCCCCATTGCTTCCCCAAAAATCGCTGCCAGTTCTTCCTGCCTTCCATATTCAAACCCAATCCTCCCCTCATAAGTAACGGAGTCACACGAATCTGTTGCCACAAACATCAAAAGCGTCTCCCCGTCTTTTCTGGACAGTTTAAGGATTCCGTTATATGGGCAGCCGCTGATTACCTCATGCCCGCGGATTGCATTTCCCATTATCCGGGACAGTTCCTTCAGTTTTTCGGGGTCCTCCACCTCCTGTACACATGCCTCAAACCGGAGGGTTCCTCCCTCTGCCTGTTCCAGCCGCGGGAATTCCAGTGTAGCCCGCACTAAGGGCACGTCAAACCATGCCTCCGTAAAATCCCCGTAATCCCGGCCCACAGACTCCAAAACCTTCCCTCTTACGTACCTCCATGCCTCCAGGTGCTGCTCCAGCCTCGTTTCTCCCCCGCCGTCTTCCGTTTCCTCCCAGGACAAAAGATATCCCTCCTGCCCCCTGCTTCCCAAAAGCTGGTAATCCCTGCCATCCAGGCAGAAACTTGCCCCTGTGGTGCGGATGGAGCCGTCTAAGGTCCGCACATAATCCAGCGCATCCCCATACCTGCCAAACACCTTTTGCCGTTTTCCCCCAGCATCCTCTTTTCCCAGCAGCTGCCTTAGATGCCCTGCTTCCTCTTCCTTTAAGGCGATACAGCAGGGGTAGGGCTCGGACCAGAAACCAACCGTGTCTTCATCCTGATAGAGGAAATCAATGCATGCCTTCCCCTCCTCATGGAAAGAAAGCCCCTTATGCTCTTTTATAAACGCAAGCATCTTTCTCCCTTCTTCCGAAAAAGATGCTAAGAAAGCCGGATCCTGCTCCCCATCATCCCAAAAGCAAAGGACGTCCAAGGAGTCCTCCGACCAGTTCCCGCCAGGAATGCCTACCGTCCACCCAGGCACCTGGTATAGAATCCTCTCCCCATAATCGCCTTTTTCCCCTTTAGAATACCCGACCTGGCAGACATCATCGAGATATCCGACTGACAGTTCGCCAAAATCATCATACACCGGCGCATCCTTACGCCGCGCTGCCAGATAATATTCTCTCCCTTCCCCGCTGCTTCTTCCTGCCACCTCATAATGGCTAAGCAGCATCTCCTCCAGTTCCCTCTCTCTTCCTTCCTCGGCTGCCTCAAACACCTGCCCTTCTGCAGCCCCTTCCACCAAGGCAGCATACTCCTCGCAAAGTTCCAAGGCCTCTTTCTTCACCAGCCCCGCCTCCCAGAACCGTAATCTGCCTCCCGCCTTCTCTGCTGCCGTCGCTTTTGCGGCTTCCTCTGCACCGCCTTCTGGCGCATCCTTTTCTGCCCCTGCTGCCGCTTCCCCCCTTGCTTCCTCTGCGCTTACCGCCTGGGCTTCTCTTCTGCTGCCTGGCTTTGGCCTTTCTCCCTGATTTGCCCCCGCACATCCGGCGCTCCCCATAAGAACCGACAAAACCACAGCCGCCACCGCCACTCCATTCCTATCAATTCTCATCCAAACTCCTCCTTTGTCCTCCAAGCTCGGATCCGTCCAAATACCGTTATATAGGGAAAATCAGAAAAAGCCTGCCTATTTTGCCTCTGCCGGGATTGGGAAATTCTTAGCACTGTTGAAATCCAATCCCAAGAGCCGGCAAAACAGGCAAACTTTTCTCTTCATGGCCTTTTATACCGCTTCAGGCCATACCCCCGTGAACAAGGGGCTCTCCTTGCAGCCTACTCGCCGCACAAATCCACAATCACCTGCGCAAACATCTTCGCACTTGTCACCAGTTCCTCCACAACCGCAAATTCATCTGCGCCATGCATCCGGTTATCCGTCTCCGGCATGGATGCCCCAAAAGCAACCCCGTTTTTCAGGTTGTGCACATAAGTTCCCCCACCGATGGAGAGGCATTTCCCCTCTTTCCCGGTATAGTCCTCATATACCCGCAGCAGCGTCTTTACCAGCAAAGATTCCCCATCCACCATATGGGGCGGTATCATGGAATCGTTATGCAGAGCCAGCCCTTCCACGGCCATTTTTTCCTTAACCACCTTTAACATATTTTCCTCATTGCCGCAGACCGGCACCCGGCTGTCAAACTGTCCGTCCAGCCCGGACGCATCTACCGTCAGCATCGAGAACGCCAGCGTCAAAAGCCCTGACACCTCATCCTCCATCGCCACTCCCAGGGATTTCCCGTTCACATCCCCGTGCGGCATCAGCGCCAGCGTCTTTTTCAGGTATTCTTTCTGGGCACATTCCGCCAACGGCAGGCGGCACAAAAACGTCAGCAGCCCGGTGATCGCATTATTCCCCTCCTGAGGCCTGGCAGCATGCGCACCGGTTCCTACCGCCGTGATCCCGCATAGCGCGCCGTCTGCCGCAAGCCGGAACTCAATGCCTGTCTCCGCCTGCACCATGGCCGCCGTCTCCTCCAGCAAAGAAACCTCCAATCCCTCCACTGTCGCCTTTGCCTTTCCCGGCACCACGTTCACCTTTGTCCCGGCTTCCAGCTTCACCAGCCTTGGCAGTGCCTCTGAAGCCTCAAAAGCAGCCGTAAAATGCCCTTCCAGCCGCCCTTTTTCCACGTTGACGACCGGATACTGCCCATCCGGGGAAAAGGTCATCGGCGCCTCCTGCTCAACGGCATAATAATGCCGGATATCCGAACTCCCGCACTCCTCATCCGTCCCCATGATCAGACGTACGTTTTTCTTTAACGGAATCCCCAATTCCTTCACTGCACGCATGGCATACAGCGCCGCCACTGCAGGCCCCTTGTCGTCGGCAGTGCCGCGTCCATAAAGAAGCCCCTCCTTCAGCACCGGCCGGAAGGCCTCTGTCTCCTGCCATCCCTCCCCGGCCGGAACCACATCCAGGTGTGCCAAAATATCCAGCTGTTTGGGAAGCGTACTGTCAAAATCCACGCATCCCACATATCCGTCATAATCCTGCACCTCAAAGCCATATCCCTCTGCCATGTCCAGAGCCGCATCCAGGCACTCTGCCGCCCCCGGCCCAAAGGGCATATCCTCCTCTGCCGGCATCCTCTCACTGTTGATCCGGCAAAGTTCGCAGATATCCTCCACCATCTCCTGCGTATGCCCTGCCATATACTCCTCAATCTTTTCTCTGTACATCCTTTGACTCCTCCTTGTTTATTATTCGTGCCCCCTAAGCCAAAAACCCTGGGGCAAATGCTTCCCTATCTGTGGCATCCCCTATTCTGCGCCCTCATCCGGGTCTACTCATTGCGGATTGCAGCCAGCGGGCTAAGCTTCATCGCCCTCATGGCAGGGAAAAAGCCCGCCACCATCCCCACCAGGACCGCAAACCCCACCGCTGCCAGGGAAAGAATCCCGGGAATCCGGGAGATATCCCCCGCCTGCCCTACCATCATCTCACCGATTGACTGGAACCGGTTCATGGCAAAGGACACGCCATAGCTAAACCCGATCCCCACGATCCCTCCCAAAAGCCCGATGCACCCGGACTCAATCAGGAACATGTTCCGGATCGCCCTCATGTCACATCCTAGCACCTTGATAACACCGATCTCCTTGGTGCGCTCATAGATGGACATCATCATCGTATTGGCAATGCCTATCGCCGCCACAAACAAAGAGATCGCCCCGATCCCTCCTAGGACGGCCTGGATCATCATCGACTGTTTCTGGGTCTGTTCCATCCACTCCGAACTGCTGTAGGCCCTAAAGCCCATCTCTGTCATCTGTTCCTGCACAGCGGACACATGCTCCATGTCATCGACATTGACCACACAGGAACTATAAACAAAATACGGATATGCCTTCCCTTTTTTGTTGGTAGGCTGCCCCGGAATGGGGTTTTTCCGGAAAATCCTCCTCAGCTGCTCTTTTAAGGGTTCCAGTTCTGCATATACGGAATATGCATAATTCCCTCCCCTGTTAACCTCCCCCTCCACTACGCCGGCAGTCGGAACCAAGTACTTTTTCGGAGACTTGGCGCTGCTGTCCCCCATGGACTGGTAGTATTTGTCTATGTCAAAAATCACAAACATCGGGCGCCCCATAAAATCCACATCCGGCAGTTCCCCTGTCTCCCAGAAACCGCCTCCCCTGCCATTGCTGAACCACTGGATAATCGAATTCCCATAGATCAGCTTCAGTTCCTTCTCCCCCTGCTTAGGTAAGCTTCCCTCCGCCAATGGGATCTGCTCCAAATACTCCCTGGGCGCCCCCGTCAGCGTCGTGTTGGTGGAATACTTTCCCTGTATAAAGACAACTTCTGTCTCCAGCATCGGATACACGCTGTCCACATGCTCCATCTTCTCCATTTGCCGGATCATCTCATCGGTCAGATAATTTGGCTCTGAACCGTCTTCTGCCATCCCATAGTAATCCCCCCGCACTTCCACTGCCGTCAGGCTCCCGTAGGACTCAATCAGTTCCTGGTTCAGCTCCCGCAGCCCGATCCCCAATGACATCATGACCACAATGGACGCTGTACCGATAATGACGCCAAGCACCGTCAGGGCAGTCCTTAGTTTTCTCCTTCTCAGATTATTCAGGCTCATGGCAAGCAGATCTGCAAATCTCATTCTTCTTCATCCTCATCCGCATCCAGTTCTGCTTTTGCCTTGCGGTGTTTCACCAACATCACCACAATCACGCTTGTTAACACCACGATCACTGCCAGCGCCGCGGGCAAAAGGTTTTGCTGATGCTTCTCTAGGAAGCCGGAGAGAAAGCCTGCCTTCTCCTCTGGCATCTCATCCTCCGGGTTCCAAACCTCCATGTCCTCCATCCCCGACATGTCCTCTGCCACAAACAGCATCAGTTCCTTCTCCTCCGTGAAAACGTCCCCGTTCTCGTCCTCATAGGAGATCGTCACCTTTACCTTGCCGTCATCCTCTGTCGGAGCCACACCCATGACCATGCAGTCCACATTCCCCGTCTCTCCCGGCTTAATATTGCCCACATATGATTCCACTGCCTGCACCGAATCCGCCTCAAAGGATGCCGTCACATTATAAAGCATGATCTTGCCTGTGTTGTTGATCCCAAACATCACGTTCGATTCGCTCCCCACCGTGATCGAGTCCGGCATCACCTCAAAGGTTCCCGTGCTGAGCCGGGCAACCTGGTGCACCGGAACCTCCACCACCAAATCCTCCTTGGCATTCTTATACTCGGGGCTGTCAAACGTAGTTTTCACCGTCAGCGCATAGGAACGCTGATCCACCCCCGGGCGCGATTTCAGCCGGTAGCGCAGTTCCGACGTCCCGCCCGGCGGCAATGAGTTGAGCGCCACTGATGAGGAACCCGATTCCGTGGTAAACACCACACTGTCCGACACCTTTTCCGATTCTATGGAAAACAAAAGGTTTGAGGCCGTAATGCTGGTGGAGGCATTCTTGATCTTTAATACCAAATCAAACGAATCCCCGGCAATGATAGTCTCCGGGTCAGTCGTAAACGAATCGACGATGATCCTCGCCCGCGTGCGGTCATTCTCATTGAACTCACCGCGCTCATCCTCCTTATCCTTATTATGGATCCTCACATAAAAAGAGGTCTCAAAGGTCTTTAACTCCTCCCCGGTAGAACTGTCCGAATAAAAGATCTTCATGGCTATGGGATAATACCCGCTATAGGCATCCTCCCGTATGGCAAAGCTATAATTTAGCGGCACCGTCTCGTCCACGGCAATCTTCTCGAACATCCGGTCATAATTGACATCGTTGATTTCAAAGGGAAACTTCTCCGTATCCGCATCAAGGGTAATGCTTGCCTTGACATTGTAGACATTGGCCGGGCTGTTGTTGCGCAGGTTTATGGCAAAGTTCATCACATTGGGATATGTCCCGTCCGGCGTGCTCTGCCCTTCGCCCAGGACGAAATCATAAGTCTTATTGGCATCATCGTCGTCCTCATCCCCGCTTCCGGAAGAACGGGATATCCATACCCGGACATCCTCATAGGCGCACTGCCCCCACTCACCGTAGTCATCCTTCATCCCGATCTCAATCGGAACCGTATAATACCCATCCTGCAGATCCCGCCTGACCCGCCCGGATATGGAGACCGTCTTATCCTCCCCTGACTTGATCTTGCCCACTGTCTTCCAGCTCTCAAAAGTAGAATCCGTCACTTCAAAGGGGAAGGTATATCCATACTTTAAATCGTCCTCATCCTCGTCCCCGATATCCACACCGTCATCGCTGAAACGAACCGCAAATTCCACGTCCTCCCCCGACTTGTTCTTCAGCCGGAAGGAAAGCGTCATCTGCTTGCCGGTTTTCCCTGTGGGCACCTTCGTCGTCGTGATCCATTCATTGTAGGCATAAGCCTGCAAAATCCCCGTTACCGGCACCGCCCCGAGCCCCATCAGGGCTGCAAGGCACAATGTCAGCCAGCGTCTCCAAAAATCAGTTCTGTTCTGTCCCATCCTCATGGTGCTGCTCCTCTATCTTTAAAATCTTCCCGTCTACAATGTGGAACTGCCTGTCCGCATAGGTGGCCAGATGGTTATCATGGGTGACCATCACCAGTGTCTGGTTCTGCTCCCGCACGATCCGGCGCATCAGCGCAAGCACCTCCATGGTCGTCTTGGAATCCAGGTTCCCCGTAGGCTCATCAGCAAAAATAATCTTCGGCTTCACCACCAGCGCCCGGGCTATCCCCACCCTCTGCTGCTGCCCCCCGGACATCTCGTTGGCCATATGCTTCATCTGCTTCTCCAGGCCCACCAGCTTTAAATACTTCTTCGCCTTCTCATTGCGGATTTTTTTCGGTATTCCCCGAAAAGACAACGGCAGCGCCACATTCTCAATCGCATTCAACGTCTGCAGCAAATTATACGACTGAAAGATAAACCCCACATTCTCCCGCCGGAAGCCTACCAGCTGGTTCTCATTCATCTTCTCCATATGCTTTCCGGCAATGACAATCTCGCCCTTTGACGGCTTCTCCAGACCTGCCAGCATATTAAGGAGGGTGGATTTCCCCGAACCGGACGGCCCTACGATCGCGCAGAACTCGCCCTTATACATAGTGAAATCCACACCGTTCAGTGCATAGACTTTATTTTTGCCCACTTTATAAATTTTATATAAATTCCTCACCCGGATGATCGGGATCCGCCCCTCTGCCAGGTTCCCATTCTCAAGCTGCATACTACCTCCAGGTTTTACTTTCTCACTTGTCCATTATACACTATTTTACTGCCGGATAAAGTTCTATTTTCTTAAATATTCATTACGGGCAAGATTTAAAAGAGCCGCGGCAGAGGGCGGGGCAGTCCGGCGGGGACAAGACAGGGAGGGCATACCCCCTTTCCCAAAGAGTCCCTTTTGCCACATCCGTCCCCAAAAACATGATTTTTAATAAAAAACCACTGGAAATTTCTCTAAAAATCCGCTATAATAGCCCTCGAACATCATAACAAATGCACCCAAAAGGAGATTCGCTATGAGACACATGTTAAACCCGTTGGATTTTTCTGTGGAAGAAATCGACCGGCTGCTGTCCCTTGCATCGGATATCGAACACAATCTTCCCAAGTATGCCCATGTATGTGACGGCAAAAAATTAGCGACATTATTTTATGAACCAAGTACCCGTACCCGGCTAAGCTTTGAATCGGCGATGTTAAGCTTAGGTGGCAGTGTACTTGGTTTTTCTTCGGCCAACTCCAGTTCTGCCGCCAAGGGGGAGAGCGTTTCGGATACCATCCGCACCATCTCCTGCTATGCGGATATCGCTGCCATGCGCCACCCCAAGGAGGGCTCTGCTTTAGTGGCATCGCAGATGTCCTCCATCCCGGTGATCAATGCCGGTGACGGCGGCCATCAGCACCCTACCCAGACCCTGACCGACTTAATGACCATACGCTCCCTGGCCGGGCGCCTGGGCAATATGACCATCGGCCTGTGCGGGGACTTAAAATTCGGGCGCACCGTGCACTCCCTTATCAATGCCATGGTCCGTTACCCGGATATCCGCTTTGTGCTGATTGCCCCCGACGAACTGCGGGTTCCCAGCTACATACGGGAAGACGTGCTGAAAGCCAACCATATCCGATTCAAGGAAGTGAACAACTTAGATGATGCCATGCCGGAACTGGACATCCTGTACATGACCCGCGTACAGAGGGAACGTTTCTTCAATGAGGAGGACTATATCCGCCTCAAGGACTGCTATATCCTGGACAAGAAGAAAATGAAGCTTGCCAAGGAAAATATGTACGTGCTGCATCCCCTCCCCCGGGTCAACGAGATCTCCACGGAGGTGGACAGCGACCCCAGGGCGGCCTACTTTAAGCAGGTGCAGTACGGCGTCTATGTGCGGATGGCACTGATTATGACATTACTGGAGGTGGAAAAGCCATGTTGAATATCAGCGGACTGAGTGAAGGAATCGTACTGGACCACATCGAAGCCGGAAAGAGCCTGGATATCTACTACCATCTGGGGTTAGACAAGCTGGAGTGCCAGGTGGCCATTATCAAAAACGCCCGCAGCAGCAAGATGGGGCGCAAGGATATCATCAAGATCGAGGGCGGGCTGGATAAGCTGGATCTGCAGATCCTGGGCTATATTGACCACAATATCACGGTCAACATCATCCAGGATAATAAAATCGTAGAGAAGAAACGGCTGAAACTGCCAAAGAGGATCACCAATGTGATCAAATGTAAAAATCCCCGGTGCATCACCTCCATCGAACAGGAATTGCCGCATGTGTTTTACCTGGCCGATGAGCAGAAAGAACTTTACCGGTGTATGTATTGTGAGGAGAAATACGGGAAGTAAGCTGCCGCAGCCAAAAAACGTCCGGCCGGAACAGAATGGACAGGCCGGCCGGATGTTTCCTTGCTTTTTATAGGAAAATAACAATCCCCCTTAAAAAGCCAGACACCCCGCAAAGCAATGTCTGACTTTCGTCATTTTTCTGTCCTATAGCTTCCACTCCCATTTATTCCTTGCTGCTTCTGCCGTTTTGCTGTCTCTTCTGTTCCTGAACCCTCTCCGAAATATATTCTCCCATCCTTGCCCTGGGGATCCCTAAGGGAATCTCCAGTTCCGAATACAGGTACTCCTGTGCCATACGGAGATACTTCTCATCCGTGGATGTGATCCTTTTGCCCTGGGCGCTCCGCGACCGCTTGCGCAGGTACAAAGTTTTGATAATCCGGATCCATTCCTTGCAGTCACAGGATTTCAAGCACTCTTTATACTGAGCCTCCCGCAGCTTCTCATTTGAAATCCAAAGTTCCTCGATCCCCAGAATCTCATCGATCAGGCGCGAGGCCTCCTCCTCATTCATCACACGCCGCATGAAGATTTTTTTATTGTCCACCGGCGTAAAAATCTTTCCGCCCTTCTGATTGGAAGGAACTAAAACATAGAACAGGCGGTCTCCTGGGACGCCTCCCATTTCCATGGTTGTTATGTCTTCTACCTGGCACACACCCGAGGTTCCATGTACGATATATTCTCCTTTTTCAAACATCCGGCACCTTTCCTTTCCTGCAAAACATGAATCTGACAACAAAGTTCCCATTCCATTTTATCAGAAAAGATACTGCCATTTCTAATGAATTTTTTCTGATTTTTTATTTTTGTTAACAATATCCCCTGGATATCCGGCAGATTTTGTGCATATTTTCCATAGATCAGGCTTCCGCTCTCTGCCTGTTCTCCCCTTTCACTTCATTAAAAGATGCACCAGCCCTTGTGGGCTTTCCACAAGATAATCTGCCCCTGCGCCAACCAGTTCCTCCCTGGAGCCATATCCGTACAACACGCCGACTACCTCCAGGCCGTTCTCCTTCGCCCCTTTTACATCCTGCTCCCGGTCGCCAACCATCACTGCCTGGGCTTTTTCTCTTATCCCGCAGGATTCCAGCACATAGCGGATCACATCCCCCTTCCTCACCCGACTGTCGTCCAGGGTCGCGCCCCCAATATAAGCAAAATACCCTGACAGCCCAAAATGCTCCAGTACCCGTACCGCCGCTGTCTCCGGCTTGGACGTCGCCACAAGAAGCCGGCAGCCCTGCCTCTTTAAACCGTCCAGCATGCCCTCTATCCCCGGGTACACCCTGTTCTCAAAAATCCCCTGCCGGTCAAAATACTCCCGGTACACTGCCACGCCCTCCAGCGCTTTCTCCTCGCAAAACCCACAGTATTTCATCAGGCTCTCCTTCAAAGGAGGCCCCAGCCAGGGCTGCAGTTCCGACTGGTCTTTCACCGCAACCTGGTAATGCCTTAGCATATATTCAATTGAATTGACAATACCCTCCCGGGAATCCGTCAGTGTTCCGTCGAGGTCAAACAATACGTATTTCTTCTTCATCCGATCCCTTTCAATAGCCGTCTGCTTTTTCGGATAGCATTTCCTGCAAAAACTAATCACCTAAACTGCGGAGTACCTGGCTCCCGCACTATCTGCCAACTGCCCATGCCGGCTTGTCCTCCACACCATCCGCCAGCTGCCCATGCCGGCTTGTCTCCTACGCCATCCGCCAAATGCCATACGGGCATGTGTCCTATTCATTGCCTGCGGAAATAAAGAGGAAGCCGGAAACTCCTAAGTTCCCGGCTCGCCGCCTCACAAAAGCCCTGCAAAAGCCTTGCAGCCTTTTGTTACACTCCTCTTCTACTTTCTCACTCAGCCCAGTTCATCTACTACCTTCTGGATTGCAGCCAGTGCATCATCCGGCAGCTTGTCATAGCCTTCCTTCGCCTCGGCAAAGTTCTTGATCTCATTCACACGGTCATTCATGCGGGCTCTCAGCTGGCCTACATACTCCGCATCATTCATATCCGGCACAAAGCCTTCCCAATCCATGATCTCGATATCGGAGAACGGACCCCATTTGTGGAAGTCAGCTTTCCCCTCTACGATCGCTTCTAAGATACCCAGGGTATCGGCCGGTTTTACCTTCTTGCCCATGAAATCGCCGGTGTTGACGATGTAGCAGTCCACGTTCTTCTCCTCAACCAGCTTTTTGAACTTCTCGTAGTCATTCGCCAGAGGATAGGTACGGAACGGGTTTGCATAGGGAACCACAACCAGCTTGTTGGGATCTACGCCAGGAGCCAGGCGCTCTGCGGAAGAACGCTTGGTCGCTAAGGTTGCACCCATAACAGAAGCCAGGGAAGCACCTTTGAGTTTCACTACCGGCGGGATGGTCGGATCCTTCATGATCCAGAAGATCGCATTCACCGGAGCGTCAATCTTGTCTACCCGGTTCGGGGACCACAGCTTGGACTTAATGGCACGGCCGTTGCCGTTGCGGATGTCCTCGGTCACCAGCTGCAGCTTGCCCTCCTCGTCCAGGGTTGCAGAACAGTTCTGTGCGGTCAGCAGGTACTTGTTGTCCTCACATCCGGTCGGATAGTCAGCAGTCTTATCAAAATAGGTCGGCTCCAGGGCGATAGATGCGCAGGTATCGGTATTGATAACAAAAGCATCATCGTGAAGAACCTTGATCTCGTACTTGCCGCCATGCTTTGCATGGGTCAGGGTGGACTTGCCGGAACCGGACAGGCCGTACACGGAAGCCACATACTTCTTGCCGTCAGCCAGCAGGTATTCCTTCTGTCCGCCGTGGCAGGAAGCATAGCCATTGCGGTTAGCGATCGCCCATGCCATGGTCAGGGTGCCCTTCTTGTGCTCGCCGAAATATCTCATGCCCAGGATGCAGGCACAGTTGGTCTCGGTGTTAAAGTAGCACAGGGTCTTCTTCTGCGGGTCAGACAGGCAGTCTAAGGATACGTTGGGACGGTCGGAGCCTGTCCACTGCGGATCAGAGAAAATGTAAATATCTGCTTCCTTGCCGTCGCCTACCGGCTTGGAGTTCTTGTACATCTTCACATATTCGTCAGACATATACTGGAAATTCAGCATCCAGTTGTACATGATGTTCTCTTCACCCTCCGGCAGCAGCAGATGGGCCTTCACCATGAACTCCGGATCCAGGCCTACAAACACCTCTGCATGGTACATGGTTTTCCAGCGGGACTCATACACAGCGTCCATGGCAACGATATCCAGGGCATTACAATCCACACCGGGTTCCCCGGCAATGCGGCGGGCAGTAGCATAACGGCCAGTGATCGCGCCATCATTGAACAGGAGCACTTTGGCATCCTTCTCCAGGCCAAACTCTTCTCCTCTGTAAACCGGCATATCAGTCACAATCGTCCCCGGAGAATTCTTCGCCAGTTCATATGCTTCCTTCAGGGTATTTACCTTCACTACATTGTTGCCGTAAAAAGCAGCTTCGATGATGGATCTGGTCTTGGAAAAGCCAGTCTTTCCTTTGCCGATCTCACTGATTGGATAATACGCTTTTGTTGCCATTATACTTCCTCCTTAATCTAAACTTCGTAAATCGAAATTTGTTTTTATTATCTCACTTTGTGAATTAAAAGTCAATATGGGAAAAGGAAAAGCACAAGAAAATTTGAGAATCTCTTGTATCCCCCATGCCCCTATGGTATAATCGCTTTAACGTGTTAATCCATTATACAAATCAAGAACAGGGAGGTACGATGAATATGAAAAAAATATGGAAAACTGTAATTGCATCAGCTGTATGGGGAACCATCTTTTCCACAACAGCCTTTGCCGGGCAATGGGTAGGCAGCCAAAAAGGCTGGTGGTATGATAACGGCGACGGAACCTATCCGTCCAATACCTGGCAGTGGATCGACGGCAACGGCGACAGCATTTCGGAATGCTATTATTTTGATGCTTCCGGTTATTGTATGATGAACGGCACAACCCCGGACGGATACGAAGTGAACCAGAGCGGGGCATGGGTTCTCAATGGGGCAATCCAGACAAAAACAACCCCCGCGTCCCAGGAAACCTCCGTTTCCGTAAACGACGACACCAAATGGAAGTTAATCCACGTCGCTTCCCTGGTATATGATTCTTACAACCACTCATACCCCTTTAAGACCGCTGCTTTCCCCCTCAATACCCGTTTATCTGACCTGTCATTATCACAAAAGGCATATGTTTTGTATGGATACCAATATAACTGCCAGGATTTCAGGTTTGTGGACTCGTTTGCATACGGATATGACTGCCATGTGATAAAAGATTATGACCTCAAAGCAGTCATCACGGAAATTTTCGGCTCAGCCTCCCAGGCAGACATCGATGCCCTGATTAGCAAAAGCTATATTTTGAAGCAATCAAACGGCAATTACTATTTTAACGCTGCCGGGGATTTCGGGGATGCCGGCTCATTTTACCTGGATACCGACCAGGTGTCATTTTCCATGGAAAACGGACGTCTGAAGGCCACAGGCAATGTCGTCGAATATGGAAGCAGCGCCAGTTCCTATCTTCCTGTCCGGAAATTTACGGCATATTATACCCCGCATGGCGGATTCAGCCTGGGCGGGTACCGCTTTGACCAGTTGATTGTAGAATGACAGAAAAGTTTCTGCCGGATAATCTGCAACATAAGCCAGCCCTGAGGAATACAATGTCTATCCCGGGGACACGGTAAACGCAAGCTTTTGCTCCTCTGCCATCGGTAGTGTTCAGCCCCCGGACTGCAAAAGCTTGCGTGTACCACACCCGGGGCTGGCTCTTTTCTTCCTTAAAATTTCAATTCCCGGATGTTCTGCAGCGTTTCCCCGTAAGGCCTGCCTTTGCCAAACAATAAGGTTGTCCCCAACACAAACCCCTTTACCCCTTTGGGGGCATACTCCAGGATCTTGTCCGCCCCACAGGCTCCGTCCCAATAAATCTCGAAATCCATGTCTTCTTTTAATGCCAGGAGTTTGGTGATCTTCTTCCCCACATAGGGCAGGTACATCTGCCCCGCATTTCCCGGGTTGACTGACATCACCAGCACCTTTTTCACAATCCGCAGCATCTCCATCACCGTCTCCACGGAGGTGCCGGGGTTGATGGCAATGCCGGGTACCATCTCTGCATTGATAATCTTCTGCAGGGTAGTGGAGGGGTGGTATTCTGCCTCCGGGTGGATGTATACCGTGTCCCCTTTCCGCAGGTTACGCAAAAATAAATTGATGCAGTTGTTGGGATGCTCGATCATCAGGTGCACATCCAGGGGCTTCTCCGTAGCCCCTGCTATATAGCGCATGTCGTTTAAGGACATGGCAAAATTGGGGACGTAGCGCCCGTCCATGATGTCAATGTGGAAGGAGTCGATGCCCCCGCCTGATAGTTCCTCTACTTCTTTCTCCAGATTGCCGAAGTTGGCGCACATCATGGAGGCGGTTAGTTCAAAATCCATGGTCTGTTCCTCTTTTCTGTTTTCTGTCTCCTTGATACCCTTAGCGGGCAAGGGTACTGTCGCCCCTGCCCGCTCCCTGCATGGCATCCTTCATCTGCCCCTTTTGCTCTCCCCCATAAATGCACTTCCTCTGTCTCTGCTCAGGCATCTATCCCCAGCACCCCCACAATCCTTTTGCAATTCTGCCCGTCCCGGTACTTATGCATCTTCCCTAACAGTTCCCGGCGTTTCCCTGCCGTGGGATCCTCCCCATTCGCAACCTCCTCCACGAAAGCGCACAGGTCATCAAAACAGAATATTTCCGCCCCCGGCAGCCACTCCCGGATATCCTCAAACACGAACCCGCGGCTCCCCCCATACTCCCCCATGTCGTCCAGGGTGAAGCCGACCGGTTTGTCTAACAGCATGTAATCAACTGCCGCCGAGGAATAGTCACTGACCAATGCGTCCGCAATCCCCAGGATCTGGTTAATCTGGATATCATTGGCTTCCAGCGCCCCGTTGTCAAGCAAAGCAATGTTCGCGGCCTTTGCCAGGCAGATGCTTCCCGGATCCTGGAAGGGATGCAGCTTCAAAACGAGAGCCGTGTCAAGTTCGCGCAGCCGCCTGTCCAGTTCCCCCAGCTTTCCATAGGTATCAACTACCGGCAGCCCTGTCTGCCCCTTTGGCCCATGCTCACTCAGTTCCGGCAGGCTGGCATTTGCCGTGCGGAAGGTAGGCAGCCAGAAGATGTATTTGGACGCCTTGGGCATCCCAAGGCAGCCCCACTTGTCCCATACCGGATGAAAGAGCCAGTCCTGCTTCGCATACCCGGTTACCAATACCTGGTCTTCCCGCAGCCCGTAGATATCCTGGTGGATCCGGGAATAGAGGTCACTGATCACGGTTGTATATTCATACCTCTTTTCACACCGCACAAAGTTCACCCGGGTCTTAAAACCGCAGCCATGCCACAGCTGGACGCGGGTCTGGCCGGGGCGGCAGTTCCTGGCAAACCCATAGGCATCCGTAAAGAAGATATATTTGGCCAGGCACAGGGCACGGTAATATCTGTCTTGCTCCGCCTTGCTCCCTGACACTGACCAGCTAAAAGACAAAAACGTCACATTTTCCGTATCCTTGTAACGCGCAAACTCCCCCGGGTTCTTCACCAGCCATACCAGCTCGTATTTTTTATTGAACCCCTCCTGGAGCATGTACTCAAAAAGCGCCCTGGCATTGTCGGAGAAATCCATGCCTTTTATATAGGAGGAGGCATGGGGGCCGCTGCGGAAGAGGATGATATTTTCCAGGCTATGGTTCTTATATTTCTCCCGGTAGGATTCTTCAACGGACGTCTCTTTGTTTGCAAAATAATAGGCTGTGCCAGAAAATCCCAGGATATGCCGGTTCGCTTCTATCTGTTCATAGGCCTCCCTGTAGTAATCGCTGGTTATGATCAGGGCTGCCCTTGGCCAATCAACCCGCCCTGTCTGCCCCAGGCTTTTAACAGGGACTGCCTTCCCTGCAAACAGGAATTCCCCCTGGTTTCTCCGGTTCTCATCAATGATCCCCGCCAGGTTCCCGGCCAGCCCCGGGAACTCGGCAAACAATTCCGATAAATATACCTCTGATTTTTCATAGCAGTATATCTTTTTGTCTTTCAGCCTGGCAAGGTCTTGTTTTTCCAGTCTCTTTAATTTCATTTTATCCAACCGTTCACCTCTGCATATTTCCAGTATATCTCCTTCTGCTCAAACCACAGGATCTTATGCCCTGGTATGCCGATTCCTTCCAGCTGCCGTCTCACCTCTTGGGCTTTTCCCGGGTTTTTGATAGTGATAACCAAAACATCGTACCCTGTCTGCGGCAAGTCCTCCGGCGGGATTACCCCCATGGGATCCCCCTTAAATTTCTCCCAGCCAAAATCCGTACAGCCTGCATATGTGAGGTCTCCCCTGTTTCCAAGCTGCCTTTTGTAGGCATGCCCCAATCCCCCTGCCCCATATAAGGCCACCTTTGACCCATAGGGGATCCCATTAAGCCAGTAGGGGTCAACCCAGAATAAATCCCTGTTCTCAAAGCCCAGGCGGGAGTTGATGCCTTTGTACAGCATTTCTGTGATGTATAATTCGGCCTGAAGCCTCATCCCCTTTGTAAACAGCGGATGCCCGTAAAGCGTAATTAAATACTGATAAACAGCATTCACTTTTAACAGATACCGGCAATCCGGCATATTAACCATGGATTCCCTATGGATGATATAATGGTAAAATGCTTTCCATTGTACATATACACGGCTACAGGACAACAAAAACGATATTACGCAAAGCTTATCCTCTGACATCGATATTTCTTCCGGGATGCTTAACTGAACTGCCCTAAACTTTTCTGCCAAAAAGAGTTTACAGCATAGTGAACCGCGGATCCCCACATCCCGCGTTTCCACATTATAGATCGCTTTTTCCCTCAGTGAACCGATGGATTTTGCAT
Source organism: bacterium 1XD21-70 (assembly GCA_003669055.1). GTDB lineage: Bacteria > Bacillota > Clostridia > Lachnospirales > Lachnospiraceae > Brotaphodocola. The sequence goes on from RAYB01000004.1 coordinate 158,017, forward strand.
CATACAGGCCTTCCGGCACACCGTCATAGTGGGCTGTAATATAATTCCCTTCAAAAAAATAGCCGCTGCTCACCATATCTGCCTGGTTACTTTCTGCGCAGTTATACAAGGTTTCATACATTGTGGGGTCAATCCAGTCATCACTGTCCACATAGCCGATATACTTGCCTTTTGCTTCTCTTACCCCAGCTTTTCTTGCTGATACCAGGCCTCCATTTGGTTTCCTGATGATATGTATCCTTGAATCTTTTTTTGCATAGTTTTGTAAAATAACCGGACTAGAATCTGTAGAGCCGTCATCTATACAAATAATTTCAATATCCTTCAATGACTGTCCGATTATGCTGTCCAGGCACCGGGGTAAATATTTTTCTGTGTTATATACTGGGACAATGATTGACAATAGTGCCATCGAAATACCTCCCTCATTCTGCTGGGCTTTCTCTGATAATATGGATCTTCCCGATTCCATACTGCAAGAGGGTTTCCACCATCTGCCGCACGCACATGCTGGCCACCAAGTAGGTTCCTGTAGGATACATGGCATAAGCCTCCTCTATGCCACGGATGGCAACCCCGTCTATAGCCTTACCTGCCATGTCCTTGTTACTGTCGCAAAAACACGCCACCTTGTTCTGCCAGCCAGCCCTTTTCAAAACCTCCAAAGCATGCCTTCCCACCTTCCCGGCTCCATATATAATAATCTGCTCTTCCTTTTCCAGCCCATAATCACACTCAACCGTTCCAATATATTCCATCATCCAAGCCTCCAGCATTCTTCCATAAACTCTTCAAATTCCTTTCCGCCTTTGTCCTTTACCTCCACCCTTGGTATAACATAAGGATTGGCGCTTTCCTTCCATAGCCCCTTCGCTGTCGTGGCCGCTTTTATGATTCCCTTTTGGCTGCAAACCCCAAAAGTATCCTGGTTAAAATGAACGGAGGAACCAAACGGATATGAAAACGTATTGATTTTTCTTCCCAGCACCCTCTCCAAAAAATTGACAGAAGCACCAATCTCATATTGCTGCCCCTCTTTTGTCTGGGCTCCAAGAGAACGGTGGTTGACCGTATGTGCTCCGATCGTGATATATTCCGAATGTCCCAGTTCCTGAAGCTGGCGAAGGCTAACCGGCAAGTTCTCCTCCCTTCCCTCATTCCCGATGCCTGCCCAGGTTCTGATCTGCGCCAGCCATAAATTTGCCCTTTCCACATCCGGATCCATTTTCAAAATCCAATGCAAAGAACGAACCATCTCTTTCCTTGCCTCCAGGCTATGGGTGTCCCATATGTAATGATACAAAGAGTCCCTCAGTTCAAACTGCTCCGGATAGTCCACATCTCTTGTGAGAACCCTGGCAATCTCATCCCACCAGTACTCCTGGCTGGAATCCACATAACCGGTACTGACAAATATGGTAGCCGGGACATGGTATTTTTCCAGTATAGGCAGTGCATGCTCATAATTGTCCCTGTACCCGTCATCAAATGTAATAACCACGCCATCCCTGTTGCTTCTTGTCCAGTCTTCTTCAAACCGCAATACTGGGAAATGGCTTTTCACATATTGAATCTGTTCCTCAAAATGGTCAGGAGAAACGGTCAGATGATAGATATCATCCTGAACCGGATTTACCCTGTGGTACAGCAAACATAATACCCGTCCCATATCTTTTACCTCGATTCTTGTAAAATATTCATAATGCGGTTCCCAACCGCTTTTGCTGCCGTCCCTTTATCAAAGGAACCATATTCTTCCACAAAAGCCCTTGTCCGCTTCTGGTACCCCTCATCATCAAAATTCTCTATCTTCCGGCATAGGTCTTCCTTGTTAAATGCTTCAATATATGGCATTTTTTCAAATGGGAGGTAATACCCCCTTTCCTTTTCATAGAGATCCAGATCCGGATGGAATAAAAAAACCGGTTTCCCACTGAGGGAAAAATCCCACATAACAGATGAATAATCCGTGATCAAAAGATCCGCCGCTGCCAGAAGTTCCTGGGCATCCCCATATGAAGTTACATCTATGCACCCATCACTCCCAAAACCGTTTTTTGCTGCCTCCTTGTCAGAAGGATGGAACCTGGCTAATATCCGGCATTTCTTTCCAAACCTCTTCTCTATAGATTTACGTACCTGCTCCAGATCCAGCATATCCTCTTCTTTCTTTCGGAAGTTACGGAATGTAGGGGCATATAGCGCTATCACCATTTCTGGTTCCAGTGAAAACATCCGTTCTAAGTTTCCCCGGCAGTTGTTATCCTGCCAGAAAATGTCATTCCTTGGATATCCACACTCTAAAATCTCCCCTTCAAAACGGAAGGCTCTCCGGTATAACCTGCTGTTAAATCTGGACGGAGAAACCATAATATCCTCCAGCTTTGAGTTCATCTCACACAAATCCAGGTACGACCCAGGTAAATTCTCCCCGTCAAATTCAATCTTTTTCAGAGGCCCCCCTCCATGCCATGTCTGGATGTAACACTGCCCCATCCTTTTCCTTGTGAAAAAATTTTTATGTTCATTATCGACCCATATATGTGCTGTCCCCAACTCCTGGTAATGTTCATAAGTCCCATATAATACTCCCCGGATCCGCTCGGGCAGCTTCTCATCTTCTTTTTTTACCACCCACACCAGTTCCAGTTCATGGGACCTCTTCATTAGTTCTAATGCAATATACTTTGCGTTCCCCCCAAATCCACCTCCGGACCAACTAGAAAATACAATCTTATTCCTGCTGATTTTGCCCTGCCATATCTCCTTATATAGCTGTTCTGAAATTTCCTCTGCTGTCATAAAATTTTGGAATCCCAGCATTTCGGCATATGCCCTCATTTCCTTGGACAATTTAGGCATTACCGCCAATATGACCATTACCTGGTCTTTCAGCTTTGCAAACTGGCTGATTTGGTTCACCGGATATCCTTCCAGCTTTTTTTCTTCTGCTATTTTTGATACCACCACAGCGATCCGGCTTTCATCCATATAGCCCCTTAAAAGGAGCAAGAGGTTTTTTGCAACCCCTCCCGCCCCATAGACCAGCACAAACCGGTGTTGCCCCAGCCGGTCTGATAAGCTTCTCAGATACCTTGATTCCATCTGCTCTTTCCTTTCATCCCATGCACCGTATCATTCTTCTGTACATATCTGCAAGCCCTATTTCCGGCTTCCAGCCTAATCCCTGTAATTTCGATGTATCCAGGTTCATCCTAAGCACAGGCGCATAGCCAAACTTCTCCTGAACCTCATCTTCCAGTTCCACCCGCACCCGGATTCCCGATTTCCCGCACTGGGATGCAACCAACTGTGCCATGTCCTTAATCGTGCAATAGGTATCTTCATTGGCTCCATTGTAAGCCTCCCCATCCGCCCCTTTTATCAATACGGCCAGAGCCGCGGTACAGGCGTCTGCAAGATACAGATAATTCCTCTTTGTCTCCCCTTTGGTGTGGAGGACGATATCTTTCCCCTCCATGGCGCACCGGGCAAACTCAGCAAATACCCGCGTATCCCCATAGGCTACCCCAGGCCCAAAGGTCTGGGTCAGGCGGAGCACTCGAGCCGGGACATGGTATTCGGAAAAATAAGCCGTGCATAGACTTTCGCACAGCCGCTTACTTTCCGGATAAGAAGTGCGGACTGACATTGTGTCTAAGTCTGTCCCCTGAAATTCATAGATTTTATCATCTGTCAAAGGCGTGCCATAGACTTCCATGCTGGAAAGGAAGAGAAAACCCTTCACCGGGTTCTTCCTGGCAAATTCTAGCATCCGGCGGGTTCCCTCTACTGAAGTATAGATTGTCTCTACCGGGCTGGAAGAAAAAGCTTTACTGGATGTCACGCTTGCCCCATGGATCATGTAATCCACAGAACAGTCCGCAGGCTCAAGTTTTGTAATGTCAGAACAGATATACCGAACCTTGTCCCCTAAATCCCCCCATAGGCCGTATGCTTGATCCAACTGCCGGACTAAGGCAAAAACCGTACAATTACAATACTGTGCCAGAAACCGAACCAGATATTTCCCAATAAGGCCTGTGGCGCCTGAAACCAGCACCCTGCTCCCGTCCAAGCTTCCATGCTCAACCCTTTTGCTGATATATTCCATATCTTCCGCCACTGTTTTATCCATTCCCAGTTCTCCCTGTATTTCTATTTTCCACCACGGCTGTCTAGGCCAGCCTTAAACTGACATTTGCAGGCTACATTACAATAATTGCTGATTTTCTTTTGCGTCATAGAGCGCCCGGAACGTATAGAAATCATTTGGTGTTGTCACCTTGATATTTTCATAGGGACACTCCACAATATGCATTTTCCTCCCGTAAGCCCTCATAAGGGTGCAGGAATCAATCATCTCTGTATGCCCATCCCTGATAGCCTGCTCCTCCACAGAAAGCAATTCCTTCAGCCAAAAGCTTTCAGGCGCCTTGGCCAGCCAGGAATATTTCCTCTCCTCCACTTCTGTGATATTCCCCCCATCGTCAATCACTACAAAGGTTTCCTGAGCCGGGGCACAAGTGACTGCCGAACCATGTTCCTTCACCCCTGTAATATTCTTATGGATAATCTCCCCGTCAATCAGGGGACGGACTCCGTCATGGATCAGCACAATATTATCTTCTTCCCCATAAAGTTCTGCCGCTGCCTTTACGCCATTATAAATAGACAGCTGCCCCGTCTCGCCGCCGGGGACTATTTTTCCGATCTTATCCAGGCGGTAGCGGTATTTCATCTCCTCCATATATGGAATCCAGCCTTCCAGGCAGGCTACCACAATACCATCGATCTCTTCATGGTACTGGAATACCTCTATAGTATGTACAATGATAGGCTTTCCATGAACCAGCAAAAACTGCTTAGGCCTGTCCTTTGAATGCATCCGCTTACCAGCCCCTCCGGCAAATATTATGGCTATGTTCAATGTATTTCTCCCTTTCTTGTAAAATATCAGGCAACGATTCAACCATGCATCTTCTTGTTTTCAAAAAGCAGCAAAACCAAAAACTCTGACTGTCCTAATGATCCGGCAATACCTCGGAAAATCCTCTCAATAAATGGAGTAATACTCCGATATCCCCCTTTGATTTAAAAGTTCCGTCACATTATCACAGTTTTCTTTGCTAAGACAGAGGATTATCCCACAACCATAAGTATTCTTAAACTCTGACAGGCAGATCACCGGCTTCCCATGGAAAAAACGATCCTGGCAGTGCCCGTCCGACACGATAAAAGCCGTTGCCTTCTCTAACCACGGAAAACACCTTTCTGCCATCTCTCCTGTGCCATACACATAAAAACCGCCATATTTCTCCATACATCTCTCAGCCGCCTCCTGGGCCAGGAAAATCTCCTTGTACTCATGGAAATTCTCATAAGAGCCATATCTTTCGGAAAGCCACCCCATTAGCGTCCGAAGGTAATGATGGTAATTCACCTCATTCATGGAAGCATAAAACGTACTTTCTACAATCCCGGTCAAGAACCTTTGATCCTGTACCGCAAAAGTCCAAAGATAATCACAGATATCCTGGGGGATTCCTTCTTCGTCCTGATACCAAGTGTACTTTTCAGCAAAAGGCTTTATGGCATCCACCCTTGCCCAGAAATTACCAGTCACATGGACTGGCGGAATCTCTGGCTCACTCACTGCATCCAATCCCAGCTTCTCTATGTGACGTTTTATTTCCTCATACCGGCTCTTCCAGCCCCATTCCAATTTCCCTATCCATCTGCTGAAAATCGGGACAGGATGCATAAGCATCCCAATATATGGCTTTGCGTCAAAAATCCTTATCACCCTATCCAGGTATCCTGCATCCTTCAACAAGTTTTCCCATACATTAAAAAAATAAGATTTCCCGGTACAGCTTGGGATTCGTTCTGATGACAGATCATAGTCATGGATAAGGCACAGATATCGGTGCTTTTCTGTATCTATCCTTCGGACGGCCTCCAGTTCCGGCTGTTGGGACAACACCGTAAAATACCCACGTTCTTTATATTTCCCTATAAGGCCGACATCCGCCCCATAGATCTGGACTTCACAGATATGGCGGATTTTTTCCAAATATCCGCATACCGTATCTGACGCGTTCTGCCACCTGACGCAGACAATTGCCACTGCATCCGAATGTTTTCTCCCCTCCCCGTCCTCCAAGATATATTGCAGCCCCAAACTCCTCTGCAACTGAGCCGGATTCATCACCCGGATCAGGTTTTCCCAAATCAGGTTCACATCGTAATCTGTATAGCGGTCTACATGTGCAATACTCAAGGCAAGATTCTCCTGGGTCTGGGTAAACAAGGTATTGTAAGACAGCTGCTTCCTTTTTAAAAAAGGGAATCTCCTTTTGGCAATCATCTCATAGGACAGGTAATCGCACTGGAAAAACTGGTTCCTGGGATTGTCTGACTCATTTGGCTCTGTATCCGCATAGGTGCCATAGGTGTACCCCAGACTGGCAAAATGCTTTGTCAATTGCCGCTCATACTGCTTTACTACGGTCATATAATCCTTGTAATAAGGCATGTCCTCCCAATAAGAGCGAAACTCCCTGCTGTGGATCAACGGTGCCTGGAACACATAAAAAAACGATAAGATATGCTCCGGATCCTTTCCCGTTGCCCCATATTCCCCATTCCCCCGCTTCATCAGCCCCCAAAAATCCAGCTTTCTAGCTTCCATTTCCGAAAAAATGGAACCGATATCCTCAAATGGCCCATAAAAAGAATCATTGGCCAGGATTAATTCATCATATTTTTTCAATTTCTCCCATCCTACAAACCGGCATAGTGCATCCTTGAACCCGCCGCAGTCAAGCCCTTTGTTTTCCCGGTAATAAATAAAGTCTGCATGGTCGGACAAATTGTGGAGACCACTTTCTATGGAAGGCATATTGCAGACTGCAAGGATAGTGTCGGCAATGGGACGCATGCTGTGCAGAAAATAGCCGATGTAATTGTCTATGATGTTTTGTTTGTCGTAGGCGAGGTAAATTAGCAGTCTTTTCATAAGTCCCCGCCTATTATTGCTTCTAAACGCTTTCCAAATGCACCCATCGAAAAATTCTGTTCATAAGTCAATTTTGCCTCTTTACCAATTTCCTGGAATCTTTCAATATTTTCCATACACCATAAGATCCTTTTACTCAGTTCATCCGAATTTTCTGTCTCGAACAGCAAACCATTATGGTAATCTTTTATATAATCTGCCATACCAGCTATATTTGAAACGATACACACTTTCCCTTGCATCATCGCTTCAGTAGCAACTATGGACATTGTTTCCTCTCGTGATGCCACAATCAAAACATCTATCTTCTGGTAATGCCTGATCATCTCTGCACGTGTCAATTCTCCGATAATATGAACATTAGGATTTCTTCTTGCTCTTTCTTCAATCGATTTTCCATAACTGCTCTTTGTTCTTTTCCCTATAATCCAAAATTCTCCTTGCTTACCATCCGCATTTACCTGCTCTGCTGCATCTAAAAATATGTCTTGCCCTTTTTGTTCACTTAACGCCCCTATAATTGCAAAAACAAGTTTTTTATTTTTATTAATTATTTGATACCTACATTCCTGAGGTATCCCATATGGTAATAGCCTAATTTCTTTGTTGGGATATTTCTGGATAAAATTTTTTTTAGCAATTGAACTGACTGCATATATCTTTAATTTATCTGATGCAATTCCTTCTTCTATTTTTTCATCCCAATACTGCATGCTTCTATATACATTAGGAGACTCATGTAACCATAATATAACTTTTCTGTTTTTTGCTATTTCCGTTGCGCAACAAATCATTGGCAATGTATTAACTATTATATATTGGAAATCATTTATCCAAACTAATTCCTCTTTCTTTATATGTGCTAAATTTCTGTAAAGGATAAAACCAATTCCGGATTTTTTCATTTCTTCTATAAACACGGAATCACTATCTGGCGCTGCAATCATTACATTATATTCATGTATTCTTAATACTTGAGCCGCATAGACTGCTGCCAATGCCCCGCCATGGTAACCAAGTGTATCTGATATAATCAATACTTTTCCTTTTTGGCTATTTGGCTTTTCATTGGATAAAAATATCTGTAACTTTCCAGCTTCTTTCCCATTTAAATACTCTGTATAATGAACAATATCCTCCTCTTTACAACCTAATGACAATAACTGCTTTCTCATTTCTGGCGCATAATCACTCATTAATATTATCTTATCATAAGCAATTTCCAAAATATCACCAGGATTACGTACAATTATATTGTCAATCTCTGTTTCCCATAACGTAGGATCATTATCTAAAAATGCAATTATCCTCTCACTTTCAGAAATATGCTTTTTATTCTCCTGGTATATCTTCCCTACACCAAATATTAGAATTTGCATATTATCCCTTATCCCTTTCGCTACCCATTTTCCTTACAACAACAAGACTTATGTCTTAGCTATTTCATAAATCAAATACAACTGCTATATTTAGACCTGTTATTTAATTAATACTAATGTACCACCTTCATCTGCTAAAGGGATCTTTTTTAAAGAAATTCCTATCTCTCTTTCGTATACATCCACGGCTTTTTTTACCCCCTCAAGAAATCTATTATTATAATCATGAAGAAATATAACACCGCCTTGGCTAAGCCGCTGATAAAAATACCTTAAAGATTCAAGAATGGACTTTTCAAAATCCACATCAATAGAAACAAATGCATACTCCTCATTTTCAAGCCCTATTGCCGTCCTAGGGAAAAGCCCTTTTCTAATAACACACATTTCTGGATATGGCATAGAATCCAATACTAATCTCACACTTGTGTTTTTAAAACCATCCATGAAAGCCCCTGGTACCCGCCCGGCTTCCCATTCATCATGAAATTCTTCTCTATCAAATGATTCAAATGTATCAAATAGATACAAAATCCTATCTTTAAATTTTTTATTTATTAACTTGGAAAACGCCCCCCTAAACACACCTACCTCTGCAACATTCCCTTTGACTTTCTCCTTAATAATTTCATTTGCGACTAACTCAAACGTTCTATATCTAAAATAATCCGTTTGATACCCTATAGTGTTAAACTCATCAGATAACATAGGAGAATCTTTTTCTACTAAGTCATATCCATTTTTTGAAATTATAATATAACGATTCGCCTGTACTTCTGTTTCCTTTATATACTCCTCATATAATTGAGGAAAAACTTTTTCAACATTAATGTCATTATCAGCTATTTTCCTACAACATTTTTTTGGTAAATTTGTCAGCCTGCTTCCATCAAACCATTCCCAATTATCTATCAAAATAATTTTATTTGTATCTATATTAAATTCTTTGCATAATTTATAAATTTCCTTTCCTGAATTTTTTACACAAACTAAAATATAATCAAAATCATTTGATTTTGCGATGTCTAAAGGTTCATATATCTTTTTTCCTGCAAAAAAATCTTTCGTTCGTTTGCTCTCAATGAATCCTAATATCTCATCGTCTGCTAGTTCTTCCTTTTTCAAATAATCTGTAGCTATTTTTCCTGTTCCCCAAATATATACTTTCATTTTTACTCCTTGCATTCAAAAAATATAAATTTCATCAAAAAGACGAAGAATCACCCCCACCGTACAGACAATAATCGATTTATTCCTTATATCTATTCTACAAACTCATTTTTCAATATTTTCACTATTTTCTCACAAGCCTTTCCATCCCCATATGGATTTATCGCTTTACTCATTTGTTGATAACATGTATTATCCATCAAAAGTCTTTTTAGTTCTTCTGCAATAACATCTGTCTTTGTCCCTACAAGTTTTAATGTACCTGCTGTCACCCCTTCAGGTCGCTCTGTGGTGTTACGTAGCACCAATACTGGTTTTCCCAATGCAGGCGCTTCTTCTTGTATCCCTCCACTATCTGTCAATATCAAATATGAACGGCTCATAATATTATGAAAATCTAGAACATCCAATGGATCAACTATACGAATTCGTTCATGCGAGCCAAATACTTCATATGCTGCTTCCCTTACTCTAGGATTCGGATGTATTGGATAAATGATTTTAATATCTTCTATCTCATTTAAAACATTCTTTATGCCATAAAAAATATCATAAAGTGGTTTCCCAAGATTCTCCCGTCTATGTGCCGTAAGTATTATAAGCCTTGAATCAGCAGCCCAATCCAAAATATCATGGTGATAATTAGGAACAACTGTTGTTTGCAATGCATCTATAACTGTATTGCCTGTCACATATACTTTATCCCGCATCTTCCCTTCCTTAATCAAATTATCCTTTGCGGCAATAGTCGGGGCAAAGTGATACTCCGCAAGGATTCCAACACACTGTCTATTAAATTCTTCTGGATATGGAGCCTCCAAATTATATGTACGAAGTCCAGCCTCCACGTGTCCTACAGGAATATGCTGATAAAATGCTGACAATGCCGACACGAATGAAGTTGTGGTATCCCCATGTACAAGGACTAAATCTGGCTGTTCCATATTTAACACTCCATTCATCCCCTTAAGTACACCTTCTGTTATTTCATAAAGCGTTTGTCCCGTTTGCATAATCTTTAAATCATAATCGGGAAAAATAGAGAAAGCATCCAATACTTGCTTTAACATTTCCCTATGTTGTCCTGTTACACAGACTATTGTTTGAAAACATTTTTCTTTTTTTAATTGTTTCACCAAAGGACACATTTTTATTGCCTCAGGCCTTGTCCCAAAAACTACTAAAATTTTTTTCATCTATTCCACCAATAACTGATCCATAAATTTGCACAAACGTTCTGTCTGTGTCCGCCGCGAAAAGAAATTGATCTTATAATTTCCCATATATTTTTTATTTTTATCTACAATAAAATCTACAATCTCTTTTTCATTTACAGAAGCAATACCTTTATTTGTATAATCCAATACCTTAGCAATATCCGAGTGTCCAAAAACTATTGCCAAAACAGGAGGATTTTGCCTCAGCAATTCATATATTTTTCCCGGAACCGTAGTCATTAAAGCTTTATCTTCAGAATCAAGTGAACTTAGTACAACATTGATATATGCTTTTTCCTGTTCTTTTCTAACAACGTCCTCTACTGCTGCTGGAAGCACATAAACATAGTCTTCCATTTCTTCTTGGTGTATAATGTTTATTGCTTTCGCATCCAACTCTACTGGTCCGATTGATCTGATAAAAAACTTAATTTTTTCTGTTGTATAATTATTGATCTTCTTCAGACATTTTACAAGAAGCCGAAAACTTTTCAATCTATGCAAATAAAATGACCCTGCATAATAAAGATATTTTTCTGTCTGGATTTCCCGCTCTTCTAAACAATGCAATGGTTCTCCATCCCAACCATTATATATAACCCCTATATCTTTTGGGGGATACCGTTCCTTTAATATATTCTTATACCCAGAAGTGACCGTAATAATTGCTGCTGCCCTCTGCAAAATATTTCGCTCCATGATCCTGTCAATTAAAAATGCATGTTTAAATCCAAGAGGTGTTTCAGAATAATCGCTTATTAAATCTCTTACTTCCGCTATAAAAGGAACCCTTAACTTTCTTGACAAATATAATGCAACAGAAAGATTCACCATTTGTGGGAATGTGCCAATAATAACATCGATATCTCTTAAACTTTCCAGATCAATCTCCGACTTTACTTTATTACACCACCCCATTACACCTATTTCTATTGTCCTTGAATAATACTTCCAATCATTCAATAGGCCGGACATCATTATCCAGCCTAAGCCAACAGCTTCTGTATTGTGTCTGACGCTTCCAATACGAATAATATTCTTTTTATTAATTGGAAGTTCACAATCAAGCATGATATTTCTCCTCATGGTGACATCATACTTTGTCGTTAAAACATATGGTATATATCCATTTTCTTCAAAATATTTACACATGGTTCCATATCTTTTAGAGGCCATCGTATTAACTGGTGGAAAAAAATAAGAGATTATCAACACCTTTTTCATATAACTATACTCCTTGAACAATATCCTCCAGAGAAATAATCGGGCAATCCATAACCTTTTCCAACTGCTCTTCTATTTCATCAAAAAAGAATATAGCTGTAACTATAACAGCATCAACATCTTCCAAATCGTCGTCAGGCTTTTTCATATCCACATCAGAATAAATATTCTCTGCATTCTTGTCTATCCCATAGCATACCTCAATATCAGAATCCTGAAGTTCATCCACAAGACGTTCTCCAAGATAACTCATCCCATAAATAGCAATTGATTTATACTCATTTTCTTCAAAAAAACTTACAAGGCTTTTACCTTCCTGTTTATTGATGATCCATTGGTTCATAACCTGCATAATTGCCAAATGCTTATCAGCATATCTTTTCTTTTCCCTCACCTGCTTACTTAACAAAGATCCTGCTGCAGAAATTCCCGCTATACTTCCACCAACAAATGATAACACTGATAAAATACCTTTTTTCATGATTATTTTTCCTCCATTTTTATTTCTGATTTTATAAATAATTTTTCCATCCAAGTGGAACCTTATATTTATATACCTTTTGTATATCTTTTACACCTTTAATCTCTCTTTGAGCATTGTCAACTATCTCAATTTCATCTGCGCTAAAATCCATAAGCCGTTTTTGATTTTTTGTCTTTAACTCCAAAAACTTTATTTTTTTATAATCTAGACCCATATATAAAGTTGCAACAATATCTGTCGCCATTGGATTTGTTCCTGCAATAATCATACCGCTTTTTACTGGGGTTGGTGCTAATGGTCCTTCCCCCTCCCCACCAACAATTCCGTCTATCACGGATAAATACCGCCTTGTTTTCCCTTTCGTCATGCTACCCTTACTGCTATATAGCAACAAGTTATTCAAATCTATAGCCATTCTCCATGCTGTGTCATTTCCCCACCAATCACCTCCTACATTCTGCCCATTCTTGTCTTTTATCTTAAATAGTTCCTTTCCCTTCAAGTAAACAGCATACAAATATTTTCCATATCTCCAACTTTTTCCCATTGTCATGTCTTTCAAAGTTCTATCCAAAACAGCCTGCCTACTCTCAATTGAAAATTCATCCCCACCCTGAGACTGTGTACCAATTTGATAATGAACAAGATAATTTTTATTTCCATTTATACCTACCATATTTTTAATATTAAGAGTAACGCCTACTTTCCTGTGTACTTTTAATTTAGGTATGGATATAATTAAATCTGAATTCAATATTGTATTGGATATAAAGTACTTATGATGTCCATCAGAATGTGCAGAGATTGTTTCTTTACGATTATAGTCGGCTCCATAAAATTTTTTTGGATTCAACCCACTTAACTCACTGTCATTCTTCAAATCCATTTCTGTATATCCCAAAGGGTCTCCTTTGAGAGGAATTCTTTTCCATACCACTCCATACTTATATATTGTTCTCTCCCTGCGAAGATCCATTAGTTCAATATCTATGCCAGAACCCTTAAGCTGCTTACTATAATACCCTATTACAGCCTTCATCCCGTTTTTTCTGATTAGTTTTTCAAAATCACAGTTCATCTGTGGTGCATCTGCTATGACAATTCTCCCTCGTCCATGCAATGCTAAAATAACATAGTCAATAACCACACGGATTACTGAGCCATGTGTAATTACAGACTGACTTGTCCTGTCATTAATATTCCAATCAAATACGAAATTAGGTTTAATCACCACACATTCCCCTGGCTTTATAATTTCTGATAATGGATTCCAATTTTCCAACATCACATTATCTGCATCCAACCCCATAAAAATGAAGGCATTCCTGACAGCCTCATAAACTTGGTTATTCTCATTCGTTTCCATTTGAATATTCAAGTTTCTCAATTCAGGATAAATAACAGGAGGATAAAAAGGAGGTTTTTGAGGATATCCTTTTTCCTTGTTTTCCATCTTTGATACAGATACCTTCTTATCTCTCAATAAAACCACCTCCTATAAACTTTATTAATGCGGAATCTTAAACTATCCTTATTCTCTTTATCTTTGGCACATTATCATTGTCGGATAATTTCAAATTCTCCAACTTTTGATAGAGTTGGTTCACTGTTATGATTTCAACATTTGGATTAGTACACAAATATTTCATAACAACATGAAACTTTCTTATAGCCTTTTTATCCGGTTTAAATAATGATACTCCTGGCTTTATTCCATCATAAAAAAACTTATAGAACGAAAAACTATGCATAAAAACATTCATATATATATGCCTTCCTGATATATTGCTTTCACACACATTTTTAATATCATCTATAGCACTATAATTAATATCAACCTTTTCGATTCTGTCAGTATCTGATTTATAAGGAATTAAATAATTTGTATTAGTCCTATATACACTCACAGGAAATTCTATTATTCCTCCTAATTTATGTATGCTATTTTTATATATACTGGAAATCTTACAGTTTGGATTTTTATAAAACAGGCTAGAATCTATTTTCATTTTAGTTGCACTTAAAGCCTGTAGTGTGTTTTTATTAATCCCATATGCCCCTCCCCTATGCGCGATAGGGGCAGTTCCAGTTAATTTATATATATCTTCTATTCCCTTTTCTATAATATAAATTTGTTCTTCAAGAGAATACTGACTCATATAAATACGTTTTCTTTCCTCTGGATCCATCAGCCAAACAGGGTGCGTATGAAGCTGTACATCTTGCTCATTTTTCAACAAAGTATTACAAACTTTTGCCATCAGCTTTTCACCCATAAGATATTTTTCATATATATTCAAATACCATGTGGCATGAATTCCATAGTTCTTAAAAGCAGACAAGATATATTTCATTCCATAATTTTTTTCATTATTTGAATTAAGTAAAGTATCTGTTTTACAAGTATTCGCCACATATAAAGTTTGTGGATTCTCTGTATCAATTGTAATTGTTACATATAATTTATTCATATTTTTATCCATTATCTAATTTTCAAACATGAATCACTTGCAAATGCTACAATATCCTGCGCCCACATTCTTTCACATGAGATACCTATACCGCCATCATGATATAATCTCCACAAAACATATCTGGCAATTCGCTTTTTTATATTAGTATTATAAGATGTATCTTCATATGAAATTTGAATGTTTTTAAAATGTGGTTTTAATATCTCAATTAATGATTCTTCTGTAAACCCACATTCGTGTGTAAAATCCATATATCTTTCATGACTAGCCCAGATCCAATCCATATTTGGCACATCAATTAATACCCCTCCCCGATCAGAACAATGCTTTTTCATTTCCCGCACTGCCTCCATCACATCTTCTTTATCCATATGTTCAAGCACCGCCCTGGAATAGATAATGTCATATTTCTCAGAACTACTCTTCAAAAACTCTATACCATCCCCAACTATATATCGTATATTTCTATTTCTTTTTTTTGCTATTTGAACATTGGATTTACACATATCAATACCAGTAAGATAACGAAATCCATCTTTATATAGTGCTTGCAACATTCCACCGGTAGAGCAACCAATTTCCAATATTTTCAAATTTTTATAACTGGAAAAATATTTCTTATAATATCTTTTATATATTTCACCCATATGCTTTTCATATTTATGTAATTCAGTTTCACTTTTTCCTTGCCAAAGATCAGCCCTTACCTTATCGTAATTTTCAAATAGAATTTTTCCATGTGAATTCATATTCCACTCCCCAAAAACAATCAAAGCCTATATTTTCCATCCAACAAACAAACATTTCTTGTATCCATAACAATCTTATCCTTTATTTTCACCATATTTTCAATTATCTCATTATGCCCAACCATAATGACTACCAAATCTATATCATTTAAGAAAGAATCCAAATCATAGTACTGGTTTTCTACTACATTTCTGAACACATAAGGATCATATGCTTTTATTCCAGATGCTAGATGTTTTTTCATACACTCTACAAGCTGCAACGTCGGACTCTCTCTTATATCATCCACATTTTCTTTGTAAGTAATTCCGTACAACCCTACTTGTGATACATCTCTTATCCCTTCTGCTTCCATAATTTCTGAAATGCGTTCTAACACAAATTCTGGCATAGAATCATTGATCTTTCTAGCCGCAAGTACAATATTCGCAAGACCTGGATAGTCACCAACTAAGAACCAGGGATCTACAGAAATACAATGTCCTCCCACTCCAGGACCTGGCGAAAGTATATTCACTCTCGGATGTTGGTTGGCAATACGTATAATTTCATATACATCCATGTTATCTGCCCTACATATCTTTGCAAGTTCATTCGCAAAAGCTATATTAATATCACGATAGGTATTTTCTACAACTTTTGTCATTTCAGCAGTCTTAATATCAGTTAAAAATATTTCTCCTTTACAAAATATTTTATATAAATCTCTAACTTTTCTACCTATTTCAATATTGTCAGATCCTATCGTCCTGTTATTATTTCTAAGTTCTGTTATCATATTTCCTGGAATAATTCGTTCAGGTGCATGAACTAAATGGATATCTTCTCCACATTTATATCCTTCACTTTCAACTAAATAGCGAATTGACTTGCTTATGGTACCTGGTGAAACCGTAGATTCTAAAACTATAACTCCTCCTTTTTCACATTTAGGCAATATACTCTTCACAGCCTCCATAATATATGTTGTATCTACCTTTTTACTACACTTTATATACGGTGTTGGCACTGCCACAATATAGATTTCTGCTCGTTTATACTCTTCCCCAAACTCTATTCCATTATTTACTGCCCCATCAAATAACTCCTGCAATCCCTCTTCACTAAAACTAAGGTTCCCCTCCTGCAAATTATTAATTAATTCCTTATTTTTATCTGTCCCGTAAACTTTGACTCCACTATTTGCCATCATTAATGCCGTAGGAAGGCCTATATATCCTAAACCAATCACATTAACCATTTATCTTAGCCTCCATATAATTCATTTATCTTTTCAATAATTTTATTTACATGAATATCCCATGTATATTTTTCTACTGCATCTTTTCTTGCGTTTAACCCGAGATTCTTCCTAAGTTCTTTATCTTCTATCAGCAAGGCAAGTTTATCGGAAATATCTTTCGCATTTCCTGGTTCAAACAGAAGAGCATTTTTGTTGTTTTTTAATATTTCTCCTATTTGATTCAAATCGGAAGCAGCAATTGCTTTTCCCATGGCCATATACTCGTATAATTTCGTCGGTGAACCAAAGAAATCACTTTTATCTCTATTAGGTACATGAGGAGCAACAAGGATGTCACAAGCAGCCAAATATGCAGGCATTTTTTCAAAAGGCACACTTCCAACACAATACGCGCACTTATCTAACCGATAACGTTTAAGTATTCTTTTTACCTCTGAAAGTGTTTTTCCTTCCCCAACCATCATAAGGGATACCTTATTTTTATAACCATCATTTTGAGATACCAATATGGCATATGCCTCTGCAAGTCTTTCAGCACCATGAAACAACCCAAAAGATCCACTAAAACCTACCACAATTTTATTTTCCAGTCCGTATTTTCTTCGTATTTCTTTTCCACTAATCTCCGGATTGTACTTTTCTGTATCTACTCCATTATATGCAACTAATATCTTTTCACTTTTTATTCCTCTACTGATCAAAGTTTCTTTTAATGCCTCGCTAACACATACTATTAAATCCGCTTTTTTTAGATTCAAATTTTCTATCCGTTCAGCTAACTTTTTATATTTAAGCCCATTCCCCCAATTTTGAGCTGTCCAAATTGATGAACTGTTAAATTCAAGAATCAGAGGAACTTTATATTTATAGGAAATCTGTAAACCTATAAAATCATCTAAGGCACAGCGTTGATAAACAAATGCTGGTACATTCTTTTTTTGTAGTTCAGATATCTCATGAATTGCACTAAAATTAAAATATAAATTTCTCAATTCAAAATAGTCATGATATCCTCTCATTGATATATGGTAAATATTTTCTATCAGTACCTCATTAGAGATATAATCAGTTGTATAAACCACAGGTTGTCTATATCTCTTTGCTAATGCATTTAATACCCCTGTTGAATGTGCAACCATGCCTCCTGACTGGACACCATAAGACATTGTTGTTTTTATGTACACAGGTATCTTATTTTTCCTGTATTTTTTCTTAATATTACATCGATCCAGCCTATTTAACCTATCATCTACAAAGCTTACTAATTCGTCCTTATATTTGATCTCTCTACTCTTTTTTAAAAGCAACCACAGTAAATAGCATCCTGTTATAATCTTTTCTTTCTCTGGATCCTTTAATATGACCATCATTGCGTTAGATTTAAAAAATATATTTTGCATTTTAGCAGTAATATCTATTATAGAATTAATATCAGCAGTCAAAAAATATATTTTTTCGCATCGTTTAATATTGGTTTTATCCTCCAAAAAATCATCATATGATAATGTTCTCCCTTCTTCTATTACTGGGCTAAACAATGTAATATTATCAATGATGTATACTTTATTTCGCTTCATGCAAGCCTCCATGTAATGGCCTACCAACATAGTTTCCCATGCTGATATTTCTATACTGCACTTTTAGGCTGCTCAATATCCTTTGGGACCTGGCAGAGTATCGCAATATTTGCAAAGTTTAATTTCATTTCTTCCTTTTCTGAGTTTTTTCCTTATAACTTCATATCTTTGTGTATACCAAGCCTCACGTAAAGACATTTTATTCAAATCCGCCAAGGTATATTTACCATAAGGGTCATTACAACACAAACTCGTCTTTCCATCCGGTCTAACTACCATCTGTTTATAGGGTAAAATGCATGACATATTTAATATTTCCTTTTTCTTATTATTTGGCGATTGCCCTCCCCTAGTGTTAAGAACTTCATGAATTTTTCTAACATGAATTTCAACCTTTCTATTTAACTTTCTATCCTTTTGACAATATTCATGAATTTTTGCTACATTCTCAATCAATTTTAATTCATCATCATAATTATCAATTACAATCCTGTCTAAAAAAGGAATGATAGCCTTAAATTTCTCCATGGTCAATAATGTACCATTCGTGTACATGTATAAATGGGCATGAGGTACGTGTTCACGCGCATATTTCGTGAATTCGATAATTCTTGAATCAAGGAAGGGCTCATTATTAGAATGTAATGCCAATCTCCCTGAGTACTTTATCTCTCCTAATTCATCTACGATTCTCTTAAAAAGTGCCTCATCCATTTTCTTTAATTTTCTTGGATCTGTATTCCGATTGACCGGGCAGAAAGGACATATGCCATTACATCTATTGATAACCTCTATTTCAATGGAAGAAAACATAGGAATCTTACCAGTATCATGATTTTTTTTCAGCCATTCCTCAGTTTCTCTTTTTATATGTTTAAATTGCTGTTCCCTTTCTAACCATTTTTCAATTTTTTCATATTGACCAATTGTTAGGACGTTCTTTAACAGCAATGCAACCTTCCATAAAACATATAAGTATATACCATCCTCCAATACATCAAGTTTTGTCTTTTTATTATACCGATTTACAATCATAATATCTGTCCTTTCTATTATCTCACAAAACTTATAGTAAACCCTTTATAACTATAAACATCTATGTATTTGCCCATATCCCGTAGAATAAATTTTATTTCTAAATGAAACTTTAAATGGCACATTCGCATAATCTGTAACTAATATTCTATGTGTTGATAATGTAATCTCCCTCACATGTTCCACTCCGCCATATGTTACTTTTCCTATCATCTTGTTTTTATCAGCAAAAAGCAATTGCGCTGCTGCATTCCTTTTCATTCCAAATGTTCCCCAAAAAACGTTTTGTTCATAATCCCCAACATGAATTACATTATGTGCTTTCACGCTTCTAAATTTGTCTCTTATGTCAGGAAATGCTGTATAAATGTATCCTCCTGGATCTCTTGTGATATATGTTCCATCTACTAAGACTTCTATAGACAATTTGTCATTATGAGTATGTCCCAAAATTTTTGTATTTTCTGCAGTGTCTATCACTATACAGATAAATAACCTCCTTGATTTTGCCACTAAAATACCAAATGCACTATAATAATATAACCTTAATCCATCTAATAGGCTTTCAAACTGCTTATCTTGGTCTACATATAGAATTGTCTCTTTTTTATATGGGTAGTCTACTTCAGTTGGAAAGCCAACTTGCAATACACAAGTACTAGACCTGTAAGCTTCAAATTTCTTATTTGCCAATGAATGGACAAGGCTAGCTTCTAGTGGAGTTTCTTTTACAACACTTTCAAATTCATGGTGATTAAATAAACCTGTTACAGCGGATATAAAATCTCTATGGTCAATTACCTTGTCTTCTTTCCATTTCCCCATTGGAGTCAATTTTAATAGCCTTCCACTATCATTATCACCTATCTGAACAATTTCATTATTGTTTTTTAAAAGAACACTTGTAAAAACTGCCATATTGTATATTCTCTTAAGATACCACTCTGGAAAAAAGTTCTCTGTTTCTGTGTTATATTTCTGCAATGCCAAATTCCGCAATCCTTTAACAATAGTACGCTTATACGACGTATAGATTCTTTTCCTGTCTGACTGTAGTACCCCATAGATCAATGCTGTTGAATATAAGACAAATTCCCCACTAAGTCTATGATAACTTGTAGAACCCTCAAAATGGCTTCCTTCCCTGTAAAACTGCTTCCATACCTGATCAATTATTTCCTGTGTCCCAAAAACAAGGCAGGCATTCGTCCATTCATCAATTTCAAGATATGCGGACGCGAATATAACCCCTACCAAATTGGAAAGATAATGGTTTGAATCAATCCCACCTTTCCCCTTTTCCAACCTATTTATTATATATTCTAAGCTTGATTTAATCAGTTTTTCAAACCTCAAACCAAAATCATGGTCTAGATAACACTCGTCATCTAACTGCTTCAAAATATCATACGCAACTAAAAGATTAACAATCCGGATTGACGAATCCATAACTGCTGACCATTGGACTGTCTTCCCTATGGGGTTCATTTCTATAAAATCCAATGCTTCATTTTTAAATTCTTTTATTATAGCGGTTCTATATTCTTCGTTTGCAATTGCAAGCATAGCCATCTGAACAAGATGATAAAAACGCCCCAATTCCCATGGTGATTTTATATCAACTGCCAATTTGCAAGAAATAACTGCCGTGCATTTTTCTACCGAATTATATTTCTTCGGATCAAAGAAAAATCCGCTTTTATAATCTACAAACCAATTAATAGGTTCATAATCTAATAAATTCTTATACTTTCTTCGTAATATTTTGACCGCAGCAATTCCATATTTTTTCATGGAATTGTTTTTATAACGCTTTCCATGTAATCCCTTAGCACATATACTATAATCAATCTTTACGAATCCGCTTCCAAGCAAATTGAATTTATGCTGCATATATAACTTAAACAGACTTTCCAGCTTTGCTCTGCAGGAGTCACTTATTACAATTTTTTCAATATCTATATATGTATACATACCTATCCTTACTCTATACTGATCTCAATACTTACTTTCAGAAATCAATTTTTGTACTAGTAGTTTGCTTTTTCCTCTTAAAGTATATTCAAATTGGTTAGTCTCACACACTTCTATATCAAATGTTTCACCAAGACGTTTTTTAAACTCCCGGTAAATGTTTCTGTTATCAGCATCCGTATAACCTCTTCCAGGCATTACATTGATTCGAACATGCCCCTTTTTTTCCTGCACGAATTGATATCTATAAATTCGATCAAAAATATCAACGTGAGTATTAATTGCAACAAAATTAACTAAATTCTCTTCTCTTCCTATCAAAAATTCATCTTTTCTGTGTCGTCCGGCAATCGAACTTATCACTCTTTGCCTGTTTACACACCCCTCCAAATAGTTTTTACCAAGTAATGCCACATCACCAGTATCATATCGAATTAATGGCATCGCCTGATTAATAAAACCTGTACCAATAATTCTGCCTTCTCCTGTTTTCACAGACTTATTATCATCATCCAAATATTCTAAATATGAATGACACATATATTCATGATAATGCCCCCCTCTGCATTGTCCAATCATGCCTATTTGTTCGCTATTTCCATATAAATCCACAACTTTAACATGCAATTGTTCCTCAATCAATTCTCGCACATCTGATGTCAATGTCTCAGAACTAGTAAATAATGTTTTAATTTTCCCATTTTCATTAAAAGTAGTACCTGTATCTTTTATATACTTTGCTAATAATTCTGCCGATGATGGATATGCCCTTATGTGTCTCGTTCCAAATTTCTGGATCTGGTATAAATACTTTCTCATATTCTTTTCCGACATATTCATGCTGGAACAATATAGGATATTGTTTTTATGGTCAGTTAATATATTTTCACTTCCTATCACTTTTCCACGCAATATAGCAATTTTATCTCCAAAATAATATCCTCCTTCATGAAAACTTCGCCAGACAAAAGCTAATCTTATTGCTTCTGTGTTTCTTGCATCCAGGAAAATTTTTGTCGGAATACCTGTAGAACCGCCAGTTGTTACAGCTACACATTTATGAAGGGGAATTGCCCTTAATTCATTCAAATTATTTTTTAAAATATCCTTTGTGAGTATTGGTATTTTCTTTAAATCATGGAAATTTTGAAAATTTTCAGGTTTCCATCCATGTTCGTCAAACATACTCCGATAATATTTTGTATTTTTGTATGCAAATTGTATCAAAGAAATTATCTTCTGAAGTTGGTATTCCCTAAACTGCGAAATCCCCCAAGAATCTGTTTTTTCCAACATAGCATAGGTTTCCCAAAACAACCCGTTGTATTCGTTAAGTCTTTTTGCCTTTGCAACAAAATCACGATATATTCCAACTCTAAATTTATGTATAGGATCCATTTGGCTTTAACCTTCTATTCTTTTTTAAGAAGTATAAACATATGAGAATGTTTATTTGATATTATGTTTCTATTTATCCATGTAAAAAATTCCATAGCTACATGATTTTCTATAATCCCTCTTATAATGCCTCTTATTTTAGTACTTCTTACCATTTTATAACATTTAAAAAGCCCTGATTCAATTTTACACCATAACCATAAATGCTCTGTTCTTTCGCTCTCAATAATAAAATTCCCCTTATATTTTATAATTCTTTCAACCTCTTTCTTGTCATAAGGTACACAGAAAAAAAGCCTACCCTGATGATTTAATATATTATAAAAATCGTTCATACATTTTTTCTGCTGATAAGCAGGTAGATAATAAATAACATCACAGCAAATTATGATATTATATGTTTCATCCATTTGCAAATTTGCTATATATCCAACAAACCATCTACATCTCTTATCTAAATTCTTTTTCTTACAAATAGAAATAGCTTTTTCCGATATGTCTAACGCATCATAAATTTTCAAATCAGTTATGCAATTAAGTATTAATTCTGTCATGTCTCCGGTTGCACACCCTACCTCTAAAACTTGTAACTGTTGCTTTTGTAAAACTGGACGCATAATACTTATGGCATCTTTCATTCTTCTATAGTGAGAACTACGCCAATTTATCCCCCATCCGTTTCCATCCGTCTCGGTATAATTATTAAACATTTCATCAAAGCATTGTTTCATTCTGCTATAGCCTCTCGATATATTTTCTTACCTATATTGTCTAAATGAAATGATTCTGTAGTTCCCCTATATCCTTTATAATCAATCTGTATGTAATTAGTCAAATACATCTTCCAGTCATATCCGTTTTCATATATACTATCCTTATTATGTATTTCCTCCAAAATCAATTTCCACTTTTGATCTACATATTCATCCCACTTTTTGTCACCACTAAGTTGTGTATTTATATATTTAACGCAAAGTCTATCCAAATCCACTTGAACTATCATATTAGTAAAATCGCAGAATAAATAAAGTTGGTTTTCAAAAATTCTTTCTTTTATATTCCAGTATTTTGTTTGGGGATATATAGTCTCATCTGGAAATCTTGAAATTAGTTCAACTTTTTCTGTTTTCTTATTTAAAAGAAATAAAGCATTCTCATTATAAGGAATAATAAATAAACCATTTGCAACACATACTATTTTCCGAAACGGAGAAACTTCATATGTTTTTCCCCAATCTTTACAGTCAATTCTATATGTTTTTTTAAGTCCAACTTCTATATTCCATTGATATATTATATTTTCACCAACTACAGAAAACCAAAAATCATTTCCGTCATATTGACTTCCCCATAATTTTTTTTCACCCACATCTATTACATGCTTTTGAATCACCTGTTTATAACAATCTGATATAAGTAAACAATTGGTTTTTGTACAGTGGCTCCACACCCTATTATTGTCATACATTCCAGAATTTAAGAAATGTATTTTCTCGTCTCTCAATATCTGGCTAGCATTCCACCAATCAGATTCCAATTGTATAGTATCCTTCTTTAAATCAATGACAATAAGCCCCTGTTCCGAATACCATGGAAATAAAATCAGCTTATCTTCCAATATATATGAGAACCCTACCCGGCAAAAGCCTAAATCATAAAATTTCTGACATCCTTTATTTGTATCATAAGAATGTACTCCATAGCCATTATCTGGATAAAAATATAAGATCCCATCATGCTCTATACAACCTCCATGATATGCAAATGAAAGATCATCCATATGTACAAAACTGTCTATATACTCTATAACATTTTTTTGGGTATTATATATAATAAATGAATTATATAATCGATTAGAAACATATGCCCTTTCCTTTAAAATTAAAGCATCCGATATTCCAACCATCTTTTTCATTGTTTCAATTTCCATCATATATACCTCTAATACTAGATAGCGTAATTTAAACTTTGATTATTTATGTAATCTACTTCTGCAATGTAACTGATAGCTTTCTCAAAGCTGGAATCTACAACATAATATTTTTAATTACAACACATAACCTTTTTAGACAAATCCATTTTATTAATGTATTGACAAGTTTACATTTTTCCAAATGATTCATAATGCACTTTCAGCATGTAAAGCAGCTGAACGAAACGAAACAATGCGGCAACATAGTTGGATGAACCAATGTTGCAGATGAAAATACAGGCAAGTCATTTGACAGAATGTAAACTTGTCAGTACATTACCTTCAATAAATTTAAATACAAAATATAGTGTCTACATCCTGTATCATCGCTAAAATTCCCTTTTCTCGGCATAACTTCACCACCGAACTAGGATCCCCATAATAAGCATCCGATATCCCAATCGCCCGGCTCAACTCCGCCGTATCATCATATATCCCCCACCCGGCATCCTTATACTCCCAGACTATTCCCTCATACTTTTCCCACAATTCCGGCCTCATGCTCTCAATCGTCGCCTTAATAAGCGGATGCGGCCGCCATAGCAACGCCACCTCATCCCGGTTCTCCTCAAACACCCTAAACACATCCCGCATCTTTTTGAGCATCTTCTCCCCATGCTCCAGCAATGCCGTCACACTGGTATTATAAAAAACAATCTTCTTCCAGCTTCCATCCGGTTTTTCAATCACCTTCAGCCACTCTTGGGGAATCTCAAGTTCTTCCTTTTTTGTATTCAGAACTTTGTCCACCTTCGGAGACCCTAACCCCAGGATCTTATCTTCCCAATATCTTCTGTTTGCTTCTTCCTTCGCCCTTATCCCTGGATCTCCAAATGATCCATTTCTATTCAAGCCCAAACTATTCGGGCTTGCTCCATCCAAGCTAGAGCCTGTTCCTCCCAAAGTTCCGTCTGAATGTATTCCTGTTTCACCATTCATTCTTCCTGCCGTAAACTCCGTCATCACCTTAACATAAGCCTGCCGCATCGCCTCTGACTGCACAATCACCTTATCCGCATAGATCACCCCAGGCACAGTACAAAAATGAGCCATCCCTCTGATCGATTCCTCATTCTCCAAATCCGGCTCACCAAGTATAAAATAAGGTATATATACTAACTTTTCCGTAAACTGCTTCAAATTCTTTGCATAAAAAAACGGATGCACGCTAGTCACATAGTTGCATTCATCATATGGATTATGGATAAATATCATATCCGGCTGGCGCTCAGCAAAATCATAATCTTCGTACCATGTCACCGGCACATACTCCGGGTATTGATCCCCTTCATAGTGCATCTCCTTAAAACTCCCATCCGGGTTTTTATCATAATACGGAATCGGTACCACATAGGCATCACAATCCGGATCCTCATCCGCGGCTTTCCAGACGCTTTCCAAGGAATCCCACATAGACGCTTTATAAGGAAGGAATACCGCTTCCGTCCGGATTTTGATATCATTTTTCACACTGTTCTCTGCCGGGATCAGGGCTTTGCGCAGGTTCTTATACACCCGGGAGGCGTTCACTCCTCCCTGTGACTGGCCAAGCAATGTATAAGCCTGGTACACTGCCTCACAATAATTCTCCAGATATGGCACCGTCACAAAGCCCTCACCCTCGATGGCTTCAATAGTCTCTCCCAGTTCGATGGCGCTTTCCTGGCACTGGGACAGCAGTTCCATGGCGCTGCCATACTGCCCTTTCTCCACGGCTTTTCTGATTCCCTCGTGGACACGGCCTAAAAGCCGGATAATATTTTCTGCTTGTTCTTTTTGTGCTTTTTTCATGCTTCTCCGGCCTCCCTGCTTCATTTTCCCTGCAACCCTTCCAATCGCCGAAACATTTATAATGCTCTTGGAACATTGCAGAATAATAAGGAATATTGGTCACCTTTCCCGGTGATGCAGGTGCCCCTGCTTCGCTCCCCGCTACCTCACAGCCCAAAAGGCCATGTTCACGAGGTCTTGGCATACCCAATACGCGGACATCTTCCATCCGCCTTCTAATGCCGTAAGGGACAGCCTGTCCCTCTTTCTGTTTTATATCAGGAACAATCACCCGGTCCTCTTGGTGAAATAAAGACAATCTGCCTCTATTTATCCGGATCCTTGCTCTTATGACCTGCTTTATCTTAGCAAACAATGATTCTGAAAAATCTAAATGCCAGCGGCACCTGTAGTCCCCCGCTTCTTCGCATTCCGCGCCGTGTTTTCTCCCCCGTCCCCGGCGTATCCGCACTGGGGGCAGAGAAACCTTCCTTCTTTCCGGCTCCCCTGAGCCCCGCAGCTGCTGCACTCCCTGCTGATGCCTTTTCCCGGCACCTCTGCTAATTCCACAGACTGCTCACGGCATTTCAGGGTTAGCCTCTCACGGATATATCCCCGCTGCCACATAGACATGCTATAATTGACTTTCTTAATCCTACTGACCCCGTTTGGCCGCGCAAGCCTGGGCAGGTAAACCACAGCCGGCCTTTCTTCTCTCAGAAAACGGTTCAATTCTTGGTTGATGTAGCCATGAAGCTGCTCCTCCAACCGCTGTTTGTTGGCATAGTACTTTTTTCTTCCGGGATTAGCATCTCTGTTCTTGTTGTAGATCGTGTTTTGCTCCCGGATCCATCCAGAAAGGCGGCTTTGGTACTTTCCCAGTTCCTCCCCGTAACGGTGTCCCTCATCGGTAGTAAGCATAGCCGCCATCCCCAAAGATATCCCCACACACCGTTCATAATCCGGATGCTTTTTCGCTGCCACATCTATGGGGATCCTCAGTTCCAAGCGGTTTTCCTCCGGATATAGATGGAGTGAAATCTGCCTTGTATAGCAGTTTGCATCCGTAAGCGGGATGAAAATCCGCTTTCTTTTTTCCTTTGCAGCAATGTAAATCCCGTGGTCACCATAGCGGTAGGCTTTCTTAGAAACAGAAAACCGGTCTGCCTGGTCAGTATGCGGCTTGGCATGGTGCTTCCTTATCTGCCTCCGCAGGTAATTCTCTGCCTTATGTATATCCACTGCCGCAGATAGCTGGTCATACTGCTGCTTAAGCTTCCCTGGAAGCTGCGGCAATGAGAAGTCCAGCACTGCCTCCAATGCCTGGCTCACCTTCAAGATATAACGAAGGAAATGCTTTTCTTTTTCATCCAGGCTTTCGTTACAGTCAATCGCCCTGAGGACAGCTGCTTTTGTTCCCGCCCATTGGCTTTTGATATCTCCCAATGCATCAAATATTGCAAGATAAAAGTATACAGAAGGCAGCCCGAGGCTTTCCCGCAGCCCGCTGCGGGTCATCTCATTCTGGACAGTATAACCAGGATAGAGTTTTGAGAGGCTATGGATACCGCCATAACGCTGGTAAACGTAATTCTTTACCTTGGTGTAGTCCTTTGCGATCTCCAGCAATTTACCCATGTCCTCATCGGGAACCGGTACTTTGTTGTGCTGCCGGACAATCTTACATATCGTTTCTGGCGGCATGTCCCTTCTTTCCGGCTCTGCCTGGAATCCATTCCTATGCCCTGCTGCATGCACATGAACCTGGTTCCCACTAATACAAATTCCCAAAATGTGTACTTTTTGG
>RAYB01000059.1 GCA_003669055.1 bacterium 1XD21-70
CTTTATTCTACCAAACGGCTATAGACCATGTCTATTTTTATGAAATTGAATTTGCGAAATTAATTATACGTTATCAAAAATTTAGATATCATTCTTGATTATAAAGACAGCCCTGTGTTTAAAAACAAAGTAACCGGAATAAAAATATTTTTGCCTAGCATAACATTCATGCGTTCCCATTTCTGGATATATGCAGATTATTGTTTTTATAAGATTTACGGATACGAACATATAAAAAAAGAACAGATAGAATCAAATTATCAAAATCCGAAATGCAGTTTAGAGCACAATTTATTATTTGACGCAATGAACAAAATTATTACTTTTATCGGAGAAGAAAAGAAATTTTGGTGCCTATTTGATGGGGACTCTTTGTTTATCTATCAAATAAATAGTAGGAATGAAGAATTAATGAACATACTATTCCATCACAATTTTACAACAAATCCAGACCCTTATATTACATTATATGGCATGTATTTAGCCAAATCTAACAACGAAACCTCGCTTATCCAAAAGGCACGTTTTCGCAGAGTAACGGATGTATCTTTTAACTTCGATACATCACAATTCATAATCCAAAAAACCGATTCTGTATTATGCCAATATTATGAAAACCATTTTAAGCTTAATTTCTTTTTCATGAAAAAAATACAACATGACTACCCTGAAACATTTTTAAGGAAATTTTTCGAGTGCCTTTATAAGGATATTTTTTCTCTGATACAGAATATATCAGACCCCAAACTGAAACTCTACTTTTATGATGATCTGCTAATTCTTTTGTATATCCTTGAAAAGCGCCAACCCATGGTAGACTTATCTTACAAAACACTTGGATTATGTGAACAATACAACCATTCCATAGGAATCATGCTTAGGAATTTCTTTATTTATGATGACGGATGTTTTCTATCTAATAATATGGAAAAATTGCAGAAACTCATGCAAGATTATATTTGGATATAAGAATGTTGAATTTGAAGATTTATAAAAATCATCTAATGTGACCACTATGTGTCACATTAGATGTGTTATAATCCATCCGTTTCATAAAAAACAGGCACAATGAAAATGACATATTTGTTTCAGGCAGCTGCCCTAACAATTGCCAAGTACAGGACTATCCCACCGGGGAATGCGCCCCTTTGGCGCTTCCGCTTCCGGTACGTGCATTCAGAGGTAAGCCTTTTTCCCCTTATCCTATCTCACCCCCCCCGTAATCCCGATGTTCTGCCCGGTCACGGCGTTAGCCGCGTCAGACAGCAGGTATTCGATCGCAGGCACTACTTCTTCCACCCTGATGTTCCGCCCCAAAGGGTTATTCTTTGCACTCTGCTCCACCACCAGATCCGGCAGATTTGACAGGAATTTCGTCTCCATCATATCCGGCGAGACTGCATTCACTGTTATCCCTTTGGGGGCATACTCTGCCGAAAGGTTGCGCATCAGCCCTAGCAGTGCATATTTTACGGTTATGTACGGGCTTTGGAACTTAGGCGGCACGCCTAGGAGGTACGCGCTCAGCATGAACACGATCTTCCCATGGCGCCTCTTTGCCATCCCAGGGAGGAATGCCTGCAGCAGCATCACGATGGAACGCAGGGACGTGTCAATCTCCTCCTGGTAGCTTTCCCATTTCTGCTTATGGAATTGCAGCCCATACGGCTTTGCCGCAGACAGGTGGACGATGTCACCCGGGAACGCCCCGGTCTTGCTGATCGACTCAACCATGGCCTGTGTGCTGCCCATATCTGAAAAATCCGCCTGCACAGGGGCAATTTTCCCCCCGGCCTCCCTCTGCAGGCTTTCTATTTCCGCAAGGGAGCGGTTGTAATGCGCCCATACCCTGTCATACCGGCTGCATACGCTCCTGATCAGCGCGCCCCCTACCTCCGAGGATGCCCCTGTCACTAACAGGATCCTTTCACCGCTCATCTGACACCCCCGCTTTCAGCACGCCCCTCAGCACTTTGTCATTATGCTGGTTCCTCATTGTCACCTTTTGTCACCTTTATTTCCACATACTTCAGATCCAGGTCAACCTTGCAGACCTCGCCTTCTATGCTCAGCCTGTCACCGATATACACCGGCCTCGCAAACCTGGTCTCGACTCCCTGGATCACGCAGTGCCTGCCTGGCAGGTAGCAGCCTCCCAATGTTGAAATGAAAGAGGCCGTAAGCATCCCGTATGCCACACAGCCAGCAAAACCGCCCGCCTTGGCAAATTCCGGATCCCTGTGCAATGGGTTCCCGTCACCTGTGATTGCATAGAACTTCTCCATCATCTCAGCCGTAACCATCTTGGAGAAGCCTTCCTTCATCCCGACTGATATCTCTTCAATCCTGTACTCATTCATCTTTTGCCCCTGCCTTTTGGAGGATGGCGTCCACCATCTCGCCTACATTGCCCATGGCATTTACCTCGTCGATATTGAATTTCACATGGAAAGCTCCCTGGATGGCCACCACCAGGTTGACCTGCTCTAAGCTGTCCCAGTCCTCAATGTCCTCCGAGGATGTCCTGTCCGTCAGCGTGATCCCCTCGTCGTCAAAATTGCTGCGGAATATCTCATTTAGCCTCTCAAACACTTCTTCCCTCTTCATCCCTAAGCCTCCTCCACTTTGATATATTTATTTTTCGTCTCCCATGGCTCTGCAAGGCCATACGACCATATGGACCCTTCCTGGCCTACTGCTTCCATCTTAAATCCTTGCTGCTTATAAAACTCCCTGACCATGCCGTTCTTGCCGGTTGGGAGGTAATAGCCATATATCTTTTGCAGCCCCCGTTCCCTGCACCGCCTTACCAGTTCATCCATCATGGCACACTCCATGTCCCGTTTCAGTACCCTGCAACTCATGAGCCACAGGTCGATATGGCATTCCGTGCCAGTGACCCGCCCAATGATGACGGACACCACGCCATTGTCGCCGAACCTGTCTTTCAGCCTGCCACATAGGGTGATGAAAGACGGATCCCCCGCAATGGCCTCTATCTCTGCCTGGGTATGCCGTTTCGTTGTCAGGTTGAACTGGTTGGTCTTGTTGGTAAGCTGGGCGATCCGCGCCATGTAAACCGGCTCAAACGGCCCTATGGCTGCCTCCATCCCAAGGGACTTTAAATATTCCCCATAGTCCGCAAAGCCGGACTGGTGCTTTCGCCTCTCTGCGTCCTTCTTATACATCTCATTGCGGTTCTGGTCTTCCGACGAGACCGTGGTCACCTCAAAATACCCGTTCCTGTCAATGTTCTGGATAAAGTGGTGCGGCTCCCCGATATCCGGCGCCGACACCCCCCATTGCCGCCCTTCAATGATATGCCTCTCCGCAGGGTTGTCATCCACGAACACAAGGCTGTCCGGCAGGACATTCAGGCTCCTGGCTATCTCCTCAAAGTTCCTGTCCTTTGGCTCCCAGTTTGCTTTGATCTCCACGAAGTCATCCGGGTGCAGCCGACTGTCCGGGTGCACCAGCCCTGCCAATGCATTCCCCCTGTCGTTCTTTGAGGCCACATTCAGCACAGCCCCCAGCTGTTTATGGGCTTTTAAGTACCCCTGGAATTCCAAGTATGCCTGCCCGCCGGCTTCCTCTGACCCGATTTTAATGTTCTCCACGCCGTCATCGCCGACCACCCCGCCCCAGAGGGTATTGTCCAGATCCACCACAAACCCCTTTTTATTTTTCCCGAAGACAGACTTGATGATGTTGGACACATTGGATGCCAGGAACGGGACCGCGTCCACGTTCACCGCGTACTTATACATATACCAATAAAATGGATCCGACCATTCCTTCAGCCCGTAATCCGCAGAGATGTAATTGAGGTCACAGATATAAAAGCCCTCATGGGCCTGGGCATACCCATAAAGCTTTAAATTCAGGCGCGTCAGGAAATTCACGGCCCCATGTATATCCGATGCATCTTTATTGCCAAGGAGCCGGTAAAACGGCAACTCAAAATTATTCTGGATGACCGGGCAGCGGTAGGTATCCTTTAAGTTCCCCCACACCTTTTCAAGCTTTCCGAACTCCTCGCTGAGCATCCTGTCCACAGCCTCAGGGGAGTCGTTTATCTGGGGGTAGCGGGAAATGTTCCGGTTGGTCGTATGGATATAGATGATATCCGGCCTGAACTCTTCCAGTCCTGCGTTTGGGAACGCCCCCTCCTCATAGTACCGGTTATATCCTGATTCATAAAATTCAGGGCGGATCCCCTGGTTTAAGAGGAACAGTTCCATCATCCACCCTATGGCGGCCGTGGTTGACCCGCCGAGGATGGCGACCCTCTTGTCCACGAACGCTGTGCCCTGTGCCTTGAGCGCCTTCCTTATCTGCCGCCTGTGGGTGAGCAGGTATTGGGCATCAAACGGGTATTCTAATTCTTTCATATTTCACCTCTTAATTTGGCCTGTCCATGTCTCCGTCCCCTTTGAACAGGATGGCCCCATCTATCTCAGACATGTAATAGATATCTATATTTTTTTGCTCAAACGGGGAAAAGTATTCCGGGATGGTATTGCCGCTCCCCGGTACGGGGAGCCACCCCCCATCCCGGAATATCCCCCCGTCAACCCCGGCCTCATAGCAGTCAACGTATTCGCACCCCAAGCTGTCTAAGAGCCTATCCAGCATGGGGGCCAGGAACCGGATCAGCCCATGGTCACCGATGCAGTCAATGAGCCTTAGCGCTTTTGACCCATTGCATGGCTGAACCCGCAATACAACAAACAGCTTTTCCTCCCCCAGCTCCACCCCATATTTCAGGTATTCAAAAACAGGGTGCTTAAAATATCTCCTGCCAATAAAATCCGGGCTTTTATATAGCTGCCTGTCCCTCCTTAGGCACCCGGTTATGTCAAACCCTTCCCCCAGCCCAAAGACCGGGCTTATCTTCAGCCCTGTTGCCTCTGCATGCCGGGGGACTGCCGGGTCAGTGACATGGGCAATTTTATGGCATCCGCCCCGGCGCAGTCTGTACCAGTGGGCCATGCGGCCCGTGTTCAGTCCCAGGAATTGGTAAACGCTGACAGTCCTGGGGTTGATCCCCGGCGCGGAAATGAACCTGATGTCCCCGTTTTTCCGGAGGAACTCCAGGATATGGATTCCAAGCATGGTGTCGCTGGTTTTTAATGCCTTCCATATGGCGAGCGTGGCATCACGCCTGCTGCTGCCGTAAGGGATGAACCCCAGGATGCCCTTGACCTGGCCGCCTTCCTCCGCCATGGCAAAGGATACCTCCTCCCCCCATAAATGCTGGAACTCAAACAGCCTCCGATCCCTCCCCATGATGTGGCCTTTTTTCCAGTGTGTGTCAATGAATTCCATGACTGCTGGGATATCCTTATATTCCGCAAAGCGGATCCTTACCTTGCCCCCAAAACCCATCGTCATCCTTTACCCCCTTCCCTGCCACGGCAAAGCATCCCAAGGTACTTCTCACTTTTAGGCGGGAAATCATTGCAGTCCAGACGCGGAACCTGGTACCGGCTGCCTGCACCCAGGTCAGCCACCCCCACCTCGGTGGTCAGACCCATCCTGCACCCGTGGCCTGCTATATACCGGATGACATCCCCGCTATAGTTCCCATAGGGGTAGTTCATCACCCACCCGTCCGTGTCTATGAACTCATCCATGGCCTCAAGCGCCCTCTCCATGTCCCGTTCCATCTCCTCCCGGCTTAAGTTCCCAAGCCAGTAATGGTCGTATCCATGCAGCCCGATGAACATCCCGTTTCCCTTCAAGCAGCGTATCTGATCCCGGTTCATATATAGTTCCCTTGAAAAGTCGCTTTCAGGCATGCCTACATATTTCTTAAACAGTATGCTGGCTATTTCCGAGCGGATCCCCTCCGGTATGGCTGTCTGGAGCACCCTCTTTACAAAGACCACATCGCCGCTGTCAAAGCGGTTTGGTACAGCGTATCTCTCATATAACTCCTCGTTTGGCGCAAAGCCAGGCCAGCCATCACCCCTGTACTGACTCAGCAGGTGCAGAAGGTCATCTTTGAGTTCCCCCTCAGGGGCGGATGCCAGGATAAAATGTATCTTGTTCACATCCAGCAGTGTCTTCTCCATGAACGTCTTCCCCGGAATGAAAAAGCTGCCCTGCATCCCATGTTTCCGGAGCAGCGGCAGAGCTACCGTAAAGTTATCTATGTAGCCGTCGTCAAAAGTCAGCAGCAGCGCATTATCGGGGAGGCCGCCCCCCCCCGTCCATTGCCGCTAACACCGCTTCCATTGTGACTACGTGGAAGTTCTCCTTAAAAAATAAAAGCTGCTGCTCAAACAATCTGTAGTCAAGGCCTTTGATCCTTGGGTACCTGCTATGAGCCAGATCCCTTGTGTAATGGTACATAGCGATAAACAGTTTCTTCATCATTGTTCTCCTATAAGTTCTTTGCGACAGAGACGTGAGGCTAAGCTAATTACCAAAAACCAAATATCATTTGCACCTCACTTTTGATGTCATACGCTATCATCAAGGGTTTGATATTAACTTAAAGCCCCCTGTAATCTCCTATAAATTAATTCTGCATATAGAAAATCCAATTCCGTATCAATGTCAATGCTTCTTTCCTGATCCATGATATAAGCAAAACTCCCCTTTTTGTATAGATTTCCATACATTTGCAGTTCTTCAACCAAGGCAAAATATATGGCTCCATTGATACGGTAATATCTTTTTACATCTTGTCTTCTTACATTGTGTTCCTGCCTGATAAACTTTTCAAGACTGTTGTCATTTGGCAATGTGTTGCACCAAAGGGGCGTGTGTTCTGTCTCACATACGGATATAACCGCGATAGCAGACTTTTCACAGAATAATAAATATGCGGCCTTAATGTCCTCTCCCGTCCGTAAAGGCGACGTGGGCTGAAGCAAACAGACCGTATCAAAAACTTGCCCTGATTCCTTATAACAGTTCAGCACTTCCTTTACCACATCCCAAGAACTAGCCTTGTCTCCAGAAGTCTGTCCCTTTCTTAGGAATGGAACCTCGGCTCCATATTCTTTTGCGATCTTTGCGTAATCCAGCGAATCTGTTGACACCATCACTCTGTCAAATATCCCCGCCATTTTGGCAGCCTCGATGGTATACGCCATTAGTGGCTTTCCAGCAAATAACCTTATATTTTTATCCTTCAACCCTTTGGAGCCACTCCTTGCTGGTATGACCGCCAGATTTTTCATAGTCACTCCACCCGTCTTTCCTATTCAATATTATAAAATTTCTTCTTCAGATTTACTTCTGACCTACACAACTTCTCTTCCATGATCGCAATAATCCTGTCTGAAGTCCTGCCATCTCCATATGGATTGATTGTGGCATCCACCTTTTGCCTAAACTGTGCCTCATCCGCTATCTTCATCGCATTAATAATGGCCTTTTTCTCTGGAATACAGTCGATCACACTGTCTGCCCTAATCCTCCCTTTCTGCCTATCCCCAATGTTCACTGTAGGTACATGGAAAGAAGGTACTTCTATCAGACCACTGGATGAATTGCCAATCACCATCTGGCTGTATCTCACCGCAGACAGGTAACGCACCATCCCCAGGGAATCATAAACCTTCACATTGCCATGGCTCAAGGCATAGGACTCCGTCATCTGGTTTATGATCCTCCCGCCCTTATCCGCATTCGCTTTAGTCATAAGGAATTTCCAGTTGGGAAACCCTTCCAAGGCTCCCAGCACCTCCTCTATCTGGTGCCTGGCACTGTCTTTTTCCAGAGTTACTGGATGGAACGTCACCACCCCATAAGGGGCATCTAACTCTATCTGCAGTTCTCTCTCCAGTTCCTTTTTCTCCATCAGTTCCGTATGAAGCGCATTCTCCACCCCCATAGCCCCGACACAAAATACCCGTTCTGGCTCCTCGCCCATCTGGATGATCCTCCTGCGGTGTTCCTCCGTGCTGGCCATATGGAGATAACTCATCTTCGTGACAGCATGGCGAAACGCCTCATCCACTGCCCCTTCCGTCGTCTCCCCACCATGGAGATGGACAATTGGGATCCCCTCATTCATGGCCGCACAGGCAACTGCCAGCGTCTCGTAGCGATCCCCCAGCAAAAGAACCGCATCTGGCTTTGACTCCGTGAAATACTCTGCAAAGCTAATGAGCGCCAGTCCCATACTCTTGGAGACTGCCGCTGAGGTATCGGAACTCAGCAGCATCTCTATCTTTTTATGGATGGTTATCCCATCCTTTTCGATTTCCTGGTAGGTAAGGCCAAACTCCGGAGACAGATGGGTTCCGGTCACCGCCACTTGGACGTCAAAGAATGGGCTGGAGGCCAATTTTAAAATGACTCGTTTTAAGAGCCCATATTCGGCACGGGTTGCTGTCACCACACATATCTTCCTTTTCATTTGATTCTCCTTGTTCCGTTAGCCAGCCTATTGGCAGAAAGCATCATATAATCACACGATGGCCTATTGTCAGATAACCCAAATACCCACACATATTTTAAAATGTACTTTTTCCCTCCATTAATGAAAAAATTAAAAATTTATAATTATCTCTAAATATATCCATGCCATACCTCTACAGTTCAATCAGTTCATCCTCCCCAAAGTCCCGTATGGCGCGCATCCCCATGACCTCATTCCACCTCATGGGGCTGACCCCATTCCCAGGCCTTTTGGTTGTAAGGTTATCCGGGCTGAACTGTTCCCCTTTCTTTATCCCACGCTTGGCCACAATGCTTTTTCTGGCCACGTCCATGTTTTTCTTTTCTGACTCCGAAGGGGCTTTGACCCCATCCCCAAAAGCTCTCTCCACGTTTCTTATGGCTGCCACCATGCCTTTCAGCTCACCCGGCTCTAGGCTTGCCTTATGGTCTGGCCCGGACATGCCCCTGTCCAGCGTAAAATGCTTCTCAATCACCACCGCCCCCATGGCGACCGCCGCAATAGGGATCTCGATCCCCCTGGTGTGGTCGGAATACCCCACCCTGCAATGCAGCTTCTCCGCCATTGTGGCCATGGCCCGCAGATTGGCTTCCTCCACGGGTGCCGGGTATTCTGTTGTGCAGTGCAGAAGTGTCACATCCCCGGATCCATGGTTTTTTAATACCTCCAAAGCCGCCCCCACCTCTTCCAGCACGCTCATCCCTGTCGATAAGATGACCTCTTTGCCTGTTCTGGCTATCTCAACCAAGTAAGGGTAATTGGTGATCTCGCCGGACGGCACCTTCCATATGTCTTGTAAAGGCTCCAGCAGATGGATGCTTCCAATATCAAACGGCGTTGAGAGGAATGTGATCCCCACTTCCCCACAATAACTGGCCAATGTATAAAAGTCCTCTCTTCTGAGGGCTAGCTTTCTCAGCATGTCCCTCTGGGAGCCGCCCCTCCCAAGGTTTTTCCTCTGGTAATCCGCCATCCCGGCATGTTTAGACACCAGGCCGTCTACATGGATTGTCTGGAACTTTACCACATCCGCACCGCACTCCTTCGCAGCCCTCACAAGTTTCTTTGCCGTCTCCAGCGAGCCGTTGTGGTTCACCCCCGCCTCCGCTATGATCAGTGTCCTGCCCATCTACGCCCTCTTTCCTGCCAGCCTGTCGCCGACCCTTATCCTGCCTTCAAAATGGTACTCCGCAACCTCCACAAAAGTATCCTTTGTCTTTACATAAAACCCTTCCTTCCCCTTTCCCAGTATCTGCCCCGGCGTATTGATATAGAGCCTGGCTTATACAAAGCACGCATAAAATTAAAGATTTCCCTGCTTGTATGGTTCCAGCAGATTATTTCGTCCCCAGGCTTCCGCATGCCGCAGTACATGCCGACACGGTCAATCGTGTCCTGCTTTACAGCATGTGCCTTCCCGCCCTGTACCATTTTGACCGCATCATACAAAACATCTGCACAGCCAGCATAGGCCCGCTCCAAAAGGGTTCCATAATCGTCCCTGTCTGTTATTGGGTACGTTTCTTGGAGGATAATGTCTCCCGTATCTATGCCCTCGTCAACATAATGGGCTGTGATCCCGAATTCCTTTTCATCTTTAATCAGCGCCCCGTTCAGGATGTTCCT
Source organism: bacterium 1XD21-70 (assembly GCA_003669055.1). Taxonomy (GTDB): domain Bacteria; phylum Bacillota; class Clostridia; order Lachnospirales; family Lachnospiraceae; genus Brotaphodocola. The sequence goes on from RAYB01000059.1 coordinate 10,046, forward strand.
CCCCCGGTAGAAAGGCAGCTTTCCCACATGGCAGTTTATGGTCTTCAGCCTGGGGAGGTTTATCATCTCCGCCTTGAAAATCTGGTTAAATGACATGGAGACAAACAGATCCACGCCGTAACCCCTCATTTTTCCGATAAATTCAGCGGAGTTTATATTTTTGCTGACCTCCAGTGCGATTCCATTCCCATTGGCAATGGCCACAAATACGGGATCCTACCTGTCATACCGCACCGATACAAAACAGACCTCTATGGTTTCATCTGATATAAGCCTCCTCAGTGCCTCATGAGCCCACGGCTCATCCCCGAAATATCCGATCCTCAGCATACCAGCGCCCTCCCATCCCATAGTCCAAAGTACTGTCTGGGCTGTCCGCCAAACCCTTCTTCCATATATGGGAGGGGGATGATGTCACATCTTACCCCCTCCCCGGCCTGTAAGCCTGCTTCCAGGCCCGGCATCCCCCAATACCAGGCTGCCTGCCCCTATGATACTGCCCATCCCTATCCTCACCCCTTGTATAACCGTAGCGTTAGCCCCGACAAACACTGAATCGCCCAGCTCTGAATCGCCGCACACCACTGCCCCCACAGAGACATGGGAAAAACTGCCGATGCGGCATCCATGCTCTATGACTGCCCCCGTGTTAATGATAGCCATATCCCCTACCCTGACCCCTGCATTGATGACGGCATTCTTCCCTACAAATACCCCTTTTCCGATCCTGGCATAGTCTGACACTACCGCTGACGGGTCGATTATGTTCGGGAGCCCGAACCCCTCCGCTTCGACCTTCCTGCACAGTTCCTCCCTCAGCCTAGTGCCCTTAATGCTCCCCACAGAGACAAAAGCCATCCCGAACCCAGCCTGGAACAGCTGCGGGAGCACCTCATCCCCCCCGGCTACTTTACATCCCATAAATTCGGTTCCGGCCACCATGCTGTGGTCAGTTACCACAATCTCCTCAAACAGGCCCATCCGCTTTGCCGCATCCAGGACCGACCTGCAATGGCCTCCCCCTCCGATCAGCACTAACCGTTTTTTCTCATCCATTTCCCCACGCCTCCGTCTGCCTGCCGTTTATCCGCTCCTCCATCTTCTTCATCTCCTCAAACTCCCCCATGTCCAAGAAGGAGTTTTCACTTATGGGGTACATCCCCACCTGCACGCCCTCCCTGATCAGCTTTGCTGCCAGGTCCGTCATGTGGAAAAACTCCCCTTTCGGTATCTCCTGCAGATATTCCGGATCCACGATGTACATCCCGGTATTGATAAAATAGGACAGCTTTGGCTTTTCCTCAATATCCGATACCAGCCCGTCCCCCTTGGAATGTATTACCCCGTATGGGATGGTCGTATTTTTCAAGGAGGAAACTACTGTCATCCCATTCCCGCATCCTTTGTGGTGCCCCATGATCTCCCCATAGTCAGACTCTATAAGGGTATCGCAGTTGGTGATGACCACCGGGCTGTGGAACTCCTCGTCTATGTACCCAATACTCCCCGCTGTCCCCAGAGGCCTATCCTCATCCACATAATGGAGCCTGTAAGGCACCTTCTGCCCATGGAAATAGGAGCGTATCATTTCCTTTTTATAATTCACCATAAGATAGAACTCATTGGCGCCATATTGGAAAAAGGCGTCCAAGATACGTTCCAGGATGGGGACGTCCCCAATGGGGATCAGCGGTTTTGGCAGGATCTTAGTGAAGGGGTACAGCCTGGTCCCCTTCCCCCCCGCCATGACAATTACAGGGATCCCCCTGAGGGCATCCTCCCTTTTTGAGCCTTCCTTCCCTGGCAGCCCTGACTTTATGACAATGTCTATGACCTGCCCCTTGGGGCCTGTGATTGGTATGGAATTAATCTGGCACTGTTCCATAAGGCCCATGGCCCGTCCCTGCTCCCCCGCAGGCAGGGAGCAGAACCCCCGGTGCATCATGTCAGACGCGCGCCCGTCCAGGTCTGCTGTCTTTATGATCCATCTGCGGATATCCCCATCTGTGAGGCTCCCCAAAAGCTTCCCTTGTTCATCTGTGATGTAAAGGACGCCTTTTGCGTTCCGGTCTATCTTCTGCATGGCCTCCACCACAGACATGTCCCCCGTCCCCAGGTACTTCTGCAATTCTTCACGTTCCATCTGCCAGCCCCTCCAGCACCCGTTTGATGCATGTGCCTACATATGCAATGTCATCCTCTGTAAGCTGCGTGCTGCATGGTATGTTGAGAACCCTGGGGAAATAATAGGGGGCTTTCTCCAGCATGTAGGTGTCCTCACCTCCATACGGCCTCTGCTCATGGATAAGCCCCCATACGGCGCGGGCCTGTACCCCCTCATCCTTCAGGGCTCCAATGACCTCCCCCATGGAAGCCCTGACCTTGCCCCTGTCGATGAGCAATGAATAAAACCATTTGTTGGGGGCCGTGCCGTCCCTAAACCCCATCAGCCGCGCCAATGCGAACCCGTCAAAGATTTCCCTATAGCGTTCGTAATTCTCCTGCTTCCGCCGGATGAATTCCGGCAGTTCCTCCATCTGGGCCACCCCCAGCGCTGCCTGCAGGTTCGTCATCCTGTAGTTATACCCCACCTCATGGTGGATATAGAACTCCCCGTCATCCTTTGCCTGGGTGGACAGGTAGCGGATATGCGCCACATCCTTCCCCTCTTTTGCAGTGGCCGCCCCGCCCCCTCCAGTAGTGATGATCTTATTCCCATTAAAAGAAAAAGCCCCATAGTCCCCTATGGTGCCCGCATATTTCCCCCTATAGGCCCCGGTAAGGCAACACGACCCCAAAGCCTCCGTGGCATCCTCAATAACCTTCAGCCCATACCGCCCAGCCGTTTCCATGATCCCTTCCATGTCGGCCATGTTGCCGAAGACATGAACCACAATGACTGCCTTCACTGGCCTGCCGCGGTAGGTGAGCCCCCCTCCCTTGCAGCTGCATTCCTTCTCACAAAAACATTTCAGTTTCTCCGGGTCCATGCAGAGGCTGTCATCACAGTCAATGAACACAGGTGTCGCAAACTGGTATTTCACTGGGTTTACCGCTGCAATGAAGGTAAGGGGCGGGACAAGGACCACATCCCCAGGCCCCACCCCTGCATCCACCAGGGACAGATGCAGCGCCGCTGTGCCGCTCTGGCATGCCGCCACGTCAGCCGTGTTAAGGAAACCTGCCAGCTGCCCCTCCAACTTTTTTATGTACCCTCCACCTGTGGACACCCAGGTGGATTCTATGGCTTCCATTACGTATTTCTTTTCATTCCCTTCAAAATTGGGGACTGAAAGTGGTATGAACCTTTCCATGATTAGCCAACAAACCCTCCTTAAATTTTCTACTAACCCAAGCCCAAAACAGTTCACATCTTGCCATCAAGGGATTTCCCCCTTTCAATATGCCCAAAACCAGGGAGATAATCTTGAAGGATACGGACTATTTCTTCTTTTGTTGTTTTTTCCCTATCAAATGCACATGACAGCATCCTGCACATTTCATCTCCCCTTTTTTTGTCCGGAACCCCCTTTCCTGTAATGACCCCAAGTGACCGGAAGCGTCCCATGTCTACTATTTCTGCCTCCGTATAAAACTCCTCGTACTCTTTTTCCCCAGATGTGTCAGACATTGAAAAATGAACCGGGTATTGCTTACTGCCTTTTTTCAACGCCTCTGCCTGCTCAATTGCTTCCCTGTCAGAACTGCAATGCAGCGCTTCATATCCGTATTCCTGGAGAAGTTTTTCCGCAATCGCATCAAAAGGCATCATCTGTTCTTCCTCCAATTTCGGGAAAAAAATTTCCCTGTTCCCACCAAGCATGCACGCCATCATGCAGATCTGGCCGCTTTCTTTCGGAGAGACAAAGTAACGTTTAATATTAGATGGCGCTGACAGCGGCTGCTGTTTTGCAATCCTGGCTAGGAACCCCGCCGGGAGTGAGCCGTTAGAAAATGCCACATTGGCAAACCTTGCCGTTTTCACCGGAAATGCCTCGGAATAACCAAATATGACATCCTCCATGATTCTTTTGCTGGCCCCCATAATATTGGCCGGATTTGCCGCCTTATCCGTGGACACACAGAAATACTCCTCCGGCGGATATCCCCTTAACAGGTCAAGGAGATCTTTCACATGGAAGACATTGTTCCTGAAAAGTGCCTCTATTGAATAGATGTCCTTCTCCGACCTTACGTGCTTGTGTGCCGCAAAATTAGCTACGACATCGAATCCCCCTCTCTGGGTGAACATCTTCCTAAATACTGGCGAGGAAAAATCCATCGGATATGGTATGTATTCTTCCGGCATCAGCACCCCTTTTGCAGACCGGAGATCCCTGGTCAGTTCTGCAAGGGCATTCTCATTAATATCCACGACAACTAATGATGCTGGCTTAAAAGGGAGGATCGCCTTAATATAGGATGCCCCAATGCTCCCTGCCCCGCCAATCACCAATACCCTTTTTTTGCCTATCTTCTCTTTTAATAATTCCTGGCTCTTATCAATATCATATAAGAACATGCTTTCTGCCCTTTTGGTGACATGTTCTGAAATAAAAGTGTCTAAATCAAACATTATTTCTCCTTCCGGTTTATCCTAACGGTTTTTGTTTATATCATTAGGATATATGTTTTCATTATTATCTATAAAAATAATATATATTGTAATTGCCCACAACATATAATTTGATAAAATACCAATTGATGACTGTGATGAAATAAATATAAATGAAATTGCATATACAACTTTTAAAAAACTAATCCAATTTTTATTTGCTTTCTTTATGTGAAAAAACAATCTACCTAGCACATATGTATACGCCAATATAGCTAAGAATCCAAATTCGCATAGAAACTGAGCAAGTATATTATGCATACTTTTCGCAGTTAATAATGTATATTGTGGAAGCGTTAACATATACACTGAATTTCCCCATCCAATTCCTAAGAACCAGGAATTCTTCAATTCCAGTAATGCATATATTATAGCATCTGTCCTATCTGCTATTGATCCCCCTTTGGAAATGGTTTTTCCTTGTATAATCGCTTTCCAAGAATTAACAATTAGTTCACCTAAATTAATTTTATAATCCCTAAACCAAAACTCAATCTCAAAAAATGTCAGGAAGAATATAATTGCCAATACAATCATCATAATTAAACATGTTTTCAATTTTCCTGTCATTTCACGTCTTAAACATCTTTTTGAAAATAAAAAAGCAAAAAATAAAATAATCAAAGCTAAAGCAACACCAATAATGCTTAATTTTGCATCATTTATAAAAAGGATAAAAAAGGCACATATAAATTTTATACCATCCTGTTTCTTTTTCATAAAGTAAAATGTAAAAATATAGATAATTCCCAGGGCGGCTAATGGCGCGGCTAGTTCATTTTCATTTGAAAAAAATAAATTTATACCATGTTCAACAGGAAGTTTGACAAAAGGAAAAGTAAATCTATAAATCATTTGGAAAAAGCCTGCTATTATTAAAAAAATTCCAATTTTATCAAGAAATCTATAAAAATTCACGGTAAATGTTTTTCCCATTTTTTCCTTCAAATAACGTATTATTATATATTCAATTAATAAATAACCTGCAAACAAATAATATTCATACTGAATTTGACCATAATAAATTAACGAAGTTAACAAGCTATACACCATAAACATAAAAAAAACTTTAAATACATTAAAATATATGCTTATCCCTTTGAATAATAAAAGGAAAATCAAAAATGGTGAAACTAATCTGTAAAATGAAGTCAAACCACTGCTAGTAAACCGAAAACTATCATTTGCAAATGCAAGAAACAAAACAAAATAGCAGCCCAAATAATTCTTATCAACCCAGATTTTCATTTTTTATCCCGCTTTTATTCGGTAAATATACCTTTAATATTTTTCTTATATAATTCCTATACTTAATCAGTATCAAACTAATCATAATAACATACCCGAATATAACTGCAAGCCTTAATACATTATTTTTATAAACAGGAACTAATAACATTACTGCAAATACTGTAATAATTAATAATAAAATATTAAATCGATTATTAAACACCTTTAGCATCTTCTGTTTCCTAATTTTATATAAGTGAAATATCAAATTAACTACAGAAGAAAAAAAAGTTGTATATGCCGCAGCTTGATATCCAAATAATCTAATAAAATAGAAATTCATTAATATATTTATTGCTAAAGATATTGTAGTAGCTATTGATATTCCAAAAGTCTTTTTGTTATAAAATTCAATATTTATATATAGAGTACAATAATAATTACATACACTATGTAATATTAATGGTGGCATTAATATTACAGCAGACTCATATTTTTCACCACCAAGTATTGCAACAATTTCTGGGGCAAATAAGCAAACGCCAAATGAAGTTATTGCTCCTACTGGTAAAATTAATTTTACTGCATTTTTTATTGCCGCATAGTCATAATGTTTAAGTTTGTCAAAAAACCATGGCACCCACGCTTTGTTAATAGATGCTGTAAACATTGTCACCACCATTGATATCGTATATACCAAACTATACATAGCGGTTTCCATATTACCACATAATTTTGTTATCATTACTTTATCAGAAGAGCCTAAAATAGTAGTTGCTAACACATGTGGCAACAATGGAATCGAGATAGCAAAAGCATATTGTAAATATTGTTTTTTTAAAATTAACTTCCTTCTTAAAACAAAAAAAAGCAAAAACAAACTGGTGGTTTCGGTTACAACTACACTTCCTAATAGTATCCCAGTCAATTTATCCTTCATACAAAAAGTTAAAATTAATGTTATTATTACACTTCCACATGTAGAGAAAATTGTCAATATAGAAGAAAATATATATTTTTGATTTACAATTTGTTCTGTTTGACATATTGTAAGTGTATTTCCAAAACATACATAGGAGAGCATTATAATCAAATGTAAAAATGAAACATTAAATACATTCATAAATATATTCTTAAATACCAGTATAATCATGCCAAGCATAAATGGTATAACTAAACTAAAAACAGAAATTGTACTTATAAATCCTTCAAATTTATTCTCATCGCTATAATCTAAAAACGCTGTATTTATTGCAGAGTATAAATCAAATGTTAATAAAGATACCAAAATTGTTTGCCATGATAGAAAATTACTATATTGTCCATACTCATAAGTTGTTAATAATCTTGTATATATAGGAGTACATAAATAGAATATACCTTTTGAAATAAAATTGCTAATGGTATACCAAGTAGCTGCTTTAATTGCTTTGTTATTATTCATTTTTAAACACTCTTAATTAGGCTATTGAAATAACAAATATTGCGAAAGTAACTTATTTATTCATCATAATATTAATGTTTTAACTTATCATTTTTTAGCATATCAGACAACAAGTGATAATCTTTACTAAACATTATATAATCTCGTAGTTTAAGTTCTTCCGTATATTTGATATTAGATATATCATCTATTATAATTGGAATTTTTTTCCAATAAGCTTGAAGAAGTACTGTAGAATCCACTGATACTACACATTCAGCATTTTTTAGTGAATTCCAGATATCCACCTCTCTCGGATCCTCTATTTGCTCTTTTCCAAATACAGCTTTTATATTCTGGCTCATATATATTGGATGAGGGCGCACTTTATATATTAAGCCAGTTTTTTCAAGAGATTGCTTAATTTTCTTTAGTTCTGCTAAACTGTGCATTTGAAGATAGTACGTGCATTTTGACATAGTACATTTTGTTGTAATATCCGGTAAATATGGACGTTGTACAATATATACCGTTTTATCGGCTCTTAACTTATGAAATAGAGTAGTATAAAATTCATCCCATACATAAAATATATGAAATCTTGAAAATGAATCCCTGATATAAAATATTTTTTCCCCATGCATCACATTGATATGACGAATTTTCTTTCTCTCACAATAATCTGTTAAAACAGATGAAGTAAATGAATATTCTGCTGAAGCATATATGTCTTTTGGTGAATATCGATTTACTATTTCTGAATATGAAGCAATCCTGCACATACACTTAAAATAGAAATAAAAAGAAAATGGATACATTGACTTCAATTTTTTAAGATAACTCCTATCCTCCTTTTTCAGTATACCATTTCCATAATCACTGATGTTAAGACATTTGATTTTTTGATTTGCAAAAGCAATTTTCTCTTTTAATATATATCCGCTTTTTATAAAATCATCTATCATTACAATGTCATAATGTATATTTTCTTGATTTATTTTACTTGCTCGCACAAAAAAATAAATCTTCATTGGTACTATCATTAATCCACTTACTGCATTCAGCAATGACCATTTAAACAGGGAATTACAAACTCTCTTTTGGCATAAATATTGATAATATGATCTTTCCAAGTCATTCTTCGGCTCGGGGAATCTCTTAAGATATTCTTTATCTTCATTAATATCATGAGAAAATTTCATAGATGTTTGGGAAAATCTAGAATACATACAATGTAGCATATTCAGTATCCCCATATTTATCTCCGCCTTTTATATTTATTATTTAATAAAAACTTAAATTTATTTCATGATTTTTATCTATTTTCCTTTAAGAAAACGGAAAAATTTCAAATCGTTGCCAGATACGACATAACATGCATTTTGTCGTAGATGAAATCGGATTAACGTAAAAAATCCCTAACGCCCTGTATTACCCTCTCCTGGTCCTCCCTGCTAATATATGGCGAGAACGGGATCCCCAGCGACCTGTCCGCATAGGCGGTCGCATTTGGGAAGCCCTCCCCATAATGCTCCACCCCGGCAAAGACTGGCAGCCTGTGCATCGGGTTCGGGTAATACTGGATCGTGGGGATCCCCTTCCCTTTCAGGTGCCCCATCAGGCCGTCCCGCACCTCCTGGCTTTCCAAAACCAGGATATACTGGGCATAGGCAGACACCGCACCCTCCCTTACCTGGGGCACAGCAGCCAGACCCCCCAGTGCCTCATCATACCTCTTGGCCACCTCCTGCCGCAGCGCGATCTCCCTGTCCAAATGTCCCAGCTTGACATTCAGGATCCCCGCCTGCAGTTCGTCCAGCCGGGAGTTCATCCCGATGCGGACATTGTCATATTTTGTTGCCCCCTTGCCGTGCACGCGCAGGGACAG
>RAYB01000060.1 GCA_003669055.1 bacterium 1XD21-70
GCCAGGAGCCTGTCATCCCGCTCCCCAACCCCGGCGAGGGCGGCCCGGTTTACCCCGGCAACAACAACGGGCACGAGCCTGTCATCCCGCTCCCCAACCCCGGCGAGGGCGGCCCCGTTTATCCCGGCAATGACCCCGGCCAGGAGCCTGTCATCCCGCTCCCCAACCCCGGCGAGGGCGGCCCCGTTTATCCCGGCAACGAGCCCGGGCACGAACCTGTCATCCCGCTCCCCAACCCCGGCGAAGGCGGTCCCGTTTATCCCGGCAACAACAACGGGCCGGGCACCTGGCTCCCATCCTTCCCGCCGTCTGCCGGCACCCCGTCTATGCCGCCGCAATGTTTCGGCCAGGTACGCTTCTTAAACGCATCTACCAACGCCTTTGCCGTCAACATCTGCATTGACAGCACCAGCTATGCCTCCAACTCCCGCTTCGGCTCCGTCACCGGTTACGACTGGATTGCCGACGGCTTCCATACCGTTACTGTACGGCGCGCCACCGGCATGCGCAACATCCTGCTGCAGCAAAATTTCCCCTTTGTGGCTAACCAAAAGGTGACCATGGTCTTGACCGACTCGGCCTCCGGCGGATTAGAGATGATCCGCGTTGTCGATACCGGCTGCAGCAACCTGCCGGCCAGTTCCGGGTGCTACCGTTTTGCCAACATGGCCTATAGCGGTTCCTCCTTTGACCTTCTCCTAACCGGCGGGGAAACCGTGTTCCGCAATGTCGGCTTCCAGACGGTTACTTCCTACAAGCAGGCCGTGGCTGGTTTCTATCAGTTTTATGTCGCTGATTCCAGCAACTATGCTTTTATCCGCGAACTGCCCATCATTGTTATCGGGGCGGTTGCCACCGGTTCTGCCATACGCCAGCCCTTAGTATCCTTCTCTGCCAACATCATTGCCGGCAGGAACTATACTTCCTACATCATCGGCAATACATGGTCCGGCAACGGGCTCCGCGTCCTCACCATAGAAGATTAACAGGGCAATGACCCCAAAAATGCCCGGAGGCTTTACGGCATCCGGGCGTTTTCCTCTTTTTGCAGGCTATAGCCGCATCAGTTTCTTTTCCATCAGTTCGCTGTTATTGCTGTGGACAATCGTATCGTCCTTGCTGATCAGCCCCTGCCGGTACAGATTCAGCAGGCTGTTGTCCATGGTTACCATCCCCTCTTCCTGGGAGGTGGCAATGATATTGTCAATCTGGTGGATCTTGGATTCCCGGATCAGGTTACGGACGGCATTATTGAAAAACATAATCTCAAATGCCGGGTGCTCCTTGCCGTCTAAGCCCGGGATCAGCTGCTGAGATACCACCGCCTGCATTACCATTGAAAGCTGTGTCCGGATCTGCTGCTGCTGGTTCGGCGGGAAATTGTCTATAATACGGTCAATCGTGTTGGCCGCCCCCACCGTATGCAGGGTAGAAATCACCAGATGGCCTGTCTCCGCCGCCGTCATCGCTGTCTTGATCGTCTCGTCGTCACGCATCTCCCCCACCAGGATTACATCCGGAGCCTGGCGCAGCGCCGCCCTCAGCCCGGCCACATAGCTGTCCGTGTCCGTCATGATCTCCCTCTGGGTCACCACGCTCTGGTTATGGCGGTGCAGATATTCGATCGGATCCTCCAGGGTAATCACATGGGCATTCCGGCTGCGGTTTATCTCATCGATAATACAGGCCAGGGTCGTGCTCTTCCCGCTTCCCGCAGGGCCGGTCACCAGCACAAGCCCTTTTGTCATCCTGGAAATATCAATCACGTTCTGCGGGATGCTCAAAGTATGGAAATCCGGCAAGTCAAAAGTAATTACCCGGATAATCGCCGCCAGGGAACCCCTCTGGCGGAATACATTGGCACGGAACCGGGACAAACCGGGGATCGCCATGGAAAAATCATCATCCCCATGCTTTTTAACCCGGGACATATCACGGTTTCCCGCCATTTTATAAAATTCCTCGATCAGTTCATCCATTTCCTGGGGAAATATCTTCTCAGCGTTGTGATTAATAATCCTCCCGCCAACCCGGTAAGACAACGGCATCCCAGGTATCAGGAAAATATCCGCCGCTTTCTTATCCACTGCCGCATGCAGCAATTCTTCTATCCTCATAGCTTTCTTTTCTCTCCTGCTTTTTTGTTTACTCTGCCCCGCTCCAGACATTGACAGACTGGTCGATCTCATAATCTTCCCGGATGTATACCTTCCAGGACTGCACCTTGGCCGTTCTCTTCTGCCAATCCGCCTGCAGTTCTACCCTCAGCGCCTGCCCTGCGCCCATAGGGATATCTGTCAGAAAGCTTTCCTTTTCTTCCTGGTAATAATCGCCAAGCTTTGACAGAACCTCTCTTTTTACTTCCTCTTCAGTGCTTCCGCCCGCTTCCAAAAGCGTCCTGTCCACAAGCTGCAGAAACTCCTCCCCCAGCCCGTCCGCGCGGTAATATTCCTTCACGGCAGCCGCATTCCGTACGGATAAAAGCTCATCCCCTTTGGCATTGCCCAGGGACAAAAGCCCGAAAGTCGCCAGGCACAGCACGATAAAAATCAGGATCAGGGACGAACTGCCGATATTCGCTTTTTTTTTCATCTCATAATCTGCCATCTTCGCACGTCCTCCTACTCCCTAGGCCTCTCATACTTCTTTGCCTCCAGCATAAATACTACCTTGCCGCCGGAATCCGGGAGCAATCCTGCCGCTTCGCCCTGGTAGGCAATATCAGGGGCACCCACGGGATTCTCCATAGAAACCACTGCTACGGCCATGCCATCCTCTTCCCGGATCTCTATACGTGCCAGGCGCCCGCCTTCCTTCCCTGCCGCCCCCGCAGGCTGCCACTCTTTGTCCATACCCGCGAGGTACACCTTTTTCCCTTCCGAACCGGCTGCGGCCTCCTCTAAGAACCCCAGCCTTGCCGTAAGCCCCTCCACGCCTTCTTCCTTCCAGACCTCTATGATGGATTCTGCCATTGTAACCGCCTGGTTCAGTTCCCGGCCCTGGCGGCTCATCTTCTCCGAAGTCGCAAAGGCAAGAATGCACTGGGAGGCACAAATCACGAAAAAGAAGACGACCACGATCATCTCCATCAGAAACAGCCCGGAGCCGGAGCCGCCCTTTTTCTCTACTTTCGCTTTCATTCTGTCCCTCCTGTGCTCCGCAGCGACAGCAACAGCCGCCCTCCGCCGTCCCCGGCAGTCTCTATGGTAAGAAGCTGCCCGTCCTGGTCAAAGGAAAGGCCTTCACACTCCAGGATCGCTATGCCGTCCGGCAGCCCGAGCCCGCTGTCTTTATGTGTGAAAAGTTCCCTGATGCTGCCATCATAATAGTAAATCCAGCTTATATAACGTTCGCTGTCGAAATCCTGGCTCAATTCAAGTACCGGGGTTCCCTCCACGTCCATGACCCGGACCATACCGGCCTCATCGCCCTGGCGGACTTTATTGGCGATATACTGCAATGCCACACTGCCGGTATAATTGTCTGCCATACGCCTGCCAATATTCTCATACACCTTCCCCCCGGCCAGGACGGTGAAAAGTGCACACATTACAAACACAAGGAACAGAAGCATGGTAAACAAAGTCCCCATGATCTGCCCTCTTTGCTCCCTCTTCTGCTGCACAGCGTTTCCTCCTATTGCCCAGTTATTCTCCCTCCACCGGGATCACCGTAATGTCCGGCATCAGGTTGGAGGCAAATCCATTATAAAACACATAGTAACGCTCTTCATCAATCTGAACCGCGTAATGGTCTTCTAAGTACTGTACGCTGGGTGGATACCGCCCCTCTATGGCATAACATTGGACACATGCCCTGGTGATGCCGTTGCGCAGCGTTTCCGCCCCCTCTGCCCTGGCCCGTACCAAAAATGAATCCATTCCCGTCAGGAATACCCCGATAACCACGCCAAACGCCGCTGCCGATAATATGCAGCCTGCCAAAAACCTCCAGTCACGTTTCCGTTTCATACCAGCCCTCCTTTTGCCGCAGCCCCTTTTTTGGTGCCCGTACCGGTCAGCCGATCCCTGCCAGCACACCTGCCAGGGGAAGCATCACCGAAAGCAGGATCAGGCCCACCACAACCGCTAAGACTGCCACCATCGTCGGCTCCAGCCTTGCAATCATATTGTCAATGGAGACATCCGCCTGTTGTTCATAATCCTCGGAAATCTCATTCATCACTTCATCCAGGCGCCCGCTGCGGGTCCCTACCTTAATCATCTGGATATGGAAACCGCTGAACAGGCCTGTCTGCTTCATCGCCTCAAAATAACTGGTTCCTGACTGCAGCTGTGCCGCGCATTCCTTGATCGTCGCAGCAATTTTGCTGTTATCCACCAATTCCTGCGCCAGTTCCATGCCCTTTTCCAGTTCCATGCCGCTCTTTAATGTCAAAGCCAGCACAGAAGTAAACCTGCGCCCTGCCACTGCCAGCATCGTCTTATTACGCCGCTTCACCCAGTCTTTCAGTTTCTCCACCCAGGGAAAGGCATGGCCTGCGCCGGAGGCAACCGCCGCCGCCAGCGCCACCAGGGCCACCAGGGCGAACAACAAAAGCGCAATCCCGCTGAAAATCCCGCCAAACCGTGACGCTGCCACGGAAACCGGGGAAAGCTGGACGCCAAGCTGGAGATAAACCTGTTCAAACACCGGCATCACCTTGGTAAACAGCACAAACAGCACAACCAAAAGCATGGTTGCCATCATCACCGGATACGTGATGGCATTCCGGATATTCTTCATCATGATGTATTCTTTTTCATAATAAACGGAGAGTGCCTCCATGATCTGGTCTAAGGTTCCCGTCTGCTGGCCAAGCTTTGCCATCCTGACTACATAAAACGGAAAACACCCTGCTTTTTCCATCGCGGTAAAAAACGGATCCCCCAGTTCTACATCCAGGGAAAGGTTCTTTAACATCTCCTTCTCCTGCTCCGTAACCGCATCCTCTGCCATGATCGACAACCCCTCATAGAGCGGCACTGCTGCCTTCAACAGCAGAGACACCTGCATGCAGAATGCCGCCAGCTCCCTGCCGGAATAAATCCTTTCCGCCTTTCCTGCCATGACTTCCTCCTGATCAGTAAGAATACTTTTCCTGGTAATTGCTGCCAGTACCTACATATTGCTTTGCACCCTCGCCCCCTGTTGACATAAAGGTCGGATCCATGTAAGACCATTTATGCCCGTCAAAATGGATAATATTGTCAATCCAGCCTTCTCCGGCAATATAAACACTCACCCAGGCATGGTACAAATTCCCCGTATAGCCGATTACCAGCTTCGTGGGGATGTCCTGGGAGCGGAGCATCGCTGTCATCAGTGCCGCATAATCAAAGCAGATCCCGGTATGGCTCGCCAGCGTTGAATCCACGTTCGGCAAATACCCGCTCTGGACAGACTGGGCTTTACCGTAATCATAGCTGACGTTTGCAATCACATACTTATATACTGCATCCACCACGCCAAGCGGATCCTTGCCGGCCGCCAGCTGTGCCGCCACACCCACCGCCGCACTGCCGGAATTGAAATTCACATACTGGTTGGGGTATAAAAACGGTGCAAATTCATCGGAAAGCGATACGGAAACCGTCTGGCTCAGCAGCTGGGCATACTGGTTTCCGCTGACATTCTCAAACACCTTCACCGAATAAGTGCCGTTGCCCTCCGTAAACGGATACACCTCAAACGCATCACGGGCATTCAGGTCATATGTATAAGTCGTCCCTTTGGTAATCTGCACTTTAATGCGCTTATTCCCGCCGCTATATTTTACCATCAAATAACCGTTGCTGGTATTGGAAGCATCAATCGTAACCCCTCCCCCGCTAAAGGTCACTGCCCCGGATGCACTTGGCACCCGCGCCGAGAGAGGAACCTCATCCTCATTGATTGTAACAACCGGCGGCTGCCCGTTCGTTTCCGCCAATGCCGAAACCCCCGGTGAGCCAAACGCCATCGCTGCTGCCAGGAAAACCGCTCCCGCAGTATGTTTTTTGCATTTCTTCATGAAAATCTCCTCCTTCATCCATGCTTTAGGCCAATTGCAGACCATTCTGTCAGACACTATTTCTTCCGGGCGCTGCCAGCCTTTGCCTGACGATCTCATAAGCCAGCACTCCTGCCGCCACAGAAGCATTCAGAGAATCAATGTCCCCTCTCATCGGAATCGCCGCAGCCATGTCGCACTTTTCGCGCACCAGCCTTCCGACCCCGCTTCCCTCATTCCCAACCACCAGGCCGATCGGGCCGGCCAGGTTCAGGCGGTACATCAGTTCGCCCCCCATGTCCGCGCACACAAACCACATGCCGCGTTTTTTCAGTTCTTCAATCGTCGCCGCTAAGTTCGTCACCTTCGCCACCGGCGTATAATTCAGCGCCCCTGCCGAAGTCTTTGCCACCACGGCAGTCAAACCCACAGCCCGGTGCTTCGGGACCACTACGCCATGGGCACCGGCTAAATTCGCCGTACGGATGATCGCCCCTAAATTATGCGGATCCTCAATGCCGTCCAAAAGAAACAAAAACGGCGCTTCGCCTTTCTCGCCGGCCGCCTGCAAAATATCTTCCAGTTCGGCATATTCATAAGCCGCCGCCTGGGCAATCACCCCTTGGTGCTTCCCGGCAGCCGACATTGCATCCAGCCGTTCCCGCGGGACAAAACGGATGATCGTGCCTTGCTTTTTGGCCTCCCGCGTAATGCTCATCACCGGCCCGTCCTTGCAGCCGTCCTGCACGAACAGTTTATCCACGGTACGCCCGGAACGGAATGCCTCTAAAACCGCATTCCTTCCTTCAATGGTCATCTCCTTATATCTCATGGCAATTCCCCCATCTTCCCCAGGCCATTGCAGATCAGTTCCAGCAGACGTCCATGCCTGCCAGTGAGATACAGATACCCCACCAGCGCTTCCAGCCCTGTCGCCATACGGTAATCTATCATGGTGGCATGTTTTGCTACGGTGGCCGACTTTGCATTCCGCCCCCGCTTATAGACCGCCGCCTCCTCCTCCGAAAGTTCTTCCATTAGAAGTTTAACCATATTTGCCTGTGCCTGTGCTTTAACCAGCGCCGTGCTCCTCTTATGCATTTTATTGACCTGCATGCTGCCCTGGCTCATCACCTTTGTGCGGATCAGCACCTCATAGACCGCATCTCCGATATAGGCCAGAGCCAGCGGGGAGTAGCTGTCAACATCAATCTCCCCCAGCTGCAAAGCCTGGCGGATCATACCCTCTTCCATTTGACACCCTCTCTGGTATCCTCTAAGACGATCCCCATCTTAAGCAGCTTCCCGCGGATCTCATCTGCCAGCGCAAAATCCTTCGCCTTGCGCGCCTGCTGCCGCGCTTCGATCATTGCTTCGACCTCTGCGTCCAGCTGCTCCTCCTTCCGCTCCGTCAGGATGCCCAGCACGTCACACAGCTGTTCTAAAAGCGTCCTGATAACTTCAATATATGCGCTGCTGCTCTTAGCGGATACCGTAGAATTGCCAAGCTTCACCAATTCAAATACCGCCGCAACGGCATCTGCCGTGTTAAAGTCATCCTCCATCGCTGCTTCATATTTGCCTGCCAGCTTCTTAGCCTCAGCAGCATTCTTCTCTTCCTCCGCCGACATCTCTGCCGCCTTGCAGGCCTTCGCGGCCTCCCGCAGCCGCTCCGCTGCTGTCAGGATCCTCTCCAGGCCGTTTTTGGAGGCTTCAATCAGGTCGGCACTGAAATTCAGCGGGCTGCGGTAATGGGCGCTCAGCATAAAAAACCGCAGTACCTGCAGGTCATACTTTTCACTGATCTCCCTCACCGTAAAGAAATTCCCCAGCGATTTGGACATCTTTTGGACGTGCCCGTTATTGTCAATATTCAAAAATGCATTGTGCATCCAATAAGTAGCAAAAGGCTTCCCATTTGCCGCCTCCGACTGGGCGATCTCATTCTCATGGTGGGGGAATATCAGGTCTTCGCCGCCTGCATGGATGTCAATCTGGTCCCCCAAATATTTCTTTGCCATCACGGAGCACTCAATATGCCACCCAGGCCGCCCCTGGCACCACTCGGAATCCCAGTACGGCTCCCCTTCTTTCTTTGGCTTCCACAGCACGAAATCAGAAGGGTTCTCTTTCCCCTCCTCGCCGGTCACCTTGATCTCCCGAAAACCGGACTGCAATTCGTCCAGGTTCTTGTGGGACAGCTTGCCGTAATCCTTAAAAGAATCCGTGCGGAAATATACCGTCCCGTCAGCAGCCGCATAGGCATGGCCTTTTTCAATCAAGGTGCGGATCATCTCCAGCATGCCTGCAATCTCCAACGTCGCCTGCGGATGCGTGGTGGCAGGCTTCACGTTCATCCCTGCCATGTCCTTCTTGCATTCCTCAATATAACGGCGGGAAACCGCCTCGGATTCCACGCCTTCCTCCAAGGCCTTCTTAATAATCTTGTCATCCACATCCGTAAAATTGGACACATAGTTGACCTCATAGCCTTTATATTCAAAATACCGCCGTACCGTGTCAAACACAATCATCGGCCGGGCATTCCCGATGTGGATGAAGTTATAGACGGTCGGCCCGCATACATACATCTTCACCTTCCCCGGCTCTAACGGCACAAATTCTTCTTTTCTTCTGCTCAATGTGTTGAATATCTTCATAAAATGCCGCTCTCCTTTTTCCTTCTTCTGCCATTCGCTGTACTGCCTGCTTATGGCCTATCCCTGCTGCCCTGCAAGGAGCACCACTGCCTGTGCCGCAATCCCTTCCCCGCTGCCGGTGAAGCCAAGGCCTTCCTCTGTCGTCGCCTTGATGCTGACCCGGGCTGCCGGGATCCGCAGCGCCTCTGCAATATTCTCCGCCATCCGGGGGCGGTACGGCGCCAGCTTTGGGCGCTGGGCAATCACCGTGGCATCGATATTCTCAATACGGTACCCCTGCCCTTCCAAAAGCTTCCCCACCTTCTTCAAAAGCGCAATGCTGGAAATCCCCCGGTAGGCCGGATCTGTATCCGGGAAATGCTGCCCGATATCCCCTAAGGCCGCCGCCCCCAGCAAAGCATCCATCACCGCATGCACCAGCACATCTGCATCCGAATGCCCCAAAAGCCCCTTCTCACAGGGCACCTTCACGCCGCCTAAGACCAGATCTCTCCCATCCACCAGACGGTGGACATCATACCCTTGTCCGATTCTCATTGTTTTCCCCCTTTGGATTCTCTTTACACAATCATCCGGATGGTTTTCTCAATGCAGCGGAGGTGGATATCTGTCTGGTAATAACAGTTCTCGCCGTCCGTATGCACCGGCATCGGCCGGTCCACATGGATCCCGGCTTCCTTACAGCTATAAAACCGGACTCCCCGGTGCCGGCCCGTCTTCCCTAACAGGGCATCCACAATCACAGGCAGCAGGCCTGACTTAGAAGAATTATGCACCACACAAATCTCCAGCAGCCCGTCGCTCCCATCCGCTTTCGGTGCAAAGCGGAACCCTCCGCCCTCGTGGGGATGGATTTGGGCAGATATAAAATAAATATGGTTAAATTCTATCTTCTTAATGCCATCCAGCATCAAATAACCTTTCACCGGCTTCGCCCATAAAAGCTGCCACAAGCCAGGAAGCAGATACGTAAGCCTCCCTGATATCTTAGGGCCTCTTCTCTTTCTGCCCTGCCTCTCTAACAGGCTCTGGCAGACTGCTGCATCCAGCCCCAGGCCACAGCTGATTGCAAACCTACGGTGCACGGGCGCACCATTTTCATAAGACAGCACCCCATAATCCAGCCATCTGTAATAGCGTGAATTCAGAATCCTTTTCAGGCACCGCCTGGGGCTGCGCGGCAGCTTCAGGCTCCTTGCCAAGTCATTCCCCGCACCGGCAGGGATATAACCTAATGTGACCGGTTCCCCGAAAGACACGCCGTTTAAAACCTCATTTACCGTCCCGTCCCCGCCGACTGCCACAATCACACATGGATCCTGCCGTTCCTCCTGCAGCCGGCTGGCAAACATCAGCGCATCCCCGGACGCCTGCGTCATCAATACCTCGTATTCAACCTTTGAACGCTTCAGCCGGTACTCCAGATTTCTCCATACTTTTTCCCCATGACCCCGATTGGCACTTGGATTCACGATAAAATAGTACATGAAAACCTCCAAATACATTACTATTAAAAAGTATATCATAAAATCCGAAAAATGCCCAAGGAATTTTATATAAAATATTAAGAAAATGGCATAGCCAAACATGCCCTCAATAGGCAAGGGGACTCACGCCCCCTTGCCCGCTGAACGCGGCAGCCCTCTGCCGGCCTCTCAGCCCAGCGCCTTGCGCCGCACCGGCCTCTTGCTTCTGGCGTAATTCTCTCCATATACGAAAGAATATACCATGTAAGCCAAAACCATCGCCCCCATGACATCAATGGCGGAATGCTGTTTTAAGAACATGGTAGAAAGGCAGATTGCCACCATCAGCAAAAAAGAACCTCTCCGCACTCCGCGGCGGCCCTGCAAGGCAGCACTGTTCATAACCGCCGCATGGACACCCAGGGAATTGTATGCATGGATGCTCGGAAACACATTGGTGGAGGTATCTGCAGAATGCACCAGGGATACCAGGAAACTGCAGAAATTCTGCTGCGGGTCCACAGGCACACGCAAATCCGTCCCATTAGGGAAGAAAGTGCAAATCAGCAGGCTGGCTGTCATACCGGTAAACAAAAAAATACAAAGCCGGTAATACTCCTGCCTGCTGGTAAAGAAAAAATAAAGCACGGCACCTGCCACATAAATAAACCACAGCAGATATGGCACAATAAAGTATTCATTAAAAGGAATATAATCGTCCAGCCTCACGTGCATCACAGTAAAATCCTGCACCACTGTCCGCTCCAGGTACAAAAACCATGGTAAATAGATAAAACCATAACCTAATGCCCAAATATGCCCATATTTCTTTAACAAGTCTTTCACTTGACGTCGCCTTTCTTCCTTAAATTGACTTTTCCGGAATTATATCACACTCCAAAAAAGAGTACAATAGAGTTTTTAAAATGTTCAGAAAACCGACAGCTTTTTTATAATTCCTTCATTTTTCAGTTTTCATATCGATTTGCACAGAATCCACAAGCAGTTTTCTGGCTTATTATATGCAGCTTTCCGTACAAAAAAACTTCCGGTTTCTTCTATTTTTCGGTTTTCAGACATTTTTCACGATTATGCCCTGCACCAGCAAACCATTTTGGGCACATTTTAAATACGTCCTGATATTTCCGGCAATACTACGGGGGCGGCCCGGCAATGGTTGTCTGCCGGGCCGCCCCCCTTTATTCCGTTTAGAGCAAATCCTGTTCCGTTACCGGATACAATTCTGTACAAACTCGTCGCTGCTTGTAAACTCCCTTCCTGCCCCCTCTAATATAACAATTACCCGGATCTCCGACCCTGTGAAATTCGTATAGAATTCAACCGGCACATCCTTTCCATCCCCATCTATGGCTTTAAAAGAATAGCAGTACCATGCACCGTTAGAAAGCGACTTGGTGGTAGAGGAGACCTCTTGCATGCTTCCGACATATTCCAGCGCGATTTCCTGTATCACCTCATCGCTCACCATTTTCAGTGCTTCCTCCCCAAACAAGGAACGCACCTCTGAAATGCTCTCCTCCTGGATGGCCATGACCAGAACTGCCTTTTCCGACCCATTCTTCTCGTTCAGCGTGATACTGTTTCCGTCTTCCTGCCTCTCCCAGTCATAACCGTTGGGAATAGACACCTTCGTGTTGGACACAAGCACCTCGGCCTCCCTAGACTGCACCGCCCCGTCTACCGTCCATGCCCCGCTTTCATCCACCGTATACCCATCCGGCGTTGTCGTGGAAGACAGGCAATAGCCCTGCCCGTCGAAGTAATAGCTTTTGCCATCAACCCAGTACCAGCCGCCGGACAGATAGCTGCCGTCTGTGTTCTGGTAAAACCATCCAGTTGCGTCCTGCTTCCATTGTCCTGCGAAACTGCAGAATGAGGATGCCATAGCTAAGGAAAAAGCCAAGGTTACTGTGGTGATCATTTTTCTCTTCATAACACTTCTCCTTTTTGTTTTTTTCAATTGTACCATATGTAACTGAATTTTTCATCAAAAATAACCGATATTTTTGCTTTGCTTTTTATCCTAAATTAATCAATACCACCTGTTTTCCGCCTCCCTCCTTTCACATTCGGATTCCCTTTTATATCTCTCAGAGAGGCTGTAATAAATCTTTGCCGTTTCCGGGTATCTGGCATTTAAATATTCTGCATTGGCTCTGAAGCTTTCGGATATCTGCATTTCTGCTTTTCCGGCGGATGGGCTATGCATTCCACGTTGATTGTAAACACATGTTTCGTATTCCCTGCGCAGGCTTTCATCGGAATACTGCTCTATGACAGCCCTTACTGCCTCACATGGCATGTGCCCGTCTTTTCCCACCGGGGAAAAGGAAAACAGCCTGCCAAGCAGCCTGCCAAATAACCGGCTCTGTCCGTTCTGCTCCAGTAACACCCGAAATTCCCTGACCCATTGCCGAAGTTTTTCTTCCTCCACTTCCCCGTTCTCCTCGGCCGGGCAAAAATGCGCTTTGTGATAGATCATATACAGATTCTTTCCGTACTGTGCCTGCCTCCCATCCTCTTTTGCCTGTTCATGGTCACGTTTAAAAATGCCTGCGGCCAGTTGGGCATACAGTTTTGGTGATTTCTTAATCAGATGGTGAAAGCATTTCATATCCTCCCATTTTAACAGGTTCATGAAATAAACCTCAATCTGGGAAACCCTCAGGCATTTTTTGTCCTCATGGAAACATTCCTTTTGTATCAATCCCAAAAACTGTTTCATATAATAGGAGGTCATCTCACCCACCTGGGAACAGGGAATGGATTCCATGTCTTCAAAATATTCCAAAATCTCCTGTCCGCTCAGTGGGCTTTCACGGTGGAGCCAATACATTTGCTCTAAATAGACAGGGAGTTTTGCGTACTTCCTGCTTTCCTTCACAGCCCACCGGAGATTGCTACTTTTACACCGAACCGGCAATTGCCAGAAAAGAAGCTTTATCCTGTCCGGTGCATGGCAGGCCAGGGGAAGATCCTCTGTCCAAAATGCCTCTGAGCGGTAAATCCCTGTCAGGATTTCATCGGAATAACCTCTTTCTTCTGCTCTTGAAATAATGTCCGGATACAGGCTCACCTGTTCTCTGATTCCGTTTGACATATAATCTATTGCCATGGTTCCGGATTCCTGGGCCTTTACTAAAATGTCAAAAGTCTCAAAATCCCATCTCCCTTGCTTCCAGTATCTCGCCAAATATCTTCCCAGAGAGCTATGCTGCTCTCTGGCGGAAAACTCTGCCAGTATGTTTAACTGATATCCCTTATTTTGAAACTCTGTCAGTTTTTCCTGAATCAGCATTTCTGTTGCACGGCCATTCTCTGCCTGTCTTTCTTCTGTGTCAGAGGGAACAGGATAAAGCAGGGGGTAATTTCCGTTTTCAAGAAATAGATATCCATATTCATATTCCGGCTGGCTCGTGTGGATGTCATTTAGCAGTTGTCCGTACTCTTCCAGCTGCTCCTCTGACATCGCCCAGGAGGCGGAAGCAAAAAATCTGTGCCGGTATATCAGATGCCGGATTCCGTTCTTAATGTCTGCAATCTCAGGATCCGTCATTTGAGCCACTTCACACAACAGTCTGCCGAAGACTTCTTTTCGCAGTTTGGGGTCAAATTCTTCTGCTGCGTTAAGCATTTTCTTCCATCGTTCCACAGAAAAATCCATGTGATTCAGAAGAAGCCTGAGATAGCCTTCTGACACTGCCTGCATATCCCGGATTGTTGTCGCCTCTTCATCCAGATGGTCTCTGTATTTAGGGGCATATAATTGCCCCACCATGTTTCCATGATGAAGAGGGATGGCTTCGTAAAGATATTCCCAGGCATTGCTGCTTAATTCCAAGGCTAATTCTGCTGCCATGGTTTTTTCTTCTGGTGTCCGAACCGCTGAAAAGTTATGCCATGTGCAAAATACCTTTGCAAGTGTGTCCCTGGGGGAATTGGATGGATACTTATAGTTATAGCTGTCTAGCTTTAGCAGCCACCGAAGCCCATCCCATACATATTCCTTCTGAACCAGAAACTGTTCTACCCCCCATAAAATATCAACAGATGCATTTCTTTCAAACAGGAAATCATTGGCTTGATTTTCCAATAAGCCCATAAGCCCGGTTGGTTCATGGAATTCCTGGTCTAAGCGTGCCAAGACTGCTTTGGGCGATATTTCACATATATCTGTCCAAAAGGTGGAAAGGTATGACCACTGCTTTTCTGTGCTGGCATGGTTCAATATCTTGGATATCAGTTCATCCATGACTGGCTGGCAGTTTTCTGTCCTTTGGTAGAGGCCTTTCATAATCAGGGTTCTGACCATACCTTTTCGGATCGTTTCAGACCAGAAAAGTTTTTCTCCCTTCATTTGAGCCAGCAGCCTTTCCTCCCTGGAATCAGTAAGCAGGTTCTCTGCTTCATTGAGAACCTCCGTAAAGACTTCCGCAAATTTCCCCCACAGCGGATCCTCCAGGGATATGTCGAGGCATCCCCAGGCATTCTCTGTACTTGCCAGATAATAGGCTGCAGAGTGGTTGCGGTAGCTTCCTTTGATGTGGTAGAGAAAGGGGTCTTCACCTTTTATATAAGGAAGAACCTCTTCGAGAAAGGATTCGTACCCGCCTCCATAAAGGGTCTCTATTATCAGTCGGTCTCCTTCGATTTCTTCCCATGCCCCCACAAACAGGCAAACCTTCTTTGCCCTGGCGCTGATTCCTTCCATCCATTCCGGCTTTTTCAGATACTCTCCCCGGAAGAGATGTTTTTTCATGGGAATGTAGAGGCCATGGGTATCGGTAAGCAGGGCATATGCCTGGTCTGGTTCCATCCCGGCTTCACGCAGGCAGCAAAGGAGGGTCTGATGGGTTCTGGGCCTCAGCCTGATTACATCCCGTGTGTAAGCTGGCGTATTTTCCTCTAACACAAAGATATTGGTGTTATTTTCAATGGCTACAATTTCATCTGCATAAAACCAGGGGATGTATATATTATTTTCGCTGGAAATATCCTGCAATTTTTTCCAGGATTCCAGGCTTTTCACAACATAAACCGGCCTTTTTTCATTCAGCCTCCAGAGTTCGTTCAGAACGCAGTAAATAGTTTCTTCCCGGCACCTTCCCCTCACATAGACCATTTCCTCATATCTTTGTTCTTCAAAGGATTGCCCAAAGCTTTCATCATCAACCACAAAGAATTCTATGCCTATGGATGGTGCGCATGTACTCCGCCGGAGGGTAATGTCCATCTGCCCGGAGGAGCAGATATGTATCTGTTCTTTTTGGTAGCATGCCATGTCATTTGACATCTTGTCCAGTTTTTCCTGTAATTCACGGAGGCATAGTTCCTGCTCTTCTTTCCATTCCTGAAGAAAATAATGTTCGTATTTATCTGGCTCAATTATTTTTATCTGTTCCAGGATTACATACAGAATCTTCATGCAATAGGATTCTGCCAGTTCATGGGGGATCTCATATTTTTCCATAAGCTGCATCAGCATTCTGCATAGCCGGTTTTTCAGTTCATAACCATCCGTTTTTTGCAAATCCTTAGAAATCTTCTTCATGTTTTCTTTTGCCAGAACCAGGGATAAATCATCAAAGAAACGATCTGCCGTTCTTTCCTTCTCAATGAAGAATTCTCCAGAGTCTACTAATATTTTTTTCCATTCACAGGCGCTTTTTTTATTCTTTAAGGTACTTTCTCCTGCAGATACCAATAAGTTTTCTGCTTCTGCAACGGTCAGGCCTGCTATACACTCTAACAATTTCAGCATTATCCTATCAGTCCCTTCCTTTCCGAAATGAGATGGGTTCCCCTTCTTCCATCGCTGTGAAAAAGAAAGAGAACCTTGAAGGTGCTTTCCCTCAAGATCCTCTTTTTGCTTCAACTTTACCCTCAGCGGACGAAGGGACACACACCCCAAGTGCAGTTTTTGGCGGCGGACGACGTTAACGTCAATCGGCGTATCCCGTACGCTTTATTCCGCTGCCTTGGCTTTTAAAGCACCTTCGGACTGCCTTTTAGCTTAAATCTTCCCACCAGGCTCTTCATAAGCTGTGACTGGCTGGACAGTTCTTCGCTTGCGGCTGCGCTTTCTTCTGCAGTTGCCGAGTTTGTCTGTACAACACTGGAAATCTGGTCAATCCCCATGGTGATCTGGGAAATGGAATCTGCCTGAATGCTGCTGGCCTCGGAAATCTGTGCGATTATGCCTGCCATCTCGTTTACGCCGTTTACTGCCTGGAACAGAGACTGTGCCGTCTCATCGGCAATCTGGGTTCCGTTTTCTACTGCCTTTAATGAATTTTCAATCAAAACAGAGGTGTTCTTAGAGGCCTCTGCGCTTTTGCTTGCCAGGTTGCGGACTTCATCGGCCACTACGGCAAAGCCTTTTCCGGCAGTGCCTGCGCGGGCGGCTTCCACAGCAGCGTTAAGGGCAAGGATGTTGGTCTGGAAAGCAATGTCTTCAATTGTCTTAATGATTTTACCGATTTCATTGGAGCAGTGGCTGATATCTCCCATTGCCTGTATCATCTGCTGCATTTTTTCGCTGCTTATGTTCATTTCATCGCTGATGCTGCCTGCCTTGGCATTGGCCTGCTGTGCATTATCTGCGTTCTGCTTTACTTTGTTGGAGATTTCATTAATGGTGGCTGCGAGTTCCTGCACGGAACTTGCCTGCTCGGTTGCTCCCTGGGACAGAGCCTGGGCGCCGTTCGATACCTGTCCGGAGCCGCTTGCAACCTGATTGGAGCTTTCGCTGATTTGCAGCATCGTATCGTTGAGTTTTTCTGCAATGCCCCGGAAAGAGACCAGCACCGGATAGAAGCCCCCGGTATATTCTTCTTCGCAGATAGAATCTACCGTAAAATCTCCGGCCGCCATTTTGGCCAGGAATTTATTCTCATCATCAATAATACGCTGAAGCTTATGGATTAATCTGCGTACCTGCTCAGCGAGAACCCCCAGTTCATCCTTAGAGGTATAGGAGATCTCTACGTCCAAATTGCCCTCTGCCATCCTTATCGCGGCGTTCTCGATTTCGGAAATAGGAGACTTTATCAGGCGCACAACCACAAAAGAGAAGAAGACCCCCACAAGGATTATTACAAGGATAACTGCTGCCATAAGGAAGATGGCTGTTCTGTAAAGGAAAAAGCTTTCTTCTGTTGCCGCGTCACTGCCTTCTGTATTGTAGACAATAATATCATGGAAGGCGTTGTTTAATGAATTGTAAAGCCCTACACATTCACCTTCCAGGATAGCGCGGGCCTCTTCCGGGCGGCCCTGTTTGGCTAACGCTATGATCTCTTCATCTGCTTTCTTGTACTGAGCCCACAGATTCCTTGCATTCTCATAGAATTTTCTTTCTTCTTCATCAATTAATTCCCCGTATGTGGCTAAGAGGGCATCCATTTCCTCTTTTTCCGCCTGGATATACTGAAGGCTGGATGCTTCTACTTCATCCGAAATTGCGGTGAGATACCCTAACTCATTCAGGCGGATGTTGGAAAGGGTGCCGGTCAGGTCTCTTGCCGTATTAATGCTGGGAAGCCAGCTTGTCGAAATATCATTTGTCATGTCATTCATCCGCCCCATAAGGCAGAATGACATACCGCTGATCACAAACATGCCGATCAGCGCAACCCCTATGAGGATATAAAGCTTAAACCTGATTTTTAAATTTCGTATGTAGTTGATCATGTCTCCTGTCTCCTTTTATGTTCTGTTACCCCTGACTGCCTGTTGTGAAAAATATCGCCAGGTTCTGTCTTTTATCGCGCTTATTTCTCACACAGCATTTTTAGTAATATATCGGCAGGATTTTCCTGTTTGATAAGTAAAATTGTAACAGAATTGTACTTGCAGGAAAAGTTTTTTCTCCTGGCAGGTTTTGTTTCTGCCATCTTCCTTTCCTTCCTGTATCTTTTCCAATGCTCTGGGAACTTTTTATGAAAATCAATACCACCCGTAAAACGGATGGCTCGGGACGCGGACTCTAAGCCCGCCCTACTAGGCCGCGCCTCAAGACGCCGGCTTTCTCTTTTGAACCATGGGAAGTCTGCTTTGCATCCTTCATTTTAATATTTATTGGAGATATTTTTTCGTTCTTTGCAAAGCAGTTCCCTTATGTGCAAAACATAACGTTCCATTTCTTCCTGTAATTCTTCCAGTTTTTTAGGCGTTTCTTTTCTTCTGGTTCCAGAAAAATTTTTAACATTACCTCTTTGAAAAGTCCGATCGCCATATTTTCATTCGTGTACAGAGGATATTTGCCAGCAGGGGGAATATTTTTATTGTGACACAAAAATTAAATAGATATTATTTTTCATATATAATATCTCAGACTGTAGACAAAATGGTTCCGGGTGCATCGCACCAGGAACCATTTTGAATTTTATATATAGATATATTGGTTCGAATATCCAGACAAAAGAACAGGGTTTCCTTAGCCCACCCTTTCTCCATTTCCAGATTGCCAGTTTCTTTAGATTCATACATGCAAATAAAAGGGTCAGCCCCATTGTCACTTTTGCCAATCCTCTGTACTGTGTATATCTCATTCCATGTTTTTCTTTTCCGTCTGCAAAGACCCGT
>RAYB01000061.1 GCA_003669055.1 bacterium 1XD21-70
CGGGCGGAGCGGGAGGAGGAAAATGCAGGTCTGGCACGGGCGGAGCAGGGAGAGGGAAATATAAGGCTGGCAAACGGCGGATGCGGACAGGAAAAACAGGGCAGCGGCGGGGAGAAGGATAGTGCAGGCCGGGGAAAGGGGCTGGTTGGGGAGTATCTGGCGCAGGCGCAGGAACTGGCAGTGAACGGAATCCGGGAACTGCGCATTTCCATCAACCAGCTGCGCCAGGGGACGGAGTGGGGGCTGGTCACCCAGGGAATCTGCCAATTGGCGAAAAGCGTGAAGGAACTGGAGGTGGAGGTAGAGATCCAGGGGGAGGACGGGCCGGGATATTCGCATCTGTCCATGATTGCCTATGACTGTTTTAGGGAGTCGGTCACCAATTGCCTGAAATATGCCCGGGCTACCCATATGGATGTGATCGTGAAATTTGAGAAGGCTGGCCTTAGCCTGTATATCTTTGACAATGGGCAGGGCTGCGGCGAGATCGTGGAGAATAACGGAATCCGCGGAATCCGGGAACGGGTGGAAAAGGCCGGTGGCAGGGTACGGATTTTATCCTTGGAAGGAGAAGGATTCCAAATCTATATCTGGTTGCCGGTGCAGGCTGAGGTAAGGGGCTGAAACGGGCAGAGGAATGATAGGAGGAGATATGCGCCTGGGAAGGCAGAGTGGAACGGCGCCGGGTAACCGGGCGGAGAGGGGGAAGGGAAGAAAATTATGATACGTGTGGTGATTGCGGATGATATTCAGATCCTCCGTCAGGGATTGGCGGCAATCCTGGGTCAGGATGCTGATATTTCCATAACCGGGCTTGCGGCCAACGGCAGAGAGGCATGGGAACTCTGCCATAGGGAAAAGCCGGATGTGGTGCTGATGGATATGCGGATGCCGGAGTATGACGGAAGCTGGGGGATTACCCGGATTAAGGAGGATTTCCCGGAGGTGAAGATTCTGGTTTTGACCACCTTTGATGATACAGAGACTGTGGAGGCAGCAATAAACAGCGGTGCGGATGGCTACATTTTGAAGGAGATGGAGGACGGGAGGGTCATCCAGTCAATCAAGGCGGTCTGTGCCGGGATCCGGGTGTTTGGGGACAGCGTGTTTGAGGGGATGCGGCGGCAGATGTCAGCGGCGGCGGGTTCGCGGCAAACAAAGGCGGCAGAGGGGATGAGGTTTACGGAGCGGGAGAGGGAACTGATGCGTTGTGTGGCACAGGGGATGGACAACAAAGAGATTGCGGCGGAACTGTTTCTGGCTGAAGGAACGGTGCGCAACAGCATTTCCCGTTTGCTGGAAAAACTGAATTTGAAGGATCGGACCCAGTTGGCGGTGTTTACGGTGAAGAACCGGCTGGATTGAAAGTGTAGGGGTGAGGTTGCTGGGGTGAGGTGCCGGACTGAAGATACTGGGCTGAGGTTGCTGGATCGAGGATGCCGGAACAAAGGATCTGGTGAAAACCAACCAGATGGAAATGGATCCGATAAAAAATGCAATCCGATAAAAATGAAGTAGGTTTTGATTGACAAAACTGGGAGAAAAAGTTATAATTAGAATAATTCTAAAAGCAGGGTGAGAATGTGGGCAGATACGCTGAACTAATATTGGGCATGATTCAGGAATCCAGAAACCATATGACAGCAGAAGAGATTTTTTTACAGTTGAAGAAAAAGGAGCCAAGGGTTGTCCTGGCAACCGTATATAACAATCTGAACTTACTTTGCAGGGAGGAAAAAATCAGGAGGATATCGGTGGAAGGGGTTGCCGACCGCTTTGATAAGGTCAAAAAGCATGATCATCTCATGTGCAGAAAATGTGGGAAATTGTCAGATATCTGTTTTGCCGATCTGACCGGGGAGCTGGAAGGGCAGCTGGGAGAAGGCATCCTTTCCTATGACTTAAAGGTTTTCTACATATGCCCGGATTGCAGAAAACATCAGGGGGCACATAAGCCGGAAGATAAGGATTGAAGGGAAACAGGGCAGGAAGCACACAAGCAGGAAAGCAAAAATTAAAGAGAAATAAAAAATGAGGCAAAAGGAAGGAGAGAAAAGATGAACAAATATGCAGGAACACAGACAGAGAAGAACCTGGAGGCAGCATTCGCAGGAGAATCCCAGGCAAGGAATAAGTACACTTATTTTGCATCTGCGGCAAAGAAAGAGGGATATGAGCAAATGGCGGCTCTGTTTTTAAAAACAGCTGACAATGAAAAAGAGCATGCAAAGATGTGGTTTAAGGAACTGAACGGAATCGGGGACACTAAGGCGAACTTAGAAGCTGCTGCTGAAGGGGAGAACTACGAGTGGACAGACATGTACGAGGACTTTGCCAAGACGGCAGACAGCGAAGGGTTTGCGGAACTGGCGAAGAAATTCCGTCTGGTGGCGGCTATCGAGAAACACCATGAGGAGAGGTACCGTGCACTTTTAAAGAATGTGGAAACGGCGGCTGTATTTGAGAAGAGTGAAGTTAAGGTGTGGGAGTGCCGCAATTGCGGACATATTGTAGTAGGGACAAAGGCACCGGAGGTCTGCCCTACGTGTAATCACCCCCGGAGTTATTTTGAGGTGAGCGCAGAGAATTATTAATAGCAGCAAAGGGTTCTAGCCGGATCTGTACGTTTCAGAGCCTCGTGACCATGGCTTTTGGCCGTGGATGCGGGGTTTTTTGTTTGGCGGGGTGAGGGCAAACGGATAGCTGTGCTTGTTGGGGGGCGGCAGGGGTTTTCTGCCGGATTCTGCCGTCTTTTGAAAAAACAGGTATAACAGAGATTGCGTTTTTGGTGTAATTTAGTATAATGAAGATAGCTGAAAATGCAGCAGCACAAAATAAGACACATCTGCTATCAGGGATGTGGCCAAGATTACAAGGAGAAAACAGGATGAAACAGGACATGATTGTAATTCTAGACCTGGGCAGCACAGAGAATACCACTATCGCCCGTCAGATCCGTGACTTGGGAGTGTACAGTGAAATCCATCCCCATGATATTACTGCTGGAGAATTGGAAAAGCTGGAAAATGTAAAGGGAATTGTGTTAAATGGCGGTGAGAACCGCGTGGTAGACGGCAGTGCGGTGGATATCGACCCCGGGCTATATGAGTGCGGCTATCCGATGATGGCTATTGACCATCCTACGGCAAAATGTGAGAGGACGCGGGATGCCTTACCTACAGAGGAGGATTTAAAGGAATTCGTGTTTGGGGTTTGCCAGGCTGAGGCAAACTGGAATATGAAGAATTTTATTGAAGACCAGGTGGAATTGATTCGCAAGCAGGTAGGCGGCCGGAAGGTTCTTTTGGCTTTGTCCGGGGGCGTGGATTCCTCCGTGGTGGCTGCCATGCTGATCAAAGCGATCGGACAGCAGCTGGTATGTGTCCATGTAAATCACGGCCTGATGAGAAAGAATGAGTCGGAGAGTGTGGTGGAAGTCTTTAAGAACCAGCTGCATGCCAATCTGATCTATGTGGATGCGGTGGAGCGTTTCCTGGGCAAGCTGGAGGGAGTGGCCGACCCGGAGCAGAAGCGTAAAATTATTGGCGGTGAATTTATCCGGGTGTTTGAGGAAGAGGCCAGAAAGCTGGAAGGCATCGACTTTTTGGGGCAGGGAACCATCTATCCGGATATTATTGAGAGCGGAACAAAGACAGCCAAAATGGTGAAGTCCCACCACAATGTGGGCGGGCTGCCGGAGGATCTGAAGTTTGAGTTGGTGGAACCGTTAAAGCAGCTGTTTAAGGACGAGGTGCGTGCCTGTGGCGTGGAACTTGGGCTTCCGGAATCTATGGTGTACCGTCAGCCGTTCCCGGGGCCTGGGCTGGGTGTACGCTGCTTAGGCGCTATTACCAGGGACAGGCTGGAGGCCGTCCGGGAGTCGGATGCGATCCTCAGGGAGGAATTCGAGCGGGCAGGGCTGAATAAGAAGGTGTGGCAATACTTTACCGTGGTACCGGATTTTAAGTCCGTGGGGGTGAAGAACAACGCCAGGTGCTTTGACTATATGGTGATTATACGGGCGATTAATACCATAGACGCCATGAGCGCAACCATTGAGCGGGTGGATTGGGATGTGCTGCAGAGGATTACAGACCGGATCCTGGCTGAGGTGGGAAAT
The DNA here is from genome assembly GCA_003669055.1 of bacterium 1XD21-70. Taxonomy (GTDB): domain Bacteria; phylum Bacillota; class Clostridia; order Lachnospirales; family Lachnospiraceae; genus Brotaphodocola. Next base: position 4,121 of record RAYB01000061.1, read on the forward strand.
GTGTGCAGGGTTTGTTATGATATGAGTCCGAAGCCGCCGGCGACGATTGAGTTCGAATAAGTTGGAGTATCGTAAAAACCCAGTGTTTATGCGGGTTTGCGGCACTTTTAAAAGTCTTTTGATAACAAATTGATAACAGTTGCATAAGAGCCATTATTCTTGTAATCCGGTGGTTTTATGGTTAGAGAATGACTGACAGGCGGTTGTGCAACAAATAAATCCATATTATAAACTAAGCCCTTAGCTGTGGGTATGAAACTCATGGCTAAGGGCTTTTTGTCGTCTTTATTTATCTGGTTTGAGTTGATCTTTGAACATTTCAATTAAGGCGTCACTAAGTTCCTGTGATGGCACTTTCGTCCATCTCTGTGTGGTATCGAACTTCGGATAGTGGTAACGCCAGTTATCGTATTCTTCCTTACTGATTTCTTCGGAAGATAACTTGTCCGCCTGTTCTTTCCAAGCATAGAGCATTTTCAGTAGTTCGTAAGCGTCTTTCCCTTTGTCCTTGTTGACTTTCAGACAGACTTCTCCGTCTGCTTCGCTGACAGTCAGACCATATAAATCTTCAAGGGTAAACAAAGTGTGCATCAGTCCGATATAGCTGTCAATGTCGGGTACATCGAGGGCATGAGGGGAAACATCAAGTGCCTGTGCCAATGCAGCAGTAAGTTCCGCTTTCGGTTTTCTTGTCCCTGTTTCATATTGTGCTAAACGCACATCAGCACTTCGCTCAGGAAAGCCGACAATCGTACCAAGATATTTTTGTGTCATTCCACGCAGAATGCGGAAAAAATGTATTCTCTCTCCAATCGCCATAATCATCGCTCCTTGTATATGTATTGTAATCAGTATAGCAGATATGTTTAGGCGAAGTCAAGATAATACAAAACAAAAAAGTTTAATGTTTTTCCGAAAACCACTTGACACAAACAAATATGCTTAGTATAATGAGTTCAAAATTAAACAAATAAGTTTAGATGAAAAGGAGGGCAACCTATGGAGAACAAATTTATTCGTGCCGAAGAAGTGGCACAGGAACTAAGCGTATCAAAGCCTTATGCTTATAAGTTAATCCGGCAGTTGAATGAGGAACTGAAAGCCAAAGGTTTTATTACGATTACAGGGCGTGTAAACCGCCAGTATTTTTATGAAAGGCTCTACGGAGCAGGAAAGGAGGAAAAGTAATGCCGGTATTTAAGAATGAAGCCAATGGAACATGGTATGTGATGGCGAGGTATGTGAACTGGAAAGGCGAGCGTAAGCAGAAATGTAAACGTGGTTTTGCTACCAAGAAAGAAGCACAGGAATGGGAGCGGATGTTTCAGTTACAGAATGCGTCTGACCTTGATATGAGCTTTGAAGCCTTTACCGAGCTGTATATTCGGGATGTGAAAACTCGTCTGAAGGAGAACACATGGCTGACAAAAGAGCATATCATCCGCACGAAGATACTTCCGTATTTTGGCAAGTTAAGAATCAGCGAGATTTCCACAAAGGAGATTATCACATGGCAGAACGAACTGCTTGCCTATCGGGATGAGAAGAAAAAGCCTTATTCCCAGACTTACCTGAAAACGCTGCATAATCAACTGTCAGCCATATTTAATCATGCGGTACGTTACTATGAGTTGCGTTCCAATCCTGCCGCAAAGGTGGGAAATATGGGAAGTGAAGAACACAAGGAAATGCTGTTTTGGACAAAAGAAGAATACAAGAAATTCTCTTTTGAGATGATGGACAAGCCTGTTTCCTTTTATGCTTTTGAAATGCTCTACTGGTGCGGTATCCGAGAAGGGGAACTGCTTGCACTGACCGCAGCGGATTTCGATTTTGAGAAAGAAACGGTCAGAATCAACAAATCTTATCAGCGGCTACACGGAGAAGATGTGATTACTACACCGAAAACAAAGAAAAGCAACCGCATAATCAAAATGCCGAAGTTCCTTTGTGAGGAAATGCAGGAATATCTGGGTATGATTTACGGATTGAAGAAGAAAGACCGCATTTTTACAGTTACCAAAAGTTATCTTCATCACGAGATGGACAGAGGGGCAGAAGCCGCAGGCGTAAAGCGTATCCGCATTCACGATCTCCGTCACAGTCATATCAGTTTACTGATTGATATGGGATTTTCAGCGGTGGCGATTGCCGACCGTGTGGGGCATGAAAGCATTGACATCACTTACCAGTACGCTCATCTGTTCCCATCTAAACAGGTGGAAATGGCAGATAGATTAGATGATTTGGAGAAAGGAGAGATTGCAAATGTCAGCTAAGAACAGGGATAACAAAAACCGTTGGAGAAACATTACAGTAGGATTTCGGGTATCTCCTGAAGAAAATGAACGCATCAACAAGGCGGTTGCCTTATCAGGATTGCCAAAACAGGAATACTGTTACCGCCGCTGTCTGAATCAGGATGTGGTGGTACAGGGCAATCCGAGAGTGTATAAGGCACTCAAACTGGAACTTGCCGCTGTCCTTACAGAGTTAAAGCGGATTGAAGCAGGGAGCAGCGTGGATGAGGAACTGATGAATGTAATTGAACTGATTGCCATTATTCTTGGCGGTCTGAAAGGAGAGAATGAGAATGGAGAATAAAAAAGAAAAGACTGCCCCGAATGTATCTGTTGGCGCAGATACGGAGCAGCCAATTTTCAAAAACACTAAAAGTAGTATATCCGAGTGCGAGGAAAATATCAAGAGTTTTGAGGAAATGCAGAGAGAAATCCAGTTGAGTTTAGACCCCTCCTATCTCAAAGCAGTCTCCATGAATGAACTGTTTGACACCCAGTACCAGAGCAAGCCGCCGTTGATCGACGGTCTGCTCTACTCCGGAACTTATATTTTTGCAGGTTCTCCAAAACTGGGAAAGAGCTTTCTGATGGCACAGCTTGCCTATCATGTCAGCACAGGCACACCGCTTTGGAATTATACCACCCGAAAAGGAACGGTACTGTATCTTGCCCTTGAGGATGATTACCGCCGCTTACAGGAACGTCTGTATCGGATGTTTGGAACAGAGAGTGCGGATAATCTTTTCTTCTCTGTTTCTGCCAGTCAGCTAGGGAAAGGGCTGGATGAACAGCTTGCAAGGTTTGTAGCGGAACACGCAGACACAAGGTTGATTATCATTGATACGCTCCAAAAGGTGCGGGAAGTCGGCGGAGATAATTACAACTATGCAAACGATTATCAGATTATGGCAAGGCTGAAAAGCTTTGCGGACACCCACGGTCTTTGTATCCTGCTTGTACACCACACAAGGAAACAGACGGCGGATGATAAGTTTGATATGATTTCGGGAACAAGTGGACTGCTCGGTGCAGCGGATGGGGCGTTTCTCCTTCAGAAAGAAAAACGGACAGGCAATGCCGCAACTTTGGAAGTATCGGGCAGGGATCAGCAAGATCAAAAGCTATACCTTATCCGCAACACAGAAACCTTGTTGTGGGAGCTGCAAAGGGCAGAAACAGAATTGTGGAAGGAACCGCCGGAACCTTTACTGGATGAGATTGCTGAACTTGTTATGAAGGATAAATCCTTTTGGGAAGGCTCGGCAACGGAACTGGTTTCGCTGATAAAGGTAGAAATTCAGCCCCATGTCATCACACGAAAACTGAATGTTCTTTCAGGGCGATTGTATGCGGAGCATGGCATTTATTATAAGAGCAACCGTACCCACGATGGAAGAAAAATACGGTTTTGGAAAGACGATACGGAAACAGCGTGACAGTTGGTGACGGTTGTGACGGTATTTTTGACAGCGGGGGCGGTATCGAAATAACCGTCACAACTGTCACATACCGTCACGGAGAGGATGGGATACGATGAGAAATGTGCAAATATCACAGGAATTATTTATGCAGTTGCTCCGCTTCCACTTGATGGAAGATGAGAGTTGCGAAAAAGAAATTAAGAAGGAGTTGGAGAAAAAGTTGGACAAGATGGTCATGCGTGATCTTTTTGGAAAATCAAAAACTGCACCGACAGAGGAAGAACGAGAACAGGCAAGAAAAGAATATCTGGACAGGCAAGGAGTGTCGGAGAGTTTCCGCTGGTAATTCTTCCTTGATGATAAGGATAGGGGTGTGCCACACCCCTGTAAATAACAGACAAGGCAGGAAGGAAGTGTTGCAGATGTTAAAGCAGCCGGAAAGAGAAAGCAGAAACATGAATGATTTCTTTTATGAGATGGAGGGCAGGCAGATACAAAAAATGAACAAGGTACTGGCAGACGTGGAGCTGACAAAAGCGGAGGAAAAAACTCTGATATGGCTTGCCGGATGGGAAGAAAGTACCGTAGATCATCTGCTGTCAGTCATAGAAAAAACAGCCCGGATACGGGCAGATAAAAAGGGCGGATACGCCCATAAATCTAAATGTGAGTCCGAGAAGTAATCGGATTGTGTTAAACAAAAACAAGCCCTCGGCGTTTGAGAGCGAAATATACCCATCGCACAAACTTCGTTTATGCTCTGCGTATTTCGCCCTTGCAGGGGGCAAGCCGCCGACAGGCGGATAAGTTCGTAAACAGGTGCCTATGCACCTACTCACAGCAAAGCCGGCGAGAGCCGAGGAAGGAGGATGCTTATAGGCAGACATTCATTTATCAGACAAAGTAAGCTGTCCGACGTGGCAGGAAGGATTGATTATATCTCCAATCCGAAACGACAGGAATATCTCTATGCGACCTATCAGACAAAAGGGGCAACACCGGAGTTTTGGAAACGTCTTGCAAGAGAAAATCAGTTAGACTTTAAGGCGAGTGGTTCAGCAGGGAAATGTATCGAGGGGCGTGAATTTATCATTGCACTTCCCGAAAGTTTTGTTCAGTACAGGGCAGATGATATGGTAAGGTTTTTTACGGAAACTTTTCATAAAAGATATGGTGTGGAATGCAGCGCAGCTCTTCATCACAACAAGACAAAGACGAATTATCATATTCATCTGGTGTTCAGTGAACGGAAAATGTTGGAACAGCCCGAAGTGAAGATTGCCACCCGAAATATGTTTTATGATGAGCAGGGAAAGCATAGACGCACGAAAAAAGAGATTTTAGACGAGCAGGGCAATCTTCGGGCGGGATGCAGTATTATCCCCAAAGGGGAAGTTTATGAAAGCCATATCTTCACGAAAAAGGATGAATGGTTTAAGAACAAAGCCTTTACCAAAGAAGTCAAGGAACTGTTTACCAATACGATCAACCGATATGTAAAAGAGGAATCAGAAAGACTCTCTGTGTTCCAACAGGGCAGTGTTTATCTGGCAACAAAGAAAATCGGAAAGAACAATCCGAAGGCAGAGGAGATAAAGGCAGACAATGCGGCAAGGCAGGAATGGAATCGGACAGTTGATGTGGCATTAGTCGAGGGCGTTCCTGAAGAAGATATTTTGAAGATTAAGCAGGAAAAAATCACAGATGAAACGTTACAATCTATCAGGACATACGGTTGGCTGCCGGATATGTTCCGTCAGATTATCCGAGGGGCAAAAGACTTTTTACAGGAAGTAATTTTCAAATTTAAACTACCGCCAAAACCTGTGCCAAAGATTGATTTGCAGGAGTGGAAAGATATGCAGAAGGTTATGTATGAATTGCAGAGACAGTCCATGGAGATAAAACGCACACAGCAGGATATTTCTTCTTTGAAAAAGCAACTGTCAGAGTTACGAGGGTTCTTTAAAGGCAAAGAGCGAAAATCTCTGGAAGGGCGAATTGAACTGTTAGAGGATTTGGAAAAGCGTCTGCACAGGAGTATGGAGCAGATCGTAAAACGTGAAGGGTATCCAAATGTGCAATCCTTTCAGAAGGTCTATAACAAGGCAGAAAAACTGATTATGGAATACAATGAAGAACTGCGAGCATGGAAAAATCAGACGGAGCAGAAGAAAGAAAATCCGTTAGAACAACCGAAAAAAGTAAGCGTACTGGAAAAACTGCACCGCTATCAGCAGGAAGGCAGACACCAGCCGAAACGGTCAGTTAAGAAAAAATCTATGGATAGAGAACGATAAGAAAGGTGGAAACGATAATGAAGAAAACAATTTTTGAAGAAATGGGCGGCACTTATATCAGACATGGGGATTATCTTATCCCCTGTCTTACCTTGCCGGAGAAAGAACAGAGATTTATCGGTGTATGGGGACAAAGACATTTACGTTATCTGAAAGAATATCGCAGGGGTGTATATCTGAATCTGCTTACAAGTGGCAAGCTGAATAGTTATCTTGCAGATATAGAAGAACAGGCACAGGAACGCTTTGAAAGGATTGTAGAGCAGATGAAACAGGCACAGGGGATTACGGAACAGTTAAAGGCAGAAAATCAGATGGAATGGGTAGGGAGAATGAACAATATACAAGCGTGTGCGAGGGAGATTGTGGATAATGAGGTGATTTATCAATAAGAAAAGGTGTATGGTGGAAAGCAAGTCTAAAAACGGCTTGCTTTTGGCTTTACAATGTGGGTGGCTGATGTATAATTATGATAAAGAGATAAATTGGAATTTGTCGATGATATTTAGAATATTAACTATAATAAAATGGTGTTGACTTAATAAAAAGGAGAATTGTTATGAAAAAAATATGTTGTGTAAATGATATGCCCGGTGTGGGAAAAATTGCTTTATCTGCAATGATACCGATCCTCTCTGCAAAAGGGATCGATGTCGCTTCATTGCCAACTGCGTTGGTGTCTAATACTCTTGATTTCGGAAAGTTCGATATTCTAGATACCACCGATTATATGGAAAAGACCGTTGATATTTGGCACGATCTTGGCTTTAGATTTGATTGTATTTCCACGGGTTTTATGGTTAGTCCTAAACAAATTAACATTGTTGAGCGACTAATCAACAATCAAGACACAGACAATTTGTTGGTTGTTGTAGATCCAATTATGGGTGATGAAGGAAAACTATACAATGGTATGACTGATAATAACGTGGCGATTATGAGAAAACTTAGTTCACACGCCGATATTCTGATTCCTAACTTCACTGAAGCGTGTTTCTTGACAAATCGTTTTTACAGCAGAGATACTTTAAGTCAGGATGAAGCAGATAAATTGATTGAGAGAGTGCGTCAGCTTGGTGGTAAATCGGTTGTCATTACAAGCACTTCTGTGAATGGTGAAAACTGCGTTATTGGATATGACCACACAAAGGATGAGAACTTCAAAATTGGATTTGAACTGATAGACGTTCGTTTCCCTGGAACAGGAGATATCTTTTCCGCAGTTCTTGTCAGCGACGTGCTGAACGGTGAGTCGTTGTATGATGCCACCAAACACGCAATGGAAACGGTAAGAATCATTATTATAGATAACCTCGATAAGAAAGAAAAATTTTTCGGTGTTGATATCGAGCGTTACATAAGCGAGGGGAAATTATGAAGATTAAAATAACTTTGGTAGAACAAAAAGGTACTTGTCCTTGCCACAGAGGACACAAGGTTGGAGATACTTTTGATTTTGACACAGAAAGAGGAAAGTTGTGTCCAATGGCTGCTCACGTTCTTTTTCCTATGATTGATATCTTACGCTATGGTGGCGAGTTAAAGAGCAATGTCTTCTGTTGCCCGGATGTAGATACAATAAATGTGTTCAAAATTGAGAAGGTAGATTAATAGATAATTGACAAATTAGAATTTGTAGTGAGATTAAAGTAGTGAGGTTACAGTATGAATATTAGGAAAGCAAAAAGAGAAGATTTATCACGAATTGGCGAAATTTATGTGTTTAACAATCGTGCAAATTATTATCCCGTGTTTAAAGATAAAATGTATTCATTTAATAAATTGCAATTTGTTTAATTGAGTTTGAATAACAGACAGAAAACCTCGGATGCCCATTTTACAAGGGTTTCCGAGGTTTCTTTATGCCTGTTGGATCTATTTTTTGACGGAGTATTATTTATGCGTTAATACTGAAAAACTTCTCCATATCATCTTCCACGGTGCCAATTCCTGTAATGCCGAAGTTCTCGACCAAGACCTTTGCAACATTCGGGCTGAGAAATGCTGGAAGTGTAGGACCAAGGTGGATATTCTTCACGCCAAGATATAAAAGAGCCAGAAGAACGATAACAGCTTTTTGCTCGTACCATGCGATATTATAGATAATTGGCAGATCGTTAATATCGTCAAGTCCAAAGACCTCTTTGAGTTTCAAAGCGATAACAGCAAGGGAATAGGAATCATTGCATTGACCTGCATCCAGAATACGTGGGATGCCATTGATATCGCCTAAAGACAACTTGTTATATTTATATTTTGCACAACCGGCAGTAAGGATGACAGCATCCTTTGGTAGAGCCTTAGCAAATTCTGTATAGTAGTCGCGGCTCTTTGCTCGACCATCACAGCCCGCCATAACTACAAACTTTTTGATTGCACCGCTTTTTACAGCTTCTACAACTTTATCTGCCAAAGCCAGAACCTGCGCATGGGCAAATCCGCCGATGATTTCACCGGTTTCGATTTCACTCGGAGCGACACATTTTTTTGCATGCTCAATAATCGCAGAAAAATTTTTTTGTTCGCCAATTTCTCCCGGAATATGTGTACATCCCGGATATCCCGCAGCACCGGTAGTGTAAAGTCTGTTTTTGTAACTATCCTTAGGAGGAACAATGCAGTTGGTTGTTATTAGAATAGGCCCGTTAAAGGATTCAAATTCTTCTTTTTGTTTCCACCAAGCATTCCCATAATTACCAACAAAGTTAGGATATTTTTTGAAAGCGGGATAATAATGAGCCGGCAACATCTCGGAATGTGTATACACATCCACTCCAGTTCCCTGTGTCTGCTCTAACAGCATTTCCAAATCGCGCAGGTCGTGGCCAGATACCAGAATGCCGGGGTTCTTTCTGACACCGATATTTACCTTTGTAATTTCGGGGGTTCCATAGCTGTCTGTGTTAGCCTTATCCAGCATTGCCATACCGGATACTCCGTATTTTCCTGTTTCCATTGTTAGAGCAATCAGATCTTCTACACTAAGGTTATCATTCAGCGTGGCAGCCAGTGCTTTCTGAAGAAATGCGTCAACTTCATCGTTGTCCTCCGACAACACATTTGCGTGCTTCGAGTAAGCGGAAAGTCCCTTCAAACCGTAGGTGATTAACTCGCGCAGAGAGCGAATATCCTCGTTTTCGGTAGAAAGAACACCGACAGTTCTGGCTTTTTCTTCCCAGTTTTCAGCTCCGTTCCATTTTGCGGCTTCAGGCAGAACAGTCAGATTGGTAACTTGCTTTAGCAGAACTTCCTTTTCGGTCAGTGTAGCACGGATTCTTGATTCAATGCTCTCTTTATCAAAATTTGCGTTGGTAATGGTAGTGAACAGATTCAGAGTAATCAAGTGATTGATTTTTGCAGAGACCTGTTTACCTTCCTGACGCAATGCAGTCGTAATAGCCGAAATTCCTTTTGTAACATAGACCAACAGATCCTGCATGGCCGCTACATCAGGTTTCTTTCCGCATATGCCGGACATGGTGCAGCCCTTGCACCCGGCGGTTTCCTGACACTGATAGCAAAACATTTTTTGTTCCATAATATACCTCCTAAAAACTATTAAAATTTGAAATAATGTGGTTTCTTTTTGATCAAAAAAGCATATAGACACGTTTGAATTAATCTTCCTAGGCGATTGCAGACACAGGACACGAGTCGGCGGCCTCCTGTACAGCACCTTGATTTTCAGCGTTTGCTCGTTGATACGCTTCCGCCTTTCCCTGCTCGTTCATACGGAAAACTTCGCCGCAGATCCCACAGCAAAGCCCACAGCCAATGCAGAGATCCTTATCTACTTTTGTTGCTTTCATAAAATCACCTTCTTTTGTCAATTTTGCGTTTGATTAAAATACAACTACTAAAAGCATTTTGAACGCTTCCTTCCCATATACCGCATGGGGATGGCCTGCTGGCATGACAATAGATTCTCCTTCGTGCAGCAGATATTCAACGCTATCAATCGTGATTTTTCCGATACCATCCAAGCAGGTGACGAAGGCGTCCCCACCCGATTCATGGGTGCTGATCTCTTCACCTTTTGCGAATGAGAACAGGGTAATACTTAATGCCTGGTTTTGTGTCAAAGTTTTGCTGACAATCTGCCCCTCCTGATAGGAAATTTGTTCTCTCAGCGTCAGTACTTCTGATTGAGCGATGTTTTTCATTTTTTTACTCATAGTATCTCTCCTTTTATTCCAAAATTTTACCATCCAACGAAATCGTAACAATCTGCCAAGGAATGAATTTTCCGCTTGCCTGCAACGCTTTTTTGGCAGCTAATTCTAGTCCGCCGCAGCAGGGAACTTCCATGTGTACAACCGTCACACTTTGAATGTTGTTGTTTTGAATGATCTGCGTCAGCTTTTCGCTGTAGTCTATGCTGTCAAGCTTTGGACAGCCGATAATCGTAATTTTCCCACGCATGAAATCCTCGTGCATTCTGGCATAGGCGTATGCACTGCAATCCGCTGCAATTAACAATTTTGCGCCGTCAAAATATGGTGCATTAGTCGGTACCAGTTTGATTTGGCATGGCCATTGTCCCAACTGTGATTCTGTCTGTACCCGGGCAGAAGGAGTTGTTTCTTGTGAATGTTGAATACGCTGCATTCGACTGCCGGGGCAGCCTGTATGGGGAACAGCGGCATGATTGCTTTTCGCTTTTTTTCTCATATTTTCCTGCACAGCTTTTTCATCATAGGCGGCAGCTTCTCTCTCCACAAAGGAAATTGCACCTGTCGGGCAGGTTGGCAGACAATCTCCCAAACCATCACAATAATCATCTCGCAGAAGTGTTGCTTTGCCGTTTACCATGCCGATTGCACCCTCGTGACAAGCTTCGGCACACGCACCACATCCGTTACATTTTTCTTCATCTATTTGGATAATTCTTCGAATCATTTTATACCATCCTTTCTCTTGTCTTTCTGGGCATAGTATATTATAATTAAAAATAAAAATCTGTTGTTATAACAACGAAAGGGTAAAAAATATGAAATTATCCGATATGCAGTTATTCCGTGGGTTAGAAGAAGATGACATCTTCTCGCTTTTAAGCTGTTTGAATAGTGTAAAACGCAATTATAAAAAAGGAGAAGTAATTCTTTCAGAAGGGAGTATTATAGAGAATATCGGCATTGTACTGTCAGGCATGGCAATGATATCTTGTAACGATATTTGGGGGAATACCAGCATTTTAGGAAGTGTTGCACCTGGTTCTGTATTTGCTGAGGTATATGCCTGTATTCCGGGACAGCCGATGCTGGTTACAGTGTCTGCCGTGGAAGATACCTCTGTGTTGTTTATGAATGTGGGACGTGTTCTGACTACCTGCACAAACGCCTGCCCTTTTCATACAAACCTTGCACGAAATCTACTGACTGTCTGTGCTCATAAAAGTCTGCAACTTTCACAAAGGATTTTGCACACCAGTTCCAAATCCATACGAGGCCGATTGATGTCTTATTTTTCAGAATGCGCAAAACATGCCGGAAGCAATTCTTTTCTGATTCCATATAACCGCCAGCAATTAGCAGATTACTTGAATGTTGACCGCAGTACTATGTGCAACGAGCTTTCTAAAATGCAGAAAGATGGCATGATTGAATACAAAAAAAATCGTATTTTGCTCAAAGACTGAGATTTAAGGAATGGTATGAATTTGAATAGGGATTGATTTTTTAAGCAAAATCGCTTATGATCTGAAATAGAATATAGTGCTATTATCCACAGTTACAGAGCAAGTGTTATCAACACCGATAACAAAATGATAACATTAGCCTGTATAGGCAGGATAATATGGATAAATCAAATAATCAAAAGAACTGTAAACACGACAGAGAATAATATCTAAACAAAATTGATTAGTAATTGTCGAGTTCGAGTGATGAAATTGGATTTAGAAAGCTAGTGTTTATGCGGGTTACAAGCAAATTTGTTTAAGTATTGGCAACGATTTGGCAACATTTTCAACATCACGCACTAAATAATTACATCAATGGCATAAGAAAAACCTTGCTGATTTTCAGATATGGAAACTGAATATCGGCAAGGTCTTTTTATGCTTATTTCTGTTTTTTCTTTTTCGCTGTTTTCTTTTCTTCTTTCTCGATTTTCTGAAATTCCTCTATAAGCATATCACTGACCGCATGTGAGGGGACTTTCGCCCAATGTTTTGAGGTGTCCAATTCCGGGTATTTGTACCGCCACTGGTCGTATTCCTCTCTGCTTATCTCGCCCTGTTCCAGTTTGGCGGCTTGCTCCTGCCATGCGTGGAACATATCAAACATGGACGTATAAGTGGAATAGTCGGACTTGTCAAGGCGCAGGCAGATTTCCCCGTCAATCTCCCCGATTTTCAGCCCGTACATATCTTCCAACGCAAAGAGCGTGTGCATAAGCCCGATATAGGTATCAATATCCGGTACTGTGAGGGCGTGGGTGCTTACATCAAAGATACCCGCCATTTCTTTTACAAGGTCGTGCTTCGGTGTCCTCGCTTCAGTTTCATACTGTGCCATACGGACATCAGAGGTCTTTCCGAGAAAGCCGAGGATTTCGCCTAACTGTTTCTGTGTCATGCCCTTTCGGTTGCGGAAAAAGCGGATGCGTTTGCCGATTGCCATAATAAAACCTCCGTTATTGTGAAGTGTAGTTGTGTTGTAAAGTCATATCAGTTTGAGTAGGCTGTGCTTTACTTAAACAAATTTGTTGAACTTAGTATAACATGGTGCAATAGAAATAGCAAGAATAACTTAAATAAAAAAAGTTAAGATTTTCTTGAAAGCCACTTGACTTAACGGAATTTATTTAGTATCATATCAACAAGACTTAAACAAAAACAGTTAAATATTGAAAGGAGAGGGTATCTGAATGACAGAAAAATCATTTATGACAGTGGAGGAAGTGGCAGCGGAACTGCGTGTGTCAAAGTCAAAAGCCTATCAGATTGTAAGGGAACTGAACGCAGAAATGCAGAAACAGGGCTATCTGACGGTGGCAGGACGTGTGAACGCTACATTTTTTCATAAAAAAGTATGTTACAGCGAATAGAAAGGAGTTGAGAAAATGGCTGTATACAAAGACAACGCTACGGGGACGTGGCGGGTAATCTACCGCTTTACCAACTGGAAAGGGGAGAGGAAACAGACACAAAAGCCTGCAAATAAAAAGTCAAGCTAAATTTTAAAGAACATCGAAAATTTTATACAGGTTGAAAAATGGGTATTACAA
>RAYB01000062.1 GCA_003669055.1 bacterium 1XD21-70
GCCGACAGGCACAAAACGCCGTCTGCAAGACCGCACATACCACATCTCATGTGGTATATAAGTGCGCCCTTGCTTTTTGGCAAGGGTAGGGGCGTAAGCCCGTTACCCTTGCAAGCCGCCCCCGTTCATGCTCCCGCCTGCGCCGCCCTCGCGGGCTGTATGGGCGGTTTGGACGGTGAGCGGCGTGTTACCCTGTGCCGCCGTTTCTGCGCCCTGTGCGGGGGCTGTGGGGGCGTTCTGGGCGGTCAGTCCGTCCAGTATGCGGCGGGCGTGGTCGGTCATTACAGTTTTTTCAAGGAAGGTCTTGAATTGTTCCTCTGTCAGCGGTATGGTGTCGGGGACAAGGCTTTCAAAAAGCCCCATGCGGCGGCATAGGCGTTTCGTCCTGTCCTTGCGCTCCTGCGCCTTTTGCTCCTGCACAAGCTGTCTGCGCCTGTTTTCAAGCTGTCGGATTTCTTCCTCAATGCTTGTGATTTTTTCGGCTTTGGTCTTTGCCACGGCTCAATCGCTCCTTTCATGTCTGGTATGGATTGGATGGGATAGGATTGGATAGGAATGGAATGGATTTTTGCAGATAACCGTTTTCCCGTTTTATTCCTGCTTGTCGGCAAGTATCATTTTCAAAATCTTGTCGCGGAATGTTTCTGTGCCGCTGTGGTTGAAAAACAACTCCGCAACAATGGTCTGCCCGTTCCTCTGCGTGGTGATGATACCGTCCGGCTTTCGGGGCGGGGTGGGCGTTTCTTTCTTTTCTGTCAATAGGTCGCTCCTTTCTTTGGGCGTGAAAAAGGGATTTCCCGTATTTGGAAAATCCCTCTTAGCTGTTGGCTGTTTGGTTTTACTGCGCGGTGGCGGCGGCTTGCGCCTTTTTCCTCGCTCTGTATTCCCGCGCTTTGATACGGTCATACTCCCGTTGTTTTTCAATATTTTTAGCGCGGTAGGCTCTGGAATATTCCCGGTGGTAGGCGCGGCTCTTTTCCTTTTTCGCTTCTTCGATTTCCTCCCGCATTTTTTTGATTTCCTGCTCTGTCGGCTCGGCAAGCTGTGTCAGTTCGTTCTCAAATTTGCCGATATGGTTGAAGTATATCCCGATATGCTGAATGGCGTATCTCGCCCGCTTCTGGTCGCGCTCATGCACTTCGATTTTGCTGATAAACTCGTTGAGAATAGCGGGGGTGAGTTCGGCAAAGTCGGCGTATCGTTCTGTCAGTTTTACAAACCTCTGCGCCCGCCCTCCCGCGTTCTCAAATGCGGACAACTGCTCTTTGATTTCCGCAAGTTCCTCTTTCAAGGTATAGTATTCTTCCGAATATTTCCGCGACATCTGCTCGTAACGGTCTTGCTCAATCGCGCCCAGTGCGTTGTCCTCGTACAGCTTATCCAGAACCTTTTCGATTTGTTCAAGCCGTGTTGTGATTTGTGGTACGCGCTTTTGCTGTTTCTTCGTCCTGTCGGTCTGCTGTACGTCAAGGCTCTTTTTCACTAAGGCTTCAAAATCCGCCCTGTTGCTGATGGAGTATTCCGCGATTTTTTTCAGCACTTCCGCAACGGTCTGCATGAGTAAATCCGCGTCCATGATATGTGGGGAATGGCACTTCGGGTTTCTGGCTTTCCCCTTGTGGTATTCACTGCAAAAGGCAACGTGCCGTTTGCCGCCGTTCCTGTAATCTATCCGTATGTGCATTTTTGCGCCGCAGTCCTTACAGAAAAGCAAACCCGACAAAGGGTGGATTTCCCCGTCCCCGTTTGGTCGCCTGACGGGGGCGTTTTCCAAAATCCGCTGTACGCTTTCAAAATCGGTGCGGTCAACAATCGGCTCATGCACGTTTTCCGTAATCTGCCACTGGCTTCGGTCTACATAGTGGTTCCGTTTGTCGCGGAAATGCTTTGTGGTCTTGAAGTTCACCACATCTCCGCAATACTCCTGCCTTGTGAGGATATGGGTCAGCGTGGCTTTGTTCCACTTGTAACGGTTTTCCTCGTTCAGCGTCTTATTTTTACAAGTTCCCCGCCCACGGTCTTTCATGTAGAAAGTAGGCGTTGGGATTTGTTCGTTTTTCAGATATACGGCAATCTGGTTTCGGTTTTTCCCGTCCAGAAACAGACGGAAAATCAAGCGGACAACTTCGGCGGCTTCTTCGTCAATCAACCAAAAATCCTTGTTGTCGGGGTCTTTCACATAACCATAGGGGGCTTCGGTTGCGATTGGCTTGCCACTCATGCCTTTGGTCTTAATGCCCGTTTTCACTTTCTTGCTGATGTCCTTTGCGTACCACTCTGACATGATATTGATGAACGGCGCAAACTCCAACGTGTCGGGCTTTTCGCTGTCTATCCCGTTGTTTACCGCGATAAAGCGCACGTTGTTCCGTCTGAAAATCTCCATAGCGTTCCCCACCTGGAGATAGTCGCGCCCCCAGCGGGTCATGTCTTTCATAATGCACACGCCGATTTTGCCGTTTTCCACGTCCTCTATCATGCGGGAGTAGGCGGAACGGTCAAAAAATCTGCCGCTTTCGTCATCGTCAATGTAGTGTCGGATATTTGTCAGTTTTAACTGTCTGGCATAGCTTTCCAGAAATTTCTTCTGGTTCTGTATGGAGTTGCTCTCGCCGCCGTCCCTGTCCTCGTCCCCCACGGATAAGCGGGAGTAAAGGGCTGTGATTTTGCTGTAATCATTCATGTGCATATCCTCCTGCGTCAATATAGGTGTTGCTTACAGTTAAGATTATGCACTCCACCTGGCGCTGCCATATTCCTCATTCTTCCGGTACTTCTTGGCATCTTTTCCCCTCACATAGACAGCGATCCTCACAGCCGCCGCGCCGCAAAGCCCTGCCAGCCAGTCAATCCCTGCCCCCGGCCACATACTCTGAAAGGCCAGGGAAAACCCTTCCGCAAGACCTAACATTTTCTGCGAGGCGTCCGCTCCGGGGGCAAGACGCACCGCCTGCCCCAGCTTGGCAAACACCAGAAGGAACAAAAGATAAGGAAGATGGAGGATTACCTGCTTTTTCAGTGTGTCCTTGTCTATTTTCACCGCTCCGGCCCTCCGTGTTCCTTATTCTTCACCCGGTCACGGCCAAGCACCTGCGCCAGCTCCTTAAACTTATGAAGCTGCGACAGAAGCGACGGCCTGCCCTCACGCACAAGGTCTTTCCGGGTATATTCCTTGAAAGCCGCTGTCAGAGAATCCGCCTGATTCGCCTTGAAATACACCGTCCAAGTGGGTGGCGTGGTCCCTGCGTTCTTCTCGATATGGTACCGCACCTCATGTTTCCGGGCTATGCGCTCAAAAGAGCGAATCCGGCCCGTTACTTCAATGGTGTTGGCCCCGCCGTCCCTGCCGGAAAGCCGCTTCATGCTGTTCCTGCCGACTTTCGGGGTGGTACGTTCCTGCTCCATCTTCCTTAGCACGGCGGCAACCGCAGAGCGCAGCACCCGGCCGGACAGTCTCGCCGCCTGAACCGAGACGGAAACGGTTTTCTGTTCCAGTTCTTCCTGCATCTGTATCCTCCTTCCTTCAATTTATTTTTTCATCACCGGGCGGTATCAAGTGCCTGCTGACGCGGGGCCATGTCTAAGGCTTTCGCCGCCTGCTCCACCTGAATCTTTGCATGTTTTAAGAGCGTCTTGACAATGGTTGCCGGGTGGCTCTGTTCCTCCAGACGGTCCACCATGCCCCTGCAGCCCTCCGGGAGAAAGGAAGCCATTTCCCGGCACGCTTCATCCAGATTCCCCATGAATCCCCAGCAGCTATCCGACAGCTCGCCGTTTTTATACAGTTCAAAGCCGTAGCACTCGCCCCGGAGGTAGGAATCATAGACGGCCACCTCGCTTTTCAGCAGTTCTTCCGCTTTATGCCGGACTGCCCCAGTCATTTTTTCAGCGCCGAACTCTTTCAGCGCGTCCTCTTTGGAAACATAGATCCAGCCCACCTGCCCGCTGTCCCAGGGATCGTGGAAGCTCTCGGTCCGCATGGCAAGGCTGCTGTGATCCATAAGGAACAGAGGCATCATAATATACTTCCCGGAAATGACGTTCAGCATGGAATCGTCGATTGCCCGTTCCTCCGTTTTCGGGCCGCGCATATTTCGCCCTCCTACAATGTTCACCATCCGTTCATACCGCTTCATCCCCTGTTCGTCATGCCCCACGGTATCCAGATACATCTCCCGCAAAAAATCATCTTTGTCCATGTAGTTATGGCTGTCCCCCAGGGAATATCGTCTGTGAAAACACACCATTTTCCCGAAAGGCTCGTCTAGCTCCCGCGGATTGATTGCAATGTCGTCCGGCCGCACCATAAGCATATAGGGTGCCTGTTCCGCCATCAGCATAACCCATTACCCCCTTTCCGGCTCTTTCGTTTTCTCCGGCACTCTCTGCGCTGTCTGTGCTGCCTGCTTTCTGGCACTGTCAAGCTGCTCCCGAAGCGACATGATTCCATATTTTTTTTCGTAGGCAGCAATACGTTCCAAAAGGGCTGCCAGATCCCCGACAAGATACGGATGGTTTTTCTCCAGGGAGGCCAGATGGTCACGGATCTGGGCCGTCTGCCCGGAAAGCAACTTATCTGCAAGGCACTCCTTCCGTTCATGGGGATCACGGAATATGGCTGCATAATTCCGGCTGTTCCTCCTAAAAAATTCATCCAGGTCAAAGGCCAGGTCCACAGATTCGTCAAGCCTTACGCCTTCCCCATCCGGTTCCTCCATATCTGCCGGCCTTGCCTGTTCCTCCGGTGGGAGAGGCTGTTTTGCCACAACAACCTCACCGGCCAGCCGGATAAATTTCTCCGGGTACTTGAACTGTTCCTTATACTTCTCCATAAGATAATCGGGAAGGTCCGTAAAACTTTCCTCACCGAGACCGGCTATGAAAAAAGTACCAGCTATAATATCCGTCATGCTGCCGTCCTGACCGTAGACAGCCCGGTTTAAGGTAAGGCCGGTATTTTTACCATCCCTGTTGCTGACAATCACGGCCGGGTCCTCATAGGGGCTATTGCTCTCTATACCTCCCCCGACCGCCTCCTGCATGGACCGGAGGCTCCCGTCAAGCTCAGCCTCATAGGGAGCTTTCCCCGGCTCCACCATTAAAACCTTCAAATCTGTATATCCTCCTTCTTCTTATTTTCCGCTTTTGATTCCGCAGTGTTTTTCTCCGGTGTCTTACCCACAGACAACTTTCCCAGCACAGAGGGCTTTTTTTCTTTTTCGGGTAAAGATATACCGCCCTCTAAAATATCAGTGGCGGTATGGTCTTTCTGCTTCTGATCCTGCCCCTCCACCACATATCCTGGAAGAAGTGCGCCGTTGACAGTAAAACATTTTTCATGTTCTTTTGGGATCGGCGGTGAAATCTCTGTAAATAGATGTGAATAGGCTTTCTTACGTCCATTCAGATACTTCATTGCAGCAGTTTTGTCAGTATAGCGTTTTCTGTTTTGCCCTGCAAGATGGATACTGTAACCGTCCTTTGGAGAGTTTAAATATAAATCCCAAGTCACGCACCAGGCGGCCGGAACGCTCCGCTTTGCCTCCTTGTCATACACGGTTTCTTCCCTAAAATGGCAGAACATCTTATAAACCCGGTTGCTGATTTCCTCCCAGTCCTTGTTATTGGAGTACGGCTGCCATCTGTTTGCAGTATGCCTTACCTCCGGGGTATGTAAGTATGCCAACGCCCGGTCAAGCCTCTGCGTGACCGCAGCCTGCTGTTCCCATTGCTTTGCCGCCGCAGCTACAATGTCATAGGCTTTCCTTTCTCCCTCAATGCTTTCCTGGCGCATGGCATATATTGATTCTGCTCCCTGTGCAGCCAACGGAAGAATATCTGCATCCGCACACGATACCGTATGCTCCATTGCGAGCTTGTACCCTTCTGTCAGTCCTCCTGATCGGTGGACCTTGTAATCCTTGTTTTCCTCCAATCCCTCACCTCCTAAATTTCCTGTGCGTGACTTTTTTTCGGAGCTGTCTGCACCGGCTTTATTTTTTCTGCCGGGTTCTTCACCGCAAGCTGTTCCATCACAGAAGGGCGCCCCCTGTCAAACATAGAAATCTGCTCATTCTCCGCAAGAGGGCGCACCGCAAGGGGCTGCGTCACCTCCTGGTGGGTAAGGATATGCTGCAGCTTCAAATCCGCCACAATCTCGTCAAATACCGCATTGATGGCTTTGCGTTCCTCCCCTTCCGGGAAGGCTTTCAGTATCTCCATTTTCCCGTCATTATCAGTAGCAAACGTGATCGCACAATCTGCATGGCCTGCCAGATAATCCGACCGATAAGGCAGCTTATCCTTTATGTAACATGCAAAGGCCCTGGCCGTCATTTCCACGTTACTGTCCCAATAGCCGCCCTCTTTTTCACATTCCTTACCCATCCGCACGGAATTTTGGTAGAAATCGGTCTCCACCCGTCCAATCTGCGGCGGCTCCTGCATCCCGGACAGCATGTGCTCGAATATTTCCAGTCTTTCCCGCGTTTCTTTGGGCATCACCCGCCCGGTGACAGACTTTTTAAAAGCGTTGATCTGTTCCACGGAGCCGGCCTCGCCGGACAAAAACGCCTCCCTGAGAACAGCGTAGGTTTCCATATGTTCCTCGCTGCCATGCCGCTTCAAGGAATCGAGAACCGCCGAATCCAGCCATCCGGCCGCATTTTTCCGGGTGCGTTCCGTCTGTGCTTCGGTACGGGCCGCCGCCTGCTCCGGTGTCTCCGGTTTATATTTTATGGTCTCAATCAGCTTCTGGAATGGGGCATAGAGGCGGGGCTGTTCCGAGAGCAGCCCTTTCGCCCCCATCTTCGTACCCAGGTAATCGTCTAATCCGTGCCACCATTCATGGGCCAAGGAGCCGGCCCCGTTCATCTTCGTAAGGTTGATGACCCTGCGCATGGGCTCATAATGCGCCGCAGCGTTCCCACTGCCCCTGGCTCCGAAAGCAATGGCAAGTTCCCCCTGATAGGCAATATCCTTATCACTCACCTGCAGGGCCGATGCCAGATCTTTCAGCGCCTCGAATCCCATATTGAGGGAAGCCTGCCGGTCGTTCTGGTTCATCCAGTTCCCAAACTCGCCGCCCCGGAACCCAAAGGTATCAAGATACTCCTGGCCGCCAATCTCCCGGCCGCCCCGGAAGTCCGGCCCGTCACGGCGCACATGTTCTAGCTGCGGAGGGACAAACCGGGTCTTTCCGCTCCTGCCCCTCTGCTTTGCAAAGTCCTGCACCCATTTCAGGGCCGCCTCCTGGGAATCAAAATTTGTCTGCAGGATGGAATACCCTTTTGTCACATACCAGGTATCCGCTTTCCAGTCATTATTTTTTGAATAAGTATTCTTCCCGTCATTGAAACGGATGGAATAACCTGCCGGCACCTTCTGTCCCTTCGGCACCAGGAACTGGTCTTTTCGCGCTTTCTGTGCGAACTCGCGCTCAAAAGTAGCAGCAGAGCCTACATTTAAGGTTTTCAGCAGCTTATTGGTAATGGCCGGGTTCTCCCTGCCTTTTTCCGTAGCACTGTAATAGGCCCTGCCTCCCCACCCCTGGCTCCGTTCCAGATAGCCGTTCCCTACCATGAAACGGTCGCAGACCTGTGCGGCATCCTCCGCAGTGCGGACATCCGCCACCGCCTCCTGCAGCTCCCGGACCGTCCTGATATATTCTTTCTGCCTGGCAAGGCGTTTCTCCGGGGTATCATCCCTGCGGTAATACTGCGGGGAAGCGTTTAAGCTGTCCCTGGCCTTTTTGATGAAATACACCACCCCCAGGGGAATCCCGCCATCAAGCATGGCCTTGTAATCCGGCTTTTTCCAGATGTTGTCCTTCTTTACGAATTTCTCGGCCTCCCGCTCGTTCATGGCGTCCAGGTCGTCCGCCATAAGCCCCCTCTCTTTCCAGAGGTCCTTTTTTGCGCCCCCGATCTTCTCCCCAAAATCCTCATGCTGTTTCGGCATATCAAATCACCTCGATTCTTTCCAAAAATTTACCGCTCCGGGCGGGGGCGGCATTTTCCTTCATTCTCATGTTTCCGGTCTGGCCGTTCCTTTGGCCTTGGTATCCTTCCAGTCAGCCTGTCCGTCTCCCGGCGTACAAGACGGTCCACGCCGCCCAGGTTTTCCGGGGTGACGGCAAACTCCCTGTACTCCATGTACCAGAGGCCGGTGGTTATGGCCGTGACCGGGGCCAGTTCCTCCGCCCCGCCCGGAAGCAGCCGGTAAACCGGACCGTCCCCATTAAGCAGAATCTGTTTTGCCGCCCCCAATGGTATGCGGTACATGTCCGTATCCGGGTTCTGTGCCTCCAGCATGTATTCCATGTTCAGGCGTTCCTCCAGATCCTGCTCCATGTAGGAGAACGCCTGCTCTTTCCACTGGCTGAATCTGTTTGAATAATACTGCTCCCATTCCTCTGTCCGCTCCGGGGCGTAAAGGTAACGCCAGTTTTTCAGGGCGTCCTTTTCGCAGAGCTCCATTGCCTCCCACTTTTCAATGCCCACCTCCGCTTTCGTGCCGTCCCGGTAAACCATGCTCACCCCGTAAGGATACAGGGTATTCTTCTCTATCTCCTGCCGCAGCGTTTCCAGGTCCATCATCAGGACATCCCCAAACAGCCGCCCGTCCTCCGTCCGCTCCGCATGGAACAGGAAAGCCCTGGCTCCGAGATATTCCGTTGTGACGGCCATCCGGTACTGCTCTGTCGTAGGGCAGTAGGCAAGCACGGCATCCGAAAGCCACATGTGCCGTTTTCCCATAATGGCAATGGAATCCAGACTGGTATTCGTCGCAAAGGAACGCAGGTTAAATTCGCTTTCCCCCTGGAAATCCCCGGCAAAAATATGGAGCTTATAGGCAAACTCCGCTAAATTCACATCTCTTACCAGATAAATCTGCGGTAATGGTTCCTCTTTCAATCAGGTTTCCTCCCTTCTCACGTAAATCACCGGCTGCCCTTGTCCTGGGAAGGCGTCTGCCTTTCCTTTACCGGCTCCGCTTTTGGCGTCTGCTCCTTCATGGCCTTTAAGACAGAGGGCCGGCGTTCTGCCGCCTTCTCCAGCCGGTCCAATGCGTCCATTGCCTTTAGCGCCCCCTTCTCTATTGCCCCCATACATGCGCGGCTGGCACGGTAAGGGGCTTTGACGCACGCCGCAATCCGTCCGGCGCTTCTGGCCTCCTGCACCGGTTCCTTCCCCATCAGCGCCAGGCGCATATTTTTCAGGTGTTTTCCGGTCTCATGGTACTCGGACACGAAGGCGTCGATCTTTGCCATAGACTGGCTGTTTTCCTTCCGGTTATGCTCCGCGCTCTGCCGGACTGCCTCCAATGCCGGTCTCAAATGGAGAAATCTGGCTATCCCGTTTAAGGCCACGGTGCCGCGCTCCTTAAAGTCCGCAAGCACGTTTTTGCACCCCTCGACAATCTTTTCCTTCACTTCGGCCAGCCGCTGCTGCATGGAGGAAATATTGGCCTCCATAGACCTGCAGGCATTTTGGAGGGCCGCTTTCAAAGAATGGTTCTGCATCTTCTGCAGATCCCCCCGCATGGCCTCCAGTTCCCCCACCGCCACGGCAAGGCGGCTCTCCATGAGCGACACGGATTCGATCAGCTTTGAAAATTCCTGATAGCCGGCCGGATTGTTTTCTTTCAGCAGGGCAAGAAGCTCCTGCACCGGCCCATTTTCTGCAATGGGCTGTTCCGGCACCGCCGCCGTCTGTTCCATGCCTGCCATTTAAGAATCCCTCCCCTCTGCGGAAGGCTCCCCCGCGATCTTCCCCACGATCTCCGGCCCGGCCTCGTAGATCTGCATGAGCCGCCTGGCCGTGCCGCTGGGCTGTGCCGCGCCACTGGTCCAGAGCCGGATGGTGGAAGGGGCCACGTTCATCAGGAGGGCGAAGGCTCTCTCGTTCATGTCCAGCTTCTCCATCAGGTCCTTTACCATGTCCGGCCCGTACTCCGGGCACCTGGCAGCCCCCGCAATCATCTGTAAAACGATATTTTCGGTTTTCATCATTATCTGGATTCCTCCTTAAATAGAAATTGCCGCCTGTCTATGGCGGCTTTGTTGTTGGCAGTCCGTACCCTGTTCCCTAAGGCAGAGCAGCTTTTCGTTGTAATCCTTTCCCGTCCGGGGTGGGTTGACGCCGACCCGGATATGCCGGAAGCGCCGGTCCTGTTTCAGCATGTCCCGTATCTTCCTGGCGTTGACAAGGCCGGCAAGGTCATTGTCCATGTACAGGGTAATGCGCCGGATCTCCGGGTGGCGTTCCAGGAAAGCAGTCAGCGCCACATGGGAGGTCCCGCCCAGGGACAGGCGCCATCCGTTCCACTTCCATCCTTCCAGCTCCTGCAGCGCAGCATGGGAAAGGGCGTCAATGGGTGCCTCGAATACGGCGAGCTGCCGGCTGCCCGGACTGTCCGGCGGGTAGCAGAAGCTGAATTTTTTATCGCTGCCGGCCACATCTTTTTTCAGGCTGGTCCCAATGCCCCGCATACAGGCAAACCTCGCCTTTCCCCCGTCATCCTTTCCCACGAACACACAAACCGCTTCGTCCTTGTGCCTTGCCTCATACAGAAGCCCCAACCGGAAGCATCGGCTGATTATCCGGCTGCTGATCCCCCGTCTCTGCAGGTATGATACCGCAAAGGTGGCGCACCGCTTCGCCCAGGGAAGGGAAAAGGGCCTTTTCTCCGGCTCCCTCTGCACAGGGCTTTTTGCCGGCGCGCTCCGGCAGCTTTCCGTCTGCCGGCCCCTTCCGTCCGTCAGCGTGTTCACCGCATCCACCAGGCCGTAGCCCCGGATCTCCACCAGATAATCCAAAGCGTTGATACTCCGTCCCCGGCTGTTCCAGTACCAGTATCCCTTCCCTGTGACATAGACCAGGCTGTCATGCTCCTTATGCCGGTAGTTCGGCCCGTCCCTCTTTAAAACTCCCGGCTCATGGAATTGCAGGTAACGGAACAGATCCGCCTCCCTTGCCTCCTGGATCTGCTCTTTCGTTACGCCCGGCATGGCCCAGGCACTTCTTTCCTCATTGTGCCCCGCCTCCTTTCCTGAATTGTTTCAGGGACATCCCTTCCCATGCTCACATGCCGTACAGGTCATGGTTGACTTCGGCCCGGTAATAGCTGTCCATCGTTGCCGGGGCATTATACAGGGCCGCAAGCAGGTAAGCCTTGATGTTCCCTACCTTCGTGGTGTTCTTGTCAATGCAGTCAAAGACATACTCCAAATGGCCGGAATTGATCTTTAGGAACCGGCTCTTTACAACCTCCCTGGGGAAATCGTCTCCTGCGATGCGGATGAAAGGGCGTTTTGAAAGAACCACTTCAAGCATGAGTTCCACCGTTTCATCCATCCGCTGCGCTCCATACCGCTGTACCAGAAAGCCGTACTCCACATTTGCACGGATAATCTCACGGTATGCGTTCACAAGCTCTATCCTATCCATCCCATCCGGGCGCCCTGCCGCCTCCGGCTCTGCCGGATGGATTGATTGATGTGTATTTAATCCATCCGTGTTTGATCTATCCGTGTTTTATGGATCAGTATTTAATTGTGGGGGATTTCCCTGTGCAGGTTTCCCCTGTGCAGGTTTCCCCTGTCCAGGTTTTTCCTGTCCTGGCTTTGCCTGTCCTGGATTTGCCTGTCCTGGATTTTCCCGTTTAGGCGGGACCTCTGATGTTTCCTGGCTTACCGGCTTTTCATGTATCGTGTACTCAATATCCCCCAGCCGGCCGTTGTCAAAACGGACCCTCTGCCTGGTGAGATACCCGTGCTTCTCCAGCTCCTTTAACGCGCTGGCAATGGAATCCACCCCGTCCCTGCAGATACAGGCAAGCCCTTTGGTGGTATAGTCCCAGTCCTCCGGCAAAGACAGCATGAGGGACAGCAGGCCTTTCGCTTTCAGGGAGAGCTTCACATTGCGCAGGTGATGGTTGCACATGACCGTGAAGTCTTTTGTTTTTTCTACCCGGAATACAGCCATAACAAAATCCTCCTTTCCTTCCCTCCTGGCTACAAGACGCGGTCCCTGCGGTCATAGTGCAGATGGCCGCCCGGTGCAACCTTCGCGTGGTTCTGTATCCTAAGCTCTCCCTTTTCCTGCCGGTCCTTGAACTTCTCATACCCGGTGTCCGTAAGGAACAGGCGCATCCGGTCCCCTTTGTCGCCCACGGTGGAATCACCTGAAAGCACATCAAATATAACCATGTGACGCACCTCCGGGTCGAAGCGTTCCAATCCCATGATGTCATGCCCCTTAAGCTGTTCGGCCCCGGATCTCTGCCTGGCCTGGGCCAGCAGCTCGCCAATGGTCCGCCCCTCCTGGGGCAGCCGGTAGTTCCTCCGAATGTCATGTACGGCCTCCATACACTCTGCATCCGTCAGGGGGCGCAGTTTCTCCAGAAGGCTCTTTGCAGCCTTCCGTCTGGCCGGGTCCCCGGCATACCGTGAGGCCATAGACATTTCCTGCAGGACGGCGTACCGCTCACTTCCCTCTGTCTGGTACAGCATCCGTTTTTCCATTTCCGTAAATTCCATAAGAATCCCTCCTGATCCCATCCATCAAAAAAAGCCACAGCATCATACCGTGGCTAAAAAATGGCAACAAAAAAAGCCTGACAGTAAAAGTATTGTTTACTATCAGGCAGTTACAGCCGGAATACGAAATGCAGCGCAATCCCGGTTCATTTTTCGGTTAACACTCACATGCCTGTTTTTGCAGCCATGCGATCTATTGTGCCTCTTTCAAGGCTTGACATTTAAACAAAGAAAACCCGCAAACGCTTATGTTTACGGGCTTTTTCAAACTCCCCGAGTTGGGCTCGAACCAACAACCCCACGGTTAACAGCCGTGTGCTCTACCATTGAGCTATCGAGGACTATTGTGAGGTTTGCACAAATTTACAAACCTATTTTTGTGTATCCTGCAATAACTTTTTCCGGTATGTAACCATTACGGTTGCTCTACCGACTGAGCTATCGAGGAATGTTCCTGAACGAACGTTACATAGTATAGCAGAATCCCCTCAAAATTGCAAGTGAAATTCTATATTTTTTCCGGTTTTTTTCGCGGTTGTTTTTTCGTGTCTGCCATACCTGTTGTATATCATTATTTAGAGTTTTGCTTCCCCAACCGTTTTCCCTTCCCATTGTAGTATTCACAACGCGCAAACAGGTGTAATGTTTTTTACCCAGCTTAATTCATCTATATTCCAGGGAGCCCGTTTCTTCCAGCCATTTATCAAGTTCAGATTCTTTTTTGCCTGACAACGCCTGTTTAAAACCTGACACAGCGTCATAAACACACCCTATGGCTGGATATTCCCCTATAATTCGGTCAAGCTGCCCCGCGCCGACGGATGAAACTACGATTCGGATATTCGGGCAGCATCTAAGCCATTCCGCCACATCTTCCACCTCACGGAATGCAAGCAGGTTTTTAAGAGACCACAGACGGTGCTTTTCCCGGCCTCTGCAATCCCGTCCTTTAATGTCCTTGACACTGCAGCAGAACTGGCATTCCATGACATGCCTATAATCTTGTCAATAAGACGTTTTGTCTTTTTGCCGTTCTGCTCTAAAAAATCAAAACGCCCTGCGAAAGCGGCAAATGCGCAGCCCGGATTGTCACAGAAGAATTTCCTGTTCTCGATGATGGCCTTCGTTTTCTTTCCCATGACGGGCAGATCCTGAAAACTTTTTTCGTATCGGCTGTGAATACGCATGGAAGTGTGCCCACAATATGGACACCTACATGATTTACGGTTTGATGCCACATATAAAAAGAAAGACATGCGTTTCCATCACCGGAATTTCCTATCCGATAAAAGCGCAATCTCATATACCTTTATCTCATGTCCCAGCAACTGCATAATTTCCAGTTCATCCTCTGCATCCAGAACCGCGTTGTGAGTCTCACGATACCCTCTGTTTTTGCGGAGCATTTGCAAGATGCTTTCCACGCCATATCCTCTTTTCAGCCTTCCGGTCCCATAACAATCCGCACAGTCCGGTATCGCTCTGTTATATTGGCGATAGGATGCCAGACGCATGATATCATACCATTTATACTCCGAATACTCGGGCAAATGCTGCCTGTCAAAAGAAGCATTATAGGCAAAAAGCTTCTCCACCCCATGAGTATTCAGCCACTGCCGGATCTCCTTCAAGGCCGTCTTCCTGTCTGCAACACGGGTTCCCTTTTCATCAAACCTCAACTCGTTTGCATACATCCCGCCTGCTTTGTATTCGGGATCGATTATGTAATAGGCCGAATCAAGCTTTTTCCTGTTTTTTGAATCGGCAACCACCACGCCGATGGACATAACCTGATCATGCCAGTTTGTCTCCGTGTCAATTACCGCAAATTTGTCTGTCATGTTTCCCTTTATCCTTTTTCCCTTGGTGCATCCTGGAACGTGTTTGAAAATCCGGTTCCGCCATCTGCACGCCCCGGGAAGCGGCAAAAGATTCCTTGACGCTTCTATCATAGTATAGCACAAGACGGCCTTTTGGCGCAATGGGATTTCTGCCGCCGCTTAATCCGCATCCGGAATATTTCCTTCCAAAAGAACCAATATGGCAGAAAGCAGATAGGAACACAAAAGCGCACAAAGCCCCTCCCCAAAAATAACCGCAGGAGTGAAAATGCGGATCACAACCACTGCCATAACAAAATAGATCAAAGCCATCAGCACCGTACACAAAAGAAACCGCATGCCGATCATCAGGGAGTTTTTAAACATGGCCCATATGGTATTGTCAAATCTGGCCATGAGAGGAAATATGTACATCAATACAATGGCATAGGCAGCAACAGCTACCATAAATACAGCCGTTCCCAAGATCCACAGTACATTTTCAAACCTCATATGGTAAAAAATGTATCCGTCTATCCCAAGAAGAACCCCCACCGCCAGAAGAATCAGCCAGACCATGGTTGCCTGGCGGAAATTCTCCTTAAAAGAGCGGAAAAACGCCCTGGTGACGGCTCCCTCCTCATTCTTGGCAATCTTTAAGGTCACACAAGAAAGTGCCTACGGCACATCAACTCCCCTAGCCCCTCATTCATGAGGGGAATTAGGGGGTTCCATTTTTTCCC
>RAYB01000063.1 GCA_003669055.1 bacterium 1XD21-70
AGAGGAAAATTCAGGTAACTTTGTAAAAAAAATTGCTGAAAAAGTCTTGACAATTTCGACAATAAAAGATATACTATGTAAGCAGTCACGGTTAAGACATTCTTAACAGGCTGAGATGGCGGAATAGCTCAGTTGGCTAGAGCATACGGTTCATACCCGTAGTGTCGAGAGTTCAAATCTCCCTTCCGCTACTAGGTAAAGATACCAGAGACCTTGTAAACAAAGGTTTCTGGTATTTTTTGTTTCCTAGGTTTTGCAGAAGCAATCGGGAATATGTTCAGCTTTCATTGCCGGGATTTGGAGTGGGGCAGCATACATTATTTGGGAAGGCCAAGTCCATACCGTGAAACGGGATAAGGTGATATCAGGAAGCCAGGGATCTGAGAATAGGTTCCCCGGCTTTTTTCATAAACATTTGTTCCAACATCTAAAAAAAGGAAAAATCTGCCTGGTAGTTTGAGCAAAAAGCAACAAAAACGAATCAATGGATTTTCAAATGCAAAATAAAATGTGAAGACAAATCAAAGGATTTGCAGAATCATGAATTTGCCGCGCCGGCCTTGCCGGCGCTTTTTATGTTCCTATTTGGTCTGTTTGCACAAAAAAAGTAACGAAAAATGAATCAATTATACCAAAAAACCGGAAGATAATCCAATTCAACTTGACATATGCACAATAAAAGTTTACAATGATGTAAACAAATATTTTTACAAATGTAAACTAAATATAAGGAGGAAATAGAATGTTTCGCAGAATAATGTCGTTATTCATGATCCCTGTACTTCTTTTGTTTTCTGTTTGTAATGTAACGATTGTACATGCGGAGGAAACAGACAATCATACAAATGACGGCGTACCGTTTAAAGGATATGAATTTCATTCCTATGAGCCGGGAGAGAACGATGCAAAATTATATGAAGAAGCAGGAACGCTTATTTATGAAATCGACAAAATATCACTGGAGGACTGGCAGAACAAGCTTTTCATAGAATCCGGCATAACATTTGAAAAGGGAAAGCAATACACGGTGGATTTTACCATCTCAGCCAGCAAAGAAACCTATTTTTCCTTCTTTGTAAACCAGATAGGCGCCTGGAACCCGGTGATATCCGAGTCCCTGAATATCGGGGATTATGTGGAGGACTATAGCTATACAACTTCCGTGATCGGCGATGATATGTCGATGGAGGTGTTGTTTCAGTTTGGCGGCGGCGGAAACCAGGCGCCTTTGAACATCAGACTTTTGGATTTTTCTGTTTATGAAGTTGCGGCAGAGGAAGAGGCACAGCATACATCCTTTTACAGAGTCGCCGATTTCTGCGGTCTTTGCGTATCGGCGGAAGGGACTGACGGCAGCCGCCTGTACATAGAGGGAGACGGACTTGTTTTTGAAACAGAAGAAGAAGGAAAAGTAAAGGTCGAGGATTTAAGCTTCAAAAAAGGCTGTGATTATGAGATCACATACACGGTTCGGGCCGACAAAAATGTGCAGGTGGCCTGTTCTGTGGACCCCAGGGGCGGTTACTTTGCCCCGGGCCCATTCGTTTCGCTCTCAGGAGGACCTCAAACCATAAGCCGCAGAACCGGAATACAGCAGGCGGACCAACAGATGGAGATCACCTTTGACATCAACAAAACGGGGAACGGGGAGCCTGCAAAGATTATTTTTGATCAGATTCTGATAAAGGAGATAAAAGAGGGGCAGGAAGAGGCTTTTCGGAATGCATGGGTGGTTGGCGGCTTTCGGTTGAATCATGACGAGTCCGGCGGCGCGGTCGCTGATTTTGACATGGACGAAGAGGGGAACGTCGTATATCGAATCGAGAAAATCGGCGAATATGACTGGAACAATAAAGTTATGATAGACCGGGATGTTACCTTTGTGAAAGATAATGCCTACAAAGTGGAGATTTCCCTGGAAACGGATAAGGAAATGAATATATTTTTCGGCGTGAACCCGAAAAACAAATGGGAGCCGAAGATTTCAGAGACTCTGGCGCTGAGAGAGGGCGTGAATGAATTTTCTTTTGCAACAGATACACAGGCATATGATGAGGATATGGAAGTGCTGTTCCAGTTTGGAGGATTCGGCAATACGGCGCCCTGCAACATTAAAATAAAAGAAATATCCATTGAACCTGCATCCGCAGATGATATAGCAGCAGTCGCGGCGAAAAGGGCGGCAGTCATGGAGCCGGCCATGGTTAAGGAGTACAGCTTTTCCAAATTAGACAACTATAAATTCAAAGGTTTTGTAATGAACGATTCAAGCGGTTCGGAATTGTATCTGGATGAAGGGGTGCTTGTGTATGATATCAAAACTTTTGGAGTGAATCAGTTAGTCAAAAAAGATTTATGGCTCAGTAATAATACAAAGTACAACATTGAGATGAAGGTGTCTGCCAGCCGGCCCATGAACCTGGAATGTTTTGTCAGCGGAAGGAATACCCAGAAGGACAGGGATAAGTCTAAAGTGACAGTCGGCAAAAGCGTGGAAGTGATCAAAGCTGAGTTCAGAACGGGGAATAGCACGGAAGATCAGGGGCGTATCGTATTTGATTTAAGCAACAATGAAGGAAGCGGGAAATTTTATGTACATTCGGTGGTTGTAAAAGCAGTTGAGGAAGGAATCGAGGAAACTTTTCCCATGGATCTCTTTGAGGTTGTAACAGATTCTAAATCGAACGCGGCAGCAACATTTGTAAACGGCGGTCTGATATATAACATAAAAAGATTTGGCGGAAATCCCTGGGAGAATAAAATATCCGTTAACAATTTAACGGAATTTAAAAGAAATAAAAACTATATTGTGGATTTTGATATAAGCAGCACAAAAAGCATTGTCTTTACCTGTGTCTTGCGGAATCTTGAAAGAGATGAGGATGAGGATGAATGGGAATATTTCTGGGAGAGAAACCATGTCATAGGCGGAAAAAAACAGCATTTCCGGTTCAGTTTTAAAGCCTTGGAGGATAATCCTCTCAATGAAATGGTTTTTGAGTTGGGCGGACAGGGGAACGCGAAAAAAGGCCCTGCCAGTATTTTTATCAGTGATATAAAAATAACGGAATGTACCGATTACAGAAAAGAAACCATTCAGTTCCCGGGCGCGGAGGGAGTATTCTCCTACGAGCATGAAGGTTCCCTGGCAAGCGGCAGCCTATATCAGGAGGACGGCGTTCTCATATATGAAATTGGCAGGGAAGGGGTAGCTGACTGGCACAACCAGCTCATATTCAATCAAGGGGTTAAGTTTGAAAAGGGGTATCGTTACAGAATCGATGTGACGGCATCTGCCAGCAAGGGCGCCAATGTGAAATTTGCGGTTGTCTCCCAGGCAGACTGGAAAGAGAAGGTCAAGAAATACGGCATCCTTTTAAACGAAGAATCAACCCTGTCTTTTGAGACGGATACCGTGCAGCATGATGACGAGGATGTGGAGTTTAGTTTAAGCTTCGGCGGCATGTACAATCGTAGCAATACCACCGTAAGAATAAGTGATATTAAAATCTACAAGCTTAGTCCGGGAATCCCTTATACCGGCACTTCCGTCGATGACTATGACATGGAAATTGTGTATGAAAATTCGGATTTTTATGAGAGTGCTGATTTTAAAGGCTACACATTTCATTCCACGCTCATTGACGACGCGGATGCTTCCCTTTATGAAGAAAATGGTATCCTTCATTATGTTATAAGGGAAGTGGGGGAGGAGACGTATCATAACAAATTATCGATTAATAATGGGATGACAGCGAAGGCGGACAAAAACTATAAAATTGAGATTACTGCACGTGCAGAGGAACCTTTAAGGTTTTTCTTTGCCATGAACGGAACTGACGGCGAGTGGAATCCGCTGGTTGCAGAAAATATCGATCTTTCAGAGGATTATAATACCTATACATTTATGACAAATTCCTCGGATGCAGACAAGGAGGTGGAACTTATTTTTGAATTTGGTGCAAACGGCAACACAGCGCCAAATCATGTTTCCATTAAGGATTTTAAAATAAGCGAAATGAACCCGATTGCTGATGAAGGTACGGTGTCATTTAAAGAAAGCGATTTTTGGCATGAAGAAACCGGGGAAATTGCAAAAGGTATCTTATACACAAATGACAGCGGCAATATGGTATACTATGCAAAAAAGCTGGGAAATATCCCGGAAGATAATATGGTATTGACGACCAGTACATTGAATGGAGGGAAAGATAACGAGATTAAGGTAATTTTAAAACCGCAAAAGGGACTTCTTGTCAACATAAACGCGATTGATGTATCAACCGGGGAGGAATTAGGGTCCGCGACGGAGTGGGCAGGGGATAATGAAACAAAAGAAATCACTCTCCGGATTTCTGCGGAGGACGGGGAGCGCGATATGAAACTGTCAGTCATGTTCGGGCAAGCGGAATATGCGGATGCGAGAGAAGATAACAGAATTGAGTTTGTGGATTTTTCGATAACAGAATCCAATCCGGTTGCTGATGAAGGTACAGTAACCTTTGGTGGTTATGAGTTCAGACATGAGGAATTCGGCGATGTGGCAAAGGGCAGCCTGTATATGGACGATGACGGGAACATGGTATATTATGCAAAAAAGCTTGGCAGCGCGGACTGGCATAACAAGGTATCCACGGTCATAGAAGATGTGGAAGCCGGTGCGGAATATACGTTGACAGTGGAGGTGACGCCGGAAAAGGGGCTGGATATGGTAACGACAGTCCCGGATGCAAAAAATGCGGAAAATAACGGGGATGCCTGGTACAGGAACTGGCTGGGTTCTGGCACTTCCACGAAGCTGTCTTACAGGATTATTGCCCAGAGCAATACTCTGGAAATATTCTTCCAGATGGGGCAGGAGAACTATGCAGAAGACAGAGAAAATAATCACATTGTATTTCAAGCCATCTCGCTATCCAAAAATGAAGGTGATGTTGATGCCGGTACGGTAACCTTCGGCGGTTATGAGTACACCCATGCAGAGGAACCTGGAGCAGAGGGCAGCCTGTATATGGATGATGACGGGAACATGGTATATTATGCAAAAAAGCTTGGCAGCGTGGACTGGCATAACAAGGTATCCACGGTCATAGAAGATGTGGAAGCCGGCGCGGAATATACGTTGACAGTGGAGGTGACGCCGGAAAAGGGGCTGGATATGGTAACGACGGTCCCGGATGCAAAAAATGCGGAAAATAACGGGGATGCCTGGTACAGGAACTGGCTGGGTCCTGGCACTTCCACGAAGCTGTCTTACAGGATTACCGCCCAGAGCAATACTCTGGAAATATTCTTCCAGGTGGGGCAGGAGAACTTTGTAGAAGACAGAGAAAATAATCACATTGTATTTCAAACCATTTCATTAGAAAAAAATGAGGACGCCATCATAAGCCTGCTTGACTTAGATATACTGGAAGAAGATCCGGAAGAAGAGATCCTGTCGGATGAGGAAATCTCGGATGAATATGGGAGCGTGGATGCAGAGACAGAAAAAGAGCAGGAGCAGGGAGATGAAGAAGAAAAACAGGGCGGGACGGGCGGCGCTGTACCGGGTCTTAATCAGGAGGCGGACGTGACGGTATCGATTGAGAAAAAGCCGGAGAAGCCGGAAGACAATGGTGCAGATACCGAAGAGAAACAAGAAGGAACCGAAATGGACGGCTTTGTGCCAGACCTGGGCGCAGATACCGAAGAGAAAGAGGAAAAAGAGGATACCGGAGAGGAAGAAGCAGAGGGTTTTGAGGACCAGGATGGGGAAACCGAGCCGAAACAGGAAGGAACGGAAACGGACGGTTCCAATGAAAAAGAGGATGCCGGAGGGGATGAATCGGAGGGTTCCGAAAACCAGGGCGAAGAAACCGAAACGAAACAGGAAGGAGCCGGGGCGGACAGTTCTGCACCCGACTCCGATGAAAAAGAGGATACCGGAGGGAATGAACCGGAGAGTTCCGAAAACCAGGGCGAAGAAACCGAAACGGAACAGGAAGGAACCGGAATGGACAGCGCAGCCACACCGGACGATGGGAAAAAGGGCGAGGAAAGGGGGGACTTTGAAGATGAAGATAATTAAAAAGGCCGGGAGCACCCTGGCGATGGCGCTGATATGTTCACAGTGCGTGTACGGAGCCTGGAATCCGCAGTTTTTTCCTGTTTCACAAGATGGTTTTATCGGCGACACTATGCCGTTTGCCGATGGGGATGAAATGCACATATTTTATTTGAATGACCAGAGAAGCGGTACCATCGGCTTTCACCCATGGAACAAAATATCAACAGCTGACTTTGCAAATTTTAATGATATCGGTGAAGTGCTTCCTGTGGTGCACAATGAGTATGACCGGGATTTGGCGCTTGGCACAGGCTCCGTTATAAAGAAGGATGATGTATACTATGCGTTTTATACGGCCCATAACGGAAACATTGAACCCAAGGAAGTGATACGGATAGCAACATCAACAGATATAAACGCCAATGGCTGGGAGAAATCCAGGGAATTTATGTTAAATCCTCCCAAGGGTTATGAACTGAACGATTTCAGGGATCCTTATGTATTGTTTAATGAAGCTGAGGGCAGATATTGGATGCTTTTGACGGCGAGAAAGGATAATCATGGTGTAATTCTATATATGAAATCCGACGACCTGCTGAATTGGGCAGATCCGCAAATCCTGTACAGGAATGAAACAAACCGAAGCAACATGGAATGTCCGACACTCATTCAATATAACGATTATTGGTATTTGTCTTATTCCGAGCAGGAGCCTAACAGAATCGTTAAATATTTAGTGTCGGACAGCCCCGAAGGGCCATTTAACAGTTTTGACATCAATTATTTTGACGGTGCCGGCTTTTACGCAGGACGCATAGAAAAATTCAGGGGAAAGCTTTATATCATCGGCTGGACGCCGTCAAAAGCCAATGGCGTGGACAATGGTTCGATTGACTGGGCAGGAAATCTTGTAGCACACGGGTTGCGTCAGGGAGCAAACGGGCAGTTGTTCACCGTACCGATTCCGGAAAGGAGCGGAAGCTTTGCCAATCAAAAAGGGATGGGGAGTTTTCATTTGCCTTTTGCAGGCTATCAGTATAAGACTATGGAACCCCTGAAAGAGCGGATGATACTAAAAGGCAAAATGAAATACGATGCGGACTCAGACGGATATTTCGGGTTCGGATTTCATAATGCCGGCGCGGAAAATAATATTAATGTCGTATTTGATATAAATAAAAACCAGATACGGTTTTATAGCTGCCCGTTAAAAGAAGCAAAAATTCCGGAAAGCAAAGTGGCGTTTGCATTGAAACAACATGCGGAGATTGATTTTGAACTGGTAATGGATGACTCGGTTTTCGTTCTGTATGTAAATGATGAGATTGCTCTTACAGCGAGAAATTATAACGGCATCCAAAAAAGCTGGTCGGTTTTTTCAAATGACTGCAAATTAAGCGGGGAGAATTTTACAATCTTGTATTAGCGGGAACAAAGGGCGGCTTTGATTGGATGATCAAAGCCGCCGGATAATTTGGGGCGGCAGCCTGCAAGGCGCCACCCTGTTTTGCGATATATTTAGCAGATTCGCATTAAGCCAAATCATATTTTACAATATCCATATTCACAAGCCCATCGCAGAAGAAGGAGATGCCATCTGCTTTTAGAGGAGTCTGGATGGAGACGGACAGTACCTGTTCACCGTCATTTACAAACAGCTCGGCGCTGAAGCGGTCTAAGATCAGCCGCAGGCGGATTCGGCCGCCACAGTGTCTCACAAGGCTTCTGCGCTGATGGATGAAAGCCCTTCGGGAGCCGGAGAATTTGCGGTCAATTTTAAGGAGTGACTCATGGGGCCGGAAGCTGACGGCTGTACGATGCGTGGCATCCTGGGCAAAACGCACCGCGAATTTCTGATATACCGGGTTGTCATCCACAGGGCGAATGCTTAGTTCCATGTCTATTGTTCTGCCGCTGACGCCGCTTAGCTGCAGGATGTCTGTGAAGGTAAGATCCATATAGCGCACTTCATTTTTACGCAGGGTTTCCAGTTCCCGAACCGGCTTTTGGAAGAGGCGCCCGTCTTTTACGGAAAGTTCCCGGGGCAGGCTCATCTGCCCAAACCACGGGGCACGGACTGTAACCGGGAGGCAGGCGTCCCAGTTCTGCAGCCAGCCAATCATGATTCTTCTTCCGTCGGCTGTGAGCAGGGTCTGGGGGGCGTAAAAGTCAATGCCATAGTCAATGGCCTGGTTGCGTTCCTCGACAAACTTTTTGTTTTCTTCGTCATAAGATCCGATGATGCAGACGGTTCCGTTTCCGTTGTGGTACTCAAATCCCTGAGGCAGCATATCCTGGGGGCTTACCAGCAAAAGCTGCTTTCCGTCCAGTTCAAAGAAATCCGGACATTCCCACATTTTGCCGTAACGTCCCCGGTTGGAACACAGGATCTCCTGGAATCTCCATTCAAATCCGTCCGGACTCTTAAACAGTAATATCTGTCCGCTTCCATCGGCGGGGCGGCTTCCGATTACTGCATAATAGTCCCCGTCTTTTCCCTGCCATATTTTCGGGTCCCGGAAGTCATAGCGGGAACTGCCCTCCGGAAGATCGACTTCGGTCAATACCGGATTTTTTTCATATTTCTCATAATTGATGCCGTCACCGGCGGCA
Organism: bacterium 1XD21-70; assembly: GCA_003669055.1. GTDB lineage: Bacteria > Bacillota > Clostridia > Lachnospirales > Lachnospiraceae > Brotaphodocola. The sequence goes on from RAYB01000063.1 coordinate 8,663, forward strand.
ATACACTGCCTTTGCACCTCCCGGATGCTTCCGTCCTTCTGGATTTCCTTTGCCACACCAGTATACATAAGCAGATGCCTTCCGTCAGGGAGCACGGTGGCGCTCCCTGAGAAACAGCCGTCCTTGTCATAGGCTTCATCCGGCGCTAAGGAGGCCGGAAGATAGGTCCAGTGGAGCAGGTCAGAACTCACGGCATGCCCCCAGTGCATCAGGCCCCAACGGGAATCATAGGGATAATATTGGTAAAACAGGTGGTACTGCCCATTGTAGAAGGAAAAACCGTTGGGATCATTCATCCAGCCAACCCGGGGGCTCAGGTGAAATTCCGGGCGGTCTTCTTTTTTGATATTCTTTTCATATGTCTCTTCATATTTTCGTGCTTTTTGTAAAAAAGGACTTGTCATGATATACCTCCTGAAAGTTTTGCTTTGGAAATTCCATCGCTGCAGGCGATTGGAATCAGGGATGCCAACGCCGCCAGACTTTCATCTGGCGGTGGCGTGTTTTCTGTCGGGTGCCTGAAGGCTTTACTCATAAAAAGCGTCAAAATACTTCTGGAAAATAGAAAGATACTCTTCCAGTCCGTAAGCATCCAGCTTGTTTTTGTATTTGTTCCAATCATTTTCCGTATATCCGTTCATGATCCATCTGGAACGGCATTCGTTGATATACTGGGAGATGTCATGGGTCAGGACGGAGAGCCTGTCCGTATCCTCCCGGCTCATAAATACGTTTGGATATACATATTTGTTGTTCATATCCGGCGTATAGACTTCCCGTATCCAGTCCAGGCGGTACTGGGCGTCAGCCGGGCAGGTAACATACTTGCCGTAATACTCGTCAAGTACGGCCAGGGGGCCGCCGACGGATTCTGCTTCTCTGACCTCCACCGGGGAAGCGTCTCCCAGTGGAGCATGCTTTAACATAGGCTCCCCGTCCTCATTGGCGCCCATCTCAAAGATATCAAATTCATCATCTTCCCCGTAGGTTCCCCAGTTGTTCTGAGGAGACTGGAGGGGAGCATACATCTGGTCAAGCCATGCGCACACCAGAGCCGGTTCCCTGGCAACGGCGGTGACAACGCAGCGCCCTCTGATATATCCGCTGGTGAAGGAGCCGTTTTCAGGGGTGATGTTTCTTGTGTCCGCAGTCAGAGCCGGAAGGGGAACCCAGTCGGTGTTGTTGTCAATATTGGCCACATCCCAGCTGAAGCAGACGCCGTAACGCCCGGACTTTCCCTTGGCCACATAAGTGGACCACTCCTGGGTGAAGGCCTCCGGATCGATGAGACCCTCCTCATACAGTTTGTGAAGCCAGGCGATTCCGTCCTTAAATCCCTGCTGGGTCGCCGTGCAGATGACTTCCCCTGCATCCGTGACCGCAATATGCCTTCCTTGGTCGCAGTCGCCGTAGCCGTCCCCGAAGCCATTGATCAAAAGGGCAAGGTCCTGGCTTCCGTCATTGACAATGCAGGACATGGGGATAATGCTTCCCTCAATGCCAAACTGCGCCTGAAGTTCGGGGGCATGTTCCTTAAAGGCCAGCAGTGTCTGTTCAAATTCATCGGTGGTCCCGGGAATTTCCAGCCCCAAAAAATCCAGCCATTTTTTATTGATAAAACTCATCTCGCTGACGGTCTGAATTGCCGTTTTCCCGGAGCCAAGCTGCTCAATCCACGGAAGCGTCCAGATATGGCCGTTGATGTCCGTGCTCATTTTTTTGTATTCCGGATATTTTTCAAAAACGGATTTTAAATTGGGCATATAGGTGTCAATATACTCCTCCAAAGGGATAATGGCTCCATAGTTTGCGTACCGGAGAATATCGTTGTCACTGAAATCACCGCTGAACACAAAGTCTGTCAGAAGATTGGGGTTTGCCATATTGAGGGCGATTTTGTCGCCCCACTGATCGGACTGAATGGCCATCCAGTCAATCTCCACGTTGGTCGCCTCCTGAAGCCTTTTGAAGATGGTCCGGTTGTTGGGGTTGGGCTCCGTGCTGGGAGGATAACTGATCATTCCGGTGAGAGTCTTTTTTTCCGCCAGGGGAAACTGCAGTTCTTTCAGATCGACCACCTGCATTTCCTCGCCGGTATTGAGAGAGGAGACGCTTCGCCCGCATGCGGCCAGGGAGAGGGCCGTTCCCGCCGCCAGTACCAATACAACTCCCCGTTTGATTGATTTGTTTTTCATGTCCTTGCTCCTTTTTCGTTCATCAGCCTTTTACCGAACCTGCCATGATGCCGCTGTCAAAATATTTCTGGAAGAACGGATACATCACCAAAAGAGGAAGGCTGGAGATAATAATGGTGGCATATTTTAAAAGTTCTGCAAGCTGGGCCCGCTGTGCCGTACTCTGCATATCGGAAATCATGCCGGATTCTGGTTGATTCTGTATAAGGATGGAACGAAGCACCAGCTGCAGCGGCTGTTTCGCGGAATCATTGAGATAAATCATGGCGTCAAAGTAGCTGTTCCACATGGCTACGAACTGCCACAGGGACAGCACCGCGATAATGGGCGTACATACCGGCAGCAATATTTTAAAGAAATAGGTGATTTCGTTGGCGCCGTCCACATCCGCCGCCTCCCGGAGTTCTGTGGGAATTCCCCGGTAATAGGTTCTTGCAATCGTCATATTCCACACACTGAAGGCGCCGGGAAGAATAATGGCCCACATGCTGTCAAGGAGCCCCAGATTGCCGATGAGCAGGTAGGTAGGGATCAGGCCGCCGCCGAAGAACATGGTGATCATGAAAATCACATGAAAGAACCCTCTCCCCTTAAAGTCGGACCTTGACATGGGATATGCGGCCAGCAGGGTGACGCCTACGGATACGATGGTATATACCACGGAGTAAACCACAGCATTTTTAAAGCCGATCCAGATCTGGGCGTTGGAGATGACCCGCTCATATGCCGTCAGAGTCCATTTGCTGAAATCAAAGGTAATCCCTTTGTTCTGCAGGGTGATCGGGTCCATAAAGGAGGCGGCCACAATATAGATCATAGGAACGATAATTGCAAGTACAAACAGGCCGATGAGAATATATCCCACCGTAAGCAGTAGTTTATCCTGAGTGCCGTAGCTGGAAAATTTTTTAGTTTTCATTGGAAACCTCCTATAATCCCTGGCCGTCGTTCATCTTTGCGACAATCTTGTTCACGCTTAAAAGGAGAATCACATTGATGACTGTATTGAACAGGCCGACTGCTGTCGAGAAACTAAAGTTACCACCAACAAGACCTTGTTTGTATACGTATGTTGAGATGATTTCTGAACTGGCAAGGTTTAAGTCTGTCTGCAGGGCATATGCTTTTTCAAAGCCGATGCTCATGATGTTTCCTGCCTGAAGGATAAACTGGATGATCACAATGTCCTTGATGGCAGGCCACTCAACTACCCGGATCTGCTGAAGGATATTCGCTCCGTCAAGTTCGGCGGCCTCCCTCAGATCCTGGCTTGCGTTTGCCAGGGCAGCGGTGTACATAATGGATGCCCAGCCTGCTCCCTGCCAGATGCCGCTGGCGATGTAGATGGTTCTCCATGCTCCCGGCATGGTCATAAAATTAATCTGGCTGCCCAATAAAAGATTTACCGGGCCGGTTACGGAAAGGAAAATTCTTATGATACCGCAGAGGACGATGACGGAAATAAAATTGGGCAGGTAAAGTGCCAGCTGGATCTTTTTCTTGATTCCCGTTCTCTGAATCCGGTTCAGAAGAAACGCCAGGAGGATGGGCACCGGGAATCCCCACAAAAGGCCGAAGATGCTAAGCTTTAAGGTATTGGCCAGATAGGTCATAAAGTCCGGAGAGGAAAGGAATCTCTCAAAATACTGAAACCCTACCCATTCGCTGCCCCAAATGCCCCGAAACGGGTTGTAATCCTGAAAAGCGATGAGAATGCCGCCCATGGGTATGTACTTGAAAATTAAAGTCAGCGCCAATGCCGGCATGAGGAAGATAACATACAATTCCCAGTGCTGTTTTACATACACCAGTGTATCATGAACCTTCCCTGATTTGCTGCCCTGTTTCTCTGCGGAAACGGTTGAAGAATTGGAAGCCATTGGTTCCCCCTTTCTGACATGCCTGTTTTGTTTTATTTTACGCGGCCAACTCTATTGTACACTTTTTTGCGCCGGTATTTTACTGTATCTGTTTGATGTACATTTACAATTTGCGCAAACGTAAAATATCAGTCATGCGTCTTGTATATAACATACCATTATTTTTACATTTAGTCAATAGTTGGTTTTACATTTAAACAATTTTTTCTGCCATAATTTTGCATTTTTGATTATAATGGATATAAAATCCTTACAATTTTACATTTGACATATTTTATATTGTGCGGTATGATACATATGTGAGATTGGAAAGGAGAAGATTATGGCTTCTAAAGTTACCATTCAGGATATTGCGGATGCCCTGGGGGTTTCACGCAATACGGTCTCAAAAGCAATCAATAATACAGGAGTACTGGCAGCTGCCACCAGGGATAAAGTTCTGAAAAAAGCACAGGAGATGGGATACAAGCAGTTTTCCTATTTGAATATTGCGGAAGCTGCCGGATTGCCTACCGTCCCGGAGGTGGAAGAAAAACATGAGATTGCACTGTTTCTGGGAAGTTTTATAGGCGGTTCCCATTTTGCATCAACCATGCTTGACAAATTTCAGAAGGAGTTGTCGCAGCTGGGCTACAGCCTTATTATGTACCGGGTGACCGAGGAGGAGATGGAGGAACTGCGGCTTCCTGTTTCATTCAGGCCGGAGCGGATTGCGGGCATCGCCTGTGTTGAGGTCTTTGACCATGAGTACTGCCGGATGCTTTGCAGACTGAATCTTCCTCTGCTGTTTGTGGATTCTCCTGCCGATGGTTTTGAGGCTCCCCTGGAGGCGGATCTGCTTTATATGGATAATCGAACGGAAATCTATCGTTTTGTCAAAGAGATGGTTCAGAGGGGAAAGAAAAGAATCGGCTTTGCAGGCCCCTATATGCATTGCCAGTCTTTTTATGAACGGTATATGAACTACCGCAACGCTATGCACCTCATGGGGCTCCCCTGCCCCGAGGAATACTGTCTCATTGAGGATAAGCACAGCCATTCGGGAGGCGGCAGGGAGGATTACCATAAATATCTGGCCGAACATATCAGCAGGATGGAAAAGCTTCCGGATGTATTCATCTGTGCCAATGACGCGACGGCTGTCGATATGATGCAGGTACTTCATTCCCTGGATTATTCGATTCCCGGCGATGTGTATTTGTGCGGTTTTGACGACTCGCCGGAATCAAGGGTCGTGGCGCCGCCCCTTACCACGATCCATATCCACAGCCAGGATATAGGGCTTTCTGCCGTCCAGCTGCTGGTATCGCGGATCAAGGAGCCTTCCTTAAATTACCGGACCGTGTATGTGGAAACCAATTTGATTTTCAGGGAATCAACGGAGGGGTAAATTCTATGAAGGGACTTTTGGAGATTGACGGGCCTGTGATGCAGCTGATCACAAAGACCGTGTATGCGGTCTGGCTGAACATCCTCTGGTTTGTCTGCTGTCTGCCTGTTTTTACCGTGGGCGCGTCCACGACCGCGCTTTTTTATCTATTAGGAAATTTCTCCATTTTTGCATAAAGAAAAATAACCTACCAAAATGATAGGTTATCGAAAGGG
>RAYB01000064.1 GCA_003669055.1 bacterium 1XD21-70
CAGTTTTGAGTTGCTGAAAGGGAAACTGTTGCGGCTTGAATTAAAACGCAAAATCAACTAACTTTGGAAAGATTCGATATTTTCGCCGAAGAAGATGCCAAATGTTATCCTCTCAGAAAAAATGGCATCACACGTATGACATGGCATCCTTGTTACAGTTGATTTGTATCGCGCTTTATGCAGATGGCTGTTGCCGAGGATGTGGCTGAGGAATTGAAGCATCAATCGTAGTGGGAGTGGATTAAAACTATGAACAACATCGTAGGTCGCACAGAGGAAATCATCAAGGGCGATATAATCAATGCTTAACAGGTTGTATTTTTCGGCAAATGTGCCTGTAGGAGATAGTAAGCACCAAGGGAGAGGCTTGTTATATGGCAAGTCCTCCCCTTGGTGCTTTATGTGTTACAAATGAGTAGGATATATAAAAACATGAGGGGAATTGCTGAAAACTCTGGAAATCGGCCGTGCTATGTGGTATAGTATATTTTGGAGTTGTTTAAGTGTTTGAGCGCAGTTAAGTGTCTCTGTCCGATTGATGCTAAACAACATGACAAATCTGACTTTGGTAATATGAAATCAAAGAAAGATTGTGAGGGATTTTATGGCAAGCAGTAACAATAGTAAAATAGTAAGCAAAGCAAGTCCTCACACCATCATGAAATTCAAACTGGTAGAGGAGTACATAAAGGCTTGGGCGCAAAAACTGATGCTGAATAGCTCCTGCTACGGATTGGTGTTTATCGACTGTATGTGTAATAGCGGCGTTTACACATATAATGGCGAAACTGTCGAAGGGACGCCGATTCGGGTTGCTAAGGCACTTCTTGACGTTGCTCACACCTATCCGCAGAAACAGATTCAGATATATTTAAATGATAATTCTCAGGAGAAAGTGGACGAACTAAAAAAGCATCTTCCCGCTGACGAAGGAAATTTCAAAATCATTGTAGCCGCTAAAGACCGGGATGAACTTTTAGAGGAGATAGGCCCTCAGTTGCATGGTCGCCAGCATCTGCACTATTTTCTGTTTTATGATCCGTATGATGCGTCTATCAACTGGCCTGTGCTTATCCCGTTTTTGAGAAATTGGGGCGAAGTCATGATTAACCACATGGTCTCGGATACAATACGGGCAATTACGCAGGTAAGGCGGGAAGCTACAAAGGAAAAATACGCAAATACCTATCTTACAGACTTTGAGAAATTAATTCCATTTGGCAGCGAGAAAAAAGCGTATGAAGAACGGGTGGAAAAAATCATACAAGTGCTAAAAGGACAACGCAGGTATTTTGTAGGTGCATTTCCATTCTACAATACACAAAATTCCCAGCTGTACAGTTTAATTCACTGTACCAGCAATATCGAAGGTTTCAAGCTATACAAACAGGTGGCATGGAAAACATTTGGTGGGAAGTCATCAACAAAGGATACGCATGGAGATCAACTCCAATTAACTTTTGATTTTAATAACGATGGTTTCTTTGCCCCAGCAACAGACGAGTCATGCTTTTTTGTGACAGATATTGCCAAGTATCTTCAAAGATCATTTGCGGGACAGTCAAATGTGCCGCTTGATTCATTATGGCAGCTATTGGATTATCATCCTATTTTCCCCTCTGAAGGGTTTAGGAAGGAAATTCGGGCCGAACTAAAAAACACGTATGGAGCGACATTTAGCCAAATCACAAATCCAGTAACGTGCAAAAAGCAAACAGTCGCTTCATTTTTGAAAGGAAGCATGGTCTATGAGTGAGGTGGCAGGTTACATAGAAAGAAAGACCATGCTCTATAAAACCGGAGTTGAGTATGGCGATTATACAATGAATTTTGTGCTGGGTTGTTCCCATGGCTGCCTGTTTCCTTGCTATGCCTTTTTACAGAAAAAGCGTTTTGGGCAAATAAAGGATTATGCAGACTGGTGCAGTCCGAGACTTGTGTCGAACACGCTGGAACTTCTTGATAACGAAATTCCGAGATTAAAGGGAAAGATTGTGTCCGTACAACTGTGTTTTACAACTGACCCTTTCATGTATGGATACCAGGAGATTGCGGACATGGCAATCGCGTCAATCAAAAAGCTGAATGCTGCCGGAGTTAAATGCACAGTCCTAACAAAAGGAATCCTTCCCATATCACTGGCCGAGTTTTCAGGTAAAAATGAGTATGGCATAACACTTATCTCATTGGATGAAGAATATCGAAAGAAGATGGAACCAGGTGCAGCGCCCTATAAAGATCGATTGGAAGCATTGAAAGCACTGCATGACGCCGGATGTAAGACGTGGATAAGTATGGAGCCATATCCGACTCCCAATATGGCGGAGCAAGATTTGCATGAGTTGCTGGAGACCGTGAGTTTCGTTGACCGCATCATTTTTGGAAGAACAAATTACAATAAGACCGCAAGTTCCTATGAGGGACACAGGGCCTTTTATAACAAATGTGCATCAAAGGTCATTTCCTTCTGTGAGGAACATGGCATTCAGTATCACATAAAGGAAAAGACGATAACAGAAGAATGAGGTGCAAGCGATGGCACTTTTACAGGATTTAATCCGTCAGATAGATGACCCGGTACTCCGTGAGCGGATTCTACAAGAAACTGATAAACTAATTGAGCAGAAAAAGTTCGGTCTTGTGTTTGAGGAACATCTGCCGGAATGCACTCCGCTTTATAATATGCCGATTCGAGTCGGCTCCAAGATTGCACTGAAAACTGGATATGTCAGCGACATTTACACAGTTCTGCGTATTGATGGTGACAATGCGATCTGTGATCGCAGAGAAACGCATGAGCAGAAGACATTCAGGCTTGATGAGATTGTGGTTGTTGCGGAATTTGGCGAGCCAATTTACCCGACACTTACGCCGATTGATACGGTCGAGAATGCGCCGGACAGCAATCTGTGGCACACGCTGATTGAAGCTGACAATTACCACGCCCTTCAGTTGCTGGAATATCTCTACGCCGGGAAGGTGGACTGCATCTATATTGATCCGCCTTACAACACGGGGGCGAAAGACTGGAAATACAACAATGATTATGTAGACAGCAGCGACCAGTACCGACACAGCAAATGGCTGTCCATGATGGCGAAGCGGCTGCGATTGGCGAAAAAGCTGCTGAATCCGAAAGATTCTGTGCTGATTGTTACCATTGATGAAAAGGAATATCTGCATTTGGGGTGTTTGTTAGAGGAAGTATTCCAAGAAGCGGAGATACAAATGATATCATCGGTAATAAATCCTAAAGGTTCTGCAAGAACAGGCAGATTTTCAAGGGTCGATGAATATCTATTTTTCGTCTTTATGGGAAAGTCAGAAGTTTATCCTTGTGAATCAGATATGTTACGAATAGTAATTGAAAAGGAAAGAAGAGTTCGTTGGGCAGGGTTAATGCGAAATGGAGAAGGCTCCACTCGCGCTCGAATTCCAAGCCTTTTTTATCCCATATTTATTGATGAAATCACAGGAAAGTTCCATTCTATTGGAAAACCACTAAAACCGGATCAGGATAGAACTTCAATTATTAGCCCAAAAGGGACCATTGCTATGTTTCCTGTGAGTGGCTCCGGGCAAGAACTGCAATGGCGCTTGTATCCTCCCTCTTTCATGAAGTATTTGGAGAAAGGATATATTAGGTTTGGAAAAAGGAATCAGGATGGGACTCGTTCCGTATCCTATCTCCAAGATGGAATGATAAAGAAAATAGAAAATGGACAAATTATTATAACGGGAAGAAATCCTGAAGGTGACTTAGAACTCGAATATGCGGATTCTTTAGGAACCAAAAAACCTGCAACAGTATGGAATATGGTCTCTCATTCGGCCAGCGAACATGGAAGTACATTTATAAAGAATTTGCTTTTAGGAAGAAAATTCGTTTATCCCAAATCACTTTATGCTGTTAGGGATACTATAAGATTCGTCGTAAAAGATAAGCCAGGTGCAATTATCCTTGATTTCTTTGCAGGAAGCGGTACAACGCTCCATGCGGTTAATCTTCTGAATGCCGAAGATGGCGGACATCGCCGTTGTATCACGGTGACAAACAATGAGGTATCAGCAGACGAGGCAAAAGCGTTGACTGCACGAGGCTATCAGCCAGGAGATGAGGAATGGGAGAAACTCGGCATTGCCAGGTACGTGAACTGGCCGCGTACAGTGTGCAGCATTGAAGGGCACGATATAAACGGTAACCCGTTGAAGGGCAATTATATTGGTAGCGACATTCCCATGGCAGACGGGCTCAAGGCCAATGCCGCCTTTTTTAAGCTCAGTTTTCTTGATAAGACATCTGTTGCGCTCGGAAAACAGTTTGCGGAGTTACTGCCTGTTCTCTGGATGAAGGGCGGAGCAATCGGAAGATGCCCGGTTTTGAATACAGGGGAACTGCCGCCTATGTTGCTCATGCCAGAAAACAAAATGGCGGTTTTGATTGATGAAACTTACTATTCTGAGTTTGATGATGAGATTCGCAAGCGCTCGGAAATTCAAACGGTATTCATTGTGACGGATTCGGAGACAGCCTACCGTGAGATGATCCGCAGCTATGACGGTAAGGACTGCTACCAGCTTTACAGGGATTATTTGGACAATTTCCGCATTAACACGGGGAGATAAACATGAAAGTAGAATTATTTCCATTTCAAAAACGGGCGCTTGCCGACATTCGTTTGAAAACAGCAGAAGCCCTCGGCAGTTACCATAGAACACACGCTCCGCAAGTAGTTTCTTTTACTGCTCCCACGGGTGCGGGTAAAACAATCATTATGGCATCCCTGATTGAAAGCATTTTCTTTGGGGATGAATCCTATATGGAGCAGCAGAACGCCATTATAATTTGGCTGTCAGACTCGCCGCAGCTGAATGAGCAGTCCAAGCAAAAAATCGATGCCAAGGCAGATAAAATCCGTCTTGGACAGTGCCTGACAGTCAGTGAGGATTCCTTTGATATGGAGTTCTTCGAGGACGGACATATTTACTTCTTAAATACACAGAAGCTGTCAAAGACATCTAAACTCACGAAAAACGGAGATGGACGCACATACACGATTTGGCAGACCATTGCTAATACTGCAAGGAAAAAGAGCGACCGTCTTTACTTTATTATTGATGAAGCACATCGTGGGATGCAGGGCAAAGAAGCCGGCAAAGCAACGACCATCATGCAAAAATTCTTGAAAGGGAGCGAAGAAGATCATATACCTCCGATGCCAGTGGTAATCGGAATGTCCGCCACCACCCAGCGTTTTAATGCTCTGGTAGAAGGAACCTCCTCAACTATACACAAGTCCATTGTCACGGCGGATGAGGTGCGGGCGTCTGGTCTGCTGAAAGACCGCATTGTGATTACTTACCCGGAAGAAAGCAGCGTAAACAAGGATATGGCCATCTTGCAAGCCGCTGCGGATGATTGGCAAGAAAAATGGCAACATTGGACACAGTATTGCCAAGAACAGCACTATGCCTATGTAAACCCTGTTTTTGTTATACAGGTATTGAACGGTAGCAATGGCAAACTTACAGATACAGATTTGCAGGACTGCTTGCAGAAAATCAAGGAACGTACTGGTTTTCGTTTCGATGCCGGACAAGTTGTGCATACGTTCGGTGAAAAGGGGACAATTACGGTAGGTGGGCTGGATGTGCGCTATGTGGAACCATCAGATATCTCCGAGGATAGGAATATCCGTGTAGTATTTTTCAAGGAGAACCTTTCCACTGGGTGGGACTGCCCAAGGGCAGAAACTATGATGTCTTTCAAGCACGCCAGCGATGCCACCTACATTGCACAGTTGCTCGGCAGAATGGTCAGAACGCCGATGCAAATGCACATCACAGTAGATGAAGTATTGAATGATGTTCATCTGTTTTTGCCGTACTTTGATGAGGAAACGGTAAAAGATGTCGTAGATGCTTTGCAAAGTGCAGAGGGCGGGGATATTCCAACAGATGTGTATGGGGAGACACCCAATCAAAGGCGATACGACACTTTGACGGTCAGACCTGGTAGAAAAAAGCAAAACAACAATATGCCTGGGCAACTCTCACTCGATATTTCGGGTGGTACAACAGAACAAGATGAAGCTACTACTACAAATTCCCAAAGCCTCGGTGAAATAGCCGCCGCAGGACCTGGTAGTGGAGCAAGTCTTTCTGTGGTGAATACAGCTGAGAGTCCTCATTCTGGTTCAACAGCTGAAGCATCCGATACGCAAGTTGCTGACGTTACACCAACAGCTGCCAGCGGGACACTGGCTCCAGCGGCAGAACCTTCTGCAAACGGAAACGCAGAGGAGGCAGATCGGACAATTCCAACTGATTTGTTTGACCGCGAAGAAGTTATGAAGTTTATCAATGATGCTGGCCTTCTCTCCTACAATGTCAGAGCCGTGCGAATCAACAACTACCTGATTTCCCTTTTTAAAATGGCACACCTGCTTACTATGTCTGGTCTGCATCGCATGGCAATCAGAGAAGTACAATCCGAGATTGCGGATATGATTCATGACTATGTGGAAGCTTTGAAAGCCCGTGGAGAATACGATGAACTTGTGTTACAGGTCAAGCAGTTCAAGTTGGCAACACAGATTTTTGATGCATTCGGGGAAACGGTTGACAACTACTATGTGCATAACCTTTTCACGACCACGGACACAGATGTTGACAGGCAGTTTCGCATTGCGGAAAATAAACTTGGCAATGAGGGTATCGGAAATGCCTATGGCAACAAATACATGGATGAGGATAATCCCAACGGTTTCAAGGTGGATGTCATTCTGTTTGTTGCCGATGAAGACAGCATGAATAAACTGCACACCTATGCTCAACAGCGTTTCCACCACTTGATCGATGATTACCGCCGCCATATTGCGATGAGTGTTGATGAGAAGGTGCGCAGGCAGTATGATGCTATTGTATCTGATGGGGACACGGTAAGTAAGCACAATTTTCGCTTGCCAGAAACAATTCAGGTTCCACATGAGGCGGGCGGGAAAGAGTATCAAGATCACTTATTTGTCAGCAATACAACAGGAACTGCTATATTGAAGCTGAACACATGGGAAATCGGAACACTCGAAGAAGAACAGGGGCGGGATGACTTTGTCTGTTTTATTCGCAATCCGTCCAGAGGCGCATGGTCTCTTTGCATCCCTTACGAAATGGATGGGGAAATGAAGCCCACATATCCGGACTTTATCATTGTGCGCAGAGACCCTGTTTCGAAATATGTCATTGATATTTTAGAACCTCACCGTCCAGACCTTGATGATAATCTTGGTAAGGCAAAAGGATTCGCAGAATATGCAAGACAAAATCCAGGGCTTGGCAGAATTCAGCTAATTCGTCAAATGAAACAGGCGTCAGGGACCTATAAATTCAAACGATTGGATATGTCGAAAAGTGCCATCAGGGATAAAGTTTCTCATGCACAGACCAGCGAGGAACTTAACCATCTCTTTGACACTGATGGATTTTTTATGTAATGAATGATGAAGATATTTGTATAATGTATAAGCAAGTTTTACTCGACAGAGTTATCAGCGCTTAGAAACCGAACATATAGCCAGTCCGGTAGGGACTATCACCAAAGTGGCGAGCAGTGCATTTGTTCCCACAAATGCTCAAAATGGACTTCCAGCGTGACCGCTGGAAGTCCATTTTTGCTCGTTGGGGCCGTACCCCAAACCCCGTGAACAGCCCCCTCGTCGTCGCAAAGTCCGCTCAACTTCGTTTCCGCCTGCGGCGAAAACTGCGTTCGCTCCCTTGCTCCTCCTCTCCCCACGCAACCCGCTTCGCTGGGCTTGCGCGGGGCCCCCTTCTGGCTGGCTGCGCGTTCGTTTCACGAACGCTGTTGTTTCTGCTCCGCAGAAACAGACGGAGACTGCGCTCCCTTGCAAAGTGAAAAAGCGGCAATCCCAATTCTCACCACCATCATCGGATAGCGGCAAGACTGGCGAGGGACTGTCTGGATAATTCCCAAATCTCGTCCAGGCGTTTCTGCAAATCTTCAATGTCCGCCGCATAGATGCTCCCGGTTTCGTTCGCCCGTTTAGCGTACTGGTTCAGATTATTCGTGCATCGCTGGAGCATAGAAACAAGCTGGTGCACATCCTTCAGGTCCAGCCTGATACAGATTCCGTCCAGCGCCATCTTACGGACATAGGCGCTCATATTCAGAACGCCGGCGTCCTCCATTTTGAGTTTTATCCGCTCCTTGTCCTCCGGCGAGATGCGGATTTTTAATTCTTCAGTCCGTTTACTCATCGCTTTTTGGTTCCTCCCCCGCAAATAAGATCAGCCGTTTTTGATTTCCGGCATCGTGCCGCAAATCAGGTTTTCAAAAATGGCCGGACACAGGAGGCAGATTCCCATGTCCGGCGCATATTCCATATTTCCGTTACGGTTAGTGGTGGTGTTCAAATTGACCACCACCAGCAGTCGTAACGATTTTGAGATTTATTCCGTGATTTCGTTACGATTGAGGCAAGTGATCAATTTGGACACTTGCCTTATCTGTAACGCTCTGGCGATACGCCCGCTGGCGGCAGGCGTTGCAGCAGTAGACCGCATCCGACCGCTTGGGGGTGAAGGTTTTTCCGCATCCTTTGCAGACCCGATTCTGGCGTTTTTCCAATCGCCGCTGTTTCAAATCTTTCTGATACCCCCGGTTTCCGCACAGACCATAATAGCAATATTTCTTGGTTTCGATCAATGTGTAGAAATCCCGTCCACAGCCCTTACAGATGATTTTCCGTACAATGGAATTTGGTCTTATCCCGGCGAGTTTTTCTTCATACCATTGCTTCAGCGTTTCCTGATTTTCGTATTCCCAATCGCAGTTCCACATGGAGTTTTCCCTTCTTTCCATAGGACAGGGCGGGCCAAAAATATCTGACCCGCCCCGTCCTGTGTTTATACGGTTTCTGTTTCCTGCCCCTCAGCCTGCTGCCGCCGATACCGCATTTTGCTATGCGCTTTCCTTTGGCAAGCCTCACAGCAGTATTTTACATCGTTCCTGGTGGTGGTGAACACTTTCCCGCAGTTCCCGCAGACACATTCACGCATCCTGCCTGCCGCCGCCTCCTGCCGGTAAAATTTCGCCCGACAGTTCGGGCCGCAGAACAGAGTGTTCGACCGCGTGGATTCAAATTCTTCCCCACAGCATTTGCAGACCAGCTTGAACGGCTGGCCGACCGCGTGTTCGCCGGCCTTGATCTTCTGATAGCGTTCCCGGCTCTTGACCCGATGCCGGTGCAGGGAAGCCTGCCGCTTTTCTTCCTCCGGCGTCAGCTCCGAGGCGGGGAGGTCGAACCGCCCAATGAATTTCAGATAAATGTCTACTTGTTGCGTCCTATCGCCATCGAGCTTTTCCGGGGCGTGGACGATGATCTTTTCGATGAATTCATTTATCATCGGCGTAGTCAGTTCCGAGAAGTCCGTGTACTTCTTCGCCAGGGCGAGGAACCGTTCCACATTGGCGGTGTCCTGCTCGAAGCTGTCCAGCGCCGATTCCGCCTCCATGATGGACTGGCGGAGCGCCGCCTGCTCCTGCTCATACCCGGCAAGCAGCGTGTCGAAGCGTTCCTCTCCGATGCGCCCCACTGCGTAGGATTCATACAATTTCTTGATGATGGTGTCCAGTTCCTCACACCGCCGTTTGTCCTTGTTCAGCTTGCGTTTCAGGTCTCTCGCCGCCTGCGCCTGCCGGACCTCGGATGCCGCCCGAACCTTCTGGATAAACTCCGCTTCATTGGAAATGGCGTAGGCGCTTGCAGTGCGGATGGTTTCCAAGATCAGCGTCCGCAGGGCCTTGGTGGAGATGTGGTGATTGCTGCAAGCATTGTCGTGATATTGCCGGGCCAAGGTGTAGGTGGAGCAATCAAACCAGTCGGACGGATAGGGTTTGACAGCGGTTCCCCGTGAGCGATGATTATACAGCTTCGCGCCGCAGTAGGCGCAGTAGAGAAGCCCGGTCAGGGGATTTGCCTCGCCGATGGTATCGTGGCGGCGGGGCGTCTTTCTCAGCTTCTGGGCAAGCTCCCAGGTCTCTTTATCCACGATGGCCTCATGGGTGTTTTCAAAAATCAGCCAGTCCTCCGGGGCATGGACTACGGCCCGTTTGTCCTTGTAGGACTCTTTATGGGAGCGGAAGTTGACCGTATGCCCCATATACTCCGGCTTGGAGAGGATTTGCCCCACCGCAAAGCCGTTCCAGCTATAAGGTCGGGGAATGTCCTCTCTGCTTTTCCAGACACCACGCCCCTGCCTGGCAAAATAGACAGCGGGTGTTTCGATTTTTTCCTCACAGAGCATCGTGGCAATCTCATAGGGACCGTGCCCCTCGATGGTAAGCTGGAAGATACGCCGCACAACAGCCGCCGCTTCCTCGTCGATCAGCCAGTGGTATTTGTCGCTGGGGTCTTTTCGGTAGCCGTAGATGGCGCAGTTGGTGGTGGGCTTGCCGGACTCGCCCTTGACCCGGATGGCGGTGCGCTGCTTGCGGCTCAGGTCCCGCAGATACCATTCCGACATGATGTTGACAAAAGGTGCAAACTCGCTGGAGCTGGGGTCGGCGCTGTCAATGCTGTTACCGATAGCGATGAAGCGCACCCCGAATTTTCTAAAGAGGACTTCCGTATAAAAACCGGTTTGCAGATAATCTCTGCCGATTCTACTCATATCCTTGGTGAGTACCACAGCCACTTTCCCGGCCTCAATGTCAGCCACCAGCCGTTTCCATGCCGGCCTGTCGAAATTCCCGCCCGACCATCCGTCATCGGTATAGTGGACGATATTGGAAAAACTATGCTGGGCGGCGTAGCCCTCCAGGTATTTTTTCTGATTCACGATCGAATTACTGTCCCCAGCGGATTCATCGTCACGAGAGAGCCTCTCGTATAAAGCCGTGATCTTTTCCTCAGTCTGTCTTGCGCTCATGACGCACTCCTTTCAGACTGGCGGCTCATTTGTGGTGCATCCATCATACCACGTTCCTCACCGTTTTGCAGCCCCTCATTGCGGATCATCCGCAAAATTTTTTCTTCCATTGTCTCGCCGCCATTATCAGAGAACACCACCTTCACCTTGTAGGTGGTGGAGCCGATACGCCGGGTCATATACTGGCAGTTTTGATTTTTGTTGTTTTTCGTCATGGTGTCCTTTCTCATATCATTGAAACTCAAAAACAGAAATTTCCGATATGGGAAGCCGTTTCCCCGAGGCAGTTCCTGACAGGCAAATCCCTTTGTTGGTGCTGTGCCGTTGTGTCTCACCCTCGGTACGCTCGCTTTCGGTCATGGCATACTTCGCCGACGTGATAGCTGCTCGGACGGTCATTCAGTTGTCAGTCACACCACCTTTCTGCTTCTGGATTTTGGGTTATGTATGAGAAAGGAAAAAGCAGCTACAAAAAACCGCCCACGGATTTTTCCGCAGTCGGTTATGTATCTGCCAAATGAAATATGTGTATTATATAGACATCGGATATTCAGTTCAGATATGAACTCATTATAATCCAAACGTCTGTTCTTGTCAAGCCCTGCCGAAGAAAATTTTTGAGGGAGGCGGCGGACAGGCGGTCAGC
>RAYB01000065.1 GCA_003669055.1 bacterium 1XD21-70
CTCCTGTAAGTCCGGCTCAACCGGGCCTTTGCCCTATTGGAATCAAGATTTTGAACTTGTTTCGCAATTACCTATTTCGGTCTGGAATGGATAGGAACGGAAAAGCCGCCACGCTCTTTTGGGGCATGGCGGCTCGGTGGGGTTCAGATGGCGGCATGGGCGGCTCCGGCTTCCTGCGGCCTGATTTCGTAGGCTGTGCCTTTCAGGATTGCCGCTCGCTGTGCTTCCTCGGCGGCTTTCCTGGCGGCTACCTTTCGGGCATAGCGTTCCTTGTCGCGCTCCCGCAAAGCCGCCCGCTGTTCCTCCGTCATTTCGTGGCGGCGCTTTTTCCGGCTCTTTTTTACCGGCGTTTCCTCCGGCTGTTCCTCCTGTTCGGGCAGGTCGAATTTGCCGATAAAGTTCAGATAGATTTCAACCTCCTGCTCCCGCACGCCGTTTACTTTGGTGGCCTCATGGACGATGATTTTCTCCACAAATTCATTCAGCAGGGAAGCGGAAAACTCGTTAAACTCGGTGTGCCGCTTCACCAGTTCGATAAACTTGTCAGCCCTCACGCTGTCGGTGTTGTAGCGGTCGATTTCGGCCTGTAACCTCTCGATTTCCCCGTCAAGGGTTTTCTGCTCGCTGTCGTAGCCGGTCAGCAGTTCGGAAAAGTGGTTTTCGGGTATCTTCCCCGTGGCGTAGGCTTCATAAAGTTTCTTTATCAGGCCGCTGATTTCCTCCCGCCGCCGCTTGGCCTTTGACAGCTTTTTGCGGCTCTCTTTTACCGCCGCCTCCTGCTGCAACTCCGATTTCTCCCGGACACGCTCGATAAACTCCGCCTCGTTCTCCCGCACATATCCGCTGACCCGCCGTATGGCTTCCAGCACCAGGCTTTCCACAACGCTGACGCGGATATAGTGACAAGTGCAGCTTCGGGAATAGTGGCGGTAGCTGGAACAGACATATTCATGGTGGGGGTGGTCGGGCCTGCCGGTGCTGCCCTGCTTGTGGTACATCTTCTGTCCGCAGTCGGCGCAGTACAGAAGGCCGGTCAGCGGGTTCGGCTCGCCGCCGATGCGCTCCCGGACGCGCTTGGTTTCCCGCAGACGCTGAACGACATTCCATGTTTCCTCGTCAACGATGGCGGGGTGGGTGTCCTTGAAAATCAGCCGGTTTTCCTGCGGGGTGGCCTCCCGCTTCTTGGATTTGTAGCTTTCCGTGGCGGTCTTGTTGAGGACTGTCCAGCCCATATATTCTTCTTTTTTGAGGATTTGGATAAGGGTGGCGGTGGCCCACTTGTAGGGGTCTGCGCCCGCCGCGCCCATGCTCACCCGCTCCCCGATGGCCCGCCAATGGGCGGCGGGGGTGAGTATCCGCTCGGCGGTCAATTCCTCCGCAATTCTGGCGATGGGCTTGCCCTCGATGACGCCCTGGAAGATGCGCTTCACGACAGGGGCGGCTTCCTCGTCTAAAATCCACTTCTGGCGGTCGTCCGGGTCGTGCAGATAGCCATAGGGAAGTGCGCCGGTGACGTGCTTTCCCGCCGCTGTCCTCGCGCCGAAAATCGCCCGTATCTTCCGGCTGGTATCTCTTGCGTGCCACTCCGCAAAGATGTTTCGGAACGGCATGAAATCGTCCTCGCCCTTGGCGGTGTCGATGCCCTCGGCCACGGCGATCAGCCTGACGCCCCGCTCCCGTAACTGCTCCAGAAACAGCCCCACGCGCAAGTGGTCGCGGCCCAATCTGCTCATGTCTTTAATCAGGATTTGCCCCACGCTGCCGCGCTCGATGTCCTCCATAATCTGCAAAAATCCGGGCCTGTCCCAGCGTGTGCCGCTCCAGCCGTCATCCGTCCGGTGGACAACATTGGTAAAGCCGTTCCGGGCCGCGTATTCCTCCAGGTACTCCTTTTGATGCTCAATGGACAGGGATTCATTTTCCCGCCCGTCCTCATGGCTCAATCTCTCGTAAAGGATAGTCAGCTTGTTGTCGTTCATGGTTCCCTCTTTCCGGCTGTCCGGCGCTGTGGCTCTCGGTGTAGTTTTCACTGTTTCACCGCGTCCCTTTCAATCAGGCGTACCAGCTTATCGCTCATGGTTTCCCTGCTCGTCCTGCTGAAATGAACGCTCACCTTGTAGGTCGTGGAGCCAATCCGCTTTGTGATGTGCAGCGGCTTGTCGGTGTGTTCAATCGTCCTGTCTACTGTTACTGCCGGCATAGGATCAGCCCCCTTTCCATATTCGGTTGTCTGTGATATACTACCGTCAAAATTACCGTTGCGCGTCCTTTCCCGCGCCCCTGTGCCGCCTGCGGCCTGACTGCCTGTTGTTTTCGGGGTGTCCCCGTTCCTTTACGATACACTCCTTTGGGGTTTTTCAAGTTCTTGCGGTTCGCCATGATCAGGTTATTGGAAAGCGCGTTCAGGCCGTAATATAATGCCTCGCCCTCCTGGAACAGCTCGCAGGTGGTAAAGGGTACGAAAATGGCCGTGCTGCTCGTAGTAAGCCCCCTCTCGATCCCGATCTGGTTCACTCCCAGGCATAAGGAGGACATCAGCCCCTGCTCCTGCTGGAAATCCAGCCGCTTTAATGCACAGTTGTATTTCTGCGCGACGCCGGAGGCCGACAGTATATCATTCATCAGCTTCTGCCGCCTGGCGGCGATATTCTCCACCAGCACCGTGACCAGGAACATGCGCTCATTCCTGCTCTGCAGATCCTGCAGAAGATTCTTTGCTTCTTCCCCATAGGTGGCAAGATCCGTAGGTATGATGTCCATGTCATAACCGGCCCTGACTGCCTTCTTCTGTTCCTCAATGGTCATTTTCTGCAGGTCGGACATCTTGCGCTTGATGTTGCGGATAGCCTGCGCCTGGTCGATGGACTGGATATGCAGGTTCACCGTCACGGCGTCGTCCAGGTCCAAAAGCTCTGCCAGCAGCCGGTCCGTCAGCTCCGGCGCTAAAATCTGTAAGAAGGACACCGCCCCGGAATGGTCCCCCACCCGGAAGGTCTTTCCGTCATTGGAAAAGGAAAACCCGGACGGGGCGATAAAGTCCTTCGTGGAGAGCCCGGTCTTTGGAAGGTCGCCCCATTCAAAATGAAACTTCTCCTGCCCGTCTGGGTGGAACTGGCTGTGCAGAAGCTCCAGACGCTCCAGCCCGTTTAAGGGCCTTGCCTGGGCTCCCAGGGCTTTAAAGTTTGCCAGCACGTCCGTCTCAATGCGTTCCAGACGCATCTTCGCCGTGCGCAGGTCGTCAGCCTCAATCCCAAAGGTGATATACTTCCTTTTGGCAAGGCCGTTGTTCCCTTTCTGTAACTGGCCTTTGAGCATGTCCCTGTATTCCGTCCGAATCCCGTCATACTCATCGCCCCGGACAGGGATGTCAATGCTCCGGGCAAAATCCTGCATGTTGGCCCGCTGGTTGATAAAAGTGAGCTGCACATGGATAGAGGCGTCAAAATAATTGAGGAAATCACAGTATCCTTCAAAAATCTGCGCCTTGTCATCCGCCTGGGCGAGCTGGTAGTTAATATCAAAAAACTGTACCGTCTTTGTGTAGAGCCTGCCGTCGATCCGGCAGATCCCGTCCCGGTACATCTCCTTATAAGGGATACTCTGCTGTGCCGTCTGCGGTGCATCCGCTTTAAGCCCTGCAAAAAAGCCGCCCTTCTTAAGCGGCTTTGCCTGGGAAACAGGACCGTTACGGCCTGCTTTTCTTGCTTCGGCGCGGGCCGCTTCTGCCTGCTTCATATTCCTTTGCAGACGCTTTTCCTGCGCCTCCTGCTGCTTTGTTTTTGGCAATCGTATCTACCTCCTTTTTACTGATTGTCCGGTAAAGGTTCTCCGTCCGGTAGGGGCGCTGCCCCGGCCAGAGCTTATGCCTAAGCCGGTTCCTTAAAATCTTTTCCGCCGGCTGCCCGTCTCGTTCATACATGGCGAAAAAGAAGAAGGGCATCATAAGCCCGATCATGATCAGCGCAGCCGCCGAGTTCCCCACGGCCTTCCGGGTCAGGAAGTACACCGGCACACCCACCAGGGCGGCAAGGGAAAAGCAGACAAGCTGGCGCTTCGTCAGGTTAAAGGCAACCTTTGTCTTTACCTTCGTCAGATCTTTTGGTACAGGTACATAGGGCATCTGTTCACCTCCCATCGTGATATAGTTTGCAGTTTTTATCGTGTTCCGGTTTCATGTGCCGGTTTCTCCGCCACCGGACATTCCCGCACTTCCCGGACCGCATGTTGCAGACGTTCCCGCAGAGATCTTGCCGGCCCTGTCCGTTCCTTCTGGGTGGAGGAAATACCGTGGGCAAAACGCTCCATAGCAATATCCGCATTCATGCCGGCTGTCGGCCAGTATTTGACGATTTCCACCAGCGGACGGTTAAAGCACAGCAGACAATCGGTTTCTTCCGCTGTCAGGGAGCCTTCTTCTGCCAAAAAACGGTAGGCCGCCATAACGGTTGCAATTTCTTCCGCCCGGTTTATCAATTCCCCGTTGGAACATTCCTCCAGTTTTTCCTGGTAAATTTCATAATCCTTACCAACCAGGGACATCAGTTTCAAATATTTTCGGTTCTGTTCTTCCGCTTCATTTACCACCTTCGGGAACTTCTGCTCGGCCTGAATTTCTTTCAAGAGATTGCAGATTGGAAAACTGTGCTCATGGGTATTTTCCTCCCAGCACCACCGGGCCACGTCCAGAGGATCTTGGAAGGACAGAAGCGCCTCTACCTCTGCCGGGGTAAATTCATGCTCTGCTTTCAGGTAATAGTGAACCTCTGAAAGTCCCTGCAGGTAATAAATGCTGCCAATGTCCAGATGGTCCACCGTCTCCGCATGGTATCTTAAATTTTCGTCCAACCGCTCCATCAGCATCCTTTTTGCCTCCTGCTCCAAGCTCAATGCACCTCCTTCCTCTCCGGCATCCTGATACTGGAATCCACCTCATTCCCCCACACGTCCCATCCCGGCGTCTGCTGCCTTGCGAACAGCTCAAGCCTTGGGACATCCCCCATGAGCTTTACAATCTTTTCCCGCACCTCGGCCGGTTTCCTGCTGTGCTGCTCGATATGGGAGATCACAAACTGATGGATTCCCGCACACTGGCGTTTCGGGCGCCCCCTTGTTCCCAGCAGGCAGACCTCCGCATTGCTCCGGGTCCAGAAGCCCATCCCATAAAACCAGGAATCAGCCTTCCGGTTCTGTTTGAGCCATAAAAAGGCCAGCGTCTTATACTTGAAGCCCCATGCCTCCATGACGCGGAACGCCTCGCCAAGCTGCGGGAACGTGGCCCAAAGAAAAAGGACGCTGTCCTTTGCCGCCAGTTCAGCTACCGGGAGCGCGCAGATTTCCTCTATGCTCATGGTGGGGTAATGGTTCTCCGCCACGCCGTTCCCACGCTTCATGTCATAATGCCAGGGAGGGTCCGCATAGAGGACGGCGTACTGCTTTGCCGCCTCCATCATCGCTCCTGCTCTTTTTTGGCAGGTGCCGCCTTCGCCGACTGGCTCTTGACCTTCCCTGCATTCTCTTTCAGCGCCCCGGCCACGGAAGGCTTCTCCGCCGTGCCCCTGGTGGCGTCAAGTGTCGCCTGCAGGTTCTCGATGGCTGTGCTGTACCCTTCGATCAGTGCATCGTTAAGCTGCCTGCGGAAGTCCGCCGTCACCGGCCAGCACACATCCCTCCATGCCCCGCTTTTATCCTGGGTGGAAGGCATGTTCACATACAGCCCTTTCTCCCCGGAACAGATACGGAAGCCGTCAATCTTGAAGCTGTCCCCGATGGTTACGCTTGCATAGCCCAGAAGGTTCCCCATCGGGGCAATTGGGCGCACCCGCACGTCCAGCTTCAATCCGCCTGCCGCCTCCGGCGCCTGTGTTTCCTGCTGCATGGCTTCGGTATTGGTTTTACTCATATAAAAAATCCTCCTTGTCCTGAAATCACTTGTTCACGCATTATCTCGCGTTAAATATGCTCTTGGATAGCGAACCTGTCTTAAAGAGGGCAAAGGCCAGAAGGACCGTATAGCCCGCCGTGCCCCAGATTGCACTATGGATGTCGCCGGATGAGGGGATCGCCTGGACCAGCGCCGCATAGATAGCCACGCAGACCAGGATCAAAAACCCCTGGAAGCCCAGCGCAAAAAGGGAACGGAGATACCCCGTCCCCATCTGCCCCCACTCCCGGTTAACCATTGTGGAAAATGGGATCGGCGCAAGGCTCACGGTCAAATAAATCTCAATCATCCTGCCATAGACGATGACGAATATCACAATGGACAGCACCCACATGCATAGGTTGATGATATTGGTCTCCAGCCACAAACCGATCAGCTCCCACATCCCCATTGCTTCAAGCTGGGCCTCCAGGTCGGAAAGCGCCGCCGTCACATCCAGGTTCCCGTTTATCACGCCGGCGCTCTGGCCCACCACGTTCTGCGCCACGTCGAACACCGCCATGACGATGGTGAAACAGTTGGTGAGCAGGTAGGTGGCTACAAAGGTCTTGAAGATCCACTTGAAGATATTGAAGGTGTCGAAATCGTGCATGTTGTTCTTTTCAAGTATCATCTGGATCAGCTCATAGACCAGGACAAAGGTCAGGATGATTCCCGCAATGGGAATGACGACGGTTTCCGAAAGATTCCGTATCATGGAAAACACGCCGCCATTCCAGCCCTGGGGTGTCTGGCCCACCTGGGCCGCCACGTCGCCTACCTGGTTATTGACCGATTCAAAAATGCTGGTGTACTGTCCGGTGATCGCCTCGATCAGACCCTCTTTGATCCAGTCTGCTATCCGTTCAAACAGACCGCCCATAGGTTACGCCTTTCTTAACCGAACAGGCCGGAGAGCAGGGGGATCAGGGTCGCGCCTACCAGGGCGATCCCTCCGCCTGCCATAAGCTGTTTCATCCGTTTTGTTCACACCGGTACGCTGCCCCGGTGCGACCCCACCCCATAAAGAGGCGGACACCCCATGCTTTCACATGGGCGCAGACTATATCTTCACCCGCATGGCGCGGGGCAGACTGCTTCGGGCCGCTTGGCCCTACTCCTGCAAAGGATAGTCGTTGGACGTTCCCCTTTTGGGGGCTTCGCTGCTGATCGCCCATTGTCCCGGTGTACAGGCTCGCGCCATGCACCATCCGCACGTTTTTTTCTGCTTTCGCCACCGTCACATCCGGGCCTGTTCCATCCCCATGTTGTGGTACGCGCGGCTTTAGGGGGTTCCAGCAATTCAGTCTGTCGCCGTATGGACTCCCACCATACGCTGCACGGCAATTACTTGTCCGTGGAGGGCTTACGTTACCCCTGCGATTTCGCGCCGGGATTGTCATTGCCATAACCCTCCAATAAGTTGATAACGCCCCATGCTCCAAGCCCTGCTCCAAGGGCAATCACCAGAATCTTCAAAGTGTCAATCGCGCTCGCAAAAAATGCCATAAAAATTTCCTCCTTTATTCAGAAAAATGTTTGCGGTTGCCGGCTCCTTCCGGCCGGAAACAAAAAAAGCCGCCCCCGTATCAGAAATCACATGCTTCAAATACAGGAGCGGCAAAGTACGCAGGATGAACCTGCCAGTATTCAGTTTTCAGGTATGTCATTTGGGTGTATCATTTCAGGGGGTGCGCGAATCCTCAATAGGGCCTCCTTTAACTGGTAAATTCCGCCAGTTCCTCCGGCGAAACATCATAGTTGCGGTACAGCTCCCCCGGACGGACCGGAAGCCTGGTTGACAGGAATTTCTCTATGTCAAAATGGTTCTTCGGGTTGAAGTCCGAGAGCAGCCGGTAATTGGGGTGCTTTGTAATGTCATATTTTCTGGACAGGAAAGGGCGCACGCCGCGGATCTGCAGAAGGCATTTCCCTCCGTCCATGACCGCCAGCTCGTCCACCGACATCAGATCCTTTCCCAGCTTCTGGAAATTCTGTCCGTGGGATTCCTGGTTGCCCTTGGTGACGCTGGTATTGTACATGTCGATGGTCTCTTTCCCTAAAAGGGAGTTCCAGCTTTTTAAGGTGGTTTCCTCCTTGCCTCCCAGGAAAAGGGAAGCGTCGCAGTTGCCGATGATCGTGTCCATGTTGTCCTTATAAAGCGCCTTTAACTGGCTCTGGGCCTGCAGAACCAGGCACGCAGAGATCTCACGGCTCCGTATGGTCGCCATCAGCCTCTCCAGGTTTGGGATCTGGCCGATATTGGCCGCCTCGTCAATCAGGCAGCGCACATGGACAGGAAGCCTTCCCCCATACACATCATCCGCCCGCTCGCACAGACGGTTGAACAGGATGGAATAGATCAAACTGATGAGGAAGGCAAACGTGCCGTCTGTATCGCTCATAATAAGGAACAGGGCGGTACGCTCGTCCCCCAGCATGTCCAGATCCAGCTCGTCGTACATGGTGATCTCCCGAACCTCCCGGATGTCAAAGGGCGCAAGCCTGGAAGCGCAGCTAATCAATATGGACTTGGCTGTCTTTCCAGTGACGTTTTGTAAAGGACTTTTTAATCAAATTCACAGAAAATTTACATTTCAGGGCAAAAAAATAAGACCGGGAACCTGTTTTTAGATTCCCGGCCTACGGCTTTGTTTTATGCTGTCCGCTCTGCTTTCAATTTTTTTACTTCGTCAAGAGGAAGTCCTGCATATTCCGCAATTTTTTCAAGTGTCAATATTCCATCTGTCAACATTCTTTTAGCAGTATTTATTGCCCCTTCTTTTATGCCCTCTTGTAAAGATTCTTTTCTCATATCCTCCATGACTTTGCACATGATTAAAATACCCTCCTTACTTTCCTTGAAAAAACGAACTCTGTCTGCCAGTGTCGTATAATACATATCTGCCGCATTAGTACACGAAAAATCATGCATGAGTTTTCCGATTGGAGTATCTCCACGGTAAGCGCCATTTACATACAGTATGTGCGAACCGTCCTCAAATCTTTCCCCGGTTCCTAAAAAGCACCGCTCAACCGGATAGAGCGGCAGCCCTTTTCCCATTACGTCATTCTCTGTGATAAAGATTACCCACGTTTCCGGCAGCCTGTCGAAGTCCTCGCCTTTCTTCAAAAGGTTTGCATCCATCATGCTGCTGTTGTACCTTGCCCTTTTTCTCCCGGCTCCTTTGTCGGAACGCTGTACTTCCACATTCAGTTTTGCCCCTGTGCTGTCCGTAGCCAGGATATCCAGCCTCACTGAACGGTTCAGCAGGTTCTCCACAAATACCTGGGTGCGAACGTCCAGCACCTTTAAATCCGGCTTTTCCAGCACAATCTGCAATACCAGTTCTATGCTTGCCGTATCTCCCTCAAAACACTTGGTGAGGAAATCATCATCAAGCAGGCGAAAGCCTCTTAGCCTCTGTAAATCTTCCTGATGTTTCTGGTCTATCTGTTCCGTCACTGTCAATCTTCCCACCTGCTTTCCCTTCTGTTTTCGTATCTCCATACTACCATAAACCTCCTGATTTTACAAGCCGGGAGACAGCGCATTTCTGATTCCCGGCCTGTTTCCTTTATCGCTTTTTTACATCTGCTGTATCTCATTTTTCAGCATACGCTTGATTTTGTCGCTCATGGTTTCCTTGCTGGTCTTGCTGAAATGAACCCTCACAATGTAGGTAGTCCGGCCAATCTTCTTCACCAGTGCGGGAGCGTCTTTAACTGGTGCTGTGGTGGTAGTGTCCTCTGTGATTTTCTCGCTTCCCATAAATTCTCCTTTTCATGCAATCAGTTTATGCTATCCTTTACTCACAATCTCCTTCGCCGCCGCTTTGGTCGCCCTGGCTCCTTCCTCCCGGAAGTTCTTACCGGAAAAGAGAACCGGCGCGCACCGTTCCAGTATGCGGTCATAAATCCTTGCGTGGGCAAGGTCTGGCGGATTCTTGATTTCTTCCAGTTTCAGGTTTGTCGTGACAATCAACGGTTTCTTGCTCCGATACCGGCTGTCAACGATGGTAAACATCTGCTCCATGGCATACTCGGTATTCCTTTCCACGCCTAAATCGTCAATGACAAGCAGGCTGTAATCGTCCAGGCTGGCGATAAAGGCCGCCCTGTCCTCGGCAAACACGCCGGTCAGCCGGTTCAGGATAGACGGGAAATTCGTCATCAGTACCGGCACGTCACGGTCAAGCAGGGCATTGGCGATACAGCCGGCAAAAAAGGATTTCCCGGTTCCCACGTCACCAAAGAGCAGAAGGCCGGTATTGTTTCGGTATGCCTCCTTCCAATGCTCCACATAGGCGTGCGCTTTCTCCATGACGGGGTTCTGGCCGTTATCATTGGCGAAAGTGTAATCATAAAGGTATCTGTCCTGAAGCCCCTGCGCCTTCCGGCGTTGGATACGCTCCATGCGTTCCCTCTGTTCCTCCATGGCTTTCCGTTCCTCCTGCGCCTTCTGCTGGCAGGGGCAGAGGCAGCGGGGCATGAAATAACCGGAGCCTCCGAACCTAGGCACAACGGTCTGACGGCTGCCATGGCATTTCTTACAGTGGATAAGCCCGTCAGCCGGTTCTATGTATTCTTCCCCGGCAAGCTCCATATCCCCGGCGGCTTTGTCAATGGCCGCCCGGACTTCTGCGGTAATCTCTATCATATGGTTTCTCCTTCCTCTACGCTGTAATCCCGGTTCCGGGCAGGCGGTTCCTCTTTCTTTTTGTCGGCATTCGCCCAGCGCCGGATTGTGGCGACATGGTTTTTATAGCCTTTTCCGCTGGATTCCATGTACTCGGACAGCCGCTCAATGTAATGTTCCCAGAGAGAGGGGAGTTCCGTCTGGAGTTCTGCCAGTTCTGCAGAAGATAGAAACACATTCCGGTATCTCCCAAAGGCGTGTGCCATATCTCCCTCTCTATTCTCTATACTCTTATCTCTAATCTCTTTATCTCTATACTCTAATATAGGC
>RAYB01000066.1 GCA_003669055.1 bacterium 1XD21-70
ATGCGACAGTGGCTCAGTTGGTGGAGTACGACCTTGCCAAGGTCGGGGTCGCGGGTTCGAGTCCCGTCTGTCGCTCTTTTTAGGTAATGAACGGAAATCTTAGTAAAGTAGGGTTTCCGTTGTTTTTTGCGTTGCTTATATATGTTTTATGAGTTTTAAAGTTGAGTTTCCAAGGAAAAAGTGTTATGATAATTAAAATCAAAGGAAAGCGGGAATGCCCACATCGACAAAAGTTAGAATGAGAAAGATTTGGAAATCAAAAGGAAGAGGAAGTTATGGAAACAAAGAATGAAAAAAAGTATAAAATTCTGATTGCCGATGATTCGGAGATGAACCGTTCCATTTTGGCCGATATGCTGGAGGAAGAATATGAGATCCTGGAAGCAGAGAATGGCCTGGAAGCGGTTACTATCTTAAAAAGCAGGGAGACGGAGATATCACTGCTTTTGCTGGATATTGTGATGCCGGAGATGGACGGTTTTGAAGTCCTGGCTATGATGAACAAATACCACTGGATAGAAAACATTCCAGTTATTATGATTTCTGCTGAAAACAGCGCTTCCCACGTGGAACGTGCCTATGAGTTAGGGGTTACGGACTATATCAGCCGTCCTTTTGATGCGATTGTAGTTCATCGAAGAGTGGTGAACACAATCCTTCTGTATGCGAAGCAGAAAAAATTGGTGGGCATGGTATCAGACCAGATATATGAAAAAGAAAAACGAAGCAGCCTGATGATAGATATATTAAGCCATATTGTGGAATTCCGGAATGGGGAAAGCGGCTTACATGTGCTACATATTCACACGATCACAGAGGTATTGCTGCAGCATTTGGTGCAGAAAACGAAGAAATATCCCCTAAGCCATGCCGATATTTCTATGATCAGCACGGCTTCCGCACTCCATGATATCGGAAAGATAGCGATTCCTGAGGAAATCCTCAACAAGCCGGGGCGGCTGACAAAGGAAGAATTTGAGGTAATCAAGAGACATTCGGAAGTTGGGGCTTCTATGCTGAAGGAACTGCCGTTCCGGCAGGATGAGCCATTGGTAAAGACTGCGTATGAGATCTGCCGCTGGCACCATGAACGCTATGACGGCAAAGGGTACCCGGATGGACTGGCAGGGGAGGAGATACCGATTTCAGCGCAGATTGTGGCGTTTGCAGATGTGTACGATGCATTGACAAGCGAGAGGGTATACAAGCGTTCATTTTCCCATGAGGTGGCAGTTGAGATGATCCTTAACGGGGAATGCGGGGCATTTAACCCCCTGGTACTGGAATGCTTGCTGGAAACGGCAGATACGATCCAGGAGGAACTGGAGGTGAATTCCCATGGGCGTAACAGCCGCAAGGAGATGAGGAATGTGGCTGAGGAGATGATGCGCCATGAGGAGCTGTCGGCGTCGGAGAGGACGCTCCGCCTTCTGGAGCATGAACGGGAGAAGTACCGTTTCTTTGCTTCCATGTCCAAGGAGATCCAGTTTGAATATACGAGTGACCCTTCGATGATAACATTCTCCGAATGGGGTGCTGCCCAGCTTGGCGTGAAGGAGATGATTATGGATCCGCTGGAAGACGAACAGCTTCTGGCAGTGGCCGGTGCCGAGCAGATAGAGACTTTGGCCAGGATGCTGAAGGCGACGACGCCGGAAGAGCCTGTGATCCAGTATCAGTGCATGCTTCAGGCCGGCAGGGAAAAGCGCTGGCACAGGGTGATCAGCCGCGCCACTTGGTCGTCAGACGAGACGCCGTGTTTTTTAGGGGCTATCGGTAAGGTGGTTGACATCCATGAGGAACACTTACAGATGATCAATTTGGAACATATGGCCAGCCATGATAGCCTGACAGGGCTTTTAAACCATGCCAGTGCACGCAAAACCATCCAGGAGCGGATGACAGTCAGGCCTGGAAAGAAGTATGCCCTTATTATCCTGGACCTGGATCATTTTAAGAATGCCAATGACCAGCGCGGGCATGTGTTTGGCGACCAGCTGCTGAAATTTATGTCAGGGAAGCTGAGGCAATGTGTCCGCGAGGGAGACCTTGCCGCCAGGGTAGGCGGAGACGAGTTTATGGTTTTCCTGGAATATAGGGGTGGGTTGGAACAGCTGGTGGACAGGATTTTCCGTTCCCTGTTAGGAGAGTATAACGGTTTTCAGATTTCTGTCAGTATGGGAGTAGCCAAAAGCGGCCCGCTGGCAGGCAGTTACGATGAATTGCTATATTGTGCGGACAGGGCGTTGTATTCTGCCAAGAACGCCGGGCGCGGACAGTATTGTTTTTATCAGGAATCTATGAAGGACATGTTTTCTGTGATTTCACCGATTGAAGAAAAGGAAGAGAAAAAAGAAGACTGAATAGCCAGATGCCGGTACACATAAAATGAGTACCGGCATTATTTACGGATCTTCCGGGTAATGGGGAAGGGCATGTCACAGGTTTTTAAAATTCCCGTTGTAGTAGGATGTCAAAACTTGGCGACGGAATCTGATTGCAAACAGACAAAGGTTGCGTCTATAATACATTTTACAACATGAGAAATAGGAGGGAATGAAGAATGTCGGAGTTTCATGTAGCAATCGCGGAAGATAACCCACAAATGCTGAATCTGTTAAACAATATGCTGGAAGAGGAAAATGGCTTCCGCGTTGTAGGGAAGGCAGATAACGGACAGGATGCCTATGAGATGATTGTGAGGGAAGAACCAGATCTGGTATTGATGGATGTAATTATGCCAAAGATGGATGGGATCGCGGTGATGGAAAAGATCCGCAAGGAACGGACTGGCAGGAAAGTTCCGTCCTTCATCATGGTGAGCGCGGCAGGCAGTGAGCAGGTGACGCGGGATGCGTTCCGCCTGGGCGCCAGCTATTTTATCATGAAGCCTTTTGAGAAAGACTTGCTTATGGAAAAAATACGGCGTGTCTGTGCAGGCAAGGAGAGGAATGTGCCGCATTTGGAAAGCGGCAAAGTGAACCCTTATATGAACCGTGAAGAGTACATCCGCCAGAACCTGGAAAATGACGTGACACGCCTGCTCCATGAGATCGGGATTCCCGCCCACATCAAGGGATACCAATATTTGAGAGATGCTATTGCCATCTCTGTGGAAGAGGAAGAGATCCTAGTCAGTGTGACAAAGGTACTGTATCCCAGCATAGCAAAACGCCACAATACCACTTCCAGCCGTGTGGAACGGGCGATTCGCCATGCAATCGAAGTGGCATGGACACGGGGACGCCTGGATACGATCCATGACTTGTTTGGCTATACCATCAGCAACGGCAAGGGAAAGCCGACGAATTCGGAATTTATCGCATTGATTTCGGACAAAATAAGGCTGGATTACAAAAGAATGTAAATTCTGCTTCCTAAATCTGCCCAAATATTGTATACTGATAAGTAAGTAAGATCTGCTTAGGGGGCGGACGAGAAATCAGGAGGTTATTTCGATGAAGAAAATTTTATTTGTTGCATCAGAGGCAGTGCCGTTTATCAAGACCGGAGGCCTGGCGGATGTGGCAGGATCCTTGCCGAAGTGCTTTGATAGGGAGTATTTTGATGTGCGGGTGATGGTTCCTAAATATCTGTGCATAAAAGAGAAATGGCGTAATGAGATGACCTATATCAACCATTTCTATATGGACTACCTGGGGCAGAGCCGTTATGTCGGCATTATGCAGTATGTGCTGGACGGGATTACGTTTTATTTTATCGATAATGAGTCTTATTTCAATGGGGACAAGCCCTATGGGGACTGGTTCTATGATTTGGAGAAGTTTTCTTTCTTCTGCCAGGCGGCATTGTCTTCCCTTCCGGTGATCGGTTTCCAGCCGGACGTGGTGCATTGCCATGACTGGCAGACCGGATTGATCCCGGTTTATTTAAAAGACCGGTTCCGCGGCGGGGAGTTTTTCCGGAACATGAAATCCGTGATGACAATCCACAATTTAAAGTTCCAGGGTGTGTGGGATGTGAAGACGATCCAGAGGTTTTCCGGGCTCCCGGATTACTATTTTGCACCGGACAAGCTGGAAGCCTATAAGGACGGCAATATGTTAAAGGGCGGCATTGTGTTTGCAGACGCGATTACCACAGTGAGCCAGACTTATGCAGAGGAGATAAAGATGCCGTTTTATGGCGAGGGATTAGACGGGCTGATGCGGGCGCGTTCCAACAGCCTGCGGGGCATAGTTAACGGGATCGATTACGATGATTTCAACCCGGAGACGGACAAATATATCGTCAAGCCTTACAATGCGAAGAATTTCCGCAAGGAGAAGGCGAAAAACAAATGTGCCCTGCAGGAACAGGTGGGGCTGCCGGTGGATGATAAGAAATTCCTGGTAGGGATTGTGTCCCGCCTTACGGACCAGAAGGGGCTGGATCTGATCCAGGGGGTGATGGACGAACTTTGTGCGGAAGACATGCAGCTGATCGTGCTAGGGACCGGGGATGAGCGGTATGAGAACATGTTCCGCCATTACGACTGGAAATACCATGACCGGGTTTCCGCGCAGATTTATTATTCGGAGGAACTGTCCCACAAGATTTATGCCGGCTGCGACGCATTTTTGATGCCGTCCCTGTTTGAGCCGTGCGGGTTAAGCCAGCTGATGGCGCTTCGTTACGGCACTGTGCCGATTGTAAGGGAGACCGGCGGGCTGAAGGATACGGTACAGCCCTACAACGAATATGAGAACAGCGGCACGGGATTCTCTTTTGCAAACTACAATGCCCATGAGATGCTGGACTCCGTCCGTTATGCCAAGTATGTGTATTATGAGAAGAAAAGGGAATGGAATAAGATTATCGACCGTGCCATGGCACAGGATTTCTCCTGGCATACCTCTGCCATGAAGTACCAGGAACTGTATGACTGGCTGATTGGCTATTAAAGGACAGGGAAAGATGGCATATGTCATTTTGGGAGAGAATCTTAAGCAATGAAGTGCTGGTCTGTGCGGTGGCAGGCTGGACAGTGGCTCAGATCCTGAAAACAATCATTGAGTTTACCCTGAATAAGAATTTTTCTGCGGAGCGGCTGGTGGGGTCGGGCGGCATGCCAAGTTCCCATTCCGCTACGGTCTGTGCACTGACGGCGGGCGCCGGGATCCGTTTCGGCGTGGAATCATTCGAGTTTGCGATCTGTTTTATCCTGGCATCGGTGGTGATGTATGATGCCATTGGGGTGCGCCAGGAGACCGGGAAACAAGCCAAACTCCTGAACCTGATTATGGAGCAGGATTTTTTCCGCCTGGATAATGAGCAGTTCCAGAAGCGCTTAAAGGAACTGGTCGGGCATACGCCGCTGCAGGTTCTGGCAGGGGCTGTGCTGGGGATCCTGATTGCATTTCTGATCCATATCGGCCTTTTTCCGGATTGACAGCCCGGGCAGGTTGTGGTAAGATAGGCCAGTATGGATAGACGCCGGGGCGCGGTTCTTTGGATACTCCAACCAAGGGCTTGGCTTGCGGTAAGAACAAAGTTAAGGAGGGAATCCCATGATTTCAAAGGAAAAGAAAGCAGCAATTATCGAACAGTACGGAAGGAAAGCGGGCGATACCGGTTCACCGGAGGTACAGATTGCGATCCTGACAGCAAGGATTGCAGAACTGACAGAGCATTTGCAGGCGAATAAGAAGGATCACCATTCCAGACGCGGGCTTCTGAAGATGGTAGGACGGAGACGTGGGCTGTTGGATTACCTGAAGAAAACCGACCTGGAAGGCTATCGTGCTTTGATTGAGAAGCTGGGGATCAGAAAGTAGGACGGGTTCGGGGTGGAGAGTTTTCTCCACCCTGTAGTTGTTTAAGCGTTTATGCAGAAAATGAGGTATTTGCCAGAAGAAATGCCCGAGACGACTGCTGTACGCAAAAACGGTGCTTTTGCGCAGAGCAGTAGTTTCGGAGTCTTCTGCACAAATATTAAGAAAAAAGAAAAGGAGACGATGTCATGTACAAAAGTTTTAGTATGGAACTGGCAGGGAGAACCCTGACAGTAGATGTGGGCAGGGTGGCAAAGCAGGCCAATGGCGCTGCGTTTATGCATTATGGGGATACGGTGGTGCTGTCTACGGCTACCGCATCGGACAAGCCGCGGGAGGGGATTGATTTCTTCCCGCTGAGCGTGGAGTTTGAGGAGAAGCTGTATTCGGTGGGGAAGATCCCGGGGGGATTTAACCGCAGGGAGGGCAAGGCATCGGAGAATGCCGTGCTGACTGCCCGCGTGATTGACCGTCCGATGCGCCCGCTGTTTCCAAAGGATTACCGAAATGATGTGACGCTGAACAACCTGGTGATGTCTGTGGATCCGGACTGCAGTCCGGAATATACGGCGATGCTGGGTTCGGCGATTGCGACCTGTATTTCCGACATTCCGTTTGACGGCCCTTGTGCGACGACCCAGATCGGCATGATAGACGGGGAGTTTATTGTAAACCCGACGAATGAGCAGAAGGCTGTGTCGGATATGGCGCTGACTGTGGCTTCCACCAGGGAGAAGGTCATCATGATCGAGGCCGGGGCAAAGGAAGTGCCGGAGCAGGTGATGATCGAGGCCATTTTTAAGGCACATGAGGTCAACCAAGAGATTATCAAATTTATCGATACCATCGTGGCGGAGTGCGGCAAAGCGAAACATTCCTATGAAAGCTGTGCGGTTCCCGAGGAACTGTTTGCGGCAATCCGTGAGATTGTGCCGCCGACTGAGATGGAGGAAGCGGTATTTACCGACGACAAGCAGACCAGGGAGGAGAATATCCGCCGGATTACCGAGAAGCTGGAGGAGGCATTCGCGGAGAAAGAGGAGTGGCTTTCTGTGCTGGGCGAGGCAGTCTACCAGTACCAGAAGAAGACCGTCCGCAAGATGATCTTAAAGGACCACAAACGCCCGGACGGCCGTGCGATTACCGAGATCCGGCCGTTGGCGGCAGAGATTGATTTGCTGCCGAGGGTACACGGCTCCGGCATGTTTACCCGTGGGCAGACCCAGATCTTAAATGTCTGTACCCTGGCTCCGATGTCAGAGGCACAGAGGCTGGACGGGCTGGATGAGAATGAGACTTCAAAACGTTATATGCACCATTATAATTTCCCGTCCTATTCGGTGGGGGAGACAAAGCCGTCGAGAGGGCCGGGACGCCGCGAGATCGGGCATGGCGCATTGGCAGAGCGGGCACTGGTTCCGGTGCTGCCGAGCGAGGCGGAATTCCCTTATGCCATCCGTACTGTGTCTGAGACGATGGAATCCAATGGATCCACATCACAGGCAAGCATCTGTGCTTCCACGCTGTCCTTGATGGCGGCCGGCGTGCCGATCAAGGCGATGGTGGCAGGCATTTCCTGCGGCCTGGTGACAGGGGAGAGCGACGATGACTATATCGTGCTGACAGACATCCAGGGGTTGGAGGACTTCTTTGGCGATATGGACTTTAAGGTAGGCGGCACCCACAAGGGGATCACGGCAATCCAGATGGACATCAAGATCCATGGCCTGACCCGTCCGATTATCGAGGAGGCGATTGCCAGGACCCGTGAGGCAAGGCTTTATATCTTGGACGAGGTGATGAAGCCGGTGATTGCCGAGCCCCGCAAGGAAGTGGGCAAGTATGCGCCGAAGATTGACCAGGTCACCATTGACCCGCAGAAGATCGGCGATGTGGTCGGCAAGCAGGGCAGCACGATCAACAAGATCATTGAGGAGACCGGCGTAAAGATCGATATCTCTGAGGACGGCCGCGTGGATATCTGCGGTACGGACAAGGATATGATTGAGAGGGCAAAGGAGATTATTATCAGCATTGTGACAGACATCGAGCCAGGGCAGCTTCTGACCGGCAAGGTGGTGCGGATCATGCCTTTTGGCGCGTTTGTGGAACTGAAGCCGAAGAAGGACGGCATGGTGCATATTTCCCGCCTGTCCGACAAGCGTGTGGAGAAGGTGGAGGATGTGGTAAACATCGGCGATACCGTGACGGTGAAGGTATTGGATGTGGATAAGATGGGCAAGATCAGCCTTAGCATGAAGCCAGGGGATCTTAAGTGAAACACCCTGCTGCAAGCAGCGGGGCATCAGACAGGAAGCAGGCATGAAAAAAAATCATAGATATTTGCTGGCAGGGATGCTGGCAGTGGGGTTAATGGCAGCAGACTCCTCTCTTGCCTTGGCCATGGCAGAGGTACCGGCTTTGGATATTTCAGCGGGCGGGGAGGCAGGGACTAGAGGGGAAAACACCGCTTCAGCGGCGGAAGCAGGCAGCGGCACGGCAGGCGATTCACCGCAGGCAGAGGCAGGCGATGCCTCAGCGGCAGCGGGCGGCGGTTCGGCAGCAGGAGTCTCACCGGTAGTCGGCAGCGGCTCGTCAGCAGGGGGCTCACCGGAAGCCGGCAGCGGCTCGGGAGGGGGTTCTCCTGTAGTCGGCAGCGGCTCGGGAGGAGGTTCTCCGGTCGTAGGAGCCGGTTCGGCAGCAGGCAGTTCGTCAGCCGCCGGCCCGGGGGTGGCGGCTGGGTCTGGGATCATGGATCCCACCAATGTGGTGCCGGGCAGGATTGATTATTTTGCAGAGCCGGTAAAAAACCCTACGGTGGCCGTGGCAGAGAAGTATTCTTATGAGAGCATGGCCTCGGACCTG
Organism: bacterium 1XD21-70; assembly: GCA_003669055.1. Classification (GTDB taxonomy): domain Bacteria; phylum Bacillota; class Clostridia; order Lachnospirales; family Lachnospiraceae; genus Brotaphodocola. Next base: position 8,640 of record RAYB01000066.1, read on the forward strand.
GAAAAACTCAAATCACGGTATGGGAGCCGGCTGCAGGTCAATGTGATCGGGACATCCTGGGACGGCAGGAATATTTATGAGGCTGTCCTGGGCAATCCGGATGCAGGAAAGCATGTCCTGATCCATGCGGGTATCCATGCAAGGGAATATATGACGCCGCTGCTGGTGATGAAACAGCTGGAATACGGACTGGAATTTTATGACCGCGGAAGTTATGGAGGCCAACCTTTATCGTCACTCCTTCAGCAGGTGGCAGTACATTTTGTGCCGATGGTAAACCCGGACGGGATTGCGCTGAGCCAGTTTGGCCTGGACGCGATCCGTTCAGAGCAGCTGCGGCAGGAAATCCAGCAGTGTTATGCAAGCGATGTATCCCTGGGGCGGACAGCCGCACCGCTTGACCGCTACCTGAGTTATTGGAAGGCCAATGGGAGAGGCGTGGATTTGAACCAGAATTTCCCGGCGGACTGGGATATGCTGTCTGCCGATATGGCGCCCTCCTATGCAGGCTACCGGGGGGCAGAGCCGTTGTCCGAGCCGGAGAGCCAGGCGCTGGCCAATCTGGCAAATTCCCGCAGGTGGGCGGCGACGGTCAGCTACCACAGCATGGGAAATGTCATTTACTGGGATTACCAGGGGAACCGGGTGCAGCAGGCATCCGGGGAAATGACGGCGCTGATTGAGGCATCCACCGGGTATCGGGCTGCTGGGAGCAGCGGCCACGGCGGCTTTAAAGACTGGACACAGATCAAGGATGACCCAATCCCAGGCGTGACGATTGAAACCGGGAGCGTGGCTTGCCCGCTGCCCTTGTCGGAATACGAGGATATTTGGAACCGCAATAAGATGGTTTGGGCGTTAGTTGCAAAATATGCAATGGAACATTAGCATACAGGAAAAGCCGCCGGTATCTTGCCAAATGGCAGGGTAGAGGCGGCTTTTCCTGTATGCTGTCCCTTGATACCCCAGCAGGCAAAGACAGGTGTCCTCTGTCCGCTGGGGGGTATGTATACCAAACATCCTTTTGCGCCTGCCGGGACAGGGCTACAGGGAAAGATATTGCGGTTTCCGCTGACGGTAAACGGTAAGGAAACGGAAACCACAATCCAAAAGGATTTCCCGTGCCTGGCCAAAAGAGTAGCCGATATGTTCCGGGGCATGGGCATCCGAGCCTAAGGTGACCTGTTCTCCGCCCAGTTCACGGTACCGCCGGAGGATATCCTCCGTGGGGTTCGGGTGGCCTAAGCCATACTTAAAACCGGCAGTATTGCATTCCAAGGCCGTTCCTTTTTCGACCAGGGCACGGAGGATCGGGTCGATGTAATCCCGGTAAGCAGCATAAGAATAATTCCGGTTGGTGTCAGGGCCGTAGCGGACGACATAGTCCAGATGGCCGAAGGAGTCAAAGCAATCCAGGGCACGGACGCGCTGTAAGGAGACCTCAAAATAGCGTTCATAGGCCTCCCGTTCGGATCTGCCTTCAAAGAAGCTGGGGTAATAAGGATCCATCTGGTCGATAAAATGGCTGGAGCCGATGATATAATCCACATCCAGGGTGGATGCCAGACGGCCTAAGTATTCCCGGATACGAACCTGCAAGCCCAATTCAACCCCGATATTGACCCGTATCCGCCCGGAATATTCGTCACGGAGGAGGGACAACCCGGATAAGTAGGAAGGGAAGTCCAAAAGGAAAAGTTCCTCCTCCATGCCGGTGGCATAGTCATGGTGGTCGGTAATACAAAGTTCCTCCATGCCAAGAGCCATACAGCGTTCTATCTGCGCGCGCGCAGGGGCAGAGGAGTCTTGGGAAAATGAAGTGTGGATATGAAAGTCAGGGAGCATAAAAAGGGGAACCTCCTTGTAAGATGATAGTAAGGCAGCCCGCCGTCCCTGCCGGGGGCAGAGGAAGGGCGCTATTGCAATTATAACGGAAATCGGGGAGGGGTGCAAGGGGAGAGGTTCGCCCAGGGGGAGGCGCGGCAGGGCGGGGCGCAAAGGGGGGAGAGGAGGCAGGGGCGGGGGGCAAA
>RAYB01000067.1 GCA_003669055.1 bacterium 1XD21-70
GAATTATCAGTTCACAGACTGATTTTGATAAATCATGCTGTGCGCAGACTTTTTACCGCCTGCGAACAAGTCGCACTCACCCAGAAATCGTCGCCGGCCTTTCCCTCCCCTTTTGTGTTTGCGATCAGCGTAGTGACGATCTTCAAAATGTCCTTCTCCGAGTGGATATACGCAAAGGGATTGAAGTGCATACTTTTCTGAAAATTTATCGTATTGAATACCCGGATTTTATAAGGCTCATACACGGTTTTTCCATTCTTCCCCCTGACCGGTTTTCCCTCCTTGTCCAGCTTCGGCGTACCCCTCTGCAGCATCTTTCCCACCTCGCATAATACTGTTCCTTTTGGTAATGTCAAGTAGGGAATAAGAAAAAGTGTATCTTCTTTTCAGTTGGTTACACTGTCCTTGTCATTCTCAATAAGCCGCACTACCTTGTCCGTAAAGGTTTCCCGGCTCGTTTCGCTGAAATGGATATGTATGTCAAAGGTGGTATTCCCTATCCGCTTCACAAGGTCGGGCTTCACGTCCAGAGGGGCGGCGGTGCGGCTGGTCTTGCTGGTGTCATGGTTCATAGGCTCTCCTTTCCGTTCATCAATCCCCTTAACCGTTCCATTTTCCCCTGTGCCGTGGCTTTCCTGATGTTCTCCCCGGTAATGCAGACAGGGCAGCACATTTCAAGCAGACGGTCATAAATCCGGGCATGGGCGGTGTCCTCCGGGTGCTGTAATTCCTCCAGCGTCAAATTCGTTGTGACAATCAGCGGCTTCCGGCTTCGGTATCGGCTGTCAACCACGTTGTATACCTGTTCAAGCCCGTATTCCGTGCCACGCTCCATGCCAAAATCGTCAAGGATAAGTAGCGGAAAGCGGCAAAGGCGGTCTATGTATTCGTTCCTGCCCTTGTAGCTGGCGGCAAGGTCATTGAGTATCAAGGCAAAATTTGTCATGCACACGGAAACCTCACGCTCCATAAGGGCGTTGGCGATACACCCGGCAAAATAGCTCTTGCCTGTTCCTACCTTGCCCCATAGCAGATAGCCGATATTTTCCGCTTTCATTTCCTCCCAGTTCGCCGCATAGAATAAAGCCTTATCCATTTGGGGGCATTTGCCGTTGTCATTTTCAAAAGTCCACTGGCGCATGGCGGCGTTGGAAAATCCCCGGCGTTTCAGTTCTTCCACGGTGTCGCGGTGCTTGCGCTCCCGGTCGGCGGCTTCCTGCTTTTCCCGGCGTTTGCGCTGGCAGTCACATTCTTTCGGGTGTCGGTCACGTCCGAAAAGCCCCTTTCCCTCGGTGAAATAGGCTTCTTTGGGCTGGCGGCAGCTCCCGCAATATAAAAGCCCGTCCTCGCCCATGTAGTCCTCCGGCTCTGGCTCTGTTTCTGTGGCAAGCCGGAAAATAGCGTTATCATAATCACACATAAAATCGTCCTCCTTGTTCATGGTCTTATTCACGCCCTGTTTATGGGGCGTTTTATCTCCGCTGTCAAAGGCTCTCGCCCTCTTTGAAAGAATAATCGGGGATTCCCTTTTTCGGGTTCTCCTTTTTCTCCCTGTCCGCCCACCTGTAAAGCGTGGCGGCATGGCTTACATAGTCATTCCCGCTGGAAGCAATATACCGGCTCATTTCCTCGATAAGCCGTTCAAGGCAGTCCGGGTATTCCTGCTTCAGCTCCGCATATTCGCTTTCAGTGAGGAAAACATTCTGGTATTTGCCATAGGGTGCGGGCGGCTCTCCACTCGCTCCCATTCGTTGGCTCTCTTTTAGTTTGTTTATATTTAGTTGGTTAGGGTAAAGTTTTCTTTGTATCATAGGTAAAGTTTTCTTTGTGTCTGATGTACAGTTTTCTTTAGGACTGACATCAAGATTTCTTTGTGTCATATCTAAAGAAACCTTTACTACTTCCGGCACTTTCACATAAAGGCGGTTCGGCGCGGAAAATCCCCGGCGTTCCCTCTCTAAAAGCCCGGCAATATCCAGTTCTTTTAGGGAGTTCTGTATTGTCATGGTGCTTTTATCCAGTATTTCCGCTATCTCTGCTATGGGGTAGACAATATACGTCCTGCCCTCATTGTCCTGCCAGCCGTTCTTCTGTGAGAGGGTGGAACGGTCAAGGAGCAGCGCATAGAGCAGCTTTGCAGTCTGTGACAAGTCCATTTTCAGCAGAAATCGGGGATAGGGGAAAAAGGGCGGCATTGTGGTGTTGGCTGTAATGTATTCGGTTATGGTTTTCACCTCCTGTCTGTGGCTTCTGTTACGCATTTAAAACGGCTTTTCCGTGGTTAAAGGATAAATGTATCACATACCCATTGAGCAGTAGCCGGGAAGCCTTGATTTACGGGGGTTCTGTATTTTCTAAAGCGTGACATTTCCCCCTCTGTTTCCGCTTGCGCTGTGCGGCTCTGGCTCTTTTCATGCGTCCGGCACAATCGGGGCAGTATTTCCCCCGGTTGGATTTTGGGAGAAACTGACCGCCGCACTCGGTACAGCGTTTCAGTTCTGCCCGGTGGAGTAGGGCGGCTTCCAGTTTCCAGTCAAGGGGAAGCACGGCGGCAATGAACCAGCGGCAGAGAAGCGAATAGCTGATACTCTGGACGCATACACAAGGCTCGCCGTTATCCAGCACAATACAGTTGCCGTTATCGTAGTTACAGCACTCATGCACAAGGCGGCGGGCGGCTCTGTACTGTGGGTAGTCCATGCAGGGGCGTTTACCGTTCATTTTCCCGCCCCTTTCCCCGTTCCGGCTCACGGTGTAAGATTTGGTCGATATTGCTTTTTACAGTCTGCAATTCCTTTGTGCGTTCCCTCTTTTCCCGGTACTCGTTGTAAAGGCTGTTCTTCTCCCTCATTAGCTGCTCAATCTCCGCTTGTAAGGTCTTGGACGCTGGCAGCTTTTGGATTCCCTGTGCCTTAAAAAACCGGGTGGCAGCTTTGGCTATGATAAAATCGCTTTCGTGCTGCTCCCGGTAGTTCCTGCGGGCTTTTTCTGTTTTCTGTGCTTTCAGTCCGTCACGGGCGGGTTTGGTCTTGATGTACGCCAATAGCTGTTTCTGTAAGTCCTTTTTCTCCCGCAAAGTGCTTTCCACGGCTTTCAGTTCCGCATGGACGTTTGACAGCTCCGCGCTGGCGGCGGCAAGGGCGGCTTCCAGTTCTTCCGGGGAAGAAAAGCCGGATTCCTCGTAAACGCTCATGGTAGCCGCCATTTGCTTTAGATTGTGGACAGCCGCCCAGCGGTCATATCCTATGCCCTTGCCCTCGGCTAGCTTGGCTTCCCGGTCTACCATGCGCTGTACGCTGTCCTGTTTCGGTGCGTTTATAGCGGCTTTGCCATGCTGTAAGCGGTCTTTTATGCTGCGGGGGTATTCCTGTTTGGATATGGGCTTTTCGGCAGCTCTGGCGGCGTTCTGTGCGTTTATGGTGAGTGCTTCCAGCACGGCGGCACGGTCAAAATCATCACCTAATCTCCGGGCGGTGATGGGCTTCGTCCTGTCCGGCGTGAGATAGGATAGCCGCCCCCGGCTCTCCTTGACGGTCACGCCCTGTTGTAGCAGTTTCCCGGAGAAGTTCTCAAAAGAGATAGCAGAGGACAGGGCGGCTCGGATTGTGCGCCGTAGCTTCTCCTTGTCGGTTTCAAACTTGGTCTGCTTGGGCGGCTCTCCTGTGACGGCTTGGGAAGCGTTCCCTTTATCCAGTGCGGCTTGTCCTTTCCGTTTCGCCCAATACTCACGCTCGGTAATGCGGTTCTTGCTCCCGTTCAGCAAGTCAATCTGATAGAGGTTTTCCCTGTGGCACATCTCCATGACTTCCGCTTTGAAGTATTCCATAGCTGCGTCTGTACAGCGGTGCTTGCAGCCCTCCCTTGTGTCGGCTGGTCTTTCCATGTACGGCAACAGCGGAACTTCGGCAATCCGCAAGCTGTTTATGACGATATGCACATGGATATTTCCGCTGTGGTTATGCCCGTCCGGGTGGGTGCATACCAACGCTTGATGTCCGGGGAAATGCTCTTTACAGAACTGCTCGCCCAACGCTTGCGCCCGGTCTACGGTCAAGCCGTTGTCTGGTGCGTCACGGGGGTCAAAACTGATAATGTAATGGTGGCTCTTTACGTCCTCCCGCTTTTGGTTCTTTCCGTATTTCAGATTGGAGCGCATACACGCTATGGCGAAATCTTCATCACCGCAATTAAGGGAAGATATGCGGTAATCGTCACGGAGAACAAGCCGCCCGTTTCCGTCCAGTGTGGGCTTCATGGTAAACTCGTCATGCTCAAAAGTTAGGTACTGTTCAGCCGCCCCATAGTCGGCATTTTTAGAGCTGATATGTTTGAATGTTGCCAACGGTTTCACCTACTTTCTGCAAGACTTCAAACTTCAAGGCGGCAAGCTCCGCTGTGGCGGCTCGTACCTCTTGGGAGAGGGTATTATAGGGTGCGCCGTACTCGTTCAGACAGCGGGCAATCTGATTCAAGCTGCCGCCGATTTTCCCGTATTCGGCTGTAAGTTTTCCAACGGCAGAAAGCAGTTCATCATTGACCGGGGAAACGGTAATGACCGGGCGTATGCTTGATTTGATTAGGGCTTGCCGAATAAACTCGGCTTGGCTCATTTTGCAGAGGGAAACACGCTCGGAAAATTCGGCGTATTCTTCCTCGGTCAAGCGTGTCTTGATTACCCGGCTTCGGTGTGGCGTGTTGTATCTTTTCATGGCTGTGAACCTCCTTTCACTCGCTGCAAAAGCGGCGGTAATTATAAGCGGCGCAAGCCGCAAAAAGGCGGGCTTGGGGTGGCAACCCCAACAAGATTCCCATAGGACAAAATGAGCGATTAGCGAAATTTGGTACTGTGGTAGAATCTTGCTCTAAGAAAGTGACGGATTCCGCTGTGCTGGCTTTTGCCGTTTTCCCCCGGCTTGCATGGCGTGGATTCTGCCAATTTTGTGGCGGTATTTTCCCATACAGTAAAGCCGGAAATAAGCAAAATGGGCGCAAAAAAACAGGAAACCTTTTTCCTTGATTTCCTGTTTCGTATCTTCGCCAATAGCGGCGGTTATCCTGTTGTTATTCCCCGGAAGTAAACTTGTAGCCTATGCCTAAAACGGTCTTTATGTAGGTGGGGCGGCGGCTGTCCGGCTCTATCTTTTTCCGTAGATTGCATATCACATTTGCCACGTTTGACTGGCAGCTTTCACTCTCCATGCTCCACACGGCTTCAAAGATTTGCGCCTTTGTGAACACCCTCCCCGGACTGGCGGCAAGGCAGCAGAGTGCGCCGTATTCCAGACGGGTAAGAGAAACGTCAATCCCGTCTTTTAGTACCCGGCGTTGGTGTAATCTGATTTCCAATCCCGGAAAAGTAAGTGCCGGGGAGTGGGGCGGCTGTATGGCTTCCAGCGGTATCATATCCGCAAGGGCGGCTATGGCTTTCTCAACCGCTTTTTCCTCGGTATCATTGAATATCAGCATGGCTATTTTCCCGACAACCCTCACCTCCTGTCATGCCGCCTTTTTCAGTCAAAGCGGAACTGGAACAGGGCAGTGATAAGCCGCCGTTTTATGCTGTCCTCGGTGTCTGTGTTGACGTGCCCGTTTTCAAGGGCGGCAAAGCGGATTCGTTTGCTGTAATGCCGTAAAACCTCGTCCACGGCTTCCGGCTCGCCGCTGGTTGCCCGGACAATCGTTTCATACGGCACAAGGTTAGTATTCCCCATGTGAAAATCCCTCCATTTCTTTCTGCAACATCTGTAATGCGCTGTGTATGTAATGCCATGCCGTACTCTTACAATGCCCGTATAAATCTGCGATTTCCTGCTGTGTGTAATTACCGAAAAAGTAAAGGTAAATGATTTCCCTCTTTTTCTCCGGCAGGGATAACAGGGCGGCGGCAAGCTCCCCATTGGTGAGGATGATTGTCTGACCGCAGATTGTAACGGGGTATTGTTCGTAAGGTGATTTGAGAAATTCGTCTGATGTGCTTAGAGGGTAGAACTTTTCTTCTGTGAGGTATTCAAAGGATATTTCTTTTTGCCGCCGCCTGTTCCTGTCGCGCCATGCGTTGATAGCAGCATAGCGTATGACGACTTTGCAAAAGCCATTGAAAGAATACATGATGTGTTCCTTGTATGCTTCTGTACAAGCCATAGAAATTCCCCCTTTCTCCCACAAAGGGCGGTGCATGGTTTACAGTTGCTTTATATAATACAAAGGACAGCACTTTAGACTGCTACCCTATGATTATCTTCTGGCATACTTTTGGTATTTCATTTTCAAGAAAAATAGCCGACAAACTGTGATTTCTCACAAATCTGTCGGCTCTGCGTCTGTGCGTCTGGCTCTTTAATGATATACTGTCTTGATTGAATAATTCAAACAGGGTACTCTGTTAATAAATTCTTCCCCTTAACATTTAACCCTCTAATAACTGTTATCTGAAAGTTCTTTGCGTCAATTAAACTTTCTTGCTTGCACTTAGGGCAATAAAGAGGAAAATTTTTTAATTCTGTATCTGCTTGTATCTGCAATCGTGTTTTATTTCCACAAACAGGACAACATATCCACTGTAAAACTCTCATTGAACTATTACCTCCCTCTACGCTTATTTGTAAAATCTCACAAATTTATGGTCTTAGGATTACTTTTGAATATATCAAACGCATTGCTTGCAATACCTAATATGTTCTCTTGGAAAAATCTTCTGGTAAAAAATCGCATTGACTATTGGGAACACCTAATTTTTTTGCATAGCTAATCAGTTCATTCCAATTTTCTTTATCTTCTGCATGGGATATATCAAGCATTTTTCCATGAATAGGTGTAATACCTTTTCCAGATAAGTCAAATATTCTTGTACGGAAAATGACAATAACCCTTTCCCTATTGTGAAAGGTAATATACCATTCTTTTTTTAGACTTGTACTCATATTAGATTGAAAATCCTTTGCTATTTCCTCAATTTTTTTACTTGGAAGTTCTACAGTATAAATTTTAACTAACCCTAAGAAACGCTTTTTTATATCAACTATTTTAAACTTTTTGAGCATAGAAATATCTCTAAGGCTTAGATTGATTACTTCTCCATAATAGCGTGACATATTTTTTCCCTCATATTAAACTGTTTTATTCACTCCAATTCATTTCATTATCTGAAATTCCTTGTATTCTACATTCATTACAAACAATAGCTTTTTCTTCTTTATTCCCAATGGTATATTTCAATATTTTGTTTTTGAAAACGATATATTTTGTATTATTGCATTTGAAGTCAACAAACCAATTTACACCTTTTTCATGGTCTGCTATTAAAGCTCTTGAAGCTAATTCCGGGAAATTTGGAACGCTGGATGTAAAAAAAATAACAGTCCAATATTTGGGTACTCCACCAGTATTCCATAATTCAACTTTATGAACCCGAATATAATCCAAAAGTGTTTCATCTTCTATGCTTTCTTTAATCAACGCACCCTCATATAATTTTGCTCTCTCTTTTCTGATAGCATTATTCCCACAGGTATAGACTTCTCTTGTTCCATTGATTGAAAGTTCATCTTTTAGCAGGACATCAACTGTTACTTGAAACAAATTGCTCAATATAATCAATTTTTCTGTTTCTGGAAGCGCAATATCAGCTTCCCATTTAGAAATAGATTGTCGGCTCACATTACAGATAGCTGCTAGTTCTTCCTGTGAGTAATTATTTTCTTTTCTAAGTAACTGGATTTTTTCAGACAGTTTCATAGAAACACCTCCTTGCGTTCTCGTAGATTATAACAAATATAAATAATTAAGACTATCAACTTTCTCGTTCTTTTTCGCAACCTATAAGTGCAACCCATAATTATAAATGATATATGCGAAAAATAGGTATGAGATGGATTCCGTAGTAGTCGGCATTGCTGGTAATGTGTATAACTGGCTGTCTTATGGAATTTTGGGTAACTCTGTTTGCAGGACGTGGGAAAGCTGCTCTTTAGCTTTTCCATGTGCTGTGAATAGAGTTATCCATGATTCCATAGCCAGTTATGCACATTTCCACAATGCGCCTTTTGTTTTTCAGTCCTTATGCGCTTCGTTCCGCTTCCTGTTTTTTTCTGTGGTATGCTTCCCTCCTTGTGGCAAGGTAATTCTCATAGCGTTCCACCGCTTCCGGGTTTCCAGTGGCGGCTTCCTCATACATTTTCTGCCGGGATTTCTTGGTGGCTTCGGAAGAATACGCCCTCTGCTTTGCCAGCTCTGCCGCCGCTGCTGGGTCGGTTTCGGCTTGCCGTACCAGTTTTTCCCTTGCTATCTTTTTCCGGCTCTTGTGGGCTTCCAGCCGTTCCGTTTCCTCCGGCGTTAAGGCTTCCCCCTCTTTTTGGGCGGCGGCAAGTTCTTTCAGCGTCCTTGTCTTTGGCTGTCCGGCTTTCTGCCTTTCGCGCCACGCCTTATGCTGTGCGGCTTTTTTCCGGCGGTGTTCCGCAAGCCGTTCCGTTTCCTCCGGCGTAAGTTCTGCCCCGGTCTTTTCAATCTCCATAAGCTCTTTTATGGATTTCTTCTTAGGCGGCTTGGGCGGCTCTGTGGCTTTGCGTTTCTCCCTCCATTCCTTTTGTCGCTCCCGGTTGTGTGCAAGCCGCCTTTCCTCGGCTTCCAGTTCTTCCGGGGTGAGAAGCCCCGCCTTTTTCCTTGCGGTAAATGCCCGTTTCGCTGCCTTGCGTTTCTCATACCGCGCCTTTGCAAGCTCCTTTGACCGTGATTCCTTTGCCGCCTGTTCCTCCTGCTTGTGGCGTTGTTCCTCCACCTCTGCCGGGGTGACGATATGGGCGGGTACTTCAAATGCCCCGATAAAGTTTAAATAAATGTCTATCCGCTGGCGGCGGTCATTCCCCCGCCCCTCGCCCTCATGCACAATCACTTTTTCGATAAACTCGTTGAGCATGGGCGTTGTCAATTCGGAGAAGTCGGTATAGCGTTTCACAAGCTGGATAAACTGGTCTGTTTTCAGCTTATCAGCGTTCCAGCTTTCAATCTGCCTTTGCCATTCCGCTATGGACGTTTCAAGCCCGGTCTGTTCCTCGTCATATTCAGCAAGAAGCCGGGTAAAATGCTTGTCGGGTATCTTGCCCGTGGCGTTGCCCTCATACAGCTTTTTTACAAGCCCGTCAAGCTCTTTGTGCCGCTTCTGTGCCTTGCTGATTTTCTGCTTACATTCTTTGACGGTTTTCTCTTGGTTCTGGTCGGACGCTTCCCGGACACGCTCTGTAAACTCTTTTTCATTGTGCCGCACATACCAGCTTACCCGCTGGATAACGGCAAGGATAGCGGCTTCAATTTTCGCCGTAGGAATATGGTGCATGGTGCAGTCATGGATTAAGTGGCGGTAGCCGGAGCAGATAAAAGCGTCCTCAATCCATTTCCCTTGCACAAGGGTATAGCGGTGTGTGAGTTTAGAGCCGCAGTCGGCGCAGTAGAGAAGCCCTGTCAAACGGTTCGGGGCGTTCTGCCGCTTTGGTGCGCGGCGCACGGTTTCCCGTATCTTCTGTACGGTCTGCCACGTTTCCACGTCCACAATGGCGGGGATTGCGCCCTCAAAAATATACTGTTCCTCCGGCGCGGTCTTGCGGCTGCTCTTGGTCTTGTAGTTCTCGCATACGGTTTTCCCCAGTACCTTGCGCCCTGTGTATTCCGGGCGTTTCAGTATGTAGCCGATAGTGGTCGCTGACCATGCGTAGGGGTCTGTGTATTTTGCCGCCCGGACTGGCTCGCCTGTCCGTTTCCAATGCTCGGACGGGATAGGGATTTTCTCGGTGCGGAGCGCCTTTGCTATGCTGGCTATGGTTTCCCCGGCAAGGACACTCTGGAAGATACGGCGCACAACGGCGGCGGCTTCCTCGTCAATTATCCATTCTCCTTTTTCTTCTTTGGAAGCGCGGTAGCCATAGCAGACACTACCAGAACAGCGCAAGCCCTTTTCCATTCTGGACTTGAAAACAGCCTTGATTTTGCGGCTGGTGTCGGCAACGTACCACTCGTTTATCACATCACGGAAGATAGACATAATATCAAAGCCGTTGGCGGTGTCAAGGTTGTCATTTGCGGCGATAAAACGCACATGGTACTCGTCAAAGGTGCGCTTTAAAAGCCCCACTTCAACCACGTCACGCCCGATTCGGCTCTGGTCTTTGATGATAACAGTCGCCACGTTTCCCGCCCGGATTTCGTCTAACATAGCGTCCAGCCCCGGACGCTTGAACGTAGTTCCCCGGATTCCGTCATCGGTAAAGTGCCGGATATTGGTAAAGCCGTTTTTCCTTGCGTAGTCCTCTAAAATCCGCTTTTGATTCTCAATGCTGACGGATTCCCCGGCTCGCTCGTCGTCATGGGAGAGTCTTTCGTACAGGGCGGTGAGTTTGTCTTTCTCTGTCTGCTTCTTCATGGTGTGTAACCTCCTTGTATAATGTATTTAGGTTGTTCAAGGGATACCTATAAACCCTCAGACCTGCTTCTTTACATCTCCTGTCT
>RAYB01000068.1 GCA_003669055.1 bacterium 1XD21-70
TATACTACATCGAAAACCTGAGTTAAAGAAAAAAAGACAACCGCCTCCTATTAGGAGGCTAGTTGTCTACAGTCTGAGGCTGCCGCTTGATGCGGCAGCCTTTTCTTTTATTATTTGATAAAAACACGAAGCAAAAGCCGAAACCCTCTGACTCCCCAGAATACAGGCAGCAGAACCGGCAGCTTTTCTACAAGCGGATAGATCGAACTCATATAATGGTAATCCGGGAATACCCAGCGAAGCTTTTTCTGGAACTGCTTTAGGGTATCAACGATCTTCTCCCAAAACAGTTCCCGCCCTTCCCCGCGTTTCTCCTTTTCGATCTCCTTGCGTATCGCTTTTTCCAGTTTTAATGCCTGTACATCGCACTCGCGGTTGATCGTCCCATTCGTCAGCAAACGGTCTTCCAGCACATCGTATACGCTTATATCTTCCGGTTGGTCAGTAAAATAATTATCCTTTTTATCTCCAAACCACATATAAGCTATCCTGAGAAGCTTCTCCGCCAATTCATCTACCTGGAAATCCTCCAGCTTCTTCTGGACAGCCTCCCAGTTGATCTCACTCCGCCACTTTTGATGGAACAGCTGCAGATCCAGCACCTCCCGCAGGCGGAGTTCATCTGTCACATACCTATAGACACATCTCGCCATACGGTAAACGAATTCGCTCTCAATCGAAAGTTCGCAGATATTCTCAAATGGTTCCTTAATGTAAGAATCTTCCAGAATCCTCTGCATATTTTTGGCATACCCGGGCGTGCGGAAAGGGAGTTTCTGATACAAAATCACGGATACGCCGGATATTTTCCTCATCCTCTCCCCATATCCCTTATAGATCTGATCCGTCTCGTACCCTAAATCAACCAGATAGCCTTTGGCCAAATAGTAATTCTCCTCGTCCAACAGAATCTGAACCGGTGTGTTCTCTGCCGTCTCCGGCAGTTTATATAATTCCCGTATGGATACGGAAGTCAGAAGAATGCAGGAAATCTCCCGCATATCCAGCCACATGAGAACTTCTTTCAGTGACTCGTCGCAATTCTCGCCAAATAGCAGTGACTCCTGGTACCGTTCAAAAAAACGCTCCCTCCACCGATCCGGCAGAGCATCCCCCTTGCCAAGGACACTCAGATAAACCACATTAGCCACCCTGTGATAATCTGCCAGCCGAAACATTCTTTCCCAGTCAAGCCGGTTATACATCACATGCAAGGTATCCTGGCCGATAATCGAGGAAACCATCCCTACCAGGGTACGTCCTTCATACAATAATTGATTCATACCGTTCTCTCTTCAACATGCCTGACCCGTCAGCCCATAGTATTCAATAACAGTCCAACCGTGTAGTAATTCCCCAAGCTATATGGCCCGGTGCCGGAAAAATCGGAAAGATAGCGGAACGAAGAAAATGTACTTTCCTGGTTTCTGTCCATCCCGGCAGAGATGTCCTGGTCTACCAGCCTGCCGGAGGAAGTGGCAATCGCTGAATCCGCCCGCTGGGAAATCCTGTCCGCAATGCCGAACTGGCCTCCTAAGAGTTCTTTCGTCCCCTCAAAATCATCCTTCAAAGCCTTTTTCAGCGCTTTCTCATCCACCTGCAGCTTCCCGCTCTTGTCATAGCTGATCCCTACCGCCTTCAATGTCCTCTCGCTTGCAATGTCACGGCGGAAATTGTCATACTGAGCCTTCGTCCCCTGCCCCCTGGAAGCGTTTGCCTTCAAAAGGTCGGTAGCTTCATTGTAGCTGGAAGCCAGATCCTTCACCGCCGATACTACCTGATCCTCATCCACGCCTGCCTTGACCTGGGCAGACCCCGTTCCGGTCAAAGTGGCCTCCACCCTTCCATAATCCAGAGAAATCTTATTGGACTCTGAACTGCGGGAAACCGTACTGCCGTTCTGTGTCACGCTATAGCGGGCATTCTGTGCCTCTGCGGCCACATCCTGCGCCCCCTGTGCCGCTCCCATCTGCCCCTGAACCGAAAAGCTGTTGCTCTCACCCGTCTTCTCTGAGGACAGAACCAAAGACACCTTGCCATCCTCCTTTGTTACGGAAGCCTGGATGCCGGTACGGCTGCCATTAATCTGGTCTGCCGCCTCCTTAAGCATCTGCTCATTGGTTTTCCTGGAACCATCTGCAGCAGTCTCACTGACATTCACACGGACACTCCTGCCCTTAGCCGATGTCACCTCAAAGTCCATGGAAGAACCGTCTGCGGCCTGTGCCGAAGCATCCAACGCTTGGCCCTTGTTTTGCTGTGCCTGTGCCAAGGATTCGACCTCTAAGCCGATATCCGTGCCCTTCCTCGGGCGGAATGTCTTATCTACCGTTGCCACCTCTGCATCCGAACTCTGGATATTCACGCCGGAGAAGACCCCCGAAGGGCTTCCTGCCTCCAGCTTTGATGCATTCAGCTTTACCTCTGCCATCCCTTTTCCATAATTCTGGACAAATTTCAGGGTATCTGCATACTGGGTGGAACCGGACTTTATACGCGGCACCCGCTTAACAGGGGCAACTGCCTGCCCCTGGTTCATCCTGGACGCACTGGCAGTCCGGGACGCCTGCAAGCTGCGCAGTGTCTGATACATACTCTGGTAATTGGAGTAATTATTTCCCGATACTCTCAATGACATAACTATACCCTCCCTCCTGCTTTTTGATCCGCCTCCGATAAACACGGAAAGGTACTAAGGCTGCCAAGCAGCCTAAGTACCATATTCTGCCTCTTTCCGGAACGGATGATCTGACTTACACCCTCACCGGACGTTTTTCTTTCTCTCCGGCTCCATAAAACGATTTTTCTCTCGCTACACTTCTGTTCAGCTTCTGGTCTGCCATTCTCACTTCCTCCAGAAGCACCTGTGTTTTCCGGCGGATCTCATAGATCTTTTTCTCCTCCGGGCCATTCCCGGATGCTTTGGCCGGGTCTGCCGTCAAAAGCGTTCTCAGCTTTTGCATCGCTGCCCGGTCTGCCCCGGCCTGGCGCCAGATCTCATCGACACAGGCATCCACCTTTGCCATCTCCTCTGCCCGCATCTCCAGCAGCATGACGGCCGAAACCTCGTCATTCCTGGCAAAAGTCTCTTTGAGTTCATTGGTCAGCCGGCTTATCTCCCGGATTGAACTGTATTTCCTCTGAAGAAGAACCATAACCTTTGTCAAATCCAGTCCCATCTGTGTCAGTCCTTTCCTATCCACGGATCTCCGTCTCTTTGACTACATGCATATCGTTTGCCTTCCTGCTTGCCTCGTCAAAGGCTTCCCTCAATTCGGAAAGGATATGGCGGATACGCCCGATCTCATCCTGTCTTCTCTCTCTTCCTGCCTTTACCATGCTGAGATCATATACCAGATAATTGTATATCCTTCTCAGATCCATGCTGATCGGCTGGTTCATATCCAGAATATCCATCAGATAGCGCACAATTCGGCTCGCCCGGGTGACACAATCCTCAAAATCCGGATAATCCTTATCCTTCAGTGAATATTCCGCCCGGTTCAACCGGCTGATCGCCTCGTCAAAGAGCAGCAAAAGCTGTTCTGCACTTGACATCGAATAAATGCTCTTTTCCTTGTAACGACTATATCCGTTCATCCAATCCCTTTCTCTCTCCTTAGCCTGTAATCTGCGACAGATAGCTGGCCTGGGAATTCATCTGGTTGATCATCGTCTCCATGGTTGTAAACTGGGAGATATAACGGTCCTGCTCGGTCTTTAGCTTCGCCCGCAGCTGTTCGATCAACTCCTGCTTGCTCTTGATCTCCCTATAGATCTGGTTCTTCATGATCGAAGTCGGTATCTTCTCAGAACCGGCCTCCTCGATCAGGCGTCCATAGGAATTGCCATTCCTGGATGCATAACGGGTTGCATATGGGGTAAAGGTATCCTCCACCGTCTTTATCAGGCCCTTGCCGTTCCCGCCATTGCCTGTGAAGAGTGCCGATACCTTCTCAGGCTTATTCTCCATCGCACTGCGGAATGCCGCCTCATCAAAGACCAGGACACCGCCGTCCTTCTCGTTGTCCGAATAGGTAATCCCCATCTCCTTCAGGTCTTCGTAGCTAAGGCCGGTCTGGCTCATCAGCTTCGTATAGATTGACTGGACATCCATGCTCAAATCGCGCATGGTGGAATCATTAAACAGCAATCCGGACTTTGCTTTCTTTTCCCAGTTCTCGATGGAAGTCTCGCTCATCTCGTCCTTCTGCTCGTCAGTCAGCGGGCCGTAAGAACTGTCCGGGCGGGTGGTCACCTGGGTGTTGACCTCCGATGCAATGGCATTAAAGGCTTCAAAGAACTTCTTTACCTTCTCCGTCACCTTGTCTACATCGGCTTTGGCGCTGAAATTCACCCCGGCAGAAGTATCCTTCACCCACTCTGCTTTGCCGTCTGCCCCTGTGATTACGTTGCCGTCTGCATCCTTCTTATATTCGCCGCCGAACACACCGGATACCGTAACCGTCATCCCTTCCAGGTCAAAGGTGTTGGAAGCACGTTCCATGGTAACCGACATGCCGTTGCCGTAGCTGACATCAATGATGGCATCCTGTCCGCCGACAAAATAATCTTTGTTCCGGTCGGAGAAAAAGGTTTTGGCGGAATCTGACATGCCGGACGCAAACTCGCTGGTAACATCCTTGCCGTCGGAATCTTTTAAGACGAAAGACCTGGTCTCTTCATCGAAGGAAGCCGTCACAGCCTTTCCGTCTGCCGTAGTAAGCCCTAACCCCGGCGTCTTTACGCTTCCGTCCTCATTCTTCGTACCGTTTATCTGATCCAGGAGGTCAGAAATCTTGGTATCTTTTGTAATGCTTAACTTCTGGCCGCCGATTTCAAAATCTTTTGCACTGTCATCACCAGACCACAGCCCCATGCTGTCCACCGTGCTGTCAGCATCCACATCCGACCGGCCAAACAAATCCCTGGCCAACGCGGAATCCAGATTGATTTCACGCCCGGACCCGGTTTCCTCCGATACCAGCATAAACTGCCCGGTAGCGGCAACGTAAGTAGCCTTCACCCCGGCATCCGAGGAATTGATCTTGGACAGGATCGTACTGATGCTCGTCTTTTCATCGATTCCGCCAATCTTAACCCCGTTGATCACAAGGCCGTCTTTATATTTGTCGTCGTTAATATCGATTCCTAAGGCGGACTGCTTTAAGGTTCCGCTGGTATTTACCTTATTGGACTCGCCATTGGAAATCCCTAATGTGTAAAGCACACTGCCGTCTGTGCTGCTGACAGATACGGAAGAGTCAGCTTTCTTGGTCTTGAAGGTCAGCTTCTCGCCGTCGATATCTACCTGTACATTGTCTGTACCGAAGGCTTTGTTCAGGCGGTTCTGGACGTTCTCCTTGATCATCTCCAGGCGTCTTGCGTTGAGTTCTTTTGATATTTCATCCTGCTGAGCCAAGGTTGCCTGCTCTGTGATCCTTGCAGTCATCGACTTTTCCGACAGCCTTTGCTCAACCCTCTTTTCCAGGGCAGCTGCCTTTTCTTTCTCAAAATCCGTGGCTTCTCTTGCTTCTATCCTGTCATCTAATGCATGTTTTACCTGGCCTGCCTTTACCCGGTCATCCATGGCAAGCTCTGCCTGCCTTTCTGCTACCCGCTCAGACATCGGCTTCTCTTCTAATTTTTCTTTCAGAAGTTCTTCAATCCTAGCCTCTTTTTCTTCATCTGACGGGAATGTTGTGCCTGCCAGCGAATCTTCTATCTCTGCCCTGAGTTTTTCCTCTATCTCCTTCTCAACCTTTGCATTTGTATGGCCATTCTTAGCTGCCTCCGCGGCCAGCACTTCCTGCATCCTGACTTCCATTGATTTTTCACCTAATGCCTGGTTCAATGCATCAACCATCTTTGGATCGTCGTCTGCAAGATCTTTCAGTTCAGGATTCTTCTCCCGCAGTTCTGCACGCAGTTTATCCGTAATTTCTTTTTCGAGTGCCTCCTCAACTTCCTGTTTCACCGATGCAGAAGTGTGCCCTTTGCTTTCCGCTTCCTGAATCAGCTTTTCCTGGACGCGGACAGCCGGCGACTTTTCATTCAAAGCTTCATTCATCGCCTCGATCATCTTTGGATCGTCGTCTGCAAGACCAGCCAGTTCGGGATTCTTGTCTCTCAGTTCTGTCCTTAACTCATCAAGAACCTCGTCTATTACTTCTTTCTGGATATCCGATTCAATCTTTTTATGGGCGTCTTCTTCTGCGCCTGCCGTTTCGTCCGCCCTGATGGCATCTTCGATTTTCTTTTTCAAATCGGCAAGTTCTGTCTCAGTAATCCCCAATATATCCTGCAGCTTATCATCATCAAGGCTCAGGTTAAGCAGCTGGTTTGCCTCATCGTTCGTGATCAGCATAATCTCTTTGGAACTGCCGTCATATTTGAAGGTCAGCTTCTCGTTCTTTAAGAAATTGATCGTGTTGACCCTTGTGACTACGGATTTTTCAAAATCCTGCAGGTTTCCGTTATATTGTGTCAGGTCGATCTTATCTGTGCCGCCGGTTTTCCCTGTATATCCCAAACCGGCCAAAGCAGTGGAATTGCTCTGGATATAATAGCCGCTGTTGCCTATCGGTCCGCTTTCGGAACCGGAAGCCTTATTCTTAATCTTCACCTTGCCGCCTTCGTACACAAACTCCATCACTTTGCCGATCTGATCCTTGTCACCGCTTCCAAGCTTCACCGAGGATTTCTCCAGCAGCACATTCAGATCGTCTACCAATTCCTGATATTCCGCTTCGTTTTCCGGATGGTAGTTAATCTGTTTGACGGTTCCGTCATCCTTAGTATAACTGGTGGCAAATGTAAAGGTCTGAATATTCTCGCCATTCTGGTCGGCAAACCGAAGCTGCGCATTCATCAAATTCGCATAAGTAGCCGCCTTCCCGCCCAGATCCTTCATAGACATGTTCAAGGTGGAATCCTGGCGCTTATCGGACATCTGCACGCTGGAAGAAGCCAGCTGCCGCACTGACTCAATGGACACGCTGCCTACCAGATCCGAAAGGCCGGACGCGGTGACAAAACGGGTGGACTCCTCCTTGCCCAGCACGCTGATCAGAGTCTTGGCAAAAGCGGTGGGATCCTTTAAGCTGTTGGTACCGGTGTAGCTGGCAAAATCATCATAGAGATCCAGGATCTTGTCGCTGATGCTCCTATATGCCTCCTGTTTCCACTCCAGCTTGGTGATCGCACTCTCCTGATTATTGATCTTTGTGGTAGTGCCCAGGGTCATCTGCTCAATGATGGCGTCACGGTCAATGCCGGATGCCATTCCACCGTATCCCCTCAAAGTTGTATTTCCCAGGCTGTTTGCCGATGATATACTCGCCATTTTTATGTCTCCTTTCTCTTCCAATCTCTTTCATCTGAAACAGTAAACCTCAGAAAAAAATCATTTTTAATCTATACTTATTTATCGACATGTTATATAATAAAAATAATATCTGAACTGAAAAATTCGTTTTACCATTTACTATTCTATCATTGGAGGTACCGTTTTGTCTATCATAATTACAGTTTCCAATCAGAAAGGCGGAGTCGGCAAAACTACCACGTCCGCGGCAATTGCCTCGGGGATTTTTCTTGCGGGCAAGAGGGTTCTTGGTATCGACCTGGATCCGCAAGGGAACTTAGGGTTCTGCCTCGGCGCCGGTATGGATAACCCCTATACGGTGCTGGATGTCTTAAAAGGCACCGTGCCGGTTCAGGATGCGCTTTTTAAGAGCCAATATGGCGACCTTCTGGTCTCGGACATCACCCTAAGCAGCAGCGGCCTGGATTCCGTCAAAGGCCGAAGGGAGTATATCCTCAGGGATGCGATCCGGCCGGTCATCGACCAGTATGATTATATTATTATAGATACACCGCCGGCACTGAATTTGTTGACGGTCAACGCTTACTCGGTTTCTGATTTTCTGATCATCCCCATGGCTTCCGATATTTTAAGCCTGGTGGGGCTTGCCCAGCTAAAAGAGACCATCGACACGGTGCGCGACACTTTCAATCCGGGGCTTAATGTCCTGGGTATCCTGCTTACGCGCTTCAATGCCCGCACCCTGTTGTCCCGGGATGTCCTGGAGATGGCCGAGCACTTAGCAAACCAGATCAATTCCCGGGTATTCGACACTAAGATCCGTTCCGGAGTTGCCGTAGCAGAGGCTCCGGCTCACGGTGAAAGCATATTTTCATATAATCCCCGCTCATCGGCGGTGAAGGATTATCTGGCATTTCTTGATGAGATTGCACCAGAGATCCATTTAAAGGAGGTATCAGACAATGGCTAAGAAAACGAACAAAACTTCACACGTAATGGATCTTCTGACCAACGGCGCTTCCGGCGATTCCAGTCAGTCCAATGATTCCGTTGCACCGGATACAGCTGCTGCCGGGCAGGACAAAAAGAACGATGTCCAATCCCATTCTGTCACCCCGAAAAAGGTGACCGTAGTAGACGAAGGCAGCAGAAATGACCGCGTTTCACAGGAAATTTTAAACAAACTCTCCGAAGAGCTGAAAGAAGATGCCGCGCAGGAGCCTTCCGCTGAAGCCGCCCCTGAACCGGTTTCCCAGCCTGCACCGGAAGCCGCTACCGAACCGGCTCCCGCCTCCAACCGCACCATGAGCGCGGATGAGATCGCCGCTGCATTCGCTGCCGCACAGCAGCCCGCTGCAGCCCCCGAACCGGCTGTGCAGCCTGCACTGGAGGCTGCTCCTGAAACGGCTCCCGCCTCCAACCGCACCATGAGCGCGGATGAGATCGCCGCTGCGTTCGCTGCCGCACAGCAGCCCGCTGCCCCCGAATCAGCTCCGCAGCCTGCACCGGAAGCTGCTCCTGCACCGGCTCCTGCTGAGGAACCGGCTCCACAGCCTGACACCGCTGCCGACAACCCTGCACCAACCAAGATCATGCCGCACATGGTCATACCCAAAAGCCAGATTAGCGACAACCTGACACAGGATGATTACCGTTTTGTCAATGTGATGGAACAGCTGATCCTCCGGCAGGATATTGATAACTATTTGGAGCAGTACAATGTCTGCAAGTGCAAACGTTGCGTATCAGACGTATGTGCCCTCGCACTTACCGGGCTTCCGTCCAAATATGTAGTGAGCAGCAAGGATTCGCTCCCCCCGATTCTCAGCTACTATGAGAGCAAATTCCGTATTTACATGCTGACCGAATTGATTAAAGCCTGCAATAAAGTGCGGGAGAACCCCCGTCACAAAAAATAAGTTTTCGTGCAGCTATCCCATTATAAAAAGCATGGCCTGAAAATAGCCATGCTTCTTTTTTCAGCTTGGGTCGATGTTTCTCTGCAAAAGCGACATCTGCTCCTGAAGTTGGGCAATCAATCCTGCCATTTCCTCCATTTGGGAAGACTGCTCCCTCAGCTGTGAGTCCTGCTCCTTCAGACGTGCATCCTGCTCCTTCAGACGTGCATCCTGCTCCTTCAGACGTGCATCACGTTCCTTCAGACGTGCATCACGTTCCTTCAGACGTGCATCACGTTCCTTCAGA
>RAYB01000005.1 GCA_003669055.1 bacterium 1XD21-70
CCATACTACCATAAACCTCCTGATTTTACAAGCCGGGAGCCAGCGCATTTCTGAATCCCGGCCTGTTTCTGTTATCGTTTTTTCACATCTGCTATATCTCATTTTTCAGCATACGCTTAATTTTGTCGCTCATGGTTTCCTTGCTCGTCTTGCTGAAATGAACCCGCACAATGTAGGTAGTCAGGCCAATCTTCTTCACCAGTGCGGGAGCGTCCTTAGCTGGTGCTGTGGTGGTAGTGTCCTCTGTGGTTTTCTCGTTGCTCATAACTTCTCCTTTTCATAAAATCAAACTTTGTTATTCCTTACTCACAATCTTTTTCGCCGCTGTTTTGGTCGTCCTAGTTCCTTCTTCCCGGAAATTCTTACCAGAAAAGAGAACCGGCGCACACCGTTCCAATATGCGGTCATAAATCCTTGCGTGGGCAAGGTCTGGCGGGTTCTTGATTTCTTCCAGTATTCAGGTTTGTCGTGACAATCAGCGGCTTCTTGCTCCGATACCGGCTGTCAATGACGGTAAATATCTGCTCCATGGCATACTCGGTATTCCTTTCCACGCCTAAATCGTCAATGACAAGCAGGCTGTATTTTCCGAAACATTACAGGAGCCGGGAATAGCAGGATCCTGCATCTTTGTTGTGTCCCAGTAAAAATAAAACCCCTTGCTATGCAGGGGGAGGGAAGATCTTTAGATAAAAGCAACTCCTGTGCTAGAATAAAAGTGGGTCTGCAAAACCACAAATAAAAAGCACAGAAGATCCAAAATGGACAATAATAGTTTAGCCCATACGAAATGGGAATGCAAGTATCATATCGTATTTGCCCCGAAGTACCGGAGGCAGGTAATCTATAAAGACATCAAAGCCGACGTGGGACAGATACTGGGGACATTGTGCAGGAGAAAAGGAATTGAGACCATAGAGGCAGAGTGTATGCCGGATCACATCCATATGCTGGTGAGGATACCACCCAAATACTCCGTGTCGGAAGTGGTAGGGTACCTGAAAGGGAAAAACTCGCTCATGATATTTGAAAAACATGCAAATCTGAAATACAAATATGGAAACCGTCATTTCTGGTGCCGGGGATATTATGTAGATACAGTAGGAAAGAATGCAGCGGCGATCAAAAAGTATATTCAGAATCAGATCAAAGAGGATCTGGAATATGATCAAATGTCATTAGTAGAGTATATCGACCTGTTTACGGGTGAGCCGGTGAAGAAAAACAAGAAATAAGCCACTTGGAGTGGCAGTAGGGAGTCAGAGCAAACCAGCAAGCCACGATTGGGGCTTAGCCGGAAGAAGGAAGCACTGAGCAAGCCCCTTTAGGGGCAGCTGTGAATGTGGTGCAGTTGGCAGACCCTCGGTGCGCCTTCCGGGCGCAAACAGGCAATAGCCCCTTATAGGGGCAGAATAAGCCACCGGCTAAGCCGGTGGTCTTGACTTTTCCCTCTCGAGCAGGAGGATACGCAGGGAGTAGGGGGTATTTACAAAGGCCTGCTTTAAGCTTTCCATAATCCGGGCAGTAGCGGATTCCCTTTTGCTTACATAATCGATGACAGCAAGCGTATGGGAAAAAGGCTTAAAATCAGCAGCATCCCCTCGAAGGACTGCCCCTTTTTGTGCAGAAAATAATACTCCTGGTCCATATTGAGATGATTTTTGGCAAACGCAATGAACCGGGCAATATTATCAATCTTCTGCACGGAATCATAGACGCCATGGATGTGCAGCACATGGCTGCTTATCTTTTGCTCCAGCATGGGAAATGCCTTATCCGGGTCTTCATAGGAAAGAGTGCCCAGCCCGGTTGCCTGCTCCAATAAACGGTCGTAATTGGTAGTTGCGAAAACATCCTGGGGGAGCAGCAGCTTTTTCAGCGTTTCTGCCAGGGGATGGTTGGCAACCGGATTGGTTTCAAAAGATGATTTCATCCAGGCATCATACGTTCCTTCCCTTTTGGCAGTTTGCAGCAGCATTCCGACAACGCGGATCATGTTATCGGCAGAATCGTCTGCTTTCAGGGAGGCTTCATATTGCGCTGCCAATGAGCGGTCCGTAACATAGGAAATCCCGTCCATAATCCATTTCCACCAGGAGTATGGCTTGCCGGTCAGGGCGGCGGAAATGCCGGTGCCGAAAAGATAAACCAATTCTTTGGTTTGGATGGCATTTTTCAATGAGGGGAAGTCTTGGATATTATATTTCATAATTGGCTCTCCGTATGTATTTTATTCCTTTTTATATCTTCTTGTCTGTTTTTCGTGCCCACTGGGGCTATTATCTTCTTACTTGCATGGTGGCCGTTGCTTTTATTGCTGCCATTTCTATTGTACCCTGCGGTTTTTTATCCGTCAACGGAATCAATATTTATCTATTTATCATTGTGGTTTTTCGTATGCTGCCTGGCGGACAAAAGGGTCTGTTTTGTAGGGGATAAGAGAGCAAAAGAGTCGCTTAACTGGATGTTAAGCGACTCCTATTTTATACGCAAACTATAAATAATCGGTTATCTGTAACGGTTCCGATTATAACATTATTCTATATGGATGTCAACATCAGCAACTTTCCATTTTATCCAGAAAATATTAAGGAATTTCTTAATTTGAAAGAGGTCTATTCCATTTCACAATGTTAAAAATTATGCGGGATAAAGCGCAATAAAGGGGAGGGAGTCGCTTAACATCCAGTTAAGCGATCAAGGAAGCAGACTGCCAGAGGAGATGAGGGCAATTTGGTACCTGTTGAAATGTCCGGCAGGGGATGAAGCGGATTATGTAAGAGAGTATCAGAAGATGATGCCATCCGGGAAACTGCAGGAAGTGATTTGCTTTCAATATCAGCGCATGCTGCGTTATGGCGGCCAGTGGCATCTGGAAAGGCGGACGCTCCTCCCGGGATGTGTTTTTCTGTCGGGGAGTGAGAGGAGTTTGCCGGAGGCAGATATGTCTGTACAGGACGTAAAGAAAGGCAGGCAGACGGGTGCGCGGGCAGGAGGAGGGGAAAACAGGATTTCATTGACCCCCTGTGAGCCTCCTTTTTGGAAAACATTGTGCCAGAAGGATTATCTGCTCCCTATGTCGAGGGGGATTATCAAAGACGGGAGCCCTATCGTGACCGGAGGGCCGCTGGTGGGGCATGAGGGATTGATCCGCAGGATCGACCGGCACAAAAGGACAGCGGAGATCGGAGTCCCTTTTGCCGGACAGGAGATGCGGGTAACCGTAGGGTTGGAGATTTACCAAAAACAGATTTAAAACAGGATTAAGGCTGAATCGCTGAAGCATTGGCACAGGGATTCATTTCTTATGGTCATATTGGCAGAGAAAGCCTGCAGCCGGTTTTGTGGCTGCGGGATGGCGAAGCCTGCCCAAAATGATGTTACAGGAGCAGCAAACAAAATTTTAAAGGGAAGGCTGGTGAAGCAGTCGTGTGGTATGTGATACAGACCTTTAGCGGAGAGGAAGAGCGGACTGCCAATATGATGGAAAGAAGTATTTCTTCTTATCTGATACAAGAGTGCTTTATACCAAAGCGAGAAAAACTGAAAAAATACCATGGGAGATGGAATAAGGTGGAAGAGATTTTATTTCCAGGGTATGTGTTTGCTGCTACAGAACATCCGAAAGAACTGTACCAGGAGTTAAAGGCAGTTCCGCGGCTGACCCGTTTGCTGGGAAAAGAGGGGCAGTTCTTTTTTTCGCTTAACCAGGAGGAAGAGGATTTTGTCCGGGAGATCGGCGGCCATGGGCATAAGGCTGTGGTATCGAAGGTTAAGATTGAAGAGGGGAAGAAAATCCGGGTGCTGGAGGGGCCGCTGAGGGATTATGTGGGGGATGTGGTGAAGGTGAACCTGCATAAAAGGGAAGTGGTGATCCGGGTGACGTTTATGGGGAGAGAGATGGAATTGAAGCTGGGGGTTGAGATGGTGGATGGGGGAGAGTAGGGATGGCGTTAAAATTTATGTATATTACGAATCGGCCAGAAACGGCTGTGATTGCACAGAGACATGGTGTAGACAGAATATGGATTGATTTGGAGGTTAAAGGAAAAGAAAAACGTCAAAAAGGGTTGGATTCGGTTAAGTCTCATCATAAGTTAAGCGATATTTCTTCAATAAAAACAGTACTAACTACTTCTGAACTGCTTGTTCGTATAAATCCCTGGGATGAGGAAAGTGAAAAAGAAATAAATAATGTTTTGGATTTAGGCGCAGACCTTATTATGCTACCGATGTGGAAAAAAGCATCAGAGGTTCAGGCGTTTATTCAGGCGGTTGGCGGAAGGGCAAAAACGGTATTATTATTGGAGACAAGAGAAGCAGTGGAATGTCTTGATAGGATTTTAGGAATTCCGGGGATTGATGAGATACATATAGGATTGAATGACTTGCATTTATCATATGGGATGTCGTTTATGTTTGAGTTACTGGCAGACGGAATCGTGGAAGAAATCATAAAAAAGATAAGGGCATTAGGGATTCCTTATGGCTTTGGTGGAATCGCCCGCATTGGCCAGGGAGAACTTCCGGCCGAAAACATTATTATAGAGCATTATCGCCTTGGCTCGACAAGGGTGATTTTATCCAGGACTTTTTGCAATGCAGATTCGGTCAGCAGTCAAAAAGAACTGGATAAATTATTTTGCGAGGAAATGAGAAAAGTTCGAGATCTGGAAGAGACGGTTAAAAATTATGACGATGAAATGTTTGAAAACAATCGGAGATATGTTGTAAGAGCAGTGGAACAAATTGTAAAACGGAGAAAATGATAAGAAAATGGAACCGAAAAAAATGAGAAAATTGGAAACCCGAGAAAATACTATTTATGTCAAATATATAAAAGAAATTTTGGGAAAATCAATAGCTGTCCTTTTTTTGTTATTTTTCTGGTGGCTTTATGTGGTATGCGCAGTGATGATTATTGCAGAGACAGGTTTTCCGGTAATTTATAGACAGAGAAGAGTAGGAAAAGGAGGAAAAATATTTTATGTATATAAATTTCGGACTATGGTAAAGAATGCAGACAAAATTGGTCCGGAGTCTACATCAGCAGCTGACTCACGGATTACCAAAATGGGAGGTATTCTCAGAAAAACAAGTTTGGATGAACTTCCGCAGATGATAAACATCATCAGAGGAGATATGAATTTGGTTGGATTCCGTCCGGATGTCCCGAGAGATACTGATGATTTAAAAGAAAAGAAATATTTGCTGAAGCCAGGTATCACGGGTCTGGCTCAGGTAAATGGAAGAAGTTCACTGACAATAGAAGAAAAAAGATACTGGGAAGAAAAGTATCCGCAGGTTGTTTCATTTGGCACGGATTTAAGAATAATAGGTAAGACCTTTAGACAGGTTTTGCTGAGAAAGGGTACGAATTAAAGGATAATGCTTTTAATAGAGAGAAAAAAAGTGCTTGTGGTTCCTCTGATATTATCATTGATTGTTTTGTATATGTTGGGATTATACTGGGCGCTTCCCTATATCCCTCTTATGATTTGCATATTCTTTGACAGGGAACTGACCTGGGCAGATTATTTGTTATTGATTGTATTTTCATTGGGATTAATGATATTGTCTTTGGCAGGAATCGTTCAATTCGCTTTTTTCTCGCAGGCGCTTGCTTTATATGAAATAAATGAAAATCTGTTTTTCTGGTTTTCAGAAGGCAATTTGCATGCAGTCCGGTTTATGATTGCTTATCCGGCGGTGTTGATTTCCAAGATCAATGCTTTAACTTTAAATGAGGCATTTACCGTATACTCGTGTATGGCATTTGTCTTGATTGGATTCTTTTTCTTAAGATTGTTAAAGAATATAAAAGGTCTGACTGCATTTAACAGAGGCGTGGGACTGGCATTATTGATGATCTTATCTTTGCTTATGAATGGAAGGCTGATATATGCTTTTCTTGGAATAGTCTTAATACTTGATGCCGAATGGAAATATAAAAAGTATGAAAAAGGAGTAGTGGCATTAAAGGTATCAGAAATAACAGGGTTGATTTTAACAATGGTAAGCAGCGGGACGATGACGATTGCTTCTGTTTTCATTCTTTTTATGAATGGTATCCAGTGGATAGAAAGTAAGGAAAAAAGGCAACGAAGAAAATTGCTGGCTGTTAATATACTTTTGATTTATCCTTTTATAGATAAATTTCTTCCTTATTTTATTCGCTTTTTAATTAAAAATATAAATTATTATGGCGGGGGATTTCATGGAGCGATTGGAGTTATGCAGCATGGGCTCGGAAGATTTTTTTATACAGAGAATACGAATGTATATTTTTTAATCGTGGCAGCTGCTTTACTGGCAGTATCGATTAATATGATCTTTTTTATAGAATATATAGTCCGCGCAAAAAATCCGTACCTTCCCGTTCTGCTGATAGCTAATCTGTGCATATATGGAGGTGTTTTTGGATTCAGTACCGGACTCTTGGCATTACTGCCGGTTATGGCATTAATTTTGTCAGTATATTTCAGGCGTATAAAGATATAGGAAAAAATAATGAATAATAAAAAAAATTCTATTGCCAGATCAGCGGCGTTTTTAATTGGACTAACTGTTTTTGTTAAATTTATCGGATTTGTAAAACAGGCGGTTATCTCTTATACGTATGGCACCTCCCTCGATATGGATATATACCTGATTGTTTCAAGTTTTATCAGCGAAGTAGGGGTTATGTTTTTTTCCTCCTTATCTATTAATCTTGTGACAATTTACGATAGGGAAAAGGAAAAAAAAGGGAGAAAAAGTTCGGATATAATTGTGGCAAATTCCCTGATGGTATTAACAGTATTTTCCGTTTTTCTGGTTTTGATTGTCTGCTTATTGGCAGATCCGTTATCAACCATGCTGGCTCCAGGATTATCTGCAGAAAACAGGGAAGTTCTGGCTTATTATATAAAGGGCTTGTCATTTTTGATGATTAATATTGCTGTCAGCAATATCTGCATTGGTATATTAAATGCGGAAAAAGATTTTTTGATTGCAAAATCGATAGGGTTGATACAAAGCGTCTGTATTATCGGGGCATGCTTTGTGTTGGCAGGAAAAATGGGAATCACTGCAATTTATCTTGGATTTGGTGTGTATTATGTTTTGGAAAATATTTTTTTGCTGGTGCGAGTGTTCAAAAAGGTAGGGTTTCATCCTGTTCATCCATTTCAGGATCCGGCAGTCAGAAATCTGATAAATTTGAGTATACCTCTTTTTTTCAGTAATGCAATTATACAGATTAACGCTATGGTAGATAAGGCGATTGCGTCGGGGCTGGATGAAGGGAGTGTTTCGTCTTTATCCTATGGTAATTTCCTGTTTCAGACCATTCACTCGGTTATTATCGGAAGCATCACAACCGTATTGCTTTCTTATTTTTCAGAATTTGCAGTAAAAGGAGAACATAAGAAAATTGCAGATAATGTCAGGAAATGTTCTTTGATTATGCTGTTGGTTTTAATGCCGGTTACAATCATATGCTTTGTAAACTCAGACAACATTATAAGTATGATTTATAAAAGAGGAGTTTTTGATGAAGTCTCTGTAATGACTACATCAAGGGCTTTTATAGGATATACGGCAGGAATTTTGTTTATAGCATTTAGAGATATTTTTATACAGGTGTTATATGCATTTCAAAAGACAAAGGAAGCAATGATTAACGGCATAGCGGGTGTCGGAATCAATATTTTACTTAGTTTATGCTTATCTCAGACATATGGGGTGCTGGGAATTTCCATAGCAGACAGTATTGCTTATATTATCGTTGTTATAACAGGCTTTTTGATGACGGTAAAGGTGTTGCCGGAAATACGGCAAATATTGAGAGGAAAAGAGATCGCAGATTTTCTTTTCGCAGGTTTTTTAAGTTTTACATTAGGAATGCTTGCGAAAGGATGGACTCAGGGTATTCCGATATATGTTGGCATGGCAATAAACATAATCTTAATTCTAGCCAGCTATACAATAATATTATTGTTGGCAAAAAATCCGGCAATAAAGATGGTTCAATGCTTGATAAGGAGATGATTTTATGGCATTAAAAAAAATCATGTTTGTATCTTATGGTGGCGGGCACGCAAATATCGCAAGACTGATTTGTCAGGGATTGAAAAAAAGAAATGATGTGGAGATCAAAGTGCTGGCTCTGACTGTGGCTGGAAAAATATTTGATCAGTACCACGTTCCATATAAGACAAGCAGCTTCTATCTGGATCTGTTTGAGGACAAAGAACAAATCAGGAATTATGGTCAAAGACTCGCACAGACTTGCTGGAACCAGGAGTCGGGAATCACTTATGAAGATTCCGTAGCCTATCTGGGATTTGGATACAGAGATCTTGTCGGCAAGTATGGGGAAGAAAAGGCAGAATATTTATTTCAGCAAAAAGAGAGAAAAGCCTTTTGGCCGGAAGATGTGATGAAAACCATACTTTTGTATGAGAAACCGGATGCATTGGTTATAACATGTGGGGTAAGAAGTGAGGGAGCAGCGGGAACGGCGGCCAATCAATTGGGAATTCCGGTTATCAGAATTGCAGATTTGCCAACATATGATCCCAGTAATTGTGACTGTATGCTATGTGTAATGAATGAATATGCGAGGCAGTTTGCAATAAAAGAGTATGGGATAAAAGAAGAAAAAATCACCATTACAGGACAGCCGGTATTTGAAGATAACCTGGTGATCAATAAAGATTCGCTGGATGAAAGCAGACATAAAATCCGAATAGATAGTTTTGGAAAAATGATTTTATATTTGGAAGAGCCGGGAGTGGAGGAGACAAAGGAGGTTGAAAAGTGTTTGAAAGAAATGGCTGCTGTAAGAACCGATTTACTTTTTGTTTTTAAGATGCATCCCAATCAGGATTTAGATGAAAATCATTGGGCATCCGACAATATCTTAATTGTACGGGATTTTAGGTTAAAAGATTTGCTCTTTTTGTGTGATCTTGCAATAACTAAGGACTCTACGGCGGGAATGGAAGCCGTATTAATGGGAAAACCACTGATTAATCTAATGCTGAGTGACAGTATTCTGGATTATTCAGAATATAGGATATCTGAAAAAGTTATGAATCTTACGCAGCTGCCAGTGGTTATCCATGAATGCCTGGATGAAGAAAGTGAAATATATCTAAACCTGAAGAGAGGAAGGGAATCTTTTGCAAATAAACAAAATGCGGTAGAAAATATAATAGAAATTATATTGAATGAGATAAAGAATCAAAACGAAAGGAAAATATAATATGAAGTATTGTAAAAAATGCGTGATGCCAGATACGAGGCCGGGGATTACATTTAATGAAGAAGGAGTATGTTCCGCCTGTCAGCAGATTGAAAGAAGAAAAACGATTGATTGGAGTAAACGTTGGGAAGAATTTGAAGCAATTTGCAGTAAATACCGAGGAATGAATGACAATGGTTATGATTGTGCAATTGCCGTTTCCGGAGGAAAAGACTCTCATTATCAGGTACATTTGATGAAAAATGTGATGCATATGAATCCGATCCTTTTTTCTGTCGAAGACAATTTCCCTATGACAGAGGCGGGAAAACACAACCTTAAAAATATTTCTGAAGAATTTGGCTGTAATATTATCAGCATAAAACCGGATATCCGTGCCCAGAAAAAACTGATGCGGTATATGTTTGAAAAATATGGAAAGCCTACTTGGTATCTCGATCGTATGATTTATACCTATCCATTAATTATGGCATTAAAATTTCACACACCGCTTCTGGTGTATGGAGAGAATGTGAGCTATGAGTACGGCGGAAGTGACGCAAAAGAAACATATTCGGCTAAGGAACAACTTAGCAATGGGGTTGCAAGCGGAATTGATGAACAGGAGTTAATTGAGAACGCAGGTGTTACCGCACAAGATTTGCTGCTGACACGTGCTCCTGGTAAAAAGGAACTTGAAGAATTAGATCCAGTCTACATTTCTTATTTCAGGCCCTGGAACAGTATTGAGAATTATTGTCTGGCGAAGAAACATGGGTTTCATGATCTGGATCATGAGTGGGATCGGAGCCATCATGTGGAAAACTTTGACCAGATTGACAGCAGAGCCTATCTTGTCCATTCCTGGTTAAAATATCCGAAATTCGGCCACGCATCTGCGACCGACTATGCAGCAAGATTTGTCAGGTATGGGATGATGACCCGGGATGAGGCAGTGGAACTTGTGAAAAAGCATGACCATAATCTCGATGCCTTAAGTGTACGGGATTTCTGCGGGTTTTGCGGTTATACGGAAACGGAATTTTGGGCAATTGTAGACAAATTATATAATACCAAACTGTTTGAAAAAGATAGTTTCGGTAATTGGGTATTGAAACATCCGGTCTGGAAGGAGGGGCGTTGAAAGATGCAGAATCTTGATTCGTTTATTTCAGAGCATGTGACCAGAAGGCCACAAAGTATGTTTCTTCCGGATATTGAAAATAACAGAAGTTTGTTGACTGATAGAATCAAGAATAAGAGCATATTAGTTATCGGGGGAGCTGGTTCCATTGGTTCCTCTTTTATTAAAGCAATCCTTCCTTTCAGGCCGGCATCTCTGGTTGTTGTAGATATCAATGAGAATGCTTTGGCAGAACTTACAAGAGATCTGCGCAGCACAAAAGATATGTATGTTCCTGAAGAATACATCCCGTATCCCATGGACTTTGCATCGCCAGTATTTAAAAAGATGTTTGTTGGCAGGAATGGATTTGACATTGTAGCTAATTTTTCGGCACATAAGCATGTGAGATCAGAAAAAGACATTTATTCAATTGAGGCGCTGCTGCAGAACAATGTACTTCATGCAAAAAAATTACTGGATCTTCTGGAACAGTATCCTCCGGAAGAATATTTTTGTGTTTCTACAGATAAAGCTGCCAATCCGGTAAATATTATGGGCGCTTCTAAGAGAATTATGGAGGATATTATCTTTGCATATTCTGATAAATTTCCTGTAAAAACAGCACGGTTTGCTAATGTTGCATTTTCAAACGGTTCGCTTCCGGCAGGCTTTTTGTCGCGGATTTCTAAATGCCAGCCACTGTCAGCGCCTTCCGACATCAGACGTTATTTTGTATCTCCTGAGGAATCAGGGCAGATTTGTATGCTGGCCTGCATGCTGGGGAAGAGCCGTGAAATATTTTTTCCCAAGCTGGAGGAGATCCAGACGATGGCATTTGACCAGATAGCTATAGAATTATTGCAGGAATATGGCTATGAGGCGCTGGAATGCCATTCTGACAGAGAGGCAGTTGATAGGGCAGAGGAACTTAAGGGAGGGAGTAAGAACTATCCGGTTCATTTTTCTGTGTCGGATACATCAGGAGAAAAAGGGGTGGAGGAATTTTATACAGAAAATGAAGTTGTAGATTGGGAACGTTTTTACTCTCTTGGGGTGATCATAAAAAAAGAAGTTCCAGACCAATCAAAGGTTAACAGGATTTTTAGCAGATTAAATGACGTGTTCTCTAAAGATTGCACAGAAAAGGAAGAAGTAATTTCAATCATAAAAGAATTTCTTCCCAATTTTAAACATATGGAGAAAGGAAAGTCCCTGGACAGTAAAATGTAGGCTGAGGGCAGATGTAAAGATATGGAAAGATTTATCCCGTTATCGATTCCTAATTTTGAAGGAAACGAAAAGAAATATGTAGACGATGCATTGGAGCAGGGATGGGTGTCCACTG
Organism: bacterium 1XD21-70; assembly: GCA_003669055.1. Taxonomy (GTDB): domain Bacteria; phylum Bacillota; class Clostridia; order Lachnospirales; family Lachnospiraceae; genus Brotaphodocola. The sequence continues at coordinate 11,701 of RAYB01000005.1, forward strand.
GTGGTACGTATATTACAAAACTGGAACAGGGATTGGCAGATTTTTTGAAAACAGACAATGTGGCGGCCTGCCAAAGCGGGACGTCTGCTTTGCATCTTTCGATGATTCGTGCAGGGGTACAGCCCGGAGATGTGGTTCTTGTTCCACCCCTTACATTTATTGCAGCGGTGAACCCTGTGAAATACCAGTTTGCAGTACCGGTATTTATTGATTGTGATGATAGCTTATGTATGGATCCGGAGAAATTGCGGAAATTTTGTGAGGAAGAATGTGAATATAACGGCATTATGCTTAGCTATAAAAACCATCCCGTAAAAGCAGTTGTTGTAGTTCATGTTTTTGGCAACATGGCTGATATGGAGGGTATAATGCCTATAGCAGAACAATACCATTTGAAGGTGATAGAAGACGCGACAGAGGCATTAGGGACATATTATACCAAGGGAAAGTATGCGGGAAAATATGCAGGGACAATAGGGCATTATGGAGCATTTTCCTTTAATGGCAATAAGATCATCACCACCGGAGGTGGTGGTGCAGTGACTGCAAAGGATACCAGAGATGTGGATTATATCCGATATTTGTCAACACAGGCAAAGGATGATCCTCATTATTATATCCATCATGAGATTGGATATAACTACAGGATGACAAATTTGCAGGCAGCGCTTGGAGTAGCACAGATGGAAGAATTGCCAGAGTTTATCAGACGGAAAAGAAAAAACTATGAGTTGTATCAGAAATATTTTAATGGTTTTTCGTTAGTGCAATTAATGACTTTTCGGGAAGGAACAGAATCTAACAGGTGGTTCTATTCATTGAAAATCGATAAAAAAAAGATAAAAGCCTCTATGAGGGAGATTATCACAATCCTGCAGGGCAGAGGGATACAGACGAGGGCAGTTTGGGGACTTATCAATGAGCAAAAACCATATCAAAATGAGATGGTCTATGAAATGGAAAAGGCACCATATTATTCTCAGCGGATTTTGAATATACCAAGCAGCACTCAGATCACGGAAAGTGAAATCACATATGTTGCAGAGACAATTAAGAAGCTGCTTAAGGATCTAGCCAATGAATAACAGAAATTGATAGTTTATCTTGTTATTATTAGAGATTTTACTGCTGGATTAGAGGCTGCTCTTTTAGAAAAATCTTTGATTAATTTATGTATAAACGGAATGGGAGTTGAGTACTCACGTTACGGGATATCTCATAACGTGACAGAACTTTCACAACTTCCAGAGAGGATTATGCGATGCATGAATCCTTCAGATGAGGTTTCACTCGCTATGGCAGAAGAGCGAAAGCATTAAAAAAAATAGGGCGAATGCTGTGGATAATATTTATCAAGTATTGAAAATAGTATGGAATGGAAAAATCGGATAATATCGCTTAAGACTATGTAATATTATGCTATTTTTGAAAAAGGAGACTAGCTATGAGCATTACTATTGGATTGATAGGTGGAGCGAGTGGAAAGGAATTAACTGAATATATCCAAAAATTTGGATTTACAGTAGCATTAGTAATAGGTAAAGCGGATGAACCTGGCAGCGATATTGCCGACCATATCTTGGTCACGGATTTAAGAAATATAGAACAAGTATATTCATGGCTAAAAGAATTGGGAGTAAAGAAACTGATTATAGGTACAGGCCATAGATTTGCATTTAAATTAGGTAAAGAATTAGAGAGGAAAGGTATCCAGCTGAATGTAAACATACAGGCAAGTGAACTCGCAAAAGAGAAGAGAGTGTTTAAAGATTTTATAACTGAACGAGGATTCTCGTCCCCTGCATATATTTCTGTTTCAGATAAAGAGTCAATTCCAAATTTAAAACGAATTGTTGATCATATTGGACTCCCGTGTGTTGTAAAAGCCACTATAGATACAATGCTTCCACAAAAGATCAATAACGAGAACGAACTATTTGAAGGGATAAATATGATTTTGGAAAGTGGATCTCCAGTTTTGATCGAGCAGTTTATCAAGGGAATTGATATTACAGTATTTGTATCAGCTTCAAAGAATGAGGTAAAAGCATTACCAATCTGTTACTATAGCAAGGCAGAAGATAATGAGATGAAAGGTTTTGGACACGAAGAGTATCTGAAGGGACATCTCCTGCCTGAAATAGAGAAAAATGTAATGGAATATTGTGAAAAGTTGGTAATCACATGTGGGTTTGAAGGTTTGCCTAGGGTTGATCTTATGGTGATGCCGAATGGTGAAATATATATTCTTGAAACGAACAGCGTAGCTGTGACAGGAATTAATGAAAGACATGCTGCTTACTGTAAAGGGACAGTATTAGCCCTTAGAATGCAGGGAATTGATGTTGCGGAAGTAGTGGTGAAAACAGCACTAAAGAAATTTGGGTTGTTACAGTAATAATTGTTGTCCTCCATGATAAAGATATAGAAACTCGTGACATTTGGGGATTAATCAATGAATAGAAGCCTTATGCAGATGAAGAAATACAGTATGTGGCTGACGAGGTGAAGCAGTTGCTGAGGAACTTAACTAATGGATAATATACAAAGTCTAATTGGAAACAGGAAATTAACAATATCAGAGGCGATGCAAAGAATCGATGGAAATACATATGGCGTTCTTTTCCTTATTGACGAATCAGGCATTCTATTGGGATGCATTACTGATGGAGATATTCGGCGTTTTTTACTTTCTGGCGGTAAAATGGAAGATATGGCAATTGATGCTGCAAATAAACAACCGAAGGTAGCAAACACAATTAGAGAAGCTCGACAATTATATCACAAGAGAGACTATGTGGTTATTCCTGTGATTGGAGAAAATGGAAGTATCCTTGACTTATATTCGGGTGAACCTGGAGAAAGTATCATTAAGCCACATAAATCCTTAAAAACACCTGTTGTGATTAATGCAGGGGGAAAAGGAAGCAGACTAGATCCTTATACCAGAGTACTCCCAAAACCGCTAATACCTATTGGTGATCTCCCAATCATTGAACATATAATGAAAGAATATCAATCGTACGATTGTAATGAATTTCATATTATTGTGAATTATAAGCGAGATTTAATGAAGGCTTATTTTGTTGATGATGACAAACATTACAATATTACCTGGTATGATGAGGTGAATCCCTTAGGCACTGGAGGAGGACTAAGTCTTCTTCGTGGTAAATTTTCAGATACATTCTTTTTCACTAACTGTGATGCACTTCTTACGGCAAATTATGAGAGCATGCTAAAGTTTCATAAGGAAAACAATAATGACATCACTATGATTTGCGCGTATAAAAATATTAACATTCCTTATGGTGTGGTCGAGATGGGCACAAATGGTGTTATAGAAAGCATGAAGGAAAAACCGCTGATGTCTTTTCTTACTAACACAGGGATTTATATTGTTGAACCTGAGATTGTTGATGATGTAGAAGATGATGTTTCCATTGGATTCCCAGATATAGTCGAAATGGAAAAACAAAAGGGAAGAAAAGTAGCTGCGTTTCCTGTCTCAGAGAATGACTGGATGGATATGGGACAATTGCCAGAACTTGAGAAAATGAGAGTGAAGCTTTATGGAGAGTAAAGAACAAAGTTTCAGTGAATTAAGAAAATTTTTATATGGCTAAGAGCCGGATAAAAATCGTCGTTATCATCGAACATGTACTATGGAATAAGAACTCTGAATGATATACATTGAAAAAATGATAAAATAAAAGCTTCCCAATCTGTCAGATTGTAGAAATAATCCTTGAATCCGGCAAAAATCGATATGTATTAAAGCACAGAATAAGAAAAATGAAGAGGATGGAGGAGTGGATTAAATGGGATAGATGCGAATAAAAAGCGTAATTAAAAGATAACAAAAAGGGAGAATATTTGAGAATGGAAGATAAGAGACTGGTATTGGTTGGGGGAGGAGGACATTGTAAGTCGGTCTTAGATACCATACTTTGTTTAGGAACTTTTAATGAGATCGTAATTACGGATCAAACTTCTTTGATCGGAAGTACGATTATGGGGTGCAAAGTTGTTGGAAATGACGATATTCTTCCATATCTTTATTATAGAGGAATTAAGAATGCTTTTATCACTGTTGGAAGCATAAAAAGTACCAGATTGCGTTGCAGGCTTTATGAGTTAATTAAAAGTATTGGTTTTAATTTGCCTAATATTATCGATCCGACTGCTGCAGTGTCAGAATCGGCAAAGCTTGGAAAAGGGATTTTTATTGGTAAAAATGCTGTGATAAATTGCTGTGCAGAGATAGGAGATCTGGCAATTATTAATACGGGAAGTGTGGTAGAACACGAATGTACCATCGGTGCATTGACACATTTATCAGTTAATGCGACAATATGCGGACAATCTTCTGTAGGTGCGAATTCGTTTATTGGAGCGGGTGCGACAATTATACAAGGAATACAGATAGGGAGCCATGCAGTGATCGGTGCAGGAAGCGTAGTATTGGAAGACGTTGGCTCAAATAAAACGGTGTATGGAGTGGTTAAAAGCAAATGAATTTTTGTGGACTGTGGGAGAAAAATGGAAAAAGTATTAGTGATTGCGGAAGCAGGTGTTAATCATAACGGAAATATTGAAATCGCCAAAAAGCTTATTGATGCAGCCAAAGAATGCGGTGCAGATGTGGTAAAGTTCCAGACGTTTAATCCTGAAAAAATAGCATCGAAATATGCAAAAATGGCAGAGTATCAAAAAGAGAATCTGAAGCTTGAAGAATCCCAAAGGGAGATGCTTGGCAAACTGACCCTAAAAAAGGAGGAATATTTGGAACTTGCCGAGTATTGCCACGATATAGGGATTCAATTTCTTTCTACGCCATTTGAAATAGAAAGCGTTCGGTTTTTGAACGATATTCAGGATATTTGGAAAATTCCATCCGGCGAGATTACCAATTACCCATATATGGTAGAAATTGCTAAGACAGGGAAAGATGTGATTTTATCGACGGGAATGAGTACTCTGGAGGAAGTGGAGGAAGCTTTCATAGTTTTAAAAAGCAATGGGGCGGGAAAGATAACGTTACTTCATTGTACGACAAACTATCCCACTCCCATGAAAGATGTCAATCTCAAGGCGATGTTGACATTGAAGGAACATTTTGGCTATCCGGTAGGATATTCGGATCACACAAAAGGTATTGAAGTTCCAATTGCGGCGGTTGCAATGGGTGCTGAGGTGATCGAAAAGCATTTTACATTAGATAGAAACATGGAAGGACCCGACCATAAGGCTAGCCTTGAACCAGATGAACTGAAAGCGATGGTGAGGGCTATCAGGAATATTGAAATGGCTTTAGGGGATGGTATAAAAGTTCCGTCAGAATCAGAAAAGCGCAATATCGAAGTAGTTCGGAAGAGCATCATTGCTTCCCAAAAGATATGCGTAGGAGAAAAATTATCACAAGACAATATTACGACAAAACGCCCTGGGACAGGCATTAGCCCTATGCGGTGGAACGAGGTGATAGGAACTCTTGCGATACGGAATTTTGAAGAGGATGAACTGATTGAAATATGAAGAAGATTGCGATAGTAACAGCAACAAGAGCCGAATATGGAATTCTTATTCCCCTAATTCATGCAATAAGAAATAAACCTGAATTGGAATTGAAACTTTTAGTAACAGGAACTCATTTGTCTGAAAAGTATGGTATGACGGTTCAGATAATAGAAGAAGATAGTATTCCGATTGCAGAACGTATTCCCATTCTGGAAGAAGGGAATACACCATATGATATATCACTGACTATGGCAAATGCTATAAGAGGATTTGCGAAATATTTTCAAAAAGAAAAACCAGATATGGTAGTGATACTTGGGGACAGAACAGAAATGCTTGGGATAGCATCCGTTGCAATGAATGAGAGGATCCCTATTGCTCATATACATGGTGGAGAGATAACGCAAGGAGCTATTGATGATTGTGTACGTCATGCACTTACCAAAATGAGTTATTTACATTTTACTGCAATGGAACCATATCGAAAACGGGTTATTCAGTTGGGGGAGGCGCCTTCACGAGTATTTAATGTGGGGGCTTTGGGAGTAGAAAATATCCTGAAAATGGAACTTTTGAAAGAAACTGAGGCAAGAAAAAGAGCGGGTATTCCACAAAGTGTGAAGTATTCTGTTGTAACCTTTCATCCAGTAACATTAGAAAACAATACGGTTAATGATCAAGCAATAGAATTGTGCAAGGCAATGCAAAAAAGGAATGATATTTTTTATTTGATTACAGGTGCAAATGCGGATGCTGGCGGAGATACCGTCAATCATATTTTTCAAAAGTTCGCAAAGAAATGCAATAATTGTAGGTTCGATAATAATTTAGGTACATTGCTTTATTTGAGTGTTGTAAAATATGCAGATTTTGTTTTGGGAAATTCTTCTAGCGGAATATTAGAGGCTCCTGTTTTTGGAACTCCCACTGTCAATATTGGAGACAGGCAACGGGGAAGAATTATGCCCGAGACGGTTATCAATTGCAAACCAGAATGTAATGAAATTTTGCAGGCAATCCGACAAGCAAATGAAATGATACATGTGTCTTCAATATTATATGGGAAAGGAGATACTTCTGAAAGAATAACGAATATTATAACGGATTTCCTTATGAACGATAAAATATGTTTAAAAAAAGAATTTTATGATAGGTGACAATATGAAAAAAGTAGCTATTATCCCAGCAAGGTCTGGTTCAAAAGGCTTAAAGGATAAAAATATACAAAAACTTTGTGAAAAACCATTATTAGTTTATTCTGTGGAAGCGGCATTGAAAGCAGAAATCTTTGATTGTGTTATTCTGAGCACGGATTCTAAGTTATATGCCTCTGTCGCAGCGGATTATAATATTAAAGTTATGTATAGAGATGAAACTCTTGCGAGTGATGATGCCTCTACATATGATGTTATAAAAGATTTGTTGTCGAGGCTTGAGGAAAAGTATGATTACTTTGCTCTGTTACAGCCTACTTCTCCTATGAGAGATGAAAACCATGTAAAGGAAGCCGTTCGGTTATTTGAAAACCAGTATGATAAATTTGATTTTCTTGTTTCGGTAAAAAAAGCGGAGTATACAAGTTCTTTGGTGAAACCGATTGATGAAGATAATAGTTTGAAATTTTTTTGTGATGATTTTTCTAATTATAAACGTCAGCTTTATGATGAATATAGCCCAAATGGGGCTATTTTTATTGGCAAAACAGATAAATATATGGAGCATAAACATTTTTATGGATCCAGAAGTCTGGCATATAAAATGAATGACTTTGATTCTGTTGATATAGACACGATATTAGATTACGAACTTGCTAAGATCTGTATGAGGAAGAAACTATCAGGAGAATGGTAGAACTTCATTGTGATAAGACATAGAAAAGAATATTTCTTGCCAAAGACATATTGTAATTGTTAATGATATTATTTTGTTTTAGCTGTCCATTATGGGAGGAAGATGACATGAGCCTTATGCCTGTTGTTGTATTTTTGATATTTGTAGCTTTTTTAATCTTTATAAATCTAATAAAATCCCGTCATTCCGATAATGCTGCAATTAAGAAGGTTGTGAGAAATGCAGAAATTATGGGAGTAATAATTTATTTTATATTTATATTGATAATATTGGGAATGCATGTATTGGAGGCATCTAGGGTCAAGAGTGGGGAGGTTCCTGGTTTGGAATATCAGGTAAAAAATGGGACTGTTAAATTGAAATGGAGTGCTATAGACAAAGAAGATGATTATTATTTGACAATATTACAGGATGGAATAGAATTGGAGTCTTTATGGGTATCCGGAACCAGTTATTCTGTTCCGGATATATTTGACGGCAACATTATTACATTTCGAGTTGCGGCATCTGGAAAGTCAGGAGTTTCTGTTGATTATGTGAAGGAGTATGAAGTACAGCCCCTTCTTCTTAATCCTTTTGGTAAAGTAAATAGCGGGGAAATAATGTTCAGCTGGGATATAACTTACCTGGCTGATTCTTATTATCTGGAGATTATTTCATTAGATGATGAAAAGATACAGCAGATTTATGTTCCGGAAAGAAAGGCGAGTGTACAAGTCAGTGATTTGCAACCAGGAAAATATAAATGGGCGGTAACTCCAGAAACGGCAGAAGGTTTGAAAGGGAGAGCGAGCGATTGGGCTTATTTTGAAGTTTCTGATATAGAACAACAAGCGGAAAACATATTAGGAGTGGAAAAAAGCGGATTAGTATCCATGTTAAATACTTCTTTGACATATCCTGAGGCAGCCGTGATTGGGCCAGATGGTGCGCTATATGTTTCGGATACGCACTCTAATGTGATTCGCAGATGTAAAGACGGAATCAATGAAATATATGTGGGAACGCTTGTTGCGGGGAAAAGTAAGAATGGGTTTAGAAATCAATATGAAATCAATCGCCCAGCAGATATTGTATTTGACCATGAGGGAAATATGTTTTTTAGCGATTATAATAATTGCCGAATATGTAAAGTGGAATATGGTACAGGTGAGATTTCTCCTGTCTGGGAACATGGGGAGACTGTGAAAAATTTTTATATAGAAAGCGATGGAAGTTTTACTATTTTATGTAATGGTGGAAAAATTGTCAATAGTGCCTTAGGCGAAATTGTTTATGATGGATGCATATTAGGAAATCCTGTTGCATTGATTAAGAATGGAAGGAAAACCATTATCTTAGATGGAGGAAGGAAAGATATTGAACCAAAACTTATTCTTTTAGTAGATAATAAATTTGAAAATAGTGTCTTATGTGCCCCCTATTCTTCCGCATTATTTAAGGATAAAGATGGTAACCTTTATGTTGGGGAACATACAGCCATTTTTAAACTAGATTGGGAATTGAAAAAGCAAAATCTAAATGGAAATTATGCAAATATTACTTATATTACTCAAGGAGAAGGGGAAACTCTTCTGGTTACAGATTCAGATGCAGGGGGGGGTATATAGTGTAGACAAATACAGTGGAGAAAAGACTTTATTGGTTGGCTCAAAATCAATATCGTCAGCAGTTGTTGAAATAGAAGAAAGGGATAACTATTTATATTTTTTGGATAATCAATCAGGAGTTGTCTGGAGATATAATGGGAACAATGGAACAACTGAAAGGTTTATTGGAAACGGAAAGAATGAATTGGCAGCGCTTGGCTGCAATCGATTAGAAACAGGACTGTTTTATCCAGGTGGGCTTACTACAGATAATGAGGGGAATTTTTATATTTCGGAGCAGCATCATATTCTTAAAATAAATAAAGAAGGAAATGTGGAATTATTTGCAGGAAGAGGAGATTTCGGATATCAGGATGGAACCGCGGAGGAAGCTTTGTTTCAGTCAATCAGAGGCATTTCGTTCGATGATGAAAGCCAGACACTTTATGTGGCGGATACCTATAATAATAGAATCAGAAGAATTAAAGACGGAGTAGTTTCTACAGTGGCAGGAAACGGAATGCAAGGAGAACTGGTGTTTGGTGTTCCTGCGACAAGCAGTCCTTTGAACCGGCCACATGATGTTATTATCGAAGACGGTCAGATTTACATTTCTGATTCCTGGAATAATACAGTTGCAAGGATTGACGAAAATGGAATACTCAGTCCTGTTGCGGGAGAGCCAATTTATAAAATTTATCAAGGGGAAGGAAAATATTTCGGCGATGGGAAAGATGCACAGAAAGCGGGTCTGAACACACCATTAAACATGGATTATCACAATGGCGTTCTTTACATTGTGGATTCATTCAATAATCGGATAAGAGTAGTTGCTGATGGTAAAATAGACACAATTATAGGATCCGATCAAAAAGGTTACGATCCGGAAAACAGTATGATTTTGAATTTCCCTTCTGCTGTTTATGTCAATGATGATTATATATATGTGGCAGATACAGGAAATTATCTTGTTCGTAGATATAAGAGAGAATTTTTAGAGACGCCAAAAGTAGTAAATTAGTGAAGATACAACGGTTCAGCGGATAGGGGACATTATTGAGTGAAAAAGGGAGCAATCTTCAAAGAGCAATTTTACTCCACAGCCTTTCCCGGGCAGATGCTTGGGGAGGCTTCTAAGGTGGTGTCACTACACGGCATGAATAGCGATTCAATAGAACTAATTTCCTTTGAAGAGATTGGAGTAAGAGAGGTATCCCTTGTTGGAATATTGGGTTTGTTTTCCGTTTCCCATGATAAGGCATTGATGATTTCCTTGGTGATTTTTAGTGCGCAAATCGCTTTCGCTATGATCGGGGGAATACTTGTATTGTCTGACTCAATGAAAGGAATGGAGCAACGATGAGATCTCATGTACTGACAAAAAAGGAAGCTATAGTTCGGTATATAACGGTATTGATTGTTTGTTTTTTCGCCTTATATGCCATACTTCCCATGATTTTATTGGGAAAAGATTATATCTTTACCATCCATGACGGATTGGACAGCTATGCCGGGATGGTACAAATGATTCATGAAAAGCGTCTGTACTTCCATATGAATCAAAAAATGCCGGTAATGAATGGAGTGGAAGGCAAATATTTCTTTATGACCTATACACTTTATGATTTTTTGAATTGTATGTTTGGCTTTATGACAGGACAGATCGCCACTAGGATTCTCAGCGTATTTCTCGGCTTTTTTTCTATGGAATACCTTTTAAAGAGAATCTTTCCATCAAGAAGTCCGATAGAAACCGATTTGCTCTATCTGATTTCCATTGCCTATGCGATTACTCCATGTGCTCCAAACCGGTCAATCGCTTATGCCTTCTTGCCATGTGTGATCTATCTGTTTTTGGAGTTGGCGGAAAGAAGGAAATTTTCTTATTTAGTATTTTTGGCATGTTTATGCCCGGTATTTTCCTGTTTTGATGCTGTCCTGATATTCGTGATTATTCTATGGTTTCTGTTTGCTCTTATCTTATGTTTAAAAGATAAAAAAATAAATGTTAATTTGGTTGTGGCACTTCTGCTGATGGGTGTATCTGCCATGCTGGTAAATATAAACTATGTAAGGATTGCATTCTGTGCAGGTGAGACTAATCGAAGTATTCTCGTCGTTGGAAACAGTATTTTTAATTGGACATTATTTGAAGATTTTTTATTCAATGGTCAATATCATGCCCCGGCACTTCATGGATATCTTTTGCTGCCAGTTATTTTAATTGCTATCAGTTATGCCTTATTCCAATATAGAAAAGATAGAAAGAATATAGAAAATAAATATATCGTAGCTTTTGCGGTTGGATTATTCTTGTGGCTTTTTTCTGCATTCATTAAAGCTTTTCAAGAGTCTGGTTTTGGTGTGGGGATATTGCTGATTGATGGAGTTGGGTGGGGGCGTCTGGTAGAACTGATGCGCATTGTCTGGTATCTCATATTCGCGGCATTGATATTTTTTGTTCCTTCTGAAAGAACATTCAGCAAGGCCGGTGTGCTTCTGGGAATATTAATTTTGGGAATTCTTATATGGGGAATGTCAATATATTTTCATGAAGTTGGCTATCCGGCAGGAGGCATTCTGATCAATGGGGAGAGGGTAAATCGATATCGGAAATATTTACGTATCCTTTTCCTGCTTATTTTTAGTGTAGGAATTTTTTCAGGTATTTCAAAAAGGATATTAAATATTATACTATATGCTTTGCTTTTGTTTCAGTTGTCTTATATTGCAGTTGCCAGTACGACCTATAATGATACAGGAATTACAGTTGTTTCCAAAGTGTTTCATTTATGGAATGATGAATCTATTAATTTCAGGGAGTTTTTTTCAGAAGATTTGTTTCAGGAGATTCAGGAGGATATTCACTATGATAATGAAACGGTAGCTGCCTATGGATATCACCCATCAGTTTTACTTTATAATGGATTTAATACTTTAGATGGGTATTTAACGGTTCATTCGATGGAATATCAGTTACAGTTTCGAGAAATTATAGCCCCCACTTTAGAGAGAGTCGAGAGTTGGAAAAATTACTATGACGGATGGGGCGGGAGGATGTATCTGTATGGATATGGAGAGTTGAGTTATGAACCAACGAGAAACAAGGAAACAGAGCCGACACCTCTTTATATTGATGTGGAAGCTTTCAAAAAATATGGCGGAACCTATATTCTGTCCCGGGCGGAGATTGCCAATGCAAAAGAATTAGGGATTACTTTGGTAAAGGATTATGATAGGGAAGACAGCCTCTACCATATTTATCTTTATAAAGTATAGAGGAAAATGCTGAAAAAAGTTCCGGACATAAGATAGATGAATTAGGAGATCATAGATGAACAGAAAAAAATTAGATTTTGAAAAAAAGACCGTGCTTGTAACAGGATGTGCAGGATTTATTGGTTCCAACCTTATTATCCGTCTGGCCAAAAGCGGATATGGAATCAACCTGATAGGGATTGATGATTTAAATGACTATTATGATGTGGAATTAAAAAAATACAGGCTCCGGGAGATTGAAAAGGCAACGGAAAAAGCAAAAAAGGTATCGTGGAGATTTATGAAAGGAAGCATTGCGGATAAGGAATTTATCGATGAAATTTTCAAAAGATACAAACCGGAAATTGTGGTCAATCTTGCCGCACAGGCAGGGGTTCGATATTCCCTTGTAGATCCTGATTCCTACATAGAATCAAATATCATTGGCTTCTTTCATATTTTGGAAGCCTGCCGCCATACTTATGAGAATGGTGACGGGGTGAAGCATTTCGTATATGCGTCCTCTTCTTCGGTATATGGTATGAACAAAAAGTTTCCTTACTCGACCCAGGATATGACGGACAGTCCGGTTTCCTTATATGCAGCCACCAAAAAATCCAATGAACTAATGGCATATGCCTATAGCAAGCTTTATGGCATTCCTTGCACAGGTCTGCGTTTTTTTACGGTATTTGGACCGGCGGGAAGACCGGATATGGCGTACTTTCAATTTACAGACCAATTGCGCAGAGGTGAGACCATAAGAATTTTTAATTACGGAAATTGTAAGCGTGATTTTACCTATATCGATGATATTGTGGAAGGGGTAGTCAGGGTAATGGCGGATATTCCTGAGGGGAGAACAGGGGAGGGCGGGGAACCCCTGCCTCCATGCAGAGTCTATAATATTGGGAACAGCAGACCGGAAAATTTGCTGGATTTCGTGGAGATTCTTCAGCAGGAATTGGTGCGGGCAAAGGTACTGCCCTATGACTTCAATTTTGACAAACATAAGGAACTGGTGCCGATGCAGCCCGGAGATGTGCCGGTAACTTATGCAGATGTCAGTGAACTGGAACATGATTTTGGCTTTAGGCCCAAAACGGATTTGCGTGCCGGACTAAGGGCGTTTGCAGAATGGTATCAATCATATTACGCATAAGCACGCAGATTTTGGAATTTAGTTTTTAACGAAAGCGGAGGAAGAAAGATGGCGATACAGGTGTCGGTAGTGGTGCCAGTCTATAATGAAGAGGAAAATGTGGAAGAACTTCATCGGGAAATTTTAGATGTCTGCAGGAGAAACCAATATATTTTTGAGATCCTGTTTGTGGATGATGGCTCTTCCGATCAGACGGTCGCCCGGTGTAAAACACTTAAGCCGCTTAAGCTGATCTGTTTTCGCAAAAATTTCGGACAGACTGCGGCTATGGATGCCGGAATCAAGGCTGCCCAATATGATATCATAGCGACTATGGATGGAGACAGGCAAAACGATCCGGAGGATATTCCCCAAATGATAAGTTATTTGAAGGAACACGATTTGGATGTCGTTTCCGGATGGAGAAAAAGCAGGAAAGATACTTTTATGAAGCGATTTACCAGCAGAGGAGCCAATGTCTTGCGCCATGTCATTGTCCATGACGGAATCCATGACAGCGGATGTTCCCTGAAAGTATATCGGAAGGAATGCTTTCAGGGGATCAATCTGTATGGGGAGCAGCACCGGTTTATTCCGGCTATCCTGGAGGTGAAGGGGTTTAAGGTCGGAGAGGTGGTGGTCAATCACCGCCCGCGGATCTGCGGGAAGACAAAGTATAACTGGAAGCGCACCGTGAAAGGGTTCGTGGATATGTTGTCGGTATGGTTCTGGAATAAGTATGCAAGCAGGCCCCTGCACCTTCTCGGAGGGGTGGGATTAGGATTTTTGACAGTCGGATTCCTGTGCGGCCTGTGGGCAGTGGTTCTGTTTCTTAGCGGCGCTAAGATGTCTAATAATATTTTCCCTCCCTTGCTTACGATATTTTTTGTGATTATCGGGCTTTTGCTGTTTGTATTCGGACTGATGAGCGAGGTGATGATGAAAACCTATTATGGCCTTCATGCGGATTCTCCATATAGTATTAAGGATGTTGTAGTGACAGAAGAGGAGGAACACCCTCTGGGTGTACCAGGATGCCTAAAAAGCATAGACGAAAAAAAGAGGAATCAGGAGGAGACAGAGGGCTAATGGGGCTAGATGAAGTCGTGATTATTATAATCGCGTCGTTGCTGTTAATATTTGTATGGCACAGAAGGTGCTACAGTCTTATGGAGATTGTATGCTGGTTGCTTATTATGCTGCCAGTGTTGTTCTTTTCTGTATGCGGTGTGACGGAAGTGGTTACAGCAGACGAAACAACATACGAGGCAGCGTTTACGGATCTGCGCGATATTGATAATGATATTTTGAGACAGGATACGATGTATGAATATCGTTTCACGCAGATGACAATAGGGGCGGTGTTTTCTTTGATGCCGCGCGGCGTAAGGGAGCAGTTGGGGTGGAGACATACTTGGCAGATTTACAAGACTTGCCATTATTTCCTTATGTTTATTCTATGCCTCTTGACAGCCTGCGTATGGAGCAAATGGATTCTTGTGGACAGGGAAGGGAGGGTCAGGCGTATAACAGAAAATGCAGTGATGATAGTGCTTCTGGGACTTCCCCTGTCATGCCTTATGCTGAAGGTAGTAAATTATGATTCGGGAAGCACTTATCCAGCAGTATTGGGATTAAGCCTGGTATGGGCAGCATATTGCAGTAAAAAGAATTGGATGGCATATATTGGGACATTGGTTACAGGCTTGGGAGTTATGGATAAATGGACCGCATTGCCGTACTGGTGTATCAGTGTGGTTCTGTTTGCCTTTATTGTCAGCTTGGATGGCGGAAAAATGGCGGTAAAGCTGCTGCGCAGTGTTGGTATTGTGGTGGTTTCTTATCTTTCCGCACTGGGGTTAAGCGTGATTTATTTAGGGTATGCCTATATTGTTCGCGGGGGAGCAGAAATCAATATAGGTAATGTGACGTTTTCCTTCGTACATGCGGTGCGCGCCATCCTAAATCACGATATGAGTGTCAATGCCAGTGATCCTGCAGCATATAATAATGATTCGCTGAAATATATTTTCATGCTTACGCTTATTATGGTGGCGGTATCCTTGTTGCTGATCCTTATATGGGAACTATATATAAGAAAAGGATGGGATCTATCAACCTCCTTATTCCGCTTTTCATGTCTGTTGATTATGGCAGGGCTTCTTGGCGGGATGATTGCAGCATACACGATTCCACTTAAGATAGCGCCATGGAAGCCAATTCAGGAAGGATATTATGCTTCTACAGATGCCTTTGGCAGTGTCATATATCATTTTGGCTGTAAAACGGCGGCAGGCCATTTTGTAACAAAGCTTTTATATATATGGGCGGTAGTGGTATGTTCATATCCTACACCTATTCTTGTCATTTTGATTGCAGCGTGTCTTGCCGGGCTTAAAAAGAAAGAATCTGCCAAGGATCAACTGATAGGCGGAATTATAATGTTTTCCAGCGCGATACTTCTTTTGCTGTATGCCATAGCAGGTTTGCCCTTTGATGCAAAATATTATTCTTATTCCATCATCTGTATTGTATTGTGTGTGGTCTATAGCTTCTACAGAGCGGATGTTCCTTCGTGGCCTGTGAAGCAAATGGCTATTTTGGGAATTGTTTACTTAGTCGAGATGGCATTATATGTGCCAAATGTGAAAGCCTTTTCTCCGCTTTGGCTTGTGCGCTCCAATGAATGGAAGACAAGCATTCGCACGGGCGAATGGGCAGCCGGAGAGGCAATGCTCTGGGGGGAGGATCTTGCTGTGGCAGGCAGAAAGATCCAGAAAATTGTAGAAAGAGAAGGTGTTGATTATTCAGAGGTTACGATATATAGCAATTATGGACGCGAGTGGATTGATAACCCTGGATTCTATATTAAGAGTACAAGAGCGGATGAGGAATTAGTGTTTTCGGAACGAACCTATTTTTCTCTAAGTAAATTTTATTTATATAGGAAGGAGATCCCGCCGTTTATCTATGAGGTTGAGCCGATAGAGACTATATCTTTTAAGGGAGAGGTTGCTGTTTGGATATATAGAGGGGATCAACTGGCGGATTACAAGGAATACATCAAATGACTTTATATGAGCGGAAACAGGAAAAAAGAAAACCGGAAGATTCCTTTCGCGGGAATTTATATGTAACAGTCGATACAGAGATAGACGCAGATATACACTGGGTCAAAGGGCATCCGGAAAGCTTTTCTTCCGTTATATACGGAATCCCCCAAATACTTCGTCCCCTGTGGAACAGCAACAGGATAAATCCCATATATTTTGTATCGCCGGAGGTGCTGAAGAATTCCAGATGTTGCAATGTCCTCAAAGAGGAGATAAGGCAGGGGGCGATCATTGGCGCACATCTACACGCAGAATATATAGACCCGGACGGCAAAAGCCCCTGTGAAGTAGAACGCCAGGCTTTCCCATGTACAGAGTATTCTACGGAGATAGAGAGGGAAAAAATACAAAATCTACGAGAACTGATCATAGAAAAGCTGGGAATAGAACCGGTTTGGTATAGGGCGGCCAGATTTGGAGCAGATGAAGATACCATGGTTAGCCTTGTTGACTTGGGTTTCTTGTATGATAGTTCTTATACCCCCTGTATCAGCTGGAAAAGTAAAGGGGGGCCGGATCATTCGGCGGTGCCAAACGGTCGGCATATAGTATCAGTGCCAGACAAGAAAAAACCGATTATTGAATATCCAGTAACAATTATGGGAAAAAGATGGGGATTGTTTGGTAAGTTTCTGCCTGACAATTGGTTATTCTATCAATGGCTGCGACCGACCCATATGACATACATCGAACAAAGACGGTTGCTTGATCTGGCAAAGAACAAAGAGATTAAGGATGTAGTAATGATGTTTCATTCTGTGGAGATAATGATTAATAAATCGCCATATGTTAGAAATAGGATAATGCTGCAATATTATTTGTGGAGATTAGATAGGACGCTGAAATATGCAGATAGAATCGGTTACAGCGGTAGGATTAAATGATGCAGTCTGCGGCAAACGATAGCAGATTTTTTTTGCAGAAAGGCGGAATGTTCATGAATATATTAGTGATTGGCGCAGGTGGATTTATCGGCAAACATTTGGTAGAGGGTCTTCAAAGAACGGAAGTTAAGGTATTGGAACATACAAGAAAAGATGGTGACATTACAAAGGAACACGTGTTGGAGAGATACCGCTGCGTGGACTGTGTATATCATTTGGCTGCAAAGACTTTTGTGCCGGACAGTTGGGAAGAACCAGGAGAATTTCTTGATAATAATATTAAAGGACTTATAAATGTTTTGGAATTTTGTAGAAAAAATGCCGTTCACTTAATATTTTTAAGTTCTTATTTATATGGTCAACCGATGTATTTACCTATAGATGAGAAACACACATGCTCAGCTGTGTCTCCTTATCATTTAAGTAAAAAACTGGGGGAGGATATCTGCAAGTTTTATAGCAGATATTATCATGTGGATATCGTTGTCATAAGACCCTTTAATGTTTATGGGCCGGGACAGCGAGAAGATTATCTTCTGTCGAAGATATACAGGCAGTTAATGGATGATACCAGAGATACTGTTGAGGTTTTTGACTTACAACCTAAGCGGGACTTTATCTATATCAGTGATTTAGTCAAGATGTTGATCATGTTGAAGGATAAAGTAAAAGGATATGAAGTATATAATATCGGGAGCGGTTGTTCCTATAGTGTTGCTGAAGTGATCGAAATCATGCAGAGGGAGTTTCATACGAACAAAAAACTGGTTGAGATTGGGGTCAGGCGTCAAAATGAAGTGATGGACTGTGTGGCAGATGTGACGAAGTTTAATACTCTTGTTGGAAAGATCGAAACGTTGTCTTTGGCGGAGGGTATCCATAATTGGCATTTGGAGGTCAGGAAGAAGAATGAAAATACTGATGTTGAATTATGAATATCCGCCCCTTGGAGGAGGGGGCGCGTCTGTCTGCAGAAATATGTCGGAAGAACTGGTGGAAAAAGGTAATCAGGTAGATGTTGTCACTATGGGATTTCGTGATTTATCGGAAAGTGAAACAGTAGATGGGGTTAGGATTTTCAGAGTAAAGTGTTTGCGCTCAAAAAAAATGGTATGTCATCCATGGGAGCAGCTCTCTTACTGCATTTCCGCATATAGGTATATTACTAAATGTTTGGATATAAAAAGATATGATATTATTCACTGCCACTTTATCATTCCTACTGGATTGTTGGCACTATGGCTGAAAAAAAAATATTATATCAGTTACATTGTGACTGCACAGGGGAGTGACGTGCTTGGGCATAACAATGATAGGTTTAGGCTTCTATATAAAATTGTAAAGCCAATATGGATTCGTATTATAAAAAACGCTGCATTTCTTACAGCTCCGAGCAGTTTTTTGAAACGTGAGATACTTGTGTCATATAGTGAAAAGGATTGTGTGGTGATTCCAAATGGGGTCTATGAAAAAGGATGTTCCGTTTCCGGGAAGCGGGGAAAATACATTGTGACGCTGGCAAGGCTACAAAAGGGAAAAGGAATTCAGGATTTGATATCCACATGTGCAAAGATCAATATGAACGGGTGGCATGTTGAGATTTTGAGTGACGGACCTTATCGGGAAGAACTGGAAAAGCTGGTTGAGCAGTATGCTTTGAAAGACAGTATTACTTTTAGGGGGTATGTAAGTTCAGAAGAACGGGATAAATATTTGAGGAATGCGGGAATATTTTTTTCGGGAAGTAGATTTGAAGCAATGCCGATTGCCGTTTTGGAGGCAATGGACGCAGGGTGCAAAGTTCTGATTTCTGATATTGAACCGCACAGGCAGCTTGTAACGGAAGAGTTTATTTACAAGTCTTTGGAGGATTTGAAAAAGAAATTGCGAAAATGTCTGACAGACACGCCTGATGGACAAAAATATGAAATGGATCAATTTTATTGGAAGAATATTATTGAGCAGTATGAGGACATTTATAGCCAGGTTATTTCCGGCAAGGCAGGTGAGAGATAAAAATTAAAGGGAGATGGAAGTTTATATGGAAAACTGGAAAAACAGAATCTATGAATCTTATATGACCAATGGATTTAAGGACGCACATGACAACAAAAAGGAGTATTTGATTCATGCCAGGTATTTTAAAAAAAATTATCTGAAGTACTTACCTGTTAACAGAAACGCAAGGATTTTAGAACTTGGATGCGGCATGGGACATTTTGCGCATTTTTGTGTGGGTGAAGGCTACAAAAATTACACGGGAATTGATGCATCAGCAGAGAATATTGCACATATTAAGAAAACCTTCAGGAAGAAGCTGGACGTCAGGGTTATGGACATTATGGATTTTTTAGGGGAAGAAGAGCGGGAGAATACCTACAATGCAGTGATTTTCAATGATGTGATTGAACATTTGACAAAACCTGAAATTATGAAAGTGCTGGACAGCATCTATAGGGTGCTTGCTCCGGGCGGTGTGCTCCTGGCCAAGACGCCTAATATGGCGAATCCCTATGTATCTACGGCCGGACGATATATTGATATTACCCATGAGGTAGGATTCACAGAAAAAAGCATGTCGCAAGTTTTAAGGGCAACCGGGTATTGCAATATAAAAATCATTGGTACGGATATCTATATTTTAGATCCGCTGGTGTCTGTTTTGGCGAAAATAGTTTCATGGATAATCAATAAAATTCTTTTTCTATTTTCAGCGTTATATGGGAGGACATCCCTGCATATTTTTGAAAAGGATATTTTGGCGATAGCATATAAAAAGGAAAGGTGATTTAGGCGATTGTTACAGTGAAAGATAGGAAAGGAAACGCTTTAAAAACAGTATTCAAGATTTGTGTTTCAGGTGTCCTGCTGTTCTTTTTACTCAGAAAGGTAAGATGGGATGAACTGAAAGAGAGTTTTGCCAAAATTAATCCACTTGTTTTCGTATTTGCTGTAACCTGCCATATAGTTTCTGTCGTGGAAGGGGCATTTAAGTGGAAAACTTTTTTGAGTAAAGTAAGCATAAAAAAACTGTTGGCCACATGCTTTGGAGCACAGTTTTTTTCCACAGTATTGCCGGGACAATTATTCGGGGAGATGTCTAAAATCGCGATGCTGCATAGCGAAACCACGACGAATTCGGAGATAGCGGCTTCCGTTGTCGCGGACAAGCTTACGGGACTGTTTACATCCGTGGCGGTAGGGATAATGGGAATATTATTTACCGAAATTGATCTATCCGGAAGTATCCGCTGGATGTTTTTGATACTTTTTTCCTTTTTTGGTTTTTGTTTTTATCTTCCATATATACCACCTGCAGATAAATTTCTTGTGCGCTGGATATCGTTGGGAGAGAACGTTGGAAATGCTGTAGTCAGAAAAATTGCCGGTGGGTGCAAAAGAGTTTATGAAGCGTGGAGAGGCTATGTTGGGGATGGCAGAAGAGTAGCACAAAATATTTTGTGGGGCTTTGCCGTGCAGTTTACGGGAGTTATCCAGATGTGGGGAATTTTGTGGGCATTGAACATAAATATTTCGTTGATTGAGTTTATGTGGATCATCCCGGCGGTTTCCGTTTTGCTTCTGCTGCCAGTCTCCTTTGGCGGACTTGGGGTGAGGGAGGTATCTGTCACCGGTTTCCTTGGGCTGTTTGCAGTCCCGGGAAACAGCGCGGTGTCAGTATCGCTTATTATTTTGCTTGGGCAGATAGTATCAGCTTTGATTGGAGGCGGTTGCCTGCTTCTGGATCGCCCCAAGGGCAGATTTTCTCAGGAGGATATGTCATGAAGGGTATTTACCTAAAAAGAATAGTCGGCGGTTTTGTTATATTGGCTATTATTTTTGGCTCGATTTTTCTGCTGGACTTTTGTTACGTATTGGACGATGACTGGTCAAGAATCATGTGGCATAGTTTCTACTCACAGGAGGAGAACATTGATCATGTGTATATAGGGGCATCGCATGTATATACGGGTTTGGATCCTTTAGCTATGGACGAGTTGAACGGAGGCAATAATTTTAATTTGTCTACACCAAATCAATCTTTGGAATCTTCCTATTATTGCTTAAGGGAAGCAGATCGATTAAATGAATTATCACATGTGTACGTTGAACTGGGGTATATGACATCTACATTAAATTCATATAAAGAAGAAACGGTTATTACCAATACATGGCGGGTAACCGATTATATGAAGCCATCGTGGAATAAAGTAGACGCTGTCATGAAGATGAATACGGTGGATTATTTGTTTGATGCTGTATTTCCCTTTTTACGGTACAGGGAACATGCGGCAGATATCCAATGGATAAAGGAGAGAGTCGCTTATAAACAGGGAGATTCTTATAAAAACTATCAATACTATGACAGCGGTTATGGGGCATATTATGAGCCGAAAGGTGATTGGTCAACTACCACTGTTTTATCAAATTTGCTTCAGCATATACCAAGGCAGCCGGAGGAGATGGTGATGACAGAAGATGCGCAAAGGTATCTGAAGAAGATTATTCTGTATTGCCGCGAGCGTGATATCGGACTGACTCTTTTTGTTTCTCCGGTATACGAACTGCATGTGTATGCAACGGAAAATTATGATGGGTTTTATAATAGTGTTAAGGAGATTGCTGACGAATACCATGTACCGTTTTATGATTTTAATTTGGTTAAGGAATCAGTACTGGATATACAGCATAAAGAAAATTTTATGAATCTTAATCATATGAACAATACAGGTTCCGCTTTATTTACTGAAGTCTTTTTTAATATAGTGAATGCGTCTCCTGAGGATAATGATGGTTGTTTCTATGGATCTTATGCCGAAAAAATGAGTGAGACAGATCCGGCAGTATATGGAATTTATTTTAAGGAAACGACATCCGATGCATATCTTTATAAAATTGCGTCCAACAGAACGGGCAATATAGAGTATCAGATTAGTTTTTACCCGCTGGAGGGGGACGGGTATATTGGGCAGGATTTTTCCGAGAACGCTTTATTTTATCTTCCGGTGGGATGGAGTGGAACGGTCGTGGTTACATGGCGCCTTGCCGGGACGGATACAGAAGAGGTATTGGCTGTTTCGTTGTGATTCAGCTTGTGGAAGATATGGAGACTGAGCGAATGGATATGATTAAATTTTCAAGATTGGAAAGGAATTGCCGACAGCCTGTTAAAGAGGAAATGATGCATTACAAAATGGCTGTTCTGGGAAATTGTTCAACCCAGCATCTGGCAAAAGCGGTCAAGGGTTACGCGTATGAAATGCAGATTGCACTGGATGTTTTTGATGCGGATTATGACCAGATTGATGCGCAGATATTAAACACTGATTCAGAGTTTTATGATTTCGCACCGAAATTTACGGTTCTTTTTATGTGTTCAGAGAAGCTGTATGATTCTTTCGTGTTGATGACGCAGGCTGAAAAACACCTTTTTGCGGAAACAACACTTGCACGGATCCAAAAATATTGGCGGAGAATGTCTTCTAACATTAACACTAAAATAATCCAGTTTACTTTCGCGCAGATTGATGAGTCGGTGTTTGGTAATTATGCATGCAAAACAGAAGATTCGTTTCTATATCAGGTTAGAAAACTAAATTATCTGCTGATGCAGGCCGCTTTAGAATATAAGAATGTTTTTTTGTTTGATTTGGATAGGGTACAGAGTTTGTATGGACAGGAAACATTGATGGATCCTAAAATGTATTACATTGCTAAGCTGCCGATTTCAATAAAGATGTTGCCGGAAATAGCGCGTCAAATTATGCAGATTGTTGTGGCGATAAGAGGAAAGATAAAAAAGTGTGTCATATGTGATCTGGACAATACATTGTGGGGCGGCGTGATCGGAGACGATGGAATAGAAAATATACAGATAGGAGAGTTGGGACTGGGACACGCTTTTTCTGATCTGCAGGCATGGCTAAAGGAGTTAAAGAGAAGGGGGATTATCCTTGCAATATGCAGTAAAAATGATGAAGCTACCGCAAAGCAGCCGTTCCTCTCTCACCCGGAAATGATACTGCGTATGGAGGATATCTCCATATTTGTGGCAAACTGGGAGGATAAGGTAAGCAATATCAGAAGTATACAGCAGACTTTGAATATCGGAATGGACAGCATTGTTTTCCTGGATGATAACCCTTTTGAACGGAATTTGGTAAAGTCTATGATACCTGAGATAACCGTACCGGAATTACCGGAGGATCCTTCATTATACTGTTCCTATTTGAAAAGACTGAATTTGTTCGAGACGGCATCATATTCCGAAGAGGATGCCATCAGGACAAGACAGTATCAGGAAGAGGCAAAAAGGCTCAGTTTAGAAAAAGAATATTCTTCGTATGAGGAATATCTGGAGAGTTTGGAAATGCAGGCTATTGCTAAGCCGTTTGATAAACTCCACTATTCACGGATCGCACAGCTTACACAGCGCTCCAACCAGTTCAACCTTTGCACAGGGCGGTATTCAGAGGCCGAGATTGAGCAACTAACAAAGGATGACAAGCATGATACCCTCTATTTCTGTCTGAAGGATAGATTCGGGGATTATGGATTGATATGTGTTGCCATCATGAATGAGATATCGGATACAGAAATATTGATACAGGAGTTTTTAATGAGTTGCCGGGTGTTAAAGCGGGGCATGGAAGAATTTGTGATGGATACTATTGTAGCAATGGCCAGAGATAGAGGATTCCACACGGTAAGAGGAAGATATATCCCTACACAGAAGAATGCGATGGTGTCTGACCTATATGAAAGGATGGGATTCCGGAATTTGGACAATAATTATTTTATTGCAGACGTTGAAGGCTACCAATATCATAAAACATATATTATAAAAGAAGGGGACAGAGTAAATGAGTAGAGAGACATTGCTGAAAGCTGTGAATGAGGTGTTTTGGGATGTTTTTGATGACGAGAGCCTTGATATCAGGGAAGAGACGACTGCAGCGGATGTGAATGGGTGGGATTCGCTGCGGCATATTACACTGATTGAAAATATTGAAGATAGATTTGATATAAGATTTACCATGCTCGAAGTAAACGGAATGAAGAATGTCGGAGAGATGCTGGATATTATCGCAGAGAGGGCAAGAGAATGAACCGGTATCATTTTGAGGATATGTATATAGGCATGACTGAATCGTTTCAGGTAACTATAACAAAGGATAAGATGCTGAAATTCTGTGAGATCAGTGGAGACGTTAACCCGTTACATAGAGATCCGGTCTTTGCAAGGGAGCGCGGCTTTGATGGGCGGGTGGTTTATGGGATGCTGTCATCAGCTTTTTATTCTACGTTGGTGGGAGTGTATCTGCCGGGAGAAAACGCGTTGCTGCAGGAATTAAGGATTCGGCTGATTCGTCCGGTGTATATTGGTGATGTACTTACCGTGACGGGTATGGTGAAGGATATCAGGGAGGCAACAAAAAGAATAAAAATTAGGGCTTCTGTGGTAAGCAAAATTGGGGGGGGGGGGGGTAAACGAAGCCGATATAACGGTTGGGTTTACGAAAATGGTATGAGAAAGATATACTTTATAGCAGGTGCTTCATCTGATATTGGCACATGCTATATCCGACATTTATGTGCGTCTGAAAATATAGAAAAAATAGTGGTGATTGCCCACTATAATCGCAATAGAGCGGGGTTGGAAGAAATTGCGCTACAGTATCCTCAGATGTCTCTTGAGTTGGTTCAGGCGGATGTAAACACCAGCAGCGGTTTTGATAAAGTGATTGACCTTGTTCAAAAAAAATATGGAGTTCCAACTCATTTGATTTTTTTGGCTGCAAGGGAGTTGAGATATAAACGTATAACGGATTTTGATGCCGAGAGCTATCTGGCGGAAATCAACACACAGGTGGTGTCTTGTGCTAGTATACTTCAGGCTTTTCTGCCGTCTATGGCAGCGCAGCAGTATGGAAAAGTTTTATTTTTTTTGTCTTCTTGTACCATAGGGATCCCACCTAAATTTATGGCTGAATATTGCAGCGTCAAGTATGCTTTATTGGGATTGATGAAAGCTGTGTCTGTAGAGTATGGAGACCAGGGAATCAATATTAATGGGATATCCCCGTCAATGGTAGATACCAAATTTGTGCGGAATGTCGGGCGGAAGGTTAGGGAGATGTCGGCGGAATCAAATCCGAGGCACAGAAATCTTATGCCGGAGGATTTGCTGGAGGCCATGGACTTTTTATTGTCGGATCGGGCAATTTTTTTAAATGGAGTGAATTTAAATATGAGTGGCGGAGGAAGTATGTAGAATGCCCATTATTTCATTGCAATTTGCCATATTCTTAAGTTTAATACTATTGATTTATTTTTGTTTGCCTGTTAGGCTGCAATGGATATGGCTGCTATGCGGCTCTTTTTTTTATATAATCATGGCTTCGGATCTGAAAATGACAATGGTTTTTGCAATCATTGTCTTGTTTGCCTGGATAACAGCGAAGGCAATAACGAGCCAGAAAAAGCAAGGGAAGCGATCCGCGCTGTTGGGGATTGGTCTGCTGTTTCAATTTGGCGGATTATTCTTTTTTAAATATGGTGATTTTTTTGCAGGAACGATTAACGGTATCGGAAAAGCTTTGGGCATAGACATTGGACTTACAGGGTGGAACGTGGAAGCACCTGCCGGTGTATCGTATTTTATGCTAATGCTGATGGGATACATTTTGGACGTCTATTGGGGAAAATACCCAGCGGAAAATAATCCTGCCAAGCTGGCTCTTTTTGCCGGGTTTTTCCCGGCATTGACATCAGGGCCGTTTATGCGGTATGACATAATGAGCGGACAATGGTTTGGGGATCAGAAACATAAATTGTCTTATCAAAACCTAACGTTGGGATTACAGCGTATATTGTGGGGACTGTTTAAGAAACTTGTGATAGCGTCAAGAGCGCAAATTATTGTAGATACGATATATGGGGATTTTGATACATACCAGGGGTTCTATATTTGGGTGGCAGTATTTGTGTTTGTAATCCAGCTGTACACAGATTTTTCGGGATTGATGGATATTGTACTTGGAGTGGCCGAGATTATGGGTATTTATCTGCCGGAGAACTTTAAGGCGCCATTTTTCTCCATAAGTGTTTCGGAATTTTGGAGAAGATGGCATATTACATTAAATGAGTGGCTGCGAGATTATCTCTTTAACCCATTACAGCGTTGTTCTTTATTGCGTAATTTTCGCAAGTGGATGAAGAAACATTGCGGGAAAGAGTATGAAAAGTATTTTAACGTTCCTCTTTACATCGCACTGTTTGTTACTTGGTTTGCCGTAGGCTTTTGGCACGGAGGAAAGTGGAAATATATTATTGGCGTAGGTCTGTGGATGTGGCTGGTTATCGTTTTGGGGATGATATTTGCACCCCTGTTTAAGTGGATTATCAGGAGATTAGGGATCAATACAAACTGCTTTAGCTGGCGGCTGTTTCAACGAATTCGGACGTTGTTGGTTTTCGGCGTTGGTCTGTCTTTTTTTCGGGCGGAAGGACTGGGCGAAGTTTATTCTATGTGGAGCAGGGCTTTTGCAGACAATATCTGGATACTATTTGACCAATCCCTGTACAAATTAGGGCTGGATGCCGTAAATGTACACGTACTTTTTTGGGGAATGGGGGGGTGCTTGCTATAGATTATTTATCTACCAGATATGATGTACGTGCCGTGATTGCAAGACAGAATTTTGTATTCCGATGCATAGTCTGGCTGGTGTTAATGCTGGCAGTTGTCATGCTGGGGTTATACGGGCGTAATTATGACGCGTCCAGCTTTATATATGCTGGATTTTAAATAACAGACCAGAAATTTTACCTTCTGATTATGACTTTGAAGCCCATAAAGAATTGGTGGGAATGCAGCCAGGTGATGTAGGAGTGATCTTTGCAGACATTTTTTTATACCACAGCACCCCCTATAAAACATCAATAATAAGTTTTCTGAATTAAAAAAACACAAAAAAACACAATTGAATTGTAAACTCCCATTTCTTTCTCTTTGCTATGATAAGACCATCAATCAGCAAAGGAGAAAGAAGCATGACCAAAGAAACGAAAGAAACAGTAGAAACAAGAATAACAAAAGAAACCAAAGTAACCGGCAGAATGCAGGAAACTAAGGAATCCAACATGGCCAAACCGGCTAAACCAAGGAAACAAAGAAGGCGGCAGGTTTTGCCCCCGGGCTGCACACTCTCCCAACTATACAGCCTGTGGGCAGAAGCGGTACGCTATCAGGTCAAGCCCAGTTCGTATGCTTTATACATCACGTTGATTGAGAAGCACATTCTCCCGTACTTAGGGCATTTCCGGGTGGAGGAGCTGGATAATGGGATCTTGGAGGATTACATCTGGGAAAGGCAGGAGCAGGAACTGTCCTGGAACACCATGCGGCTGATTATATTTTTGCTGAAGGGGATGATCCAGGCAGGGCAGGAGAAGGGGGTGGATCCGGCGGAGAAGCTTCATTATTATCTGCCGAAATCGAAACGGACATATATGCGGGTATTTGGCCAGCAGGACACGGAGCGCCTGCTCCGCCATCTGGAGAATTCGGAAGAGATCTTTGAGACGGGCTTGCTGCTCTCGGTCTTTACGGGGATCCGGGTGGGGGAGTTATGCGGGCTTAAGTGGGAGGATGTTGACCTTGCCAAGGGGGTTTTGCGCATCAACCGCACCGTATCTAGGATACGCAACCCGGAGGCAGACGGCGCTTTTAGCGAAAGGGGGGATACAGCAGAAAAAGAAGGGCTGTCAAAGACGGTGGTCTATATAGGGACACCGAAGACAGGGAGATCAATCCGGGAAATACCGCTTCCTGATTTCCTTATATTAAAGCTTTTGCCCTACAAAAAAAGCGGGGAGTGCTATGTGCTGACCGGGACGAGGAAATGTATGGAGCCGAGGGGGGTCCAGCGTAGGTTTAAGAACCTTTTGAGGCGATGTAATATACCGGATATAAATATTCACTCTTTGCGCCACGCGTTTGCATCCAAATGGATTGAGAACGGGTTTGACAGCAAGGCACTTTCTGAGATTCTGGGGCACTCCTCGATTAAAATCACCATGGATGTTTATGTCCATACCAATATGGAACAGAAAAAGTCGTATATGAACCGTATGGTATGAAAAGATTCAAAAAGATTGAAAAAGAAATACATTCCTTGCCGAAATAAGGGATCTATGATATAATCGCTTTGGATTTTGTGGAGATAAAAAATAGTTACATAAGCAAATCAGAGGTGAACTACTTGAAAGTCGGATTGGACGTTGGTTCCACAACGATAAAGACGATTATTTTAGATGATAACGGGCAGATTGTCTATTCTGCCTATGAGCGCCATTTTGCCCAGATTACGGCCAAGGTCTTGGAGGCGCTTGTTAAAGTGCGGGAGGCGTTTCCGGCGGATACGCCTTTTTCACTGGTGATCTCCGGTTCGGCGGGGATGGGGATGGCGGAGCACTGCGGGGTTGATTTTGCCCAGGAGGTTTATGCCACGAAGGTGGCGGCAGAGAAGAATGCCCCGGATACGGACGTGATTATTGAACTGGGCGGTGAAGACGCCAAGATTATTTTTTTGCGGGGAGCCATGGAAGCAAGGATGAACGGCTCCTGTGCCGGGGGGACGGGGGCGTTTATAGACCAGATGGCGACGCTTTTGGGGATTACCCCGGATGAGATGAACGATTATGCCGGGGAGAGCACCAAGCTTTATACGATTGCGTCCCGGTGCGGAGTGTTTGCCAAGAGCGATATCCAGCCGCTGATCAACCAGGGGGCGGATAAGAGGGATATCTCAGCCAGCATATTCAGTGCAGTGGTGAACCAGACGATTGGGGGGCTGGCACAGGGGCGGGCCATCGAGGGGAATGTGCTTTATCTGGGCGGCCCCCTTACCTTTATGCCTGAACTGCGCAAAAGTTTTGACCAGGCATTGTCCTTAAAGGGAAAATGCCCGGAGAATTCCCTTTATTTTGTGGCGCTTGGGGCTGCGCTTTGCGCCCGGAAGCCGGTGGATTTGGGGCAGGTGGCGGAGGCGCTTTCTAAATATGAGTCGGTCAACGAATTCCAGACCCTGCCCGCACTTTTCACAGATGAGCAGGAATACCGGAAGTTTCAGGAACGCCATGCCCGGGCGGATGTCTCTTACGGGAAGTTGGAAGGATATGAGGGATGGACGTGGATCGGGATCGATGCCGGTTCCACCACCGTCAAGGCAGTGGTAGTCGGTGAGGATAAGGAGATTTTGGACAGTACCTACTTGTCAAACAGCGGCAACCCGGTACCGATCGTCCGGGAATACCTGGCCAGTGTGTATGAGCGCTGCCCGGATATCCGGATCGCCGGTTCGTGCGTGACCGGATACGGCGAGGATATTATCCGCAATGCATTTTCCATTGACCGGGGGCTGGTGGAGACGATGGCCCATTTGAAGGCAGCGCAGGCTTTTATGCCGGATGTGGAGTTTATCATCGATATCGGCGGCCAGGATATGAAGTGCTTTAAGATCCACAATTCTGCCATCGACAATATCTATCTGAATGAAGCATGTTCCTCCGGCTGCGGCTCCTTTTTGCAGACATTTGCAGGGGCGCTCCACTATTCGTCGGAGGAGTTCTCCAAGCTGGGGCTGTTTTCAAAAAATGCGGTGGATCTGGGTTCCAGGTGCACGGTGTTCATGAATTCCTCGGTGAAACAGGCGCAGAAGGACGGGGTGAGCACGGAGGATATCTCGGCGGGGCTCTCGATCAGTGTGGTAAAAAATGCGATTTATAAGGTGATCCGCCCGGCCAGCATGGAAGAACTTGGCAAAAAGATCGTCGTCCAGGGCGGGACGTTTTTGAATGATGCGGTGCTGCGCGCATTCGAGCAGGAGATGGGCTTTGATGTGGTGCGCCCGGTGATTGCAGGGCTGATGGGAGCCTATGGCTGTGCGCTGCACGCGATGGACCGTATGCCGGGAGGGGAAAAGCCCGGCAGGAGGGGCAAGGATCCGGCTGGGGATAGCAAACCCTGTGAGGGGCAGGATCAGGGGAAGGCCAGGCCGGGGAGTTCAATCATCACCCATGAAGGCCTGCTGCACTTTGAGCATGAAGTGAAGAATGTCAGCTGCGGCCGCTGCAGCAACAACTGCCTGCTGAGCGTCAATACCTTTTCAGGCGGCAGGAAATACATTGCAGGCAATAAATGTGAGCGCCCGGTCACGAAGCGTTCTTCGGATGCGGGGCATAATATCTACAAATACAAGCAGGAACTGCTGGCCGGCTATTCGTCTGTCCCGGGGAAGCGCAAGGAAGTAATCGGGCTGCCGCTGGGGCTGAATTACTATGAACTGGTGCCGTTTTGGCATAAGTTTTTTACGGAACTTGGCTTTGGGGTTGAGGTTTCGCCCTTTTCCAACCGGGAGTTATACCTGGCGGGGCAGCATTCGATCCCCAGCGACACGGTGTGCTTCCCGGCGAAGATGCTTCACGGGCACATGGAGTATCTGCGGGGGAAGCAGGTGGATGCCATATTTTACCCGTGCATGAGTTTCAATTTTGATGAAGGCCTGGGGGATAATAATTATAACTGCCCGGTGGTGGCATACTATCCCGAGGTGATTGCCGCCAATATGAAGTTTGGCAAAAAGCCGGTATTGATCAATGATTATGTGGGGCCGCATAAGAAGCACTTTTTCCCGCAGAAGATGGCGGAACTTCTGGGCCGTTATTTTGGGCATGTGGAGTTAAAGGATGTGAAACGTGCCAGCGAACACGCTTTTCGTGAGCGGGAGCGTTTCCTCGCGCAGGTGAGGGCGCGGGGGGAGCAGATAGTCGCTGCTGCCCGGAAGGAAGGGCGGCGGATCATCGTGCTGGCGGGACGGCCATACCACGTTGACCCGGAGATCAACCATGGGATCGATATGCTGATCAACGGCTTCGGGGTTTCTGTGATCTCGGAGGACAGCATAAGCCACCTGGTGTCCAAATTCCCGGTGCGGGTGCTGAACCAGTGGATGTACCATGCCAGGCTTTATGCGGCGGCAAAGTATGTCTGCACACAGGGGGATATGGAACTGGTGCAGCTGGTAAGCTTTGGGTGCGGGCTGGACGCCATTACCACGGACGAGGTGCGCAGCATTATCGAGAAGGGCGGCAAGATCTATACCCAGATCAAGATTGATGAGATCACGAACCTGGGGGCAGTCAAGGTGAGGCTGAGGAGCCTTTTGGCAGCGCTGGAGAAGAAGGAACGGGCAGCGGCTGCCGGCAGCCCGGATGTGCGGCGGTGAGCATGGATCAAAGGAAGAAAAGAGAAACAACGATGGCAAAGATCAGACGAACGAAGAACGGAAGGATTATATTCACAAAGGAAATGAAGAAGGACTATACGATCCTGGTTCCTGACATGCTTCCGATCCATTTTGAGATCATGAAATATGTGTTCCTCAATGAGGGGTATAAGATTGAACTTCTGCGGACAGAAAACCCGGACATCAAGCAGCTGGGGCTTAGGTATGTCCACAATGATACCTGCTACCCGGCTCTTTTGGTGATCGGGCAGTTTTTGGATGCGCTTGAGAGCGGGAGATACGATGTAAACAGGACGGCGCTGATGATCATGCAGACCGGGGGGGGATGCCGGGCTTCCAATTATATCCACCTGCTGCGGAAGGCGCTTGAGAAGGCGGGCTATAACCAGGTGCCGGTCATTTCCTTTAATCTGTCCGGGGTGGAGTATAACAGCGGTTTTTCCCTGACGCTGCCGATCGTGCGCAAGTGTATCGCCAGTGTGATTTATGGGGATCTGCTGATGCTTTTAAGCAACCAGGTCAAAGCGTATGAAATCCATAAAGGCGATGCGAACCGGATGATTGAGAAATGGGTCGGCAGGATCACGGAGCAGTTCCAGCATTCCAAGGGCTTTGCCCTCAAAGCCATGAAGAAGAATTTTGAGCGCATTATCGCGTCCTTTGCGAAGATACCGATCGAAAAGGTGCCGAAGGTGAAGGTGGGCATTGTTGGTGAGATCTATGTAAAGTATGCAAGCTTTGCCAACAATAACCTGGAAGAATTCCTGGCGGAGCAGGACTGCGAAGTGATGGTGCCGGGGCTTCTTGGGTTTTTGATGTTTAAGGTGGACGCAAGGATCCAGGATGTCCGGCTGTATGGGGGGAGCCGCATCAAGTATGCGGTGGCCACATTCCTGCTGAATTATTTCAAAAAAGTGGAAAAGGCGTTTATGGAATGTGTGGACAAATACCCGGTGTTTACCCAGCTTTCCAGTTTTGAATCGACGAAGCCGCTGGTGGACGGGCTGATCGGGGTCGGGAACCGCATGGGGGAAGGGTGGTTCCTGCCGGCAGAGATGATTGAACTGGTGAACCATGGATATGAGAATATCGTCTGTACCCAGCCCTTTGGCTGCCTGCCTACCCATGTGTGCGGCAAGGGCATGATCCACCGGATTAAGGAAATGTATCCCCAGGCCAATATTGTGCCCATTGACTACGACCCGGGTGCCACGAAGGTGAACCAGGAGAACCGCATCAAGCTGATGCTGGCCGTGGCGCGGGAGGCAATGGAAGCGGACGGGGCATAACGGTTAGGGCAACAAAAAGGCAGCTGCCAATCCTGCGCAGCTGCCTTTTTGCTGTTCTAATTTAATTTTTCACGGATCCGGCAGCCGCGTTCATAGGCGGCTGCGAAATATTCTTCTGCGGACATGCTTAGGTACTCGGGCCGGTTCTGGTCAGAAACCTCCAGGGTGACAGGGCCTTGGTAATGGCAGAGGTTCAGTCGGCTGGCATACCAGTCCCAGTCCAATATCCCGTCGAAGGGGAGGAGGTGGAGGTCATCCCGGTAATCGATGTTGCCGGGCTGGGTGACGCCCCTGTTGTCATGGATGTGGAGGCACATCAGCCGGTCCCCGTAGAACTTTAGCATGTCGGTGTCCGGGGTGTAGCATAGGTTGTGGCCGATATCCCAGCAGAAGCCGTGGAAGGGATCCTGGACGGAATCCATGACAGCCCGCAGATGGGGCAGGGGCTCGATGTTTTCAAAGCAGATATGTATCTCCAGGCTTTTGGCGTAATCGCAAAGATCCTGGAAACGTGCCAGCCCTTCTTTGTTTACCTGGGGGGCATGGTTTCCTACCGTCGTATGCAGGATAAACCTGTGAACTTGGGCTTGGCGGCAGTCATAGAGGATGCTTTTCATGAAATCCAGGTATCCGTCCCCGGTTTTCCCTGCTTCCCACATCCGGTTGGCAAACTGAAACGGACCGTGGACTGCCTCAAAATCGAGCTGGTGATCTTTGAGGAGCCTGGCCCAGGATCCTAACGGCTCGCTCCCGGTGTACATGGTAAAAAAGCCGTCGAACCCTGTTTTCTTGATCAGGGGAATCTGTTCTTCGATAGGGATCTTGCTCCCGACAATGGGGCAAATATGGATATGGCGCATGATTGGCCTCCCTTCCTGTTCTTTTATGTTAGGAAAAGTGTATCCCGGTTTATCCAAAAATGCAAGCAGAATTGGTTTTTTACATTATTTTAGTTTATATGGAGAAAAATAAGGCTTATTTATTTCATAAATAATATAATAAAATAATGCAGAAATAAAGAAAAGCAGTATTTTAATAGATGAAATACACAATTTATGATAAAATAACATAAAGAATGTTGACAAACTGACAAAAATATGCTAATGTAAAGCTACAGAAACAAAGAAACTTTTTAACTATTTTATATTTGCAGGTTCCTTTAGGGGTATTTATTACATGAAAAACGTAGCGGATGGTAGGGGACAGATGCAAAGAAAAGGAGAGAGAAGATGAAAAAAAGCGTAGCATTGTTACTGGCAGGCGTGATGGCTCTGTCGCTGACGGCGTGCGGCGGAGGCGGTTCTTCCCAGGGCAGCGGCTCGGCGGCGGCACCGGCAGCAGGGGGAGCGTCCCAGGCCGAAACGGGGAATGGCGCAGCGTCGGCAGGCGCGGAGGGGAAGACGAAGATTACCTTTATCAATGGTTTTACCGGCGGTGACGGCCCCTTTATGAGCAAGATCGTGGACGGCTTCAATGAATCCCAGGATCAGTATTTCATTGAACAGCTGCAGGATTCGGACCATTATACCAAGTTCAAAGCGGATAATTTTGATATGCTGATTATCCATGCGGATTGGATTTCCACCTACCATGCACTGGGGCTTCTGAGGGAGGTTTCTGATATTTATGAGCAGGCGGGCATTTCCTTTGAGGATGATTTCCACCCGATCACCCAGACATATGCCAAGTATGAGGACGGGGTTTTTGCATTCCCCCTGGATCTGTATGCAGAGACTTTCTTCTATAACAAGGAATTGGTAGAGACGCCGCCGGCAAATTATGCAGACATGGTTGCGCTTAGGGATAAGCTGGATTCGGAGAATACGCAGGTGTATCCGATCGGCCTGCCGCTGACCGGCGACCATCAATGGGCATGGATGACAGCCCTGGGGCAGTCCGGCTGCAGCTGGGTAGAGGGCGAGCATATCAAGATGGACACCGAGGAGGTCTGCGATGCTTTCATGAAGGTGCATGACTTAATCTATGTGGATCATTTGAGCGCAGCCGGGCTGGGCGACCAGGACCATTACAATACCTTTGTCAATGAATCTACCGACAATGCCAATGTGAAGGTGGCGATGAGCCTGACAGGCCCGTGGAAGTATGTTACGGCCAAGGAGATTTTGGGGGATAACTTAGGGATCGGGACGCTGCCGCAGATTTATGGCGATACCCCTTGTGTCCCGGCAGGCGGGCATACCTTTGCGGTATCTGCCGAGGTGACGGATGAGGCAAAGCTGGCCGGGATCGCGGCATTCATGCAGTATGCGTACCAGCCGGATGTGATGCTGAACTGGGCGGATTCCGGGCAGGCGCCCATCCACCTGGCTACCATGGAGAAGGTGAAGGAGGATCCGGAGAAGTATCCGGTGGCCAATGTGAACTATGGGATTTTTGATGATGCCATGATCCTGCCGGCGATTTACAATATCCGTGAGCAGGTGAAGTATGTGAATGCCAATGTGTGGTCATTGGTGCTGCAGACCCCGGACCTGACCAGGGAGCAGCTGATGGAAGAGTTGAAAAATGCGACAGAGATCGCAACGGAACTGTCGGAGCAGTAGGGCGGGCAGCCTTTCGCTAAGCTTGTTTTCCGTATTCTAGGAAGATACCGGCATGCCGGGGGCAGCAGTTTCCCGGCATGCCTGGGAAGGCTGCAAGGCAGCCGGAAAGGGTAGGTAGAAGATGAAAAAGAAGACAACGACAGCCGTTTTGTTTGTACTGCCTTTTATCCTGTTTTTTACGATGTTTTGGCTGATACCTTTCATTTATGGGATCGTGATGAGCGTAAGCAAATATAGCCTGGTAAAGGGGAACCAGGGGTTTGTGGGCCTTGAGAATTATATTAAGATATTGTTTTCTTCCTCCATGTACAACAAGTCGTTCTGGCTTGGCATGAAGAACACGCTGATTTTCGTGATCCTGACCACGCCGTTTTTGGTGTTGGGGAGCCTGGCGCTGGCTCTGCTCTTAGACCGGCTGCCGGATCGGGTGAAGGGGGTTTTCCGGACGATTTACTTTGCGTCTTATGCGGTTTCGGTAACTGCCGTGGCAGCCGTCTTTGTATGGCTGATGAAGGGGAACGGCGGTTATTTGAACAACCTGATGATGAACTTGGGGATTATCGATAAGGCAGTCCCGTGGATGGAGCAGCAGCCTTTTGTGTGGGTGTCGCTGACTGTGGCGACGATCTGGTGGACGATCGGTTACAATATGATGCTGTTTGTCAATGCACTTAATGAGATTGACACGCAGCTGTACGAAGCGTCAGGGATTGATGGGGCAAATTTTTGGACCCAGCTGAGATATATCATCTTCCCGGGCATTAAAAATGTGTTCTGGTTTGTGCTGATGACCACGATTATTGCTTCCTTCAACGTATATGGGCAGACAAGGCTGATGACGCAGGGCGGGCCGGGGGAAACAACAAAGCCGATGATTATGATGATCACGTCCACCATTATGGACCGCAATGACTTGGGGGTGGGCAGTGCGATGACCATCCTGATGGGGATTGTCATTGTGCTGTGCTCGGTGGGGCAGTATTATCTGACCAAAGAAAAAGAAGAACTCAGGTAGGAGGAGGGGGACTATGAGAGCAAAACAAATAAATAAAATATTTCTGGTTATGATTGCCTGTATTGTCGCATATATATTCCTCCTGCCGCTGCTGTTCATGGTGTTCACCAGCTTCAAGGGGATTGCGGAGTCCGTGACCTCCACGACGCTGCTGCCGAAGACATGGACGTTGGAGAACTACCGGGAACTTTTTATGAATACATCCACGTCGCCGGTGATGCGGTGGCTGGGCAATACGGCGGTTGTGACCTGTGCCGGTACGGCGCTGCGCATTGTCACCAGCGTGCTGGCGGCATATGCATTGGCGAGGCTGCCGGTGCCGGGGAAGAAATTCATCCTGGTGGCCTTGATCTGGGCGATGGCGATCCCGGAGATTGTGACATTTTTCCCGCTGTTTTACATTTTCAAGCAGGTAGGGGGGCTCAATACCTTTTGGCCGCTTATCCTGCCGTCCGGGTCGGGTGTGATGTGCATCTACCTGATTTACAATTTCCTGCTGGCATTCCCCAAGGAGTTGGAAGAGGCGGGATTTGTGGAGGGCGCCAACGTGTTCCAGGTGTTGTGGCACATTGTGGTGCCGTCGGTCAAGCCGGTGATTGTCACCCAGGCATTTATCACTTTCCTGGGGCTTTACAACAGCTATCTATGGCCGTCGCTGGTCATTAGCAGGAATGAGAACCGGACCATCACCCTGGGGATTGCTGCCCTGGTATTGGGCGAAAATTATACCAACCCCGGGCTGATGATGGCATCGACGGTGGTGTCGGTGCTCCCAGTTATGCTGATCTTTATGTTTGCCAACAAATATATCGTAAGAGGCTTTACACAATCAGGCATAAAATAGGAGGACGAATATGAGAGAAGAATATCCGCGTCCGGAGTTTGTCCGGAAGGAATGGATGAACTTAAATGGCCGCTGGGCATTTGAATATGGAAACGAGAGGGCTGAGATTGAGGTTCCTTTTGTGTGCCAGAGCAAGCTGAGCGGAATCGGAAAGAGGATTAAGGAAGACCGCGTGGCATATGAAAGGAGGTTCAAGGTTCCGGGGGAATGGAAGGACCGGCTGGTGTATCTCCATTTCGGTGCAGTAGATTACCGGTGCAGCGTGTTTGTCAACCATCGGTGCGTGGGGCACCATACGGGCGGGCAAACTTCTTTCCGGTTTGATATTACCCGGTACCTTAATTGGGAGGAGGAGAGCATCCGGGTGGAGGTGGTGGATCCGCTGCAGGATGAGAGCATTCCCAGGGGCAAGCAGTTCTGGGAGGAGGAGTCGAAGTTTATCTGGTATACGCCGAGCACCGGGATCTGGCAGACCGTATGGCTGGAGCCGGTGGCGAAGACCAGCCTGGAGTGGATCCATTTTACGCCGGATATTGATGAGGGGACCGTGAAGATGGATTATCAGCTTTCGGAGGGTTCCCTCCTTCCCTGCCGGGTGCATGTGAAGGTGCGTCTGGGGGAGAATGAGGTTTTTCATGGCAATATGCTGTGCAACACGGCAAGGAACAGCTGGACGGTGGATATTTTCCGGAAAAAGGCGATGGAAGGGGCCTTCCATTTTACGGGGAATTACTGGAGCCCGGAAAACCCGATCCTTTATGATGTGCTGGTGCAGGTGGACGACGGGGTTACAGGAAAGCCGGTTGATTTTGTGGAATCCTATTTTGGGATGCGCAAGATCCATGTGGAGAACGGAAAGCTGTATTTGAATAATCAGCCTTATTATCAGAAGCTTCTCTTGGATCAGGGGTACTGGGAGGACGGGCTGGTGACGGCGCCGAGCGATAGGGATTACCAGGAGGATATCCGCAAGTCAAAGGCAATGGGCTTTAACGGCTGCCGGAAGCATGAGAAGGTGGAGGATCCGCGGTTTTTATATTGGGCAGATAAGATGGGGTTCTTGGTGTGGGGAGCCATGGCGAGTTTTTGGGTATATACTCCCCAGGCCGCGGAGGCATTTATCAAAGAGTGGATGGATGTCATCCACCGGGATTATAACCATCCCAGCATCATTGTATGGGGGATGCTCAATGAGAGCTGGGGGGTGCCAAGGATCTACAGCAACCAGCAGCAGCAGGATTTCTCCCGTGCGCTCTATTATCTGGCCAAAGGCTTGGATGAGACCAGGCTGGTGATCTCGAATGACGGGTGGGAGATGACGGAGACCGATATCTGTGCCTTCCATAGTTATAAGCACGGGGAGAAGGGGGACTATGAACAGCACGCGGCCTTTAAGGAAGGGCTTAAGCGGATCGACAGCCTGCACCTGGTGATGGAGAAGCTTTTATTCGCGAAGGGGAGCGGGTACAAGGGGCAGCCGGTGGTGCTGACAGAATGCGGGGGCATCACGGTCAAAAAGGAGGAAGCGGCCCGGCGGGAGGACGGGGAGTGGGGATATACCTCGGCTTCGGAGGAGGATTTTCTGGATGAGTATGCCCGTGTTGTGGGCGCTATTTATGATTCGGAATTGCTGGATGGCTTCTGCTACACGCAGCTGACAGATGTGGAGCAGGAGACGAACGGGCTTCTGACCAGCGGCCACTGCTATAAATTTGACCCGGATGAGATTCGGAAGATTAACGAACGGAAACGGTGAATTTTGACGGGGAAAAGCAGAAAAATAAGGTTGGGTTTGATATATATGTAACAAATTTTGGGAATGGAACATATAGATGAGGAGAGAAGCTGGCCGGAATTCTGGGGGAAAAGAGTTCGAGCCGGCTTTTTTTGCTGATTTTTCAGTTGAATTGTATGACAATCATTGAATTATCAGTAAAAAAGAGTTGAAATTATTGTAAAAATTTTAACAATCTGAAAAACATCGGGAATATGCGGAATAGTGGTGAAAAAGTTGAAAAAGTTTGTGAAAATACTTGATTATTTGGTGAAGATGTGCTAGTATAAGTACATAGTTAAATATCGATTCTTTGATGCAGAGAGTGAGAGAAGCGTCAGACAGCAGGGCTACGGAATAGAAGTATGCCAAGGTCTGGGGTTTCTTTTTTTGTCTCAAAAGGAAGAATGTGGTAGAAAGATGTAACGGGGCAGGCAGTGGGGCTGCTGTTGCAAAAGGTAACTGGTTGATGTGGCAGGGGGCTGCCACGGCACTATGCTGCCGGGAATGGCGGCAGAATGGAGAGGATTATGGTTAAGAATTTTGCCCACAGGGGATATAGCGGCAAGTATCCGGAAAATACGCTGCTGGCGTTTCGCAAAGCATTGGAGACGGAAGGCTGTGACGGGATTGAGAACGATGTCCACCTGACAAAAGACGGCGAGGTAGTCATTATCCATGATGAACGGATTGACCGTACCTGCGTGAACGGAAAAGGCTTTGTGCGGGATTATACCTTGGAGGAGTTGAGGAAGTTCGACGTGTCGTTCCGGTTTGCCGGGGAGTGCGAGCCGCAGAGGATACCTACACTCCGGGAATATTTTGAGTTGGTGAAGGATTCCTCCCTGGTCACGAATATAGAACTGAAGACAGGGATCTTCGAGTATGATGGGATTGAGAAAAAGGTATGGGATCTGATTCAGGAGTATGGCCTGAAAGACCGGATTATCATCTCTTCTTTTAATCATTTCAGTGTCCTGAGGATGAAGGAGATTTGCCCGGATATGAAATGCGGCCTGCTGACGGAGACCTGGCTTTACAACGCCGGGAAATATACGAAGGAGACCGGCGCGGAGTGTTTGCATCCGGTATACTTCAACATGACGGAGGAGGTAGTGGCTGAGGTTAAGAGCCATGGGATTGAGATCAATACCTGGACGGTCAACGAGGAAGAGGATATCCGCACGATGATCCTGCGGGGCGTGGATTCCGTGATCGGCAACTTCCCGGAGCGGGTAACGCGGATCCGCAAGGAACTGCAGGGCTGAGGGCAGGTTCCCTAAGGCTGCAGAGCCTAGGAACGGCAGAACAAAAGGGCGGCAGGCCAAAAGCAGCACAAGGCTGCAAAACGGCTCAGCCGCAAAAACAAAAAGCGGCGGAAACGGAAAAACAGCAAAACAGCAAACAGGAATAAAATAAGGAAAACAAGGGGAACCACCCCTTGAAATAAAAGGAGGTTACAATATGAAAAAAGCATTAAGCGTAGTACTTGCGGCAGCAATGTGCGTGTCTTTGGCAGGCTGTGGCGGCGGAAACAAGAGTGAGGCACCGGCTGCTTCGGCAGGCGGAGAAAAGGCAGCGGAGGCAGAGGGTTCTGGGGATGCGGCTGCTCCGGCAGATGACTATCATCTGGTATTGAAACTGAGCCATGTATTTGCTCCGGAGGAGCAGCTGACCAAGACCATGGACAGCATCTGCAACAACATTAAAGAAAGAACCAACGGCGCTATTGAGATCCAGCATTTCCCGCAGGGGCAGCTGGCTACCTATAAGGACGGCGTGGAGCAGGTGGTCCGCGGCGCGGAATTCATTTCCGTGGAAGACCCTTCCTACCTTGGCGACTATGTTCCGGATTTCAACATCCTGGCAGGTCCGATGCTGGTGAAGTCCTTTGAAGAGTATGAGTATCTTCTGGAGAGCGATGAAGTGAAGGAGATGTTCAAGGCGGCAGAGGATAAGGGGATCAAGATCCTGAATATGGATTTCATCTTTGGTTTCCGCAGCATGATGACCAACAAGGTGATCAATACCCCTGAGGATATGAAGGGCTTAAAGATCCGTACCCCTGGAAGCCAGCTGTACGTGGATACCCTGAACCATATGGGTGCAACCGCTACTCCTCTGGCCTTCTCCGAGACGATCTCTGCCGTGCAGCAGGGCGTGGTGGACGGACTGGAAGGAACCATTGATGCCTATGCCACCAACGGCAGTGCCGAGGTTGCCAAGAACATGGCTCTGACCAAGCATTTGCTGGGCGTATGCGGTGCTTACATAAGCGTGGATGTATGGAACAAGATCCCGGCAGAATATCAGGAGATCATCCAGGAAGAGTTTAACAATGGCGCAGCGGAGATGGTGAAGAATATCTCCGAGGGCGAGGCTGCTACCAGGGAGAAGCTGGAGAAAGAGATGGGCATCACCTTCAATGAGGTAGATAATGAGGCATTTGCCAAGACGGTTGAGCCGATCTATGC
Source organism: bacterium 1XD21-70 (assembly GCA_003669055.1). Classification (GTDB taxonomy): domain Bacteria; phylum Bacillota; class Clostridia; order Lachnospirales; family Lachnospiraceae; genus Brotaphodocola. The sequence goes on from RAYB01000005.1 coordinate 53,329, forward strand.
CAACATGAAGAACGTGACACCGGGACGTTATGAGAGATTCAAAGAGATTATTGCGGAAATGCCGCAGTAGTGCCGCTGGATCGGCCTGGTTGCCCGGGAATCGGTAATACTGCCGGATGTTTTTAAGGCGGCGGTTGGGAGGCCTGGGGTAAGAGGAGGGGAGGAGCCGGCTCCTCCCCTCCTCTGTTGCAGGCCGGGTAGGGTCAGTGATTCGGCTGGCCGGATAAAAACCGGTCTAGATTGGGTAGCGTGTACTTCTTGGTAAAGAGAGGGAAATGGATATGAATAAAACGGTTAAATTTATCTGGGAGCATTTTGAGGAAGTGCTGGCCGGTGCCTTTATTGTGGTCACCACGGTGCTGGTTCTCGTGAATGTATTCCTTCGTTATTTTATGAACACTGGGCTTTACTGGAGTGAGGAGGTTGTCACCAGCTGCTTCGTGTGGAGTGTGTTTTTGGGGGCGGCTTCGGCTTACAAGAGGGGAACCCACTTAGGGGTGGATATCCTGGTGGAAAAGCTTCCGGCAGGGGCACGGAATGCGGTGCGGCTGCTGGTTCAGCTGGTGCTTTTGTTTACCAATGCTTACCTGCTTTATCTGAGCGTGGTCTTTGTAGGCCTGTCTTACATTAAGCCAACCGCAGTGCTGGGGGTTTCCTCTGCCTGGGTGAGCGCCTCTCTGATTGTGGGCTTTGGGCTGATGACGCTTTATTCCGTGATGCATTTGGTCACCTGCATCCGGGGGATGGCGGGCAAGGCAGAGAAAGGAAAGGGGGAAGCATAGATGGCATTTTTACCGGTTCTTGTAGTATTTATATTGTATTTTTCGGGAATCCCCATTGCTTTTGCCCTGTTTGCAGCTACCCTGTTGTATTTCGGGGTGTTGAACACAGGTTCCCCCACGGATCTGATTTTGCAGAAATTTATTACCAGCACCCAGTCATTCCCCATGCTGGCGATCCCCTTTTTCGTCATGGCTGGTTCGATCATGAACTATGCGGGTATCAGCAACAAGCTGATGAGTTTTGCGGATGTGCTGACCGGCCATATGAAGGGCGGTTTGGCGCAGGTGAATGTGCTGCTTAGCATGCTGATGGGCGGTGTGTCCGGTTCGGCCAATGCGGATGCGGCCATGCAGTGTAAAATGCTGGTTCCGGAGATGGAAAAGAGAGGATACAGCAAGGGGTTCTCGGCGGCGATCACAGCGGCCTCCTCAGCGGTTACGCCGGTTATCCCGCCGGGCATTAACCTGATTGTGTATGCGCTGATTGCAGGCGTTTCGGTGGGGAAGGTCTTTATGGCGGGCTATGTGCCGGGGATTTTTATGGCGATCTGCCTGATGTTTGCGGTGCATTTTATCTCTAAGAAGAGGAATTATGCCCCCAGCCGGGAGAAGCGGGCTTCCGGGGGAGAACTTTTGCATCAGGCGGTTGACTCCATCTGGGCGCTTTTGTTCCCCTTTGGCATTATCCTGGGGCTGAGGATCGGCCTGTTCACCCCGTCCGAGGCAGGCGCGGTGGCAGTGCTCTACTGCACGGTTGTAGGTGCTTTTATCTATAAGGAGTTAAAGCCGGAGCATTTCCCGAAGGTGATCCGGGAGACCATTGAGGGTACCAGCAGCGTAATGCTGATCATCGTGGCCGCCAATGTGTTTGGCTATTACATGAGCTGGGAACGGATTCCCCAGATGCTGACTGAACTTCTTTTGGGAATCACCCAGAACAAGTACGTGATGCTGATGATTATCAATGTCCTGCTGCTGATCCTGGGAATGTTCTTGGAGGGCGGTGCCGCCCTGATCATCCTGGCTCCGCTTCTTGTGCCGGTGGTAAAAGGGCTGGGTGTGGATCTGGTGCATTTCGGGCTGGTATGTATCGTGAATATTATGATCGGTGGGCTGACGCCGCCGTTTGGTTCCATGATGTTCACCTGCTGTTCGATCACCGGGTGTGAATTGGGAGAGTTTGTGCGGGAGTGTATTCCGTTTATCATTGCCCTGCTCATTGCCCTGATGATTGTCACTTATTTCCCGACGCTGACGATGTTTGTACCGAATTTGCTGTACGGTTAAAAAGGCGGTACGGTTCCTGCCCGGGTTATCAGAATGAGGCATTTTGCCAGAAGCATTAGGGATTATGAGGCGCAAATAGCTGCATGCGCGGATTAATCCCTTGATGCATTTGGCATAAAAAACGGCTGCAGGGGAAATAGAAAAACCGAGAGTGTATTCAGAGGACAGGAGGCCGGTATGTTTTTCTCTTCTTTGACAGAATGGACCCCCTATAATGTAATGCTGCGGATTGTAGTCTCCCTGTTCCTCGGTTCCCTGATCGGTATCGACCGGGGGGTGAAGAGGCGGGGAGCCGGGTCGAGGACCGATGCGGCGGTATGTTTGGGGTCAACCTTGGTTATGCTGACAGCGCAGTATATGAATCTTAAGTTCCCGGGAAAGACCGACATCTCGAGGATGGCTTCGCAGGTAATCAGCGGGGTGGGGTTTCTTGGAGCCGGGTCGATTTTGGTGTCAAGGCATCAGGTAAAAGGCCTGACCTCGGCAGCAGGGGTCTGGATCTGTGCCTGTATTGGGCTGGCGGTGGGGATCGGCTTTGTGGATGGGGCGGTGGTGGTGACGGCACTTCTGCTTGCCGGGCTCCATATCCTCCCGGTGATTGAAGAACGGGTCTACCACTATTCCCGGTATATGACACTTTACATCGAGACAGAGGACAGCAGGGCTGTGACCCGCCTGCTCCATAAGATTAAGGCAGACGGATGTAAGGTTGATATGTATAATGTGGAACGCCCCAAGGCGGCCGGGCAGTCCTTTACGGTCATGATAACGGCCCGTATCGGAAAAAATATGGGCAAGGAAGCTTATGTGCAAAGCCTTTCGGAGTTTGAGGGGGTTGTGTCGGTGGACAGCTTGTAGGCCTTTACCGGCATGCGGCGGCAAAGCCCCGGCTGCCGGTAAAGGGACGGGGACGCCGGTTCAGGAGTTGCCTGGCGGCAGGTTTAGCGGCAGGGTAAGAGAAAAACAGCTGCCGCCGCCAGGGTTGTCTGCTACCGCGATACTCCCTCCATGGAGCCTGGCCAGTTCCCAGGCAATGCTAAGCCCAAGGCCGAAATGGGTTTTGTCGCTGCGGGACCGGTCTGCCCGGTAAAAGCGGTCAAAAATGAGGCTTTTGGCCTTATCCGGAATCCCACAGCCCTGGTCTTTCACCTGAAGGACCAGGGTTTTTGTGTGGGTGCCCTGCCGGGGGCGGAAGGTGTCCCTGGATTTGCAGGCTTTGGCACTGATTTGGATCTCCTTCCCCGCCGGGGTGTAGGCCAGGGCATTGTCCAGCAGGATGGAAAGAACCTGGCGGATGCGCTGTGGGTCTGCCAGGATAGGGGGCAGGGGCATCTTTGGGAGTTCTAAGTGCAGTGAGATTTGTTTTTCGCTGCAGGCAGGGAGGAAGGCCTCATAAGTTTCAATGAGGAGGGTATCCATATCGGTCTCCTGGAGATGGATCTGCCAGGTTCTGGCGTCTGTGGAGGCCAGAAGGAGCATATCGTCGATCAGGCGGGACATCCGGGCGCATTCGGCATCCATTGTGCGAAGCAGGGAGAGTTTTTCCTGGGGGGCAGCCAGGATAGCGGCAGTGCCGGAACGGAGCACGGCCAGGGGCGAGCGCAGTTCGTGGGATGCGGCGGCGATGAATTCAGCCTGTTGCCGGCGGCTCTCCTCCACGGGGGCGAGGGACCAGCCTACAAAATGCCAGCTGGCAAAAAACAGGCATAAAATTCCTGACAGATCCAGCACGAGAAGTGCCAGCAGGCTTTTTTGGAGGGTTTTTAGGACAGGGGGGCGCCAGGAAAGCAGGCACAGGCTGCGGATCCCGTTGCGGTAGGGGAGAACCAGGACCATGGCATAATATTGGTCCTGGTTCTCCCCGTCTATCGTGAGCAGGGTGCTGGAGGCGGAGGAGGAAGATACAGGCGCAGTGAAGGAGGAGATTCCCTGGGCAGCGGCTTTATCTTTGGCGCGCCCGATCAGCACCTGGCGGTCCGTGGCGGGGAGCCAGGAGCCGGAAAAAAGGAGGGGGATGCCGTTTTCCTCGATATGGATGACAGACTGGCTGGCGGCTTCGGTCTGTGCCAGGAAGCTGTGGGAAATGACCGTATCCGAGGACAGGCGAAAGGACAGGGCATTCCAGGCCGCATAAAAGCTGTCTAACTGTGCCTGGCGGGTTTCCTCGATGCGCAGCAGCAAAAAAGCGGATAGGGCCAAGGTCAGGATCAGGCCTGTGGTTATGGTATAAAGCCAGGTGAGGCGCCGCCGGAGCAGTTTCATGGGTCAGTCCTTTCTTGGGCAGGGGCAGCTGCGTTGCCGCCCGGGGTATCCAGCCGGTAGCCGATTCCATGGATGGTAGTGAGGCAGACAGGGGCATCTATTGCTTTCAGGCGCCGCCGCAGGAAGTAGATGTAATTGTCCAGGTTGCCGTCCTCTACCTCGGAGCAGAACCCCCACACATAAGAGAGGATCCGGTTTCGGGGCAAAATCTGCCGGGGGTTGCGGAGGAAAAACTCCAAAAGTGCGGATTCCTTCTTGGAAAGGGTAAAGGAGGAGCCGCCATATTCCAGCTGATGCTGTGCGGGATCAAGAGAAAGACCTGCCAGGGATAAGCGGTTGGAAAGCTGCAGGTTTCCCGGGCGGCGGGTGACAGCACGCAGCCTTGCCATCAGTTCCTCCACTGCATAGGGCTTTACCAGGTAGTCGTCGGCTCCGGCATCCAGGCCGTCAATCCGGTCATTCAGCCTGTCCAGTGCGGTTGCAAGGATCACCGGGGTGGAGATATCCTGGCGGCGCAACGCGGCCAAGACGGTCATGCCGTCCGCTTCCGGGAGCAGCCGGTCCAGGATAATGGCATCATAGGCATGGCTTCTGGCCAGGAACAGCCCGTCGGTGCCGGTGTGGCAGCAATCCGTCTCATAACCGGCCTGTTTTAGGGCCAGGGTTATATTCTTACAAAGGTCTTTGTCATCTTCAATCATTAAAATTCGCATAAAATTCTCCTGTTGGCAGTTTGGGACATCGTCCTTATTATAGTGTAGCATATATTTCTCTAAAAAATCTTTAAAATTCCCAGGGCTTTTTCCAGTTTTTTTAGAGAATGGGATGGTATGCTAGTGGTATCAGGGAGCACGGGAGGTTTGAAGGTGCCCCAATGCAAAAAGGAGGATGTCAATGAAAAGAAAACGGATGAAAAGCATGGCTGCCTTGGCGATGGCAGTGGCTGTGGCAGCCGGTGCTTTAAGCGGCTGCGGCACTGCAAAAAGAGGCAGTATGGCGGACGGCAATGCGCCCGGGCAGCAAGAGGAAACGGAAAATGCGGGCAATACGGGCAAAAGCCAGGGTCCTGCTGCCATGGGGAGATATGTGGAAAATGAGGTTTCCCTTCCCCAGGAGGCAAAAGAAGAGCGTTTTGTTTCCCTCTTTTATGGGGAGGGGGATGTCTTGGAACTGTATACGGCTTCGGGGGCGGATGCCGCAGGGACGGACGGCGTCCGGCGCTTTTTGCGGGAAGGGGATGGCTGGCGCCAGGATGAGGGCTGGTGGGAGCGGGTGAAGCCAAAGGGGCTTTCGGCCGAAATCCGGAGGGTCTTTTATGGGCTGGACGGAAATTATTATTATACCGCCATGACGGCAGAGGGAGGTTATGTGTGCCATCTGTACCAGGTGGGGGAAGCAGGAAACGTGGAACTGATCCCGGAGGCATTCCAGGCAGAGCCAGGGAGGGACTATGGGTTTATCCCTACCAAGGTTGAGGTGGGCAAGGACGGGAATATCCTGCTGCATGGGTTCCACGATTGCGTGTATTACCAGCCGGACGGGAAAAGGCTGTTTTCCATGGAAAAAGCAGACAGCACCTCCTCGGAGAAGAGCGTGGGATACCTGACGGACACCGAGTTTGTTACCCAGGTGGAGGGCGGGGTTGCCCGCTACAGCTTAGAGGACGGAAAGCGGATAGAAACCATCCCCTATGAAGAACAGGCATCGGCATTGGAAGAGACAATGGTGCTTTTTGGGGATAAAAGCGGTGGGATCTATGCAGCTACGGAAAGAGGGCTTGCCCATGTAAACCCCAAAGGGAGCCTGTGGGAACTCCTGATTGACGGGAGTTTGAATACCATGGGGATGAGGAGCATGTACTTAGAGGCATTCCTTGCCGGGGATGAGGAGGATTATTATGCTGCCTTTGTAACCCAAGGAGGGAAGGGCATCCTGCTGTGTCGCTATACCTATGATGCCAACGCATCGGCAGTGCCGCCTGCCATCCTGACCGTATACGGGCTGGAGGATAATTCCACCGTGCGCCAGGCAGCGGCATTGTTCCAGAAGAGCCATCCGGAGGTTCGTGTGGAGGTGCTAAACGGAGCGGACCGGGACGGAAACGTTTCGGAAGATACCATACGTGCCCTGAATACGGAACTTTTGGGCGGCCGGGGGGCTGATGTGCTGATCTTGGACGGCCTTCCGGCAAAAGCTTACCAAAAAAAGGGAGTGCTGATGGATCTGCGGGAGGTTTTTGGAACCATACAAAAGGAAAGCCCTATTATGGGGCAGGTGCTGTCAGGGTTTACCGAGGAGGACGGCGGGATTTACCAGATGCCGGCAAGGATTATGGTTCCGGTTGCCATGGGCACGGAGGAAGCCCTCAATGCCTTAAAAAGCTTAGACGGCATGAAAAATTATGAAGGCGGGGCGCCGTTAATTTATACCACTACTTATGAAAACCTTCTGCGGATGGTTGCCAGCATCAGCTGCAATGAGATCCTTGGCAGCGATGGGGCATGGACGGAGGAAATGCTTGTGAAATATTTGGAGACGGTAAAAGCCCTGGCAGAAAAGAACCATGCCAAGGAGATGTTTACGGAGGAGGAGATGGAGAAGCTGCATACCGGGAACCGTGTGGCTCCTTATGGGATTGTGGGGACGGAGATGAATTTCGACCAGGGGTTAAGCGGGTGCGGCATGGAGAACTTAGACGGGATGTTCCAAACCATAATTTTTGAAGCGGTGCTGGAGAAACATCCGGAGGCGGTCCGTAAGGATGTAAACGGAATTTATTTTCCTAAAACACTTGTGGGGGTGAACCAAAATACCAAACAGCCGGAACTGGCACGGGAGTTTGTCCGGCAGATGTTTTCCACAGAGGTGCAGAAGGAAGAACTTTATGATGGGTTTCCGGTAGGGTTAAAAGCCCAGCAGATCAACTGTGCGACAGACAGGGCCGAAATTTCTATGGGCAGCGGCTATGAGGGCTACCATATTTCCGGAAGCTGGCCGGATCTGGAAAAGCGGAAAGAGATCTATCAGCTGATAGGCACGGTGTCCACGCCGGTGATGGTGGATGAGACCGTGATGAGGATGATTGCGGACGGTGCCGCAGGCTATCTGGACGGGAAGACGAGCGCCGTTTATGCGGCAGGGGAGATCTGGCGCCAGGTTATGCTCTATCAGGCGGAGCAGGAGTGACGGTGGTATGGATGCAGCAGAGGAAAAAGAAAAGAAAGCAGGCATTGCTTGCCGCCCTGTTTTTGGCTCCTAGTATTTTGGGGGTGGCAGTCTTTATGGTATTGCCCTTTGGGGATGTGGTCCGGCGTTCTTTTTTTGACGCCATGGGGGAGTCCTTTGTGGGGGCATCGAATTTCAGGGCAGTGTGGGAAAACGGGGCGTTCCGGCTGGCTGCAAGGAACACGCTGCGCTTTGGGCTGACAGCCATCCCCCTGCTTTTTACCCTTTCTTTTGTATTGTCGTTGCTGGTTTACCGGGCACAAAAGCTGCAGCGGGCTTATAAAATCAGCCTGGTTCTTCCTATGGTGGTTCCTGCAGCGGCCATGGTTCTGGTGTGGAGGATTATCCTGTGTGCGGACGGTGTTTTAAACCAGGTGCTGACCAGGGTGACCGGCAAGGTGTGGGAACTGGACTGGGTCACCGGCAGGACGGCGTTTTTGGTGCTGGTCTTGACCTATCTGTGGAAAAATATGGGATACGGCATGCTTTTATGGCTGGCAGGCCTGTGCAATATCCCAAGGAGCCTTTATGATGCGGCGCGGGTGGACGGGGCAGGGGGGCTGGCGCAGGTTCGGTATATCACGTTGCCCTGCCTGAGGGGGACTATGGGGCTGGTGGCGGTTCTTTTGGTAATAAACTCTTTCCGGGTGTACCGTGAGGCGTATCTGCTGGCAGGCAGTTATCCGGATCAGGCAATCTACATGGTCCCCCATCTGTTTAGCCATTGGTTCCTGGCGCTGGATGTCTGGAAAATGAGCACGGCAGCGGTGATCCTGATGCTGCTTGCTGCGGCTGTAACGGCTGCCGGAAAGGCAGTGTTTTGCATAAGGCGGTGAATGATGATGGGAGATTTTTGTGGAATCCGTATATTTTCGCGAATCAAGGCAACGGCCTGCACGGCCTTTCTTGGCATAGCCTGCCTGCTGGCCTGCCTGCCTCTTCTTTTGGCTGCGGCTGCTTCACTGATGCCAAAAGACGAACTTTTATGGCGGTATTTGTCTCCTCTGGGGATCGGCAAGGCGCCGGTGCGTGCGGCATTGCTGCCTTCCTATCCCACGTTGGGGGCATTTGGGGAATTGCTGTTTTGGTCACCGGGATTTTTCGTGATGTTCTGGAATTCCTGCATCCAGGTGTTCCCCATGCTTTTTGGCCAGCTGCTGGTGGCAGCCCCGGCCGCATGGGCGTTTGCCCGCCTGGATTTTCCGGCAAAGAGGGTGCTTTTTGGCACTTATGTATGGTTGATGGTGCTGCCGTTCCAGGTGGTGCAGGTGTCAAATTACCTGGTTCTGGGTCAGCTGGGGCTGTTGGATTCCCATCTTTCCCTGATCCTTCCGGGGATCTGGTCAACCTTTCCGGTTTTTATTATGACCCGTTCTTTCGAGGCAGTTCCGGACTCCCTTTTGGAGGCCGCCTGCCTGGACGGGGCAGGGGAGGTGAGGGCTTTTCTCCTGGTTGGGATCCCTGCCGGACGCCCGGGGATTGCCGCGGCGCTGGTGCTGGGGTTTTTAGACGGGTGGAATGCATTGGAACAGCCGCTTGCCTATCTAAAGGATGTCCGGTTGTGGCCGTTATCCTTGTACCTGCCAAAGATTGTACAGGACAAGGCGGCAGTGGCATTTGCAGCAGGCATGGTGATGATGATGCCGCCTGTGCTCTTGTACCTGAACGGGGAAGGGGAATTGGAGCAGGGGGTGGCAGCCTCGGGCGTGAAGGAGTAGATTGGATGAGGGAAAAGAGGAATCCGGACAGGATTAGCCAGGTATACCGGCGGGCTTTTGCCGGATTTTTTATATTGATGGCGGTATGCAGCGTGGTATCCCGGATCTATGACAGTGCCGCGGTGCCTAAAGTGGAGACTGCCTGGATGAAAGAAAAAGCTGTGGAGACAACCGTAACGGGAAGCGGGACGGTGAAGGCACGGGAGGTTTTTTTCTGCAAGGTTTATCCGGGGCTTTACGTGGGGTCTGTGGCGGCAGTTTTGGGAAAGCAGGTGGAGGAAGGGGAAGAACTATTCAGCTACGATGCAGATGCGATGGCCAGGCAAAGAGAAAAGCTGGAGGGGGAGTTGCAAAAGCTTTTGCTGGAAAGGGAGAAAAACCAGGTGACCCTGCGAGGCGTTGCACAGATAAAAGAACAGGAACTGGCGGCTTGGGAACTTCAGCTGGCAGAGCAGGAACTGGCAAAAGGGCAGCAGGAGCATGAGGAAAAGAAACGGGAGCATGAGGAGGAACTGGAACGCTTGCAACAAGAGTATGAGAGGAAACGCTCCATGGCAGAGGAAGAGTTGTGGGAGCAGCAGGAACAGCAGGAGGAGGCAGCCAGGCAGGAACTTCACTTGGCAAAGAATTCCAGGGAGTCTTCCCTCCGGGCAGCGCGGAGGAAGGTGGAGGATTTGGAGGAAGAACTGGAGGAGTGGAAGGAAGGGGATGCACAAGCAGGGGAAATCGCCCGTAAAGAGCGGGAATTGGCCCGTGCCCGGGAAGATTTAGAGGATCTTGAGGAGGAATGGGAGGACCGGATCGGGGATATGGAGGCACAGATAGATTTGATAGATGACAGGAATGACCGGATCCGCACAGGAAATATCAGTTCCCTGACGGCACTTTCGGAGGCCTACGAGGAAACCTTAAGGCAAAAAAACGCTGCCGCCCGGGAAGAGGAAAAGGTGCTGGATACCTACCGGAAAAATGTGGAGAGAGCCAGGTTTAACCTGCAGGCAGCGATAAAAAGAGATGAGCAGGCAAGCTTTTTGCTGGAACAGGAAAAGCAGCTGTCCCGGCTTGTGGGGCAGGGGATTGAGATGGATATCCGCGCCAAAGAGGAGGAGGCAGAACGGCTGGATTTGCTGATAGGAGGCCAGGGGAAGGTGTGTGCAGAAAAGAAAGGAACCATAGTGGAGGCTGAACTGCTGGCAGGAAAGACCAGCACCGGTGAAGAGAGGGTAGCGATTGCATCCGGGGATTTCTGGTTTGAAGGAGGATTTGAGAAAGAAGGGCAGAAACTGGAAAAGGGGGACTGGATCCAGATAACCATTCCCGGAAAAAACAAAAAAACGGAGGCGAGGATTGAGGAGATGAACCTGTTAGGAGAAGAAGGGATATTCCGGGCACAGCTTCCCGGAGGGGAGATCCCTTTAGGGAGCATAGCCGCCTATGAGTGCAGCAAGCAGTCCGGCATTTACCCTCAGGTGATCCCGCTTCAAGGGCTGCGCAAAGACATGAAGGGATATTACTGCCTGGTGGCCCGGCCAAGAAAGAGCATATTGGGGCAAGAGTTTGTGGCAGAGCGGGTGGATGTGGAGGTGCTCTGTTTGGGGAGCACAGAGGCAGCGGTGGAAGGTGCCCTGCTTCACTCCGATGAGATTATTGTGCGCGGCAGCCAGGTGATCGGGGAAGGGGACCGGGTACGCCCGGTAGAAGAATTTTGACAAAAAGGAAACAGAAAGTGATGGGAAAAGTGCTGGCTCTGCTGATTGTGTTAAGCACGCTAATGACAGCTGCCTTGGCCGTCCGCCTATACCTGTTTTTGTCTCCGTGCCGCCTGGAGGCAGACTGTAGGGGCTATGGATTGGATACAGAATACTTAAAACAATGGGAGGAGCAGGAAAAAAACCGCAAAACAGGGATTCTGGCGGTATCCGGATGGCAGCCCCAGCCGCAAAGAGAAATCACGTCCGTTAGCACAGGGCGGAAAACGCAGGCACACCTGTTTGGCGTCTACGGCAGCATGGAACTGGTATTTCCGGCAGCGCTCCTTGCAGGAAACTATGGCCTTGCCGGGAAAAAAGAGGCCTGCGTGCTCACCCAGGATCTGGCAGAGGCTCTGTTTGGCAGTTCAGATGTGGTAGGGGAAACCGTGAAATTTGCCATGGATGAAAAGGGGCAGGAAACACACTTGGAGGTCGCAGGCGTGATAGATAAAAAGGGGCAATACCTGCTGATGCCGATAGAAGAGGGGGAGATTGAAAAGGTCGCCGTGCTATATGAAAGGCGTTACAAGGCCAGAGAGAAGCTAAAAGAACAGCTGCCGTTCTTTTCCCCATAATCCGTGCGGACATCACAAACAGCCGGGGCATTTTAAGCGGCGCGGCAAGCTTTGGGACTTTTGACATGCAGAAGCTTCTGCTGGAGCAGGAGGGCGTGGAGGTGGCCTGGACGGCGAAAGGGTGGCAGGTGGATTTGGAACGGTTCGGGTGGAAAAACAGCATGGAGGAGGCTCTGGCATTGGAGGAAAGGTTTACAAGCCCGGATGCGGGCAGGTAAACCAGAAACTGGTCATCCCGTCCTCGCAGTCCACGCCGTATTCCATCCCATGGGCGTCTAAGATGGTGCTGACGATGGAGAGCCCGATACCGGTGCCGAGGCGGCGGCCGCTCTGGTGCTGGCTGCGCTGGTAGCGTCCCCAGATCTGTTCCCTTTCCTCTGGCGGGATAGGGTCGCCCGGGTTGATGACAGCAACCCGGACAACATCGGCGGTGCGCTGCATTGAGACCGTGATGGCCTGCCCTTCGCCTGTATGGTTGATGGCATTGTAGAGGAGGTTGCGGATGACCTGGCTCATTTTGAGTGCATCGATGTATAGCTGGGCTTCTTGGTCGTCGCATTCCAATCCCAGGAGGATCTGGTGCTGCATGGCAGCGGGGCGGCACAGGGATACCTCAGATTCCAGGATATCATACAGATGGTACCAGTCTTTTTTCAGCTGGATGTAACCGGCCTGCAGCTGGGAATAATCGAGGATGTCCGTGACCATTTCGCTCATCCGTTTTGCCTCGCTGATAATAAGGTTTAAGCCCTCCTCCCGCAAAGAGCCGTCCTGCCAGGTGATGTCCCTTACCATCTCGGCATAGCCGCCGATGACGGCTAGGGGGGAACGGAGTTCGTGGGAGACGTTGGCAATGACTTCCTTGCGAAGGAGATCCACCTGCTGCAGTTTTTTGGCCAGTTTCCCCACCGAATCCGAGAGCTGGCCAAGTTCATCCTTCCGGTTTAAATCCGGACACGCCAGGAAATCATTGTGGGCCAGCCGGTCTACGGCGTCCTTAATCTGGAAGACCGGCCTGGTGAAATGGCGGGACAGCAAAAAGGCCAGCACGGAGGCGGCTGCTGTCAGCAGGATGCTCATCAGAACCAACTGCCGCCGGTTTAAGTCCAGGATGGTCTTTAGTTTTACCATGTTGTGGAGGATGACAAAGCAGGGTTCCCCCTGGTAGGTGGCCGGAAAGCCCAGTTCAAATCCGAAGACCCGGTCTTGGTGCCGGTCTACCAGGCGGTAAGGCTTCCCGGCCAAAAGTTCCTGGAATTCTTCCCTCTTTGTGATGATATCCAGCATGAGACGTTCTTCCTTGCGCTGCCGGACATTGATCCGGTGGCCGGTGGAAAACATCTGGATCAGCTTTCCTTCCTGGTCCAAAAGGATCAGTTCCCCGCCGGAGATATGGCTCATGACAGGAAGCAGATGGCCGTCATCGGCAAGATCTTGGGTGCTCAAATCTTTCATGACGGGTTCCAGCCGCCTCTCGGTCTCGGCCAGCGCAGCTTTGGCATAATTTTGCTCCAACAGCCAGATCTGGGCAATCCACATAAAACCGATCCCAAACAGCACCAATAACATCATGATTGACCAGAGGCGGAACACCATCCGGCTGCCCAAGGAGGGCATCTTATATTTCTTCTGTGTATTCAAGTTTATATCCCACCCCCCAGACCGTCTGGATCAGTTTCCGGTATTGCCCCAGATGCTCGCGCAGAGACTTGATATGTGTGTCAACCGTGCGGACATCACCATAATAATTGTACCCCCAGACCGTCTGCAGCAGCTTGTCCCGGCTGAAAACCACACGTTCGTTCTGGGCCAGCTTCAGCAGAAGGTCAAATTCTTTGGGCGGGAGGTTCAGCCTGTTCCCATCGGCCGTTACGGTGCGGGAGGACTGGGAGATGGAAAGCCCTCCGAAGAGGATAAGGTCATTTTGTAACTTTTTGGTGCGCCTAAGGACGGCTCCGACCCTTGCCATCAGTTCCTTGGGGCTGAAAGGCTTGGAAATGTAGTCATCCGCCCCTAAGCCAAAGCCTTTTAGTTTGTCATATTCTTCATCGCGGGCAGTCAGCATGATGACCGGGATTTGGCTGGTGCGGCGGATCTCTGCCAATATCTGGAAGCCATCTGTGCCGGGCATCATCACATCAAGGATCATGATGTCAAAAGTTTTTTCCCTGATGGCGGCAAGAGCCTGCTCGCCGGTCTCGGCCTCCTCACAGCAAAAGCCTTCCCGCTCGCCGTAGGTTCGTACCAGCTTCCGCAGATGGTGGTCGTCGTCAGTGATCAGTAAGTTGGGCATGATAGGGTTCCTCCTGGTTCGGGTGAATGGTTCCTTTTGCTGCAGTTTGCCAAGCCGGCATGGGCTTGGTATATACAAGGAGTATAGCATATTTTGGGGATTTGGGAAACGGGGCTTCACAAATTCTGCTGATTTCCTCACAGTTCGTTCACAAATTCCTCACAAAATTCCAATATCCTAGGTTCAGGTGAGGAATCCAAGGAGGATGAAAGATTTATGACGACAAAGAAAAAAATAATGATAGGAGCCTGCACCGTGGCAGTGGCGGCTGCGGCGGGAGGATATTTTCTTTTAGGGGGGAAGCAGGGCGGAAGCGGCGGAGCCCCGCGGGGGGCAGGCGGCCCGGGCGGTATGGCCCAGGAGGCGTCCGTGACTGTCGTGAAGGCAAAAGAGCCGGCTATAGGCGACTTAAGCCTGTCCACAGGGCTTACGGGTACGGTGGAGGCTGCAGATGTGGTCTATGTCTATGCGAAGGCATCCGGCGATGTGACGGCAGTCCATGTGAAGGCAGGGGATACGGTGGAGGCCGGGCAGGTTTTGTGCGAGATCGATACGGAGCAGGTGGATTCTGCCCGCAACTCCATGGAGTCGGCGCGGGTCAACCTGACACAGGCACAGAATAACCTTAGCCGCATGCAGGTATTGTACCAGGGCGGGGATCTGTCAGACCAGGAATATGAGCAGTACAGCAACTCGGTGAAATCTGCCCGGCTCCAGTATGAGTCTGCCAAGATGGCTTATGACCGGCAGGTGGAGTACAGCAAGGTCACAGCCCCTATCGGAGGCCGGATTGAAAGCTGTGACGTGGAGGTTTACGACCGGGTGAGCCAGTCGGGCCAGCTGTGTGTCATTGCCGGGGAGGGGGAGAGCCGGATCACCTTTTATGTGACCCAAAGGATGATGAAAAACATCCGGGAGGGGGATGAGGTGGAGGTCACCAAAAACGGCGAGGCCTATCAAGGGCAGGTCAGTGAGATCAGCAGCATGGTGGATGAGTCCAGCGGGCTTTTCAAGGTGAAAGCCGAACTAAAAGATGTGGAAGAGATCGCGATCGGAAGCACAGTCAAGCTGAGCCTGGTGACAGACAGAGCCCAAAATGCCATGCTGGTGCCGGTGGATGCCCTCTATTATAGCGGAGGGGACGGCTATGTATATCTGTATGAGGACGGGACGGCTAAGATGGCTCCGGTTGAGGTAGGGCTATATGATGCAGAATATGCCGAGATCCTGTCCGGCCTTACAGGGACGGAACTGGTAGTCAGCACATGGAGTTCCAATCTGTATGAAGGGGCGAAGATCCGCCTGTGGGGAGAAGATGGGGACGGCGGGGAAGGGGAAGCCTTGCCGGAAGGTGAAAAGGGGAGAAAAGGCCAGCCGGAGCCAGGTGGCGGGGAACCGTCAGGTGCAGATAACACGAACGGCCAAAAAACCCCGGCAGGGGCATAAGCAAAGGAGGCAGGACGAATGGGAATCACAAGATTTGTATTAAAACGCCCGGTTACCGTGTTCATGGCGCTCCTTTGCCTGATTGTATTTGGCATTTCATCCGTATTCAGTGCAGATTTGGAGCAGATGCCGGATACGGACCAGCCCATGATGATTGTGATGGCGAGTTATTCCGGAACCAGCCCGGAAGACATGGATGAATTGGTGACACAGCCCATTGAGGATCAGGTCAGTACCCTAGAAGGGGTCAAGAGCATGACCTCCACTACCAGTGAGGGGCGGACAACGGTCATGTTAGAGTATGAGTATGACACCGACATGGATGAGGCCTACGAGAATTTAAAGCAGGGATTAGACCGGATGCGCGGGCTACCGGAGGATGTGGAGCCGTCTGTCATGCGGATGAACAACAATGCCAATGCCAATATCATGCTATCGGTATCCCACAGTTCCCAGGAAAATCTCTACGATTATGTGGATCAGGTGGTGGTGCCGGAATTTGAGCGCCTGGCTACGGTGGCGGAGGTGGAGTCTATGGGCGGCTCCTCCGAGTACATACGGGTTGAACTGATGTCGGATATGATGGAGCAGTACCATGTGACGATGAGTGATATCACATCAGCCATGAACGGCGCAAACCTCTCTTACCCGTCAGGGAACGCAGTGGCGGGCAACCTGGAACTTTCTGTCTCCACGATGGCCGAAAACAACACCCTGGATGCGCTTTTGCGGGTGCCGATCGTCACCTCGGGGAATAAGATGGTCTATTTAGAGGATATCGCCCAGATCTATTATACGGAAGAAGAGAGGGGCGGTGTGTCCCGCTACAACGGACAGGAGACGATCTCCCTTTCCATCACCAAGCAGCAGGGAAGTACGGCTATGGAACTCTCTAAGGAGGTGAAGGAAGCAATCACAATGCTCAAAAACAGTGATGGGGATCTGGATATCCGGGTAGCCCGGGATGAGGCGGACTCTATCCTGGAATCCTTGCAGGATGTGGCAGTGACCATGGTACTGGCCGTGCTGATCTCTATGGTGATTATCTTTGTGTTCTTTGGCGATTTTAAAGCGTCGCTGATCGTGGGCAGTTCAATCCCGACTTCCATCCTGATGTCGCTGATCGTGATGACACAGATGGGATTTTCTTTAAACGTCATTACCATGAGCGGCCTGGTATTGGGTGTTGGCATGATGGTGGACAATTCCATCGTGGTACTGGAGAGCTGCTTTCGGGCAATGGATAAGGCGGCCGATAAGGGTGCGCTGGGATATGCCAAGGCAGCGCTGGAGGGGACGAATATTGTGATCCAGTCAATCATCGGCTCCACGGTCACGACCTGTGTGGTATTTATCCCTCTCGTATTCTTAAACGGGATGAGCGGGCAGATGTTCGGCTCCATGGGCTACACCATTGTATACTGTATGTGTGCCTCCCTGATGTCAGCCATGTCCGTGGTGCCGCTTACCTATATGCTCTATAAGCCCAGGGAGCGGCAGCAGGCGCCGATGTCCTGGCCAGTGCAGCATCTCCAAGGGATTTACCGGAAGGCCATGCCCCTGCTGCTAAGGCACAAAGCCATCACCATGGGCATTTCGGTTATCATTATTGCAGCCACAGTGGTGCTGGCCAGGGGCATGGAGACGGAACTGATGACTGCCGATGATACGGGGACGATCTCGGTCAGCATCGAGACACGGCCGGGGCTTCTTAGCGGGCTGGCAAACGATATGCTGGAACGGGCAGAGGCCATTGTGGCAGGGCATGAGGATGTGGAGTCCTATATGCTGCGCTTCAACAATGACAGCGGGACGATTACGGCATATCTTAAGGACAGCCGGAAAATGGGCACGGACGAGATCGTAAGCCAGTGGGAAGAGGAGATGGTGGATATCGACAATTGCACGATTGAGGTATCGGCATCGCAGTCCATGAGCTTTATGGGCAGGAGCCGGGGGTATGAGGCGATTTTGCAGGGAACCCAATATGAGGAGCTGCAGGAAGCCAGCAGCCGGATTGTAAAGGAACTGACAGAGCGGGATGATGTGATGAATGTCCATTCCAGCATTGAGAACACAGCGCCGGTGGTGGCAATCCGGGTGGATCCGGTGACAGCCGCAGCCGAGGGGCTGTCCGTCTCCCAGATCGGTTCTATGGTTAAGCAATATCTGGACGGCCAGGAGATCGCTTCCCTCGATATTGACGGCCAGGAGATCAGCGTGCGGGCAGAATATCCAGAGGAGGAGTACCGGACAGTCCCGCAGGTGGAGCAGATGATCCTAAAGAAGCCTTCCGGAGGTTCGGTAGCGCTGACTGACGTGGCGGAGGTCTATTTCCGGGACAGCCCGGCTTCGATCCGCAAATCGGATAAGGCATACCAGGTGACTATCACTGCGGATTATATCCGCGGGAATGTCCAGTCACAGCTGGATAACGAGGTGGTCAGCCCAAACCTGTCCGGAACGGTCACCAGGGGCGTAAATTCCCGCAACCGGATGATGCAGGAGGAATTTTCCGGCCTGTACCGGGCCATTGCCATCGCAGTGTTTCTGGTGTTTGTGGTGATGTCGGCCCAGTTTGAGTCGCCGAAGTTTTCTTTTATGGTGATGACGACCATCCCCTTTAGCCTGGTAGGTTCCTTCGGCCTGCTGAAGATAACCGGGGTGACGATCAGCATGACATCGATCCTGGGATTTCTGATCCTGGTAGGGACGGTGGTCAATAACGGGATTTTGTATGTGGATACGGTGAACCAGTACCGGCTGGAGATGGAACTTGAGAAGGCATTGATAGAGGCAGGAGCCATGCGCTTACGGCCGATCCTGATGACAAGCCTTACTACCATCCTTTCTATGATTCCGATGGCGCTGGCAATCGGCAGCAGCGGCTCTACGACCCAGGGGCTTGCAGTGGTGAATATCGGCGGCCTGACGGCAGGGGTGCTGGTGGCTTTGCTCATCCTTCCGGTGTATTACGCGCTGATGAACGGGAAAAAGAAGCGGGTGGTGCTGGATCTTTAAGGAATCTTAAGTAAATTGGTACTTGCAGGAATCGCCTCTGTGTATTAGTATAGGAGTAATAGCATAAGTGTATTAGTATGATTCATACGGTTGGGAGGCAGCCTCCCTGCCAAGGAGCCAGAAAGGATGGAGATACAGGATGATTGACACAAGCAAAGGAAAGCGTAAAAGAAGGGCAGCCCAGGCGCTGGCAGCGGCGGTGGGAATGGCACTTTTGCCCTTTCCGTCACAGGCGCAGCAGAGCCCGGAGTTTGCCTATCCGGCAGAAAAGTGGGCGTCTTTGCGGGATGACCGGCTGGAATACGAAGAGATTGCCGACCTGGTCCATGAATATAACAATACCGTGCTGCAGAATGCGATTTCCTACCGGGACGAGAAGGACAAAAACAAGGATGATGTGGCACAGGATTATTATGATACGGCGAATGATATCTATAGCAATATCCAGTATCCGGATGCGGATGACCCCAATTACGGCAGCCAGATGTCATCGGTCCTCAACAGCCGCCTGCAGGCAGACCAGCTGATGGAGCGGGGGGACGAGAGCACGGAGGACAGCGGGACGATCAAGCTGGGATATGACCAGGCAGAGGCGAACTTAGTAAAGCAGGCGCAGCAGCAGATGATCCAGTATTGGAGCCAGTATTATAGCCTGGATAGCCTGCGGCAGAAGAAGGTGCAGGCAGAAAACAGCTATCAGTCGGAGCAGAACCGCCTGGCTGCCGGGATGTCCACCCAGGCGAAGGTTTTAAGCGCAAAGGAGGCGGTGAGCTCGGCGGAGGCCTCGATCCTCTCGGCAGAGAGCAGCCTTGGCAAGACGAAGGAGTCCCTCGCTTTGATGCTGGGATGGAAGTATGGGGCAGAGGTGGAGATCGGGGAATTGCCGGAGCCAGACTTGGCACAGATTGGCGCAATCGATATCGAGGCGGATATCCAGAAGGCGCTTGCCAACAACTATAGCTTAAAGCTGACAGAAAGGCGCCTGAAAAACGCCCGCACGGAAAAGGTAAAAAATACCCAGGAGCAGACACAGAAAAACCAGAGGGAGACGATAGCAGCCAACGTTAAGGCAGGCTATGACAGCCTTTTGCTGGCAAGGTCCAATTATGAACAGGCGGTTCAGGCGTTTGAACTGGAGCAGGTTTCCATGGCCTCGGCAGAGAGGAAGCTGGCGGCCGGGACGATAACCCGCAATGAATACCAGAGCCAACAGACCTCGTATTTGAATGCAGAAGTCAGCGTCCTGACCCAGAAGCTGGCACTGCTGACGGCTATGGTGGATTACCAATGGTCCGTAGACGGCCTTGCCCAGGCATCCTGACGGCCGCAGAGGGAGGGGATTGTGATGAAAGCAAGAAGTCCTTGGTTTCGGAGGGCGGGCAGGTATGCTGCCGGTTTTTTGGCAGCCCTGTCTGCCATGGCGATGGCTTTTCCTGCCTTTGCAGAGGGCAGCAGGACGGTCGAGTACGATAATTTAAGACAGCTATTGCTGGAGGGGAATCTGAACCTGCAGCAGGCAAATGACAGCTATGAGAGCAGCAAGAAAAATTACCAGGAACTGATGGAACAGATGCGCGAGGAACAAGACTATATGAAATTCCTGGCAGAAAAATATGAGGATACGGAGGAGGAGGCGGCCTACCGTTCCAGTGCTGCGGTTTTAGGGGCGCAGGCCGCACGGCTGTCGAAGCAGCTAGAGGCGATGAACCGGCAGACGAGGACATTATCGCTGGAGGAGAATACAGATTCCTATACCATGGCTGCCCAGGGCGTGATGGGTTCATACTATCAGATGGCCTTGAATGTGGCGGCAAGCGAAAAAAGTGCCCAGGCTGCGGAGGCATCCTACCAGGCCACGGTAAAAAAGCAGTCTGCCGGGATGGCGACGGCTGCAGAGGTGTCAGAGGCGGCAGGCCGCATGGAGAGGGAGCGCAATCTTTTAGCTTCTTACCGGCAGCAGGAGGGAAAGCTGAGGTTCCAGCTTTTGTCTATGCTGGGGCTGCCGGATGACGGCTCGGTCACTATCGGGGCGGTTCCGGAGCCGGATTTGGCGGCAGTGGATGCAATCAATTACGACGAGGATAAGGTAAAAGCCATCAACAACAACAGCCAGGTGCAGAGTGTCCGCCACTCGCGGGCAGGAAGTACCACGGAGATCAATCGGAAGTCCGCACAGGAGACGGAGGCAGTGGGGAACGCCGAGGCGGAGTTTTTGGCAGTATACCAGCAGCTTCAGGCAGCAAGGCTGGAATATCAGGCAGCCCAGGATGCATACGGGAGCGCCAGGATTTCCTATGATTCCCTGCAGCGAAAGCAGCAGGCCGGGATGCTCAGCCAGACAGAGTTCCTCGAGGGGGAGGCGGCATGGCTGGAGGCATTGGCAAAACGGGGGAGCGCGGCGGTAAACCTTAAGCAGGCACTAGAGGACTACCACTGGACAGTGAAGGGAACGGAGGGGATACGGCAGTGAAGAATCCTGAAAAAACAGTTTTCCTTACCAGCAGCCCGGATGCTTCTTTCCAGGTGGACGGCGAATGGGTGGCTGGGTCGTTTACAGAGAAAAACGGGTTTTTGGAGCGTTTCCGCACGGCCTGCCCTTGCAAGGCGCGGGTGCTGATGATTACGGCAACTCCGGATGACCCAGACAAAAACCAGGAAATGAAAGAATATTTCACCCGGGTCTTTGCGGCCAGCAGCATAGAAGCAGACAAGATGAGGCTGCTGGACCGGAACATGGGAGGCAGGCTTAGGGAGTGGCTAGAGGACAGTGACGTGGTGATCTTAGGGGGCGGCCATGTACCGACCCAGAACCGGTTTTTCCGGGAGATAGGGCTGCGGGAGGAACTTGCGGGTTTCGGCGGGGTAGTGATGGGGATCAGCGCCGGGAGCATGAATTGCGCCGATGTGGTCTATGCCCAGCCGGAACTTGCAGGTGAAGCGGCCGACCCGCACTATGAGCGTTTCATCAAAGGGCTGGGGCTGACAAAAACGAGGATCCTCCCCCATTACCAGATGGTAAAAGGGTATGTCCTGGATGGGATGCGCCTGATGGAGGAGATTACCTACCCGGACAGTGCAGGGCAGGAATTTTACGCCTTAGAGGACGGCAGTTATATTGTATGTACCGGCAAAAAGGAATACTTGTACGGAAATGCTTACCGCATTGCAGACGGGATATTAACCGTCGCGTGCCGGGACGGCGAGGAGTGCCGGCTAAATCCATGACGGGATGTTGCAGGCTGAGGATGGATGGGATATCTGTGGCAGCGGAAGAGGGGATAGGATGTTCCCCGGGTTTTCCGCTGCCATTTTCTGTGGGAGAAGGCCCGGGGCAGGAGGGCGTGCGAAAAAGAGAATGACAAAATCTGTTTGTGCGTATATAATAGAAGCCAGAAAATATAAGCCTGTACAGACAGAGAGGATGATGATAACGTGGCGGTCAAGGAAAGTGTGAAGGAACAGACAAAAAGCCGGGCGAAGCTGCCAAGGCAGTACCAGGTTTTGATTTATAATGACGATTTTACTCCCATGGATTTTGTCGTGGAAGTCCTCATGCAGATTTTTGAAAAGGAGGAACAGGCGGCGGTTGCACTGATGATGAGCATCCATACGGGGAGCAGTGCGGTTGCAGGGGTATATCCTAAGGATATTGCCCAGACTAAGGCTGCGGAGGCGGTGCAATGGGCAAGGGAAGAGAAATACCCGCTGAAGGTGGAGGCAGTCTGCGTATCATAAGGCGATTATTGAGACAAAAAGGGTAGGATGAGGGATGGAATTCACAAAAAATATGCAGAAGGTGATGGAACATGCGGTGAGCCTGGCAAGGGATGGGCACCACCGTTATTTTATGCCAGAGCATCTTCTTTATGGAATGACATTTGATGCGGATTTTTGCCGGGAATATGAGGCCGGGGGCGGAAAACCGGCCAGGCTCCGCCAGGAACTGCTGGATTTTTTGCAGGAGCAGGCCGGGAGGGCGAAGGGGGAGGAGGTCCGCCTGACGGCAGATACCGAGAAGGTCTTATACCTGGCAGAGAGCCAGGCAATATCCAGCAGCCGCAAGGCTGTGGATATCAGCCACCTGCTCTCTGCCGTGATGCAGCTGGAGGACAGCTACGGCGTGTACTTCCTTACCGGGCAGGATGTTGACCTGGTGGAAATGATCGGTGAACTGTCACGGGAAAGCCTGGCATCCGAACGGGGCGAGGCAGCCCGTGGCGGTCAGGTTTCTTTGCATGCAGGCACAGAAGAGGAGGAGCCAGCCGGCAGGGAACCGGGCCAGGCAGGCAGCCATCGTTGGAGGGGGTATGTGGAAGACATGAACCAGACCTGCCAGAGGAAAAATCCGCTGATCGGAAGGGAAGCGGAGATGGAGCGGACGATACAGATCCTGTGCCGGAAGGACAAAAACAATGTGCTCCATATCGGTGAGCCGGGAGTGGGGAAGACGGCGCTTGCCTATGGCCTGGCACAGCTTTTACAGAAAGGGCAGGTGCCGAAGCCGCTTTTGGGAGCCCATTTGTTTGCTTTGGACCTTGGCGGGCTGCTGGCGGGGACCCAATACCGGGGGGACTTTGAAAAACGGCTGAAAGAGATCATGGAAGGGCTTTCCGGGGAGGAGAAGCCGATCCTTTATTTGGATGAGATCCACAATATAGTCGGAGCCGGGGCAGTGAACGGCGGCAGCCTGGATGCGGCTAATTTGTTAAAGCCTTACCTGGCGGCGGGGCATATCCGCTTTATCGGGGCTACTACCTATGAGGAATACAAAAAGCATTTTTCCGGCAGCAAAAGCCTGGTACGGCGTTTCCAAAACGTAGATATCAAAGAGCCGGGCAGGGAGGAAGCAATCGAGATCTTAAAAGGGCTGAAGGGCGGGTACGAAAAGTACCATGGCGTCAAATACGGAACCGGGGTGCTTGAGCATGCGGTGGAGGCCAGCAGCCGTTTTATCAACGAACGTTTCCTGCCGGATAAGGCGATTGACCTGATAGACGAAGCCGGGGCCTACCGCCGCCTCCATCCGCTGGCACAAAAGAAGCAGACCGTGACCAAGGCCTTGATAGATGAAGTGCTGGCCAAAACCTGTAATATCCCGGTGCAGAACGTAGAAAAGGGAGAGACCGAGAGGCTGTCCGTGCTGGACCAAAAGCTAAAGAGCCAGATATTCGGGCAGGATGCGGCGGTGGAGCAGGTGGTGAATGCGGTGAAGTTCTCCCGGGCAGGGCTTAATGAGGAAAATAAGCCGATTGCCTCCTTTTTGTTTGTGGGGGCGACCGGCGTGGGGAAGACAGAACTGTCCAAGGCGCTTGCATCCGAACTGGGCGTTTCCTTTATGCGTTTTGACATGAGCGAATATACGGAAAAGCATGCCGTGGCCAAACTGATCGGTGCACCGGCCGGGTATGTGGGCTATGAGGAAGGCGGTATCCTGACAGAACAAGTCCGGCGCCATCCCCATGGGGTGCTTTTGCTGGATGAGATTGAAAAGGCACATCCGGATATCTTCAATGTACTTTTGCAGGTGATGGACTATGCAACACTGACCGATAACCAGGGGAGGAAGGCAGATTTCAGGAATATCATACTGATTATGACATCCAATGCAGGCGCTAGGGAGATCGGGAAAGGGAGGATCGGGTTTGGCGGCGATACGAAGAATCTGGAGGTTCTGGAGGAAGCGGTGAAACGGACTTTCCAGCCGGAATTTCGCAACCGCCTGAGCCGGATTGTGCTGTTTAGGGGCATGGACGAGGAGATGGCGGGGGAGATTACGAAAAAGAAGCTGCGCGAACTCTCGGATAAGCTGGCAGCACGGAAGGTGGAACTGGCCGTGGCAGAGGGAGCCGTGGAGTATGTAAAGAAGGCCGGGATCACGAAAGAATATGGTGCCAGGGAGATTGACCGGGTCATATCAGCAAAGGTGAAGCCTCTGCTGGCCGAACTTCTTCTGTTTGGGAGGCTTCGGCGCGGCGGGAGGTGTGTGCTGGCCGTAAAGGACGGGGAACTGGCCATCGAACATCAATAGGGCACGAAAGGACGGGCAGGGAAAACAGCTATGGGCACATGGAAAAGCCGGGGGCTCAGGGGGTCTACGCTGGAGGATATGATCAATCATAGCAATGAAATATACCGGGACAAAAAGCTGGCGCTGATCCAGAAGATACCGACCCCGATCACCCCGATTACGATAGAGAAGGAGAGCAGGCACATTACTTTGGCGTATTTTGACCAAAAAAGCACCGTGGATTATATCGGTGCAGTGCAGGGGATCCCGGTATGCTTTGACGCCAAAGAATGTGCGGTAAAGACATTTCCCCTGCACAATGTCCACAGGCACCAGGTTCTTTTTATGGAAGAATTTGAAAAGCAGGGAGGGATTGCTTTTATTTTGCTGCATTTCACCACGGAGGACGAGATATACTATATCCCTTTTAAGGACCTGCATCGTTTCTGGCAGAGGATGGAGGGCGGGGGAAGGAAGAGTTTTACTTACGAGGAGGTGGACAAGTCCTTGAGGGTGCGGCCGCACCGGGATATCCTGGTCCATTACCTGGAGGCGCTGAAAGAGGACCTGGGAAGGCGGTAAAACGGCCTGGATGCATTTTTTGGTAGACACCGGCAGAAACTTATGGAATAATAGGGGAGATAAAATCATATCAATATTACTTTGGGGAAAAGGAGGCAGGTTATGGGAACAAAACGTATCATTCAGGTAGAAGAGAAGGTGCCATTCCAGCTGCTGGCTCCGCTGAGCATCCAGCATATGTTTGCCATGTTCGGGGCATCGGTGCTCGTGCCTTTTATCTTCGGCATCAGCCCGGCGATCGTGCTTTTTATGAACGGCGTGGGGACTCTTTTGTTCATTGTGGTGACCAAGGGAAAGGCCCCGGCTTATCTGGGCTCTAGCTTTGCGTTCCTGGCTCCGGCGGGGATTGTCATCCAGAACTGGGGCTATGAGTATGCGCTGGGCGGCTTTGTGGCAGTGGGATTTTGCGGCTGTGTATTGGCGCTGATTGTGTACAAGTTCGGTACGGACTGGATCGATGTGGTGCTGCCTCCGGCAGCGATGGGGCCGGTAGTGGCACTGATAGGGCTGGAATTGTCCTCCTCAGCCGCCGGCAACGCGGGGCTGCTCGATGAGGCGGTTCAGCCGGCGAATGTGGTGGTTTTCCTGGTGACGCTCGGTTTTGCGGTGTTCGGCTCCATTTTGTTTAAAGGCTTTCTGTCGGTGATCCCGATTTTGATTGCTGTGATTGCCGGGTATGTGGCGGCGGTCTGCTGCGGGATCGTCAGTTTTGAGGCAGTGGCTGCCGCACCGTGGTTCGCTTTGCCGGATTTTACCACCCCAAAGTTTGATCCCGAGGCAATCCTGATTATCCTGCCGGTAATCTTAGTCATTGCCTCGGAGCATATCGGGCATCAGGTGGTGACCAGCAAGATTGTGGGGCGGGACCTTTTAAAGGATCCAGGGCTCCACAGGAGCCTGTTCGGGGATAACTTTTCCACGATGGTTTCCGGAATGATCGGTTCGGTGCCGACGACTACTTATGGGGAGAATATCGGCGTGATGGCGATGACCGGCGTGTACAGTGTGCATGTGATTGCCGGGGCGGCCGTGTTGTCGATCGTCTGCTCCTTTGTGGGCAAGCTGTCGATGCTGATCAGCACGATCCCGGGGCCGGTGATCGGCGGCATTTCCTTTTTGTTGTATGGGATGATTGGTACCTCCGGCCTGCGGATCCTGGTGGATTCTAAGGTGGATTATGGAAAATCGAGGAACCAGGCATTGACCTCCGTGATCTTTGTGGCCGGGCTTTCCGGGATTGCCGTTAAGATCGGAAATATCCAGCTGACAGGAATGGTGCTGGCCTGTGTGGTGGGGATGGTGCTGAGCCTGGCATTTTATCTGCTGGACAAGGCAAAACTGACCAATGACCGGGAAGAAAAATAGAGAGATATGGCGGGAGAGGATAACAATATGAACGGAACATTATACGGGGTGGGGGTGGGGCCGGGGGATCCTAAGCAGATGACGCTTCTGGCAGTGGAGACGATTGCCCGCTGCCCGGTGATTGCAGTCCCTGCCGTGGGCCGGGAGCATGCCGTCAGCTACCGGATTGCCGGCGGCGCGGTCGAGGGGTTGGAGGAGAAGGACTGCCTGAACCTTTCGACGCCGATGACTAAGGATCCGCAGGTGCTGGCGCAGAGTTATGAACTGGCGGCAGCGCAGATCGTGGAGCAGCTAAAAAAAGGGAGGGATGTGGCGTACCTTACCCTGGGGGATCCCACGATCTATTCCACTTATATTTATATCCACCGGCTTGTGAGGGAAAAGGGGTATCCTGTGCAGATCGTCAACGGGATCCCTTCCTTCTGTGCAGTGGCGGCGCGTATGGGGGACAGCCTGGCAGACCGTTCGGAACAGCTGCATATTATCCCCTCCAATTATGATATTGAGGCGGCGCTGGATTACCCGGGCAGCAAGGTGTTCATGAAGGCGGCTTCCAAGCTTTCCCTGGTGAAGCAGACGCTAAAAGAAAGGGATCTGGCCGGGGTGATGGTAGAAAACTGCGGATTTCCGGATGAGCATATCTATGAAGGGACGGAAACGATGCCGGAGAGGGCAGGGTATTATACGACAGTTTTGGTGAGGGAAGGGTGAGCCATTGGGATATGCAGATAGGATGCGGGCAGAACCCGGCCCATGGTGTCTGGTTCTGCCCGCATCTGCTGCCATCCTTGGCAAAGTTTTTTGTGTTTTGGCTATTTTTTGCCGCTCCAGCAGTAAGTGCAGAGCGAGCCGGCAGGAAGCCCGATCGATTCAACCAAGTCATCCAGGCGGTGGAATTTGAGGGAAGTGAAGTTTAAGCGCCTGCGGATTTCTTCTACCATTTCCGCGTAATTCTGGCTGTCCGGGTCAGCGTAGTCGGCCAGCAATTCCGGGGACACCTGGTCGCCTTCCCGTTCCCTTATGATCCGGCGGGTGATCAGGTCCAGATCGGAGTTGGAACGGGAGAAATTCAAATATTTACAGCCGAAGAGCAGCGGCGGGCAGGCCGGGCGGATGTGCACCTCTTTGGCGCCGCTTTGATAGAGGAACTCTGTCGTCTCGCCAAGCTGCGTGCCGCGGACGATGGAATCGTCAATCAGCAGCAGGCTTTTGCCGCGGATCAGGGCGTCTACCGGGATCAGCTTCATTTTGGCAATCAGGTTGCGCTGGCTCTGGTTTTGGGGCATAAAGGAACGGGGCCAGGTGGGGGTATATTTGATGAAGGGGCGGGCAAACGGGATCCCGGATTCATTGGCATAGCCGATGGCGTGGGCGATTCCGGAATCCGGGACGCCTGCAACGATATCGGGGTTGATCGCCCTGCCGGCCAGTTCCATACCTGCGGCACCGTTCTTGCCCTGGCATCCGCCGCAGCTTCCTTTGCAGCCGATGTCACGCCGGGCAAGGATTTCTCCGCAGCGGTAACGCATCTTTTCGACATTGACCCCCTCGTAGCTGGAGGTGGGGTAACCGTAATAGACCCAGAGGAAGGAGCAGATCTTCATCTCCTTGCGGGGCTGGCTTAAGGACTGGATTCCGGAGTGGCTGATCAGGGCAATCTCGCCGGGGCCTAACTCCGTACAGTCGTGGTATCCTAGGTTGATGTAGGCGAAGCTTTCAAAGGATACACAGTATGCATTGTCTTTTTTGCCGATTACTACCGGTGTGCGTCCGTAGCGGTCACGGGAAGCGTAGATACCCTCTGGGGTCAGGAGCAGGATGGTCATAGAGCCTTCGATCAGCTCCTGGGCATAGAGGAGGCCTTCCACCAGGCTATGCTTCTGGTTGATGATGGAAGCAGTCAGTTCGGTGGCATTGATCCGGCCGCCGGACATCTCCATAAAGTGGATATGCCCGTTCTCAAAGGCCTGTCGGATCAGATCCTCTTCATTGTTGATTTTTCCTACGGTAACGATGGCATAGCTGCCAAGATGGGACTGGATCAGCAGCGGCTGTGGCTCGTTGTCAGAGATAGAACCAATGCCGTAATTGCCGGTGAGTTCTTCCACGTCCCGTTCAAACTTGGTGCGGAACGGGGAATTCTCAATATTGTGGATACTTCTCTGAAAACCATTTGCGCCGTAGACAGCCATGCCGCCGCGGCGGGTTCCTAAGTGGGAATGGTAGTCGGTTCCGAAAAACAGATCCATGACGCAGTCTTCTTTTGATGTGACGCCAAAAAATCCACCCATTTTGTGAATCCTCCCGGTTATAGTATTGTGATATCGGACATCGTCTGATACAGTTTTTGGGTTATTCTGCTTATGAAAGTACTTTCATGATGGAAAGCAATCCGTATAAGAGTGTAACATATAAGATGTGTGTAAGACAATCGTTGTATTTATTAAAAATTCTAATAAAAGGGAGGAATGTAACATGGCAGTGACGCGGGTCTATGTCGGGCATAGCAGCACCCGGCAAAAGGTGCTTGCAGTAGGGCTTTTGGCGGTGATGGGGTTGTTTGGGGCTGTGGGTTCCTTGGTGGTTGCGCCAGCGCTTTACCAGAAAGAGGCGGGCCAGGTTGATGTATCGCCCGGCAGTATCGGGAGCATGGCGGATGGGAGCGTCCCGGTGGTAACGACGCTAAAGGAGATGGAGGGCGGGGAGCCTTTTGTGCTGAGGAATGAAGAATTCGGTGATTGGACCAGGAGCACAGGTGAGATGATCGGGGAGACTTATTATAATAAGATAACCCTAGAGGACGGCACGGTGCTTGCCGCTAAGATTCGCTTTGAAGCGGAGACAGAGGAGTTTGTCCGGGAGGAGGGGGCACTCAGGGCAGATTATGAGCATACGGTCGTCACATATCCCATCGGGGTCATGAGGCCCTGGCCGCAGGAGGAGCAAGAACTGGCAGAGGCCGCAGGATGGATTACCTATAAGGACGGATACGCGGACATGGAAGGGGATTTCGGCGTGGAGCTTCCGGACCTGGAAAAGATGAAGACGGACTGGAGCCTGAAAATGCTGGCGGCAGGCCTGGTGGCGGGTCTGGCGGCCACCACAGCCGTGGACTTGTTTATGGGGAGGAAGGAGGGGCGGGCTTCAACCCCGCAGACCGAACAGGAGATGTGGATTCTCGGCACCTATGCCAACTGGGCACAGAACTTCGGGCAGCTGAATTATAAAGGCCGCCTGACATCGCCAAACACGGTGGCCAGCCCCCTGTATCTGGGCGGGCGCCCGAAGGATGAGGACAGCAAAAAGCTGACAATCAAGGTGCTAAAGAAAGACTGGGGGATCAAAACCCGGGAGGATTTGCTGGATACGGTAGAATATATGAGCAAGGGGAGCGGATTTTGGGACTGCACGACCCAATCCGGCCGGGCTTGGGAACTGTGCCGCTCCACCCAGCTTTTGGGCATGGGATATATTGCAGGCTGGCTGACAAAAAAAGAGATGCTGGAGCGTTCCAGCGTTGTGGGGAATATTATCCAGCGGGTATTTGGAGGCTGGGAGGAATTGTCGGAGAGTTACCTGGAGGCTTATACGGATTGGAGGGTCCAGGTCTCCGGGCAGCAGGCAGAGGCGGCCATAGTGATGCGGCGGCAGATACAGCAGAACTTAAATAACCGCAAGGACAGCCCTTACCGGCTTCCCTGGATGCTCCCCCTTGGCATGGACAGTGAGCGGATGGAGCGGGTAAAGGAGAAAACGGGGGAGGTTTAAAAAAGATAAAACCAAAGATTGACAAGCAGGCCATCTTATTTTATAATCAGAAAACACATTGCCAAATTATCACTTTAGCATGCAAAAGCGCAATGGGGACGCAGGGAAAGATGAGGGAGAGATGAGCAGACAGCTATTGCATACCCCGGAAGGGGTGCGGGATATTTATGCGGAGGAATGTGCCAGGAAGATGGCAGTGCAGGGGGAGATCCAGAAGGTGTTCCATCTGTATGGCTACCAAAATATTGAGACGCCTACATTTGAGTTTTTTGATATTTTCAAAAAAGAACGGGGGAGCGCAGGAAGCCGGGAAATGTACAAATTGTTTGACCGGGAAAACAATACCCTGGTGCTGCGCCCGGATATGACGCCATCCATTGCCCGGTGCGTGGCGAAATATTTTATGGATGAGGCAGAACCCTTGCGGCTGTGCTATTTGGGATCTACTTACCTGAATTCTGCCAGCTACCAGGGCAGGCTCAATGAGACCACCCAGACAGGGGTGGAGTTAATCGGGGAGGATTCCAGCGACGGGGATGCAGAGATGATTGCCATGGTTATCGATGCCCTGAAATCTACCGGGTTACGGGAATTCCAGGTAGAACTGGGGCAGGTGGAATTCTACCGGGGCCTGGTGGAGGAAGCAGGCATGGATGAAACCACCCGGGAACAGCTGAGGGAGTTAATTGAGAATAAGAACTTTTTCGGCGTGGAGGAGCTTCTGACGGAGCAGACCATGGCAGAGGAGTTAAAGCAGGTGTTTTTAAAGCTGCCGGAACTGTTCGGGGATATGGAGCAGATCCGGTTAGCAAGGTCCATGACGACAAACAAACGGGCACTGCGCGCCATTGACCGGCTGGAGCGGGTGCAGGAGATCTTGGACGGGTACGGGCTAGGGGAATATGTCTCCTATGACCTGGGGATGCTGAGCAAATATTCTTATTATACAGGGATTATTTTTAAGGCGTATACTTACGGCACGGGGGAGTATTTGGTGACCGGGGGCCGTTATGACAAGCTGCTGGTGCAGTTTGGGAAGGACGCACCGGCGGTGGGGTTTGCCATTGTGGTGGACCGGCTGATGCAGGCACTTTCCCGTCAGAGGATCGTGACACAGGTGGAACCCGTGGAGTGGATGGTGCTGTATGAGCCGGGAGCCAGAAAGGAGGCGATCCGGCTGGCAAAGCATTTCCGGGAGGCAAAAAAAGCCGTGCAGATGACCCGCAAGCCGGCCGGGCATTCGGTGACGGACTATGTGTCCTATGCCGGCCGCCAGCGGATCAGGCAGCTTTTGTACCTGTCAGGAGAGGGCGGATTAGCGGCAGAGTACCAGGTGGGAAGCGGGCAGCTGAGGACGCGGGCCATAGAAGAATATTTTGAGGCATAGAAAAAAGAGGCGGCGGCCTGGTGGGAAGGGCTGCTGCCGGAAGGATGGGAAGGATGAGATATTTGACCTTTGCCCTGGCGAAGGGCAGGCTGGCGGCCAAGTCCCTGGAAATGTTTGAGCAGATCGGTATTACCTGTGAGGAGATGAAGGATAAAAGTTCCAGAAAACTGATCTTTACCAATGAAGAACTAAAGATCCGGTTTTTTCTGGCCAAGGCCAACGATGTGCCGACTTATGTAGAGTACGGCGCTGCGGACATCGGGATCGTGGGTAAGGATACGATCCTGGAGGAAGGGCGGAACCTGTATGAGGTCCTGGACCTGGGGATCGGGCGCTGCAGGATGTGCGTGTGCGGGCCGGAGACGGCAAGCGAATATTTAAAGCACCATGAACTGATCCGGGTAGCCACGAAGTACCCGGCAATCGCCAAAGACTATTTCTACAACAAGAAACATCAGACTGTGGAGATCATCAAACTGAACGGCTCCATCGAACTGGCTCCTATCGTGGGGCTGGCGGAGGTGATTGTGGATATTGTGGAGACCGGCTCCACCCTGCGCGAGAACGGGCTGGCCGTGCTGGAGGAGGTCTGTCCGCTGTCTGCCCGGATGGTGGTGAACCAGGTGAGTTTGAAGCGGGAGAACGGGCGGATTACGGGGATTATACGAAAGATGAAACGGCTGGTGCAGGGGGAGGATTGAATGGCAGGAAGCGGAGGAAAAATGAGGATTGTCAAATTAAACGAAAAGAGCAGGCAGGACATTCTTGCCAATTTGCTGAAGAGGGATCCCAACAATTACAAGGGTTATGAGGGCCGGGTCAGGGAAATCGTGGAGAATGTGAAGAACTGTGGGGATGAGGCGCTTTTAGAATACACGAAGAAATTCGACGGTGCGGATATGTCGGCGGACCAGCTGCGGGTAACAGAGGAGGAAATTTCCCAAGCATTTTCCCAGGTGGATCCGTCCCTGCTTTCCGTGATGAAAAAATCCATGGAAAACATCCGGCAATACCATGAGAAGCAAAAGCAGTACAGCTGGTTTGACAGCCAGCCAAACGGCATTATATTGGGGCAGAAGGTGACGCCCCTGGCCAGCGTGGGGGTGTATGTGCCTGGGGGGAAGGCGGCGTATCCGTCCTCCGTGCTGATGAATATCATTCCGGCCAAGGTGGCGGGAGTGGAGCGGATTGTGATGGTGACGCCGCCGGAAAAGGACGGGAAGGTGAACCCGGTGACATTGGCCGCTGCCCACCTGGCAGGGGTGACAGATGCCTATAAGGCAGGCGGCGCCCAGGCTATTGCGGCGCTGGCTTTTGGGACGGAATCGATTCCGCGGGTGGACAAGATTGCCGGCCCGGGCAATATCTATGTGGCTCTGGCAAAGAAGGCGGTATACGGGCATGTGAGCATTGACAGCATTGCCGGCCCCAGTGAAATCCTGGTCTTGGCAGACGACGGCGCCAATCCCCGGTATGTGGCGGCAGACTTGCTGTCACAGGCAGAACATGACGAACTGGCAAGCGCCATCCTGGTCACTACCAGCATGGAACTGGCAGAGAAGGTTTCGGCGGAAGTGGAGGGATTTGTACAGAAGCTTTCCCGGAAGGAGATCTTAGAGAAGTCTCTTGAGAATTATGGTTATATCCTGGTGGCGGATTCCATGGAGGATGCCATCGGCACGGCCAACCAGATTGCATCGGAGCATTTGGAGATTGTGACGAAGAATCCCTTTGAGGTGATGACGAAGATCCGGAATGCAGGGGCGATTTTTTTGGGCGAGTACAGTTCGGAGCCTTTGGGGGATTATTTTGCAGGGCCTAACCATGTGCTTCCCACCAATGGGACGGCAAAATTTTTCTCGCCCTTGGGGGTGGATGATTATGTGAAGAAATCCAGCATTATTTATTATTCCAAGGAGGCGCTTGAACCGGTCCATAAGGATATAGAGGCATTTGCCCAGGCGGAAGGCCTGACGGCCCACGCCAATTCGGTTCGGGTGCGGTTTGAGGGGTAGGCAAAAAGTGAACGGGAGAGCAGGGAGGTATTTCTATGGATAAAAAGACGGCGCCAGGCAGAACTGTCGCAATCACCAGGGCCACGAAGGAGACTCAGATTTCCCTAACCCTGAACCTGGACGGAAGCGGGAAGGCACAGATTGACACGGGAATCGGTTTTTTTGACCATATGCTGCACGGTTTTGCCCGCCATGGGCTGTTTGATTTGTCTGTGGAGGTGAAGGGCGATTTGGAGGTGGATACCCACCATACCATTGAGGATACGGGGATCGTACTGGGAAATGCCATCGGGCAGGCTGTGGGGGATAAAACGGGGATTGCCCGCTACGGTTCGCGGATCCTTCCCATGGATGAAGCGCTGATCCTCTGTGCCCTGGATCTGTGCGGCCGGCCTTACCTGGTTTATGATTTGAAATTGGACCGGGAGAAGGTGGGGGATCTGGAGACAGAGATGGTGCGGGAGTTTTTTTATGCGGTCTCCTACGGCGCGGCCATGAACCTGCATCTGAAGCAGATGGACGGAAGCAATAACCACCATATTATAGAAGGGGCATTTAAGGCCTTTGGCAAGGCACTGGATGAGGCCACCATGAGGGACAAAAGAATCCTTGGTGTGCTGTCCACCAAGGGGAGTTTGTAGGAAACCAAGGAATTTTTATTGGAAAAGGAGCAGAAAGATCATGCAGCTATATCCGGCAATCGATATGAAAGGCGGGAAGTGTGTCCGCCTGACACAGGGGCATTTTGACAAGGTAAAGGTATATGGGGACAGCCCGGCTGACATGGCAAGGCTGTGGGCCGGGCAGGGGGCGTCTTACCTTCATCTGGTGGACCTGGACGGGGCATTGGCCGGCCATTCGGTGAATGAGGGTGCCATCCGGGCTATTGTGGAGCAGGTGGATGTGCCGGTGGAACTCGGGGGCGGCCTCCGCAGTGCAGAAGCAGTACAGTATATGCTGGACCTAGGCGTGAGCCGGTGCATTATCGGGACAAAGGCAGCAGAAAGGCCGGAATTTATCCGGGAACTGGTAGAGCAGTTTGGCCCGGAACGGATCGTTGCCGGGGTGGATGCGCGGGACGGGATGGTAGCGGTGGACGGATGGGGGCGGACGAGTGCCGTCACAGCAGTGGATCTGTGCCTGAAGATGAAAGAATATGGTGTACAGCATGTTGTATACACGGATATATCCCGGGATGGGATGCTGAACGGCCCGAATGTAGCTTACACGAAAATGCTTGCGGAAAAGACGGGGCTGAATGTGATCGCCTCCGGCGGCGTGTCTTGCATGGAGGACCTGGATCTGCTTTTTGGCAGCGGGATTTCAGGGGTGGTGATCGGGAAGGCCTTGTATGAAGGGAAGGTTTCCCTGGAAGAAGCCGTGAAAAAATTCCAACAGGAACCATAAATCATTTTCGGCATAAAATATTAGGGAGAAGACAAGATTCTCGGATGCATTGTTACAATAGGACAATCACAAGTTGGTAACTTTTGATTTTGTTACTTGCATTTTCTTTGATTCTATGGTACGGTGATTATCGGCAGCTTGGTATGTTGCCAACAAGGAAGAAAGCCTTTGAAGCATTATGCCTGACTGCATCAAAGGGGGATCGGTATGGATAATCAGCTAATATGGAAGGAAGAGTTCAATATCGGGATAAAGATCATCGATGAAGAACACCGGCGGCTTTTTAAGATTATCAACAAGCTTTTTGCCCTGGGGGAAGAAGAAAAAAGGAGCAAAAAAGCATGCCAGGAAGGAATCAAGTATTTTAAGGAACATGCGATAAAGCACTTTGAAGACGAAGAAAAATATATGGAGTTGACCGCCTATGATGAACTTGAGATACATAGGCGTTTGCATAAAGGGTTCCGGGAGAATTCGCTTCCGGCGCTGGAAAAAGAACTCGAAAGGGAAGAGTATTCCCCTGAAGCGATTGACCATTTCCTGGCTGTGTGTGCCGGGTGGCTGATCGGGCATACCTTGACAGAGGATAGGGCAATCACAGGAGAGAAGAGGGGCAAGTGGGAAGATCTTCTGCCGGAAGAGGAACTAGAAGCCATGAAAGGGGTGATCCTTAGGCTTTTAAAAAATATGTTCCAGCTGAAGGCACAGGTAATCAGCGATGCCTATGGCGGGGAGAGGTTCGGGAAAGGGATTTACTACCGCCTGGTTTACGGCAGGGAAGAGGATGACAAAAAGTGGGAGATCCTCTTGGTCTTTGAAGATAAGATTCTGATCAATACGGTTGGGAAGCTGATGGGTGTCAGGTCTGACACACTTGACATTATACTGATGGATGCGGCCAGATATACGGCGTGCCAGTTTGTCAGGCATGTTATGAGCCACTACCCGTCGATTAAGCCCTATGAGATGGTAGAAGAGAATCTCCTGTCATATGAACAGTTCCATGAGATCTTTGAGAATAAGAAGCCTCAGGTCAGCCTTTTGTTCGGCACAGAGGAGGGATATTTCTCCTATTGTGTTTTTGCCCCTCATTTGGTTGGGAGCGGCATAGGGGTTCCCCTGGATGCTGCCAATGCGATGGCGGAAATCGGGAAATACCTTACGGAAAAGGAGATGAATAAGAAACCCAAAATCCTTATCGTGGATGACTCTGTCACAATCAGGCAGAGGATTATGCGGCTGCTGGCAGGGGACTATGATGTTTCGGCGGTTGGCTCAGGGGTGTCGGCAATCCGGGCAATCACCTTGGACAGACCGGATTTGGTTCTGTTAGATTATGAAATGCCGGTTTGTGACGGCATCCATGTACTGGAGATGCTTCGATCCGAGAAGGAGTTTGCAGATATCCCGATCATTTTCCTGACCGGCAGGGATGACCAGGAAAGCGTGAAGAAAGTGCTGTCTTTAAAGGCAAACGGCTATCTGTTAAAATATTTAAATCCGATGGATATCAAGAAAAGGATTGATGATTTTTTAAAAGTAAAATAAGAGGGGTTCTTTTTCGTATTGTATTTGCCGGCAGGGATGTTTGCTTTCCTGCCGGTAAATTATAAAAAGATGCAGCAATGGAAAAAAGATTGGCAGGAGGCGATGCGGTATGTCGGATGTAAAGCAATTGTTTGCGGGAATTGGATGCAGGGAAGGGAAACCGGTAGTTCTGGGGGATAAAAAGGAGGCAGCAGGCCGTTCCTTAAAGACGTTAGCCTATTATTATAATAATAATGGAGCCGACGGCCTGCTGCTGTGGGATATGTCTGAGAGCGATGAAGACCATGAACGTACGATAGGCATCCTCAAGGAATTGGCCAGGGAGATCGATATCCCCATTGTCACCGGCGGCCGGGTAAGGCGGCTGGAGGATGTGAAAAAATATCTGTATGCCGGGGCAAAAGCCGTGTTTTTGGATGGTTCGGACCTGGACAATGTGGATCTGATCAAGGAGGCGGCCGACCGGTTCGGGAGTGAGAAGATTTACGTCCATCTGCCCTCGCCCCGCCTGCTCTGCCGGGTGGCGGAATTTATTCAGCTGGGCGCGTCGAAGATTTTGCTCGATGTGGCGGGGAATGTGGAGATTTTGGAAGCCGAGTCTTATACTGGCCAGGAAGGGCCGTTTCTCATCCTGTGCAATGAGCAGGAGGTGCCGGTCATCTCTGTCTGCATGGCGGCAGAGCATTCGGCAGGCGTGGTTCTTACCGTGCCAAGGGACGGTGACGGCAGTTATATGGAACTGAAGGGGGAACTGAAAAAACGGGGGCAGAAGGTGGAGACCTTTGGCAGCGCATTGGGATGGGGCAGCTTTAAGCCGAATGGGGACGGGCTGGTGCCGGTGGTGGTGCAGGATTACAAGACCGAGCAGGTGCTGATGCTGGCATACATGAATGAACAGGCCTTTGAGGATACCCTGCGCACGGGAAAAATGAATTATTATAGCCGCAGCCGCAAAGAACAGTGGCTAAAAGGCGAAACTTCCGGCCATTTCCAGTATGTGAAGTCCTTGCATTTGGACTGTGACAATGATACGATTTTAGCCAGGGTCCACCAGGTCGGCGCGGCGTGCCATACGGGAAATACCAGCTGCTTCTTCCGGACACTGGCTGCGAAAGAACATAAGGAAACGAACCCCCTAAAGGTATTTGAGGATGTGATGGCCGTAATCCAGGACCGGAAGGTGGATCCGAAAGAAGGGTCGTACACGAATTACCTGTTCGACAAGGGGATCGATAAAATCCTGAAAAAATTAGGAGAAGAGGCCACGGAGATTGTGATTGCCGCCAAGAACCCGGACCCGGAGGAAATAAAATATGAGATTTCGGATTTTCTGTACCATGTAATGGTCCTGATGGCAGCAAAGGGGATTACCTGGGAAGAGATCACGGAGGAACTGGCCAACCGGTGATGCCAGGGCTGCGGATGAACCCTGAAAAGCCGGGGGCATAAGAAGGAGGAACTATGTCAAAGGTAGTGGAAAGATTTTTGCGTTATGCGGCATTGGATACCCAGTCAAGGGATGGGGAAGAAGAGATTCCCAGTACAGGCAAACAGCGGGTTCTGGCAGATTTGCTGGCAGAAGAACTGCGGGCCATGGGGGCGGAGAATGTGTCAATCAGCAGGCAGTCCTATGTCTATGCCACGATTCCTGCCACCACAGAGAAAAAAATCCCGGCTCTTGGCTTTATCGCCCACATGGACACATCCCCGGACGCTTCCGGGGAAAATGTGAAGGCCAGGGTGGTCACCGGCTATGATGGGGGTACCATTTGCCTCAATGAAAAAAAGCAGATTTTTCTGTCGCCTTCAGAGTTCCCGTCGCTGGGGCGATATATCGGCCAGGATTTGGTTGTGACCGATGGGACAACCCTGCTGGGGGCAGATGACAAGGCAGGGATTGCGGAAATCATGGCTATGGCAGAGTATTTCCTGGCGCACCCAAAACTCCCCCATGGAAAGATATGCATCGGTTTTACCCCGGATGAGGAGATCGGGCGGGGAGCCGACGGCTTTGATGTGGGATTTTTTGGGGCGGATGTTGCTTACACCGTGGACGGGGGAGCCTTGGGGGAATTGGAATATGAGAATTTCAATGCCGCCTCCGGGAAAGTGGCAATCCACGGGCGGGGCGTCCACCCTGGGTCAGCGAAAAATGTGATGAAAAATGCGTCCCTGATTGCCATGGAATTCCAGCAGATGCTTCCTGTTTTCCAGAATCCCATGTACACAGAAGGGTATGAAGGTTTTTTCCATCTGTCTGATATCCAGGGGAGTATGGTGGAAGCCCGGATGCATTACATTATCCGGGACCATGACCGGGACAAATTTGCAGAGAAAAAGGAACTGTTTTCCTGTATTGCAGGCTTCCTCAACAAAAAGTACGGGGAAGGCACTGTGGAGGTTGACATAAAAGATTCTTATTATAATATGAAAGAAAAGGTCGAACCCCATAGATATCTGATCGATATGGCAAAAGCTTCCATGGAGAAGACGGGGATCGTGCCGGACGTGGTTCCGATCCGCGGCGGCACGGATGGAGCGCGTTTGTCCTATATGGGGCTTCCCTGTCCGAATTTGTGTACGGGCGGTGAGAATTACCACGGAGTGCATGAATATATCAGCGTCCAATCCATGGAGAAGGTGGTGAGGCTGCTAGTGGAGATTGTAAATGGTTTTGCCCAGGGCTTTTGACAGAACCGAGCCACATGGCGGGGGCGTACCGGCCGGTACGTTCCCCGCTATTTTAGTGGACATCCGTAAGAAACCCGTATCTGTAGTAAAAGAAGAGATTGCCGCCAGAAAAGGATGGCTTGCGCTTTTTCCTGTACAGTGGTATGATAAAACGCAAAAAGAGGATTAGGGAGAATGGCGGCTATGAGGAGTAAAGGATGGCCAGGAATCTTTCTGGCAGGAGCGCTGCTGCTTTTTTTTCTGGCCGGGTGCGGCAAGGGCTTTGCGGAAGGCAGGGCAGGTTCAGGAAACCAAAACGGCAAAGAGAAGGTCACGGTAGCCTTGTGGAGCGACCAGCTGACGGAGTGCTATGGGAAATACCTGCAGGATAAATTCCCGGACGTGGAATTTGAGTTTTATGTTGCAACCAATTCCACGGATTTTTACCGGCTGAAAGAAGAATGCGGCAATTTGCCGGACATCCTTACCATACGCCGTTTCGCGTTGAAGGATGTGGCATCCTGGAAGGATTCCCTGATGGATTTAAGTGATTCCGAACTGGCAAATTCTTTTTACCAGCCTTATCTCCGCACATATACTTATGAGGATGGCACGGTGAACTGGCTCCCGGCCTGTGCGGAGGTTGACAGTATCATTGTCAACAAAACCCTTCTGGATGAAAACAATATCCGTGTCCCGTCCAATTACCAGGAATTTGTGGATGCCTGCCGGGCATTGCAGGAAAAGGGGATCCGCCCATTCCTGTCTGATTTTGGTGCGGATTATACCTGCTTGGAGATTTTACAGGGGCTTTCGGCAGCACAGCTGACTTCCCAGGAGGGGAGGGAGTGGCGCCAGATGTATGAGAGCGGCCGGACAGGCCAGCTGAGTGAGGAGGTCTGGATGCCGGTGTTTGAACGTATGCAGGAATTTATCGGTTATGCCGGGATAACAGAGGAAGATATGGAGGGAAACACGGAATCCGTATTCGAGGCATATAAGAATCACCAGGTAGCGATGGTCCGGGGAACCGGTGAGGAGGCGATCCGGTATAGCATAGACCAGGAATCCCTGCTGATGCCCTATTATGGGAAGACAAAAGAAGACAATTGGTACCTGACCTACCCGGCATTCCAGGTGGCCGCAAACGCGGGGGCAAATGAGAGCCAGGAACGCAGGCAGCTGATTTTTGATATTATGGAGGCCATGCTGGATGAAGACGGGCTAAGGCATATTACGGGGAGCCAAAATATGATTGCCTACAATAAGGGAGTGGTATTGGAGCCTTCCCCTTTGCTGGACCATTTAAGGCCATATATGGAAGAGAACAGGCTTTATATACGCCTGGCCTCCGCAGACATGTTTTCCTGCTCCAGGGAGGCAGTCCAGGGCATGATAACCGGGAAATACCCGGATGCGAAGTCGGCTTTTGAGGCATTTAATGCGGGGATGAAGGCGGATCCGGGCAGCGCCCCGGTAGCAGCCCGGATCGAAACGGGGTATCCCTATGCATTTCATGCAGAGGGAGGCAGCCCGGCGGCCTCAGCGGTTATGAATACCTTGAGGGAAGAGGTGGGGACGCAGCTGCTGGTCGGGCAGTCTGTCAATGTGGCCGGTGACATTGCGGCCGGGGATTATACCAAGGAGGAACTAAGGTTCCTTACGATGGGCGAGTCTCCTAGCATATTGCTTTGCGAAATCACAGGGGGCCAATTATATGGCTACCTGGACTTTGTCCTGTCCACCCCTGGCATGCGCGGGTCGGTAGTCAACGATTCTACCCTTTACGTTTCCAGCGGCTTCAGGATGGAAGTCAAAAAAACCGATACCGGATATGAACTGGTAAAGCTGACGGTAGACGGCGCGGAACTGGACCGTGCAAAGACGTATACCCTGGCGGTGCTGGGGAATGAAGCCCTGATGCAGAAGGATGCTTTGGCGGCTGCAGGCGTCACAAGCTATACAAAAACGGAGGCCGCCTATGAGCAGATTATTGTAGACCGGCTGGCATCAAAGGGGCTGCCTTTGGCAGAGCCTACCGATTATATCACACTCCGGGAATAGGCGGGTGGCGGAATGGTTGCAGAAAGGGAGGGTATCAGCCAGATGAATTCCTCAGGAAGAAAATATAGCAGGCTTATGCCAGTGATACCAGCAGTCGGCCTGTTTTTGTTTTTGATGGTTGGAGGCGTTTATTTTACGAAATACCTGCAAAAACAGATATATTTGGAACGGACCACACAGCTGAATGAGATCACTTCCCAGGTGCGGACAAATTTGGGCAATGCCTTGGACTTCCACTGGAATTACCTTGCCACTGCAGCGAATGAATTAAAGAGGCGGGAGTATGGGAGCGTACGGGATTTGACGGAATATGTCAGGGAACTGGAACGTATCCTGGAGACGGAGCGCTCCAGTTCCCGGCTGATGGTGATCGACCACCGGGGCAACTGCTATGATAAGGACGGCAAGCACGGGATCTGGGCAGATATTGACCGGATATCCGGAGGAGCCATGCGGTATACCTTTATATCCGATATGGATATCGGCGCTGGCAGCTACTGGGCGTTCGTGCAAAAGCTTGGGGAACCGGTTGAGGCAGGATTAACGGGAACCAGCATTACCCATATCGTTCTTTTGAAGGATGTACATAGCCTGACGGAATATTATGACAGTGCCGCCTATGGCAGCCAGAGCGAGACGTATATCTTAAAAAGCAACGGGACAAGGATGTACGATAATGTTTCCGAAGAGGATACGATCCAGGCTTATAATGTGCTCAAAGCCTTGGAGGAGATGGAGCACCGGCGCGGGTTACCGGCCATGGACCTGCAGGAGAAGCTGGCCAAAAAGGATGTGGTCAGTACCAACTTCCTATATAACGGGAATGAATACTATTATTGCATCAGCCTG
Source organism: bacterium 1XD21-70 (assembly GCA_003669055.1). GTDB lineage: Bacteria > Bacillota > Clostridia > Lachnospirales > Lachnospiraceae > Brotaphodocola. The sequence continues at coordinate 95,351 of RAYB01000005.1, forward strand.
CTTTCCGAGTATGATACCATGCTTCTGTTTTTGATTCCGGCAGAATGTGTGGCATCGGGGACCGTGGATATGGTGGGGGCAGTGATCCGGATGCTGCTGATTTTGGCAGTCCTGCTGTTTGGCATGCTCATCCTTTTTTTGGTGGTTTTGGCAAAACAGCAAAAGAGCGCCTGGCTGTTTAAACAGGAGCAGAAGAACCTGCGCTGCCAGGAGGAGATGAACCTAAAGCTGGAGGAAACGAATGCCATGCTGGCCCGTTCTAAGGAAAGCGCGGAGGAGGCTTTCCGGATTGCGGAGGAGGCGAACCAGGCAAAGAGTTCGTTCCTTTCCAACATGAGCCATGATATCCGGACTCCCATGAATGCCATTGTCGGTTTTGCGGCATTGCTGGCGAGGGATGCGGACAATGCGGATAAGGTACGGGAATATGCCAGGAAAATCACCTCCTCCAGCCAGCATCTTTTGGGGCTGATCAACGACATCTTAGATATCAGCAAGATTGAAGCCGGAAAGACCACCTTGAACCTCTCGGATGAAAACCTTGTCGAACTGATTGAAAACATCGATTCGATCATCCGCCCGCAGATGAAGGCAAAGAAACATACGTTTGAAGTGTTCAGCAAGGATTTGAGGCATGAACAGGTGGTGATGGATAAGCTGCGGCTTAACCAGATCCTTCTGAATTTGCTGTCCAATGCAGTCAAATATACGCCGGATGGAGGCCATGTCACCTTGACCGTACAGGAACTGCCGCAGCATTCCCGGCAGTTTGCGCATTTCCGGTTTGTTGTGGAGGATAATGGCTATGGCATGAGTGAGGAGTATGTACAGGTCATCTTCCAGGCATTTACCCGCGAGGAGGACAGCATCACCAATAAGATCCAGGGGACTGGGCTGGGGATGGCGATCACCAAAAACCTGGTGGATCTGATGGGCGGCAACATCTCGGTCAGGAGCAGGAAAGGGGCGGGTTCTGCCTTCACGGTAGACCTGCAGCTATATATCAGTGAGCAGGCAATGGACCATGAGTTCTGGGAAAAGAACGGAATCACTAAGATTTTGGTGGTGGACGATGAAGAAGTGGTCTGCGGGCATATCCAGGCCGCCATGGAAAACATAGGGGTCCGGACAGAGTATGCCTTAGACGGCCATACGGCGGTCGGGATGGTGAAGCAGTCGGAACAGAAGGGCTGCCCATATGATGTGGTTCTTTTGGACTGGAAGATGCCGGGGATGGACGGTGTGGAGGCTGCAGGGAGAATACGGCAGGCGGTTTCAAGGAAGATCCCCATTTTGGTTCTGACGGGTTACGACTGGGGGGAGATTGAAGAGGAGGCAAGGAAGGCAGGGGTGGATGCATTTTTGCAGAAGCCGTTTTTCCTCACCAGCTTCCGCCAGAAGGTAGACTTGGTGCTGAACCACGAGCCGGCCCGGGAGGAAAACCAGGAACAAAGCATCCTTTATGGAATGCATGTCCTGGTAGCGGAGGACAACGAGATCAATGCAGAAATCCTCAGTGAACTGTTGGATATGTCAGGTGCAACCTGCGAAGTATTTGAGAACGGGCAGCTGGCAGCAGAGGCATTTGGGTGTTCGGAGCCGGGGCAGTACCAGATGATACTGATGGATGTGCAGATGCCCGTGATGAATGGCTATGAAGCCACAAAGGCAATCCGGGAGTCGGGGCATCCGCTGGCACAGGGGATCCCCATTATTGCCATGACGGCAAATGCCTTTGCTGAGGATATCCGGGATGCCCTAAAAGCAGGGATGAATGCACATGTGTCAAAACCGGTTGACATGCTGGTACTGGAGAAGACGGTGCGGAATGTGATGGAAGGACAAGGGGGATGAAAATGAGCGGCAATGGAGTAAGGATCCGGGTAGCAGCCAGGGAGGATGCCAAAGAACTTTTGGAGATCTATGCCCCTTATGTAGAAAAGACGGCAATCAGTTTCGAGTGGGATGTGCCCGGGCTTGAAGAATTTCAGGCGAGGATAGAAAAAACTTTAAGAAAATACCCGTACCTGGTGGCAGAAAAAGACGGGGAATTGCTGGGGTATGCCTATACCGGCCCGTTTGTGGGGCGGGCAGCCTATGGCTGGAGCGCAGAGGTGAGCATCTACCTGAAAGAAGGCCGGCAGAAGATGGGCATAGGGAAAAAACTCTACCAGGCAATCGAGGCTGTTTCCAGGGCACAGAACATCAAAAGCCTGAATGCATGCATCGGCAGCCCGGAAACGGAGGATGAGTACCTGACCAAAAACAGCATAGAGTTCCATGCCCATATGGGCTACCGCATGGTGGGGGAGTTTTATAAATGCGGCTATAAATTCGGGCGTTGGTATAACATGGCATGGATGGAAAAAATCATCGGGGAGCATGGAAAAGAACCGGCGCCGGTGGTTCCTTTTCCGGATCTGGATGAACTCATAGCAGAAATTTAGAATTTTAAGAGAAACCTTTGACGTTTCCCGTTTTCCATGGTAGGATGCTATTGTAACAAATGAAATACCAAAGGATTGGGAAAGGAGAGTAGGAAAATGAAGTTTTTTGTGGATACTGCCAATGTGGAGGAGATCCGTAAGGCCAATGACATGGGGATTATCTGTGGGGTGACCACCAATCCATCCCTGATTGCCAAGGAAGGGCGCGATTTTAACCAGGTGATTGCAGAGATTGCCTCGATCGTGGATGGGCCGATCAGCGGAGAGGTGAAGGCCACTACCGTGGACGCAGAGGGGATGGTCCGGGAAGGGCGGGAGATTGCCGCTATCCACCCCAACATGGTGGTGAAGATCCCTATGACCATGGAAGGGCTCAAGGCAGTAAAGGTTCTTCACGCAGAGGGGATCCATACCAATGTGACGTTAGTGTTTACCGCGGCGCAGGCACTTTTGGCTGCCCGTGCCGGTGCTACCTATGTGTCCCCGTTTTTGGGGCGGCTTGACGACATATCCATGCCGGGGATTGACCTGATTGGGGAGATCGCGGAGATTTTTGCTGTCCATGATATTGAGACAGAGATCATTGCTGCCAGCGTCCGCCATCCGATCCATGTGATTGACTGTGCCCGCGCCGGGGCGCAGATTGCCACCGTGCCGTACAAGGTGCTGGAGCAGATGACAAAGCATCCCCTGACGGATGCGGGGATTTTGAAGTTCCAGGCGGATTACCGGGCAGTGTTTGGCTAAAGGCATGCTTTATCCGACTATCGGTGTTCCCTTCATGGGGACAGATTTGTTTTGCCGTTATCAGCAATATAAATATACCCGCTGCCTGCGGCGTGCCGGTGCCGTGGTCCAGGTTCTGATGCCAGGCACCGAGCCGGAGGCCGTGTCCGCTGCTGTCAGCCGTTGTGCAGGTTTTTTATTCCCCGGAGGGCCGGATATACGGCCGGACTTGTATGGGCAGAAGCCCCAGGCTGGCTGTGGGAAGCCGGACCTGGTGCGGGATGCTTTTGAACTGCCGCTGCTTAGCGCCGTTTTGGCCGCGGGGAAGCCGCTGTTTTGCATCGGGCGGGGGATGCAGCTTCTGAATGTGGCATTCGGCGGTACCCTGATCCAGGACATGAAAGGGAAACAAGAATATCCGCATATGGATTTTGCGAACCGGGCATCGGCGACACATCCGATTGAATTGGATCCGGACAGCCTGGTATCACGCCTTCTGGCTTCCGACGCGGTTACCGTGAACAGCCTGCACCACCAGGCCGCAGATACCATCGGGGAAGGGCTTTGGATTGCAGCCGACAGCCCGGAAGGCTTTCCGGAGGCGCTGGAGATAGACGGCTACCCCTTCTGCCTGGCCGTACAGTGGCATCCGGAGTATATGGCAGCAGGGACTTTGGTACAGCAGAAGCTGTTCATGGCGTTTGCAGAGGCCTGCAGAAACAGCGGCGGGAATTAAAATTCAGAAATCGGTTGCACTCTCTGCAATGATTTGATAGTATATAGCGTATGTGTTTGAAGCTGGGAAATACGGTCAGATTACAAAGGAGAAAGCGATGGCTGGGATTGCGGGTGTGCTGGCGAAGGCAGCAGCGTTTGTTTTGATTATTGTCACGGGATATGTATTAAAGAAAAAAGGATTCTTCCACCCGGATGATTTTTATCTTTTTTCTAAGGTAGTGGTACGCATTACGCTGCCCTGCGCGATTATTTCCAATTTCAGCAAGGTGTCGATGGAGAATTCCTTGCTGTTTATGTGTGTGATTGGCCTGGTGGCAAACCTTGTGATGGTAGCCGCCGGGTTCTTTCTGTACCTGCGCGGGAGCAGGCAGGACCGGGCATTTGGCATGATTAACCTGTCCGGCTATAATATCGGGAATTTCACCCTGCCTTTTGTGCAGAACTTTTTAGGGCCGGTGGGGTTTGCGGCAACCAGCCTTTTTGACGCCGGGAATGCGGTGATGTGTACCGGGGTGACCTTTACGATGGCTTCCATTGCAGCAGGGGCAGGGGAACGGCCGTCGGTAAAGAACGTGCTGAAAAGCCTGTTTTCTTCCCTGCCGTTCGATGCCTATCTGATCATGACAGTGCTGGCGGTCTGCCGGGTTTCCCTGCCGGAACTAATCACCTCCTATGCCGGGACGGTCGGAGGCGCCAATGCATTCCTGGCTCTTTTGATGATCGGGATCGGCTTTGAGATCCGGATGGAACGGGAGAAACTGGCAAATATCATAAAGATCCTGGCCTGGCGTTATGGGATGGGGCTTTTGATGGCAGCCGCGGCTTACTTTTTCCTGCCGTTTTCCCTGGAAGTGCGCCAGGCAATTGCCCTTATTGCATTAGGGCCGGTTTCCTCCGTGTCCCCGGCATTTACCGGCAAGATAGGCGGTGATGTCGAAATGTCCAGTGCAGTGAATTCCCTCTCGATTGTAATCAGCATTGTGATGATTACCGGTGCCCTGGCGGTGCTGTTATAAGCTATGACGTCTCCCGGCTGATGTTCTGCATCCGTTTGGCCATGATCCGCGGAAAGGCGTGCAGGAACAAGGTTGTGGTAACTGTGGCGGCTACCAGGTCTGCGACAGGCTCCGAGAAAAAAGTAGCCTCGGCGGAAAACAGGGCAGGCAGCAAAAGGAGGCTGGCCAGGAATACGCTTTTCCGGAAGACAGAACAAAACAGGGCTAAGCGTACCTGCCCCAGGGCAGTCGTCTCATCCACCAGCGGATATTGGACAGCCAGCGGGATGACCATGGCCGTGAACCTTTTAATGTAGCTTACGGAGCGGGAGAGGATCTCGGCGTCCTTGGTGAATAAGGCCACATAGTACGGCGAAAACAGCTGGGTTACAGCCGTCATAAAGGTACAGAAGGCAATGCATAACCCGACGATGCAGACGAATGCCTGCTTGATCCGGGGGACATTGCCGGCTCCGTAATTGAAGCTGACGACAGGCTGGCTGCCGAGGGTGATCCCGCCTAACGGCATTGTGATAAGGAGCAGGTAGCTTTGCACAATGGTGGCACAAGTGATCAGGGTATCGCCTTCTGTCGGCCCGCCGTATTTTTGGAGAACGGTGTTTAAGGCGATGAGCAGTACGCTGTCGCTGGCAATAATCAAAAATGGCGAGAAGCCAAAGGAGACGACCTGCCGGACTACCGGCCAGCAAAAGCCGCCCCACCCTAAGCGGACGGGCATTTTTTTATGGCGCAGTGACAACAGTACAAGGGCACATGAGGCCATTTGGGAAATGACGGTGGCAGCAGCGGCACCGGCCACCCCCATTCGGAAGACAAAAATAAGGAGCGGGTCAAGGGCAATGTTCAGTACAGCACCCAGGATCACGGTTGCCATGCCAAGGCCGGAAAACCCCTGTGCAATCAAAAAGCTGTTCATCCCCGCAGACATAAGTGCAAAAAAAGTTCCTGCCGCGTAAATGGTGAGGTAAGTATCCGCATACCCAAATGTAGCCGGGCTGGCGCCAAACCACATGAGCAGGCGTTCCTTGGAAACCAGGAATAGGATGGTCAGCACCAGGGAGAGGAGCAGCAGCAGAAAAAAACAGTTGTTCAGGATTTGCTGTGCTTCTTTTTTCCTTCCGGCTCCCATACGCATGGCTAATAAAGGGGAGCCTCCCAGCCCGACTAAGGAGGATACGGAGGACAGCAGGGTGACAATAGGCCCGCATACCCCTACCCCGGCCAAGGCCAGGCTGCCTACGCCGGCACCGATATACATGCGGTCAACAATAGAGTAAAGCACATTTACCAACTGAGCCAGCATGGTAGGGATTGCCAGCCTCAGCACAAGACGCGGGATAGGGTCATGCCCCAAATCATTTAGTCGTTTCATACGTTTTTTATCACCAAAAAACAGTGACGGCACCTCAGCTTTCTTTTGTTTGTCTTTTGCAGGCAGGGTTTTACGAGCCGCGCTTGCAAAAAATTGAATTGTGATTGATATATCTATAATACATTATATAACAAAATAGCACATTTATGTTGGGGAGTCAATTAGTATTTGCAAAATTTTGCAAATACCGGCCTGTCTTCCCAGGCAGATGAAGCCCTCTGTGTGCCAGTCCACGGAGGGGAAGGTGAGGCGAAATATGTATATTGCAGATTTACACATCCATTCCCACTATTCCCGGGCTACCAGCAAGGACTGCACCCCGGAAGCCCTTGGCCTATGGGCTAGGAGGAAGGGGATTGATTTGCTGGGGACAGGTGATTTTACCCATCCGGCTTGGCGGCAGGAACTAAGGGAAAAGCTGATTCCTGCAGAAGAGGGGCTATACCGTTTAAAACCGGAGTTTCAGCTGAGGGATGCTATTTTTGGGCAAGAACATTTTCCGAGGTTCGTCATTTCCGGAGAGATCAGTTCGATCTACAAGAAAAACGGGCGGGTGCGGAAAGTCCACAATGTGATTTTGCTGCCCGGCCTTTCGGAGGCGGAATTGCTGTCAAAAAAGCTGGAGGCTATCGGCAATATCCATTCGGACGGCAGGCCTATCTTGGGGCTGGACAGCCGGGACTTGCTGGAGATTACCCTGGAGGCCTGCCCCAGGGCTATTTTTGTGCCTGCCCATATCTGGACGCCGCATTTTTCCATGTTCGGGGCTTTTTCCGGCTTTGATACGGTGGAAGAATGCTTTGGGGATTTAGCGCCCTATATCCATGCCATTGAGACGGGGCTTTCCTCAGACCCTCCGATGAATTGGCGGCTGTCAGCCCTGGACCGGTTTCAGATGATATCCAATTCGGATGCCCACTCACCGGCCAAGCTGGGGCGGGAAGCCAACCTTCTTGATATTCCCATGTCCTATGAGGGGTTATATGGGGCGGTACAGGAGGGCAAGGGGCTGGCAGGGACGATTGAGTTTTTTCCGGAAGAAGGGAAATACCATTATGACGGGCACCGCAAATGCCATCTGTGCTTAAGCCCCCGGGAGGCGGAAAAATACCAGGGGAGATGCCCGGTGTGCGGGAAAAAGCTTACGCTTGGTGTTTCCCACCGGATAGAACAGCTGTCTGACCGGGAAGAGGGGTATGTGCGTCCGGCAGCAGTGCCTTTTGAGAGCCTGGTGCCGCTTCCAGAGGTGATTGCCGCCTCCACCGGCCATTCTTGTGCCAGTGTGAGGGTCCAGAGGCAGTACAGGGAAATGCTGGCCGGGCTGGGAACGGAGTTTTCCATTTTGAGGGAACAGCCGATCCAGGAGATTTCGCGCCTGGCCGGTTACCACATTGGCGAGGGGATCCGGCGCCTCCGCTCGGGCAAGGTGCGGCGTTTCCCGGGGTTTGATGGGGAATATGGCGTGATTGAACTGTTTGAGCCATCGGAATTGGGTTCCATAGAAGGCCAGATAAGCCTGTTTGAGGTAGGGATGGGAGGGCGGAAGGATATTATGGCAACGGCAGAAGGGGAGGACGGGCAGGCCGCCAGGCAGTCAGCGGCTGGCAAAACAGAGCCTGCAAAAACGGCCGCCCCAGGAGCCGGGGAGGAAAAAAAGGATAAGAGCCAGGAGGAGGCATTTGCCCTTAATGAAGGGCAGCTGTCGGCAGTCCGTTCTGTTTCGGGCAGGATCGCAGTGGAGGCAGGGCCGGGGACCGGCAAGACAAAGACGCTGGTATCCCGAATCCTCTGCCTGCTGCAGGAACGCAGGGTAAAGCCGTCTGAGATTATGGCAGTCACTTTTACCAATAAGGCAGCCGAGGAGATGAAAACTCGCCTGGAAGGGCAGCTGGGGAAAAAGGGTGCCTTAAAAAAACTACGGATTGGGACGTTTCACGCGCTTTGCTGCGGGCAGTTAAAGGCGGCAGGAGAAGAATTTATACTGGCAGAGGAAAGCATGGCCTTGGAACTTGTGCGGGAGGCGGCCAGGGAACTGGGCGTTAAGGGGAGTGCTAAAAAACTGAGGCAGAAGATATCCGAGAGAAAATCCGGGACGGCAGAAGGGAAACAGGAAAACACCAGGGGGAGCCAGGACAGGCAAAAAGGCTGGGGATGCCAGGAACTGGAACAGTTGGCGGATGCTTACCAGGAGCGCTTAAAAGCCTTTGGCGCCCTGGACTTTGATGACCTTCTTATCAAAGCCTTAGAGATGGCAAAAAAGGGGCAATCCCCTGTCCCTTACCTTTTGGTAGATGAATTCCAGGATATCAGCCCGTTGCAGTACCGGCTGATTGAGGCATGGAGCCAGGGAGGGAGGGAAGTCTTTATCATCGGGGATCCCAACCAGGCGATTTACGGCTTCCGGGGGGCGGATGAAAAAAGTTTTTCCCGTTTTTGCGCAGAGAAGCAGACGGAGGTGGTCCGCCTGCACAAAAACTACCGTTCCACCCCGGAGGTCTTAGCGGCATCAGCCATGGTGTTAAACCATGAAAGGCTGCCTTTGGGAGCCAGGGGCCAGAAAGAGGACGGGAAGACGGCAGAGGAAAGCGGGGGACTGGAGGCTGTGCAAAAACCCGGTTTTCCCGTCCGCCTGGTGCAGGTGCCGGATCCCAGGCAGGAGGCGGTCTTTGTTGCCAAGGAGATTAACCGCCTGGTCGGAGGGATTGACATGCTGGACACACAGGAGGGGTTTTTCTGCCCGGAGGAACGCGTCCCCAGGAGTTTTGGTGATATTGCGGTTCTCTACCGTACCCACCGGCAGGCAGAACTTCTGGAAACCTGCCTGAAAAGAGAAGGGATCCCTTATGTGGTGGCAGGCCGGGAGGGCTTTCTGGACGAGGACGTGGTCCGCGGCAGCCTGGGATTTTTCAAAAGCCTTTTTCATCCGGATGACCATTTGTCGCGAGACTTGTGCCTGAGGCTTTTGTGGGATGGAAAAAAGGATCCGGGTGCTCTGTGCAGCTACCCGGCCCTGGCGGAGAAATATAAAAATATGTGCAGGCGGGGAAAACCCCAGAAGCTGTGGGATCTATGGCGGGAAGACATGGGGCTTTTAAAGAACCCGGCGATGGAAAAGCTTGCTGCCATGGCTGTGTTTTATAAAACCATGGAGGAGATGCTGACAGCCCTGGCTTTTGGCAGGGAAAGTGACTTAAAACGGTGGGGCGGAAAGCGCTACACCCCGGATGCCGTGACACTGATGACCATGCATGGCTCCAAGGGGCTGGAATTTCCGGCTGTCTTTGTCTGCGGCCTTTGTGCGGGGGTGGTTCCCCTGGAATATAAGGGGATGGAGACAGATTGGCAGGAGGAGAGGAGGCTTCTCTATGTGGCTATGACACGGGCAAGGGAGGAACTGATTCTGACAAGCCCCGGGGAGGGGTCGGTGTTTGTAAAGCAGCTGCCAAAAGACGTCCTGGTACGGGAACAAGCCAGGCAGAAGCCAAAAAGCCGGGACGGCGGGCAGCAGATGAGCCTGTTTGATAAAGGATGACAGCGGCGCCTGAGGTTGCAATTTTTTATCGGATATGATAGCCTGAAAGAAACGGGAAGAAGGGGTGGTGCTATGACCTTTTATGAAATGATAGAAGACCTGTCCCTGGCCTTGGGCCGGGAGAAGCTGGTGGTTTTCGTGGGGGCTGGCGTGTCGAAGAATTCGGGGCTCCCTACCTGGGGGCAGATCGTCCAGGTGTTTGCCAAAGAGATCGGCTACCCTACAAGGGGGCGGCTGGCGACAGAAGAATACATCCGGATCCCTCAATATTACTACTGCCTGGACGAGAGCGAGAACCATGCGGATTATTATTCCCTGATCCAATCCATGATACCGGAGGGCATAAAGCCGAACCTTTTGGATAAGCTGATCGTCTCCCTCCGCCCGAAACATATTGTGACGACCAATTTTGACACGCTCTTAGACCAGGTTGCCCAGGGATATGAGATCATCCGGGAAGACAGGGACCTGCTGACCGGGGTTTCCGCCCACTATCTGCTGAAACTCCATGGCGACATTTGCCAGCCTGAAAAGCTGGTGTTTAAGGAGGATGACTATCTGCATTATTCACACACCCACCGCCTGATGGAGACCTTCCTTAAGTCCCTGCTGATCGACCATGTGTTTTTGTTTGTCGGATACTCCCTCAATGACTATAACCTGAAAACTTTTGTCAGCTGGATTGACTATATTGCCCAGGAAATGCAGGTAAAACGGGAGATGCACCGCAACTATTTCCTTTCCAGCAGTGACCATGCCGGTAAGGATTACTTAAGGAAGTATTATGAAGGCAAAGGCCTGGAGGTGATTGATTTGTACCGCCTTCCCCCCGAGGTGGATGCCCGGGCAAAGTCTGTCCGGCTTTCAGAAGAGTTAGGGCGCAAGACATACGCGGTTCTGGATTTGCTGTTGTGAACCCTTGCCTAACTTTCCGTACCATGTTATAATAAGGGTACTATAACCGGCTTTCGGATCTTGGAGGGAAGAAGGAAGCCAGTTGAGGACATGAAGAAAAAGAAGCCAGTTTGAGGAGAGCAGACATGGAAAAAATATTGATTGTTGACGACAGCCCCACACAAGCTGCTCAGCTGAAGTCCATTTTGGATGCCGATTATGACATTGTAGTCGCCCAAACAGCGGAAGAGGGTCTTTCTTATGTAGGCTCTGAGGATTTTTCCCTGATTTTGTTGGATGTGGTAATGCCGGGGATGGATGGTTTTACCCTGCTGAAGAAGCTGCAGGAGGAGGTCATCACCCAGAGCGTCCCGGTGATCTTGATTACAAGCCTTTCAGATATCCAGCATGAGCAGCTTGGGCTTACGCTGGGGGCGGTTGATTATATTTCAAAACCGTTCCATCCCTTGATTGTGAAGGCAAGGGTCAACACACATATCAAGCTGTACAGGTACCGCAAGCAGGTGGAGTACCAATCCATGACTGACCAGCTGACCGGGATCGCAAACAGGCGGCAGCATGATTGCTATAGCATTATCAAATGGAACGAGGCGATCCGTCTGCAGGTTCCTTTCTCTGTCTGTATGTTTGACATTGACCATTTCAAAGCGTACAATGACACATTTGGCCATCCTGCGGGGGATAAGGTGATTGCCAGCGTGGCAAAGGTAGTATCCTCCCACTTACAGCGCAGCACGGATTTTGTGGCGCGTTACGGCGGGGAAGAATTTGTGGCGTTCTTTTTGGGGGAAAATGCAACCCGGGCATTTACATATCTGAAAAAGGTCCGCAAGGCAGTAGAGAACCTCCACATCCCCCATGACCCTTCCACTGCCAAATGGGTGACGGTCAGCATCGGGGGCATCACCCTGATCCCGCAAAGGGCGAATTCCTACGATGTTTACTTGAAAATTGCGGATACCATGCTTTATGATGCCAAGAAGTTTGGGCGGAACAGGGTCGTATGGGCAAATGAGAAGATGGTACAGTGGTATGAAGATTAGGTTAGGGGCGGCAGAGGGGTTTCCTTGCAAATGTGGTGGTAAACGTGATAAAGTTTGCAATTTGTGATGACGAACCGTTAATGGCCGGGGAGGTCTCCGGCTATCTTTCCAGGTATATGGAAGAAAAAAGCATAGCCTCTTACAGCGTCAGTACTTTTTCCGACGGCCGTTCCCTTTTGGAGGGCAGCTGTGACTTTGATTTGATTTTTCTTGATATCCGGATGGAGCCGCCGGACGGGATGGAGATTGCCCGGACGCTGCGCCAGCAGGGGAACCGCAGCCTGTTGGTTTTTATTACTGTCCTGAAAGAATGCGTATTTGACGCATTTGAGGTGGAGGCATACGATTATCTGGTTAAGCCGTTGGACGATGTACATTTTCGGCGTACTATGGACCGGGCAGTCCGGCTTTTGGGTCAGAGGGCGGCAAAGAGTATTGTTATCCAAAGGGGAAGTTCCTGTGAAGTGGTTTTATTGTCCGATATCGTGTACTGTGAGGTGCAGGGACGGAAAATCTATCTGCATCAAAAGGACGGGAGAACCATCGATTATTACCATAAGCTGAACGATTTTGAACAGCATGTAGACGGGCGTTTTTTCAAATGCCATAGGAGTTACTTAGTCAATCTCGATTATGTCCGCGGGTGCAGCGGGGGGCAGGTGCTGCTGCCGCAAGGGGATGCCATCCCCGTGTCCAGGCTGCGGGAGCGGGATCTGGCCCAGGCTCTTCTGCGGCATATGAAGGGAAGGGGATTGTGATATGGACTATTTCAGCTTATGCTTAAACGGGCTGTGCCTTGTGGGGCAAGGCGTGATGCATATCACATTTTCCGGCCGGTTTACAGGGAAAAAGCAAGAAATACAGCATTTTCTGGTTTATCTTTTCCTTCTTAGTTTCATGGAGTCAGTCTGTGGGGATGTCCCTTTTATCATCGGCATCCAGCTGCTTGTTTTATATGGCATGAACCGTTTTGCCATAGGGAACCGGCCGCCTGAATCGTGTGCGGCTGCGGTTCTTGCCATTTATATCCTGCAATTCTCCTTTGGCATCATCAATTCGGCCGAGGCAGTGGTTTTTCCCGGTTTGGCCGGAAAGCCGCTGCTCTATGTATTGGTTGCCCTGGCAACTCTGGCTGCTTTTGTGATTTGCGCCTGCTGCTATGGCCTGGTGCTTAAATTTCTGCCCCCGGCAGATGGCTGCCATACCCCATATATTGGGCTGCTGCTGCTTCCCGGGGTGTTCTTTTTTATCATTGAACTCTATATCCTGCACACTTCTTATAGCAGCCTGCCCTTCCTTATAACCCCTGCAGAAAAAGGGATGCATATTATGCTGATGTTTTTGCAGGTGCTGGGGCTGGGGGCACTGCTTTGTACTTTATATGCCTACCGGCAGATCTGCCAGGGGTTTTTGGCACAGGCAGCATTGGATGCCCTGACCCAGGCGGCCAGGACACAGAAGGTATACATTGCCGAGGCGCAGATGCGCTATGAGCAGACAAAGGCATTCCGCCATGATATCAAAAACCACCTGTCTGTGCTGGAGGGCCTGCTTGGCAGCGGAAAATGGGAAGAAGGCAGGGGCTATCTGCAAAAGCTTGAGAAGGCGGCGGCTTCGCTGTCCTTCCCTTACCAGACAGGAAACCCGGTGGTGGATATCCTGCTGGGGGAAAAGCTTGGCCTGGCAAAGGCCGAGGGGATCTCGGCAGAAGTGTCGCTATGCCTGCCTAGGCCTTGCGGCATTGATGATTTTGACTTATGTGTGATTTTTGCAAATGCATTGGACAATGCAATCCATGCCTGCCAGGCAGACACCTCCGGGAAAGGGAAGTCGATCCGTATCTTGGGCGAGCGGCAGGGGGATTTCTACCGCCTGGCATTTGAGAACACTTGTTTGGACGGACCGCCGCCCCTTGTGGGAACCGGGCTTTCCAATATCAGGGCAGTGTCTGAGAAATACCAGGGGTCGATGTTGGCAGAGAAGACGGGGGATTGCTTTTTTCTGAATGTACTGCTGGATATTTCATTACATGCAGAAGACAGTTCAAGACAAAACTATTGATTTTTTGGCAGTGAGCCGCTATCCTTGAGGAAGGAGGTGATTTTATGAATATTTCTTCTGTCAGCCCCAACAGCCTGCCCAGCGCCCCGGTCTCTCGCCAAGGAGGCAGTGCGGAGGCGAAAATACGTTCCTTGGAGCAGAAGCTGCAGACCTTGAATGCAGAAAAACAAAAGGCAATCCGGAACAAGGACGAGGAAGAAAAGAAAAAGCTGGAAAAGCAAATCCAAGAGCTGGAAAAGCAGATCCGGCAGCTGAAACAGCAGGAAAAAGCAAAGAAAAAGGCAGGCACGCCTGGGGCAGAAAAGGCTGCCCTCCGGGAGGCGGCTGCAAAATTATCCGGCACCGGAAGGTATCAGGATGTGTATGCATAAAGAAAAGAACCGTTAAATACGGAACCGGCAGCAGCGGCCAGGGAACTGAAAAACAGTTTTCCTGGCCGCTGCTTTGTATGTGCCGGAAAAGCAGCCGGTTTTTCGGCCGGAAATATAGTGCAAAGAGAATGCCTTTATGGTAAAATCTAAAAAGAGAGGGTAAGGGGGCAGGTTAAGGGTGTGGACGGACGAAGAAAAACGGAGTAAAGCGTGGATAAAAAAAAGATGAAAAAACTTCCCAGGCTTTTGTTTGCCGCCCCTGGCAGCGGAAGCGGGAAAACGGTTATTACCTGCGGGATACTAAGGATCCTGCAAAGGAGGCAGCTTTCTTGTGTATCCTACAAGTGCGGGCCGGATTATATAGACCCCATGTTCCACCAATATGTGCTGGGGGTGCCAGGCTATAACTTAGACAGCTTTTTTTTGCCACCGGACCAGGTGAAAAGCTTGTTTGAAGAAAAAGCCAGAGGCGCAGATATGGCAGTGATCGAAGGGGTTATGGGGTATTATGACGGGGTTGCCGGAACCACCACCCATGCCAGTGCATATGAGATTGCACGGATTACGGATACGCCGGTGGTCTTGGTTGTAGATGGGAAGAAAAGCAGCCTGTCCCTGGCAGCAACGGTGAAGGGGTTCCTGGAATATAAGCCAGACAGCCATATATGCGGCGTGATCCTCAACAGGACCCCGCCTGCGATGGCAGAGCGGCTGCGCCCATGCCTGGAAGAACTGGGGATCCGCATGTACGGCGCCCTTCCTCCGTGTGAGGAGGCCAGGTGGGAGAGCCGTTACCTGGGTCTGACGCTGCCAGGGGAGCAGGCAAGGCTGAGGGAGAAGGTGGAGGCTTTGGCAGACCGGCTGGAGCCATGCCTGGATGTGGAAGGGCTTCTGGAATTGGCAGGGAGTGCGCCGCCTGTGCACCGGGCCAGCCCCCGGACACCATTGCCTTTTCATCAGGGAAAGGAACTTCGCAACATTGCCATAGCCAGGGATGAGGCGTTTTGTTTTTATTATCAGGAAAACCTGGAATTGCTGGAGAGAAACGGCTGGAAGCTGGTTCCCTTCAGCCCTCTTCATGACCGGCACCTCCCTTGTGCCGGTGTGTCGGCAATCCTGCTGGGGGGAGGGTATCCGGAAGCCTATGCCAGGGAACTGTCAGAGAACAAGGCCATGCTGTCAGAACTCCGGGCTGCGTACAGGCAGGGGACGAAGTTTATGGCAGAATGCGGGGGGTTCCTTTACCTGCATGAAACCCTGGAAGGGGCGGACGGCATTTCTTATCCCATGGTTGGCCTGGTCAGGGCAAAGGGGTACCGGACAGGGAAGCTGTCCCGGTTCGGCTATATCATTTTGTTTGGGAAAGATGGGCAGAAGCTGGCACGGGCGCATGAATTCCACTATTGGGACAGCACCCTGCCAGGCCAGGATTTAAGGGCAGTAAAGCCGCTAAGCGCCAGGGGGTGGGAGTGCATGCATGTGACAAAGAGGATGCTTGCCGGGTTCCCCCATCTGTATTACGCCTCGAACCCGGACTGGATCCTGGAGTTTTTAAAGAGCATGTGACAGGTGAGCAAATCGTGTCAGAAAAGGAGGAAGGGGAATGGCTTCCAAGATTGAATTTGTAGAATTTATAGCTGACCAGCTGAAAGGGGCAGGGGCAATCACCTGCAAAAAAATGTTTGGTGAATACGGTGTCTATTGTGAAGGGAAAATTTTTGCCGTGATCTGTGAAGACCAGTTCTATATCAAAATCACAGAAGCCGGGCGGAAGCTTTGCCCTCATTTGCAGGAGGCTCCCCCTTATAAAGGGGCAAAGAATTATTTCCTGGTGGAAGATGTGGAAGACCGGGAAAAGATGGTCAAGCTGGCAGTGGCGACCTGTGGGGAACTGCCGGCGCCAAAGGAAAAAAAGAAGAAGCCGAAAAAAGAGGGCATATCAAAGTAAAAGGAAGGGGAAGAGGATGAGAAAACCTGTGATTGCCGTTACAATGGGGGATCCGGCGGGGATCGGGTCGGAGATTGTCGTGAAAGCCATGGGGGATCCTGCCGTCCAGGAACATGCGGTGTGCATCGTGGTCGGGGACAGGAAGGTGCTTGGCTTGGCGATGGAGGCTACCGGCACCAACCTGCAGGTCCATAGCATCGGCACGGTGCAGGAGGCCAGAGAGGAAAAGGGCGTATTAAACCTGATAGACTTAGATAACGTGGATCTGGGGATGTTCGCCTGGGGGAAGGCCAGTGCCATGTGCGGCCGGGCAGCATATGGGTATATTGAAAAAAGCATTCAGCTTGCGAACGGGAAAGAGGTGGACGCAGTCAGCACAGCCCCAATTAACAAGGAGGCGCTCTACGCTGCCGGGATCCCCTATATCGGGCATACGGAAATATTCGGTGCCTTGACAGGTACGGATGACCCCCTGACCATGTTTGAGACAAAAGGAATGCGTGTTTTCTTCCTGACAAGGCATGTATCGATGCGCAGGATGCTGGACCTGGTCAAAAAGGACAGGGTGGTCGATTATGTAGCCCGTTGTACAAAAGCCCTAAAGCGCCTTGGGGTATCAAATGGCACGATGGCAATCGCCGGGCTGAATCCCCACAGCGGTGAACACGGGCTGTTCGGGGAGGAAGAAATGCAGGAGATCGAACCTGCTGTAAGGGAATTAAGGGCAATGGGATATGACGTGGCCGGGCCTGTGGGGGCAGATTCCGTATTCCATCAGTGTGCTGCCGGGAAATATAACAGTGTGCTCTCCCTGTACCATGACCAGGGGCACATTGCCGCAAAAACTCTGGATTTTGACCGGACGGTCGCCATCACCAACGGCATGCCGATTTTGAGGACATCCGTAGACCATGGGACTGCATTTGATATTGCGGGAACGGGAGCGGCCGGGGCAGTCAGCATGGCAGAGGCAATTTTGCTGGCGGCAAAATATTCTCCTTGTTTCCGGGCTTTTTCCCCTAAGGAATGACGTTCTTTTTCTCATTGAATCTCCAGGCTGTCTGTGGTAAACTACTATACAGGACAGGCAGCTTTTTCCATAAAAGGGATCAAAATACAGACACCATACAAGGAGAAATTATGTTAAAAGAGGGTTTGCTTTTGGAAATTCTTAAAATCGTCCAGGAATGTGGGGACATCATGTTGGGCGCTACCGATATCGAGCGGAAGACCCATCAGAAGGAAGGGAAAGGGAATTTTGTCACGGACTATGATTCCAGGGTGCAGAAAGCATTGAAGGCCAGGCTGCTGAGCCTGGTTCCAGGAGCCGCATTCCTTGGCGAAGAGGATCAGATGGATCACACGGATATCTCCAAAGGTTATGCATTTATCGTGGATCCGATCGACGGCACAGCCAATTTTATCCGGGGCTATAACGCCAGCTGTGTCAGCGTGGCACTGGCAAAAGACGGATATCCCATACTGGGCGTGGTCTATAACCCGTACCAAAAGGAAGTTTATTATGCAGAGAAAGGGAAAGGGGCATACCAAAACGGGGAAAGGATCCATGCCTCAGAGCGGAGCCTGGAAGAGGGGATCGTCCTGTTCGGGGTAGCCCCTTACAATAAAGAACTGATGCAAAAATCTTTTGAAACGGCCTACCGCTATGTGTCCTGCGCGGAGGATCTGCGCAGAAGCGGTTCGGCGGCGCTCGATTTATGCATGGTGGCCAGCGGCCGGGCAGAATTTTTCTTTGAGATGGTGCTGTCCCCCTGGGATTATGCCGCCGGTGCATTGCTGGTGGAGGAAGCGGGAGGGTTTACCGGCGACCTTGAAGGAAGGCCGCTCACTTATGACCGGAAACAGACGGTAACGGCCAGGGCGCCTAAGGTGGAACTGCTGAAGCCGTGAGGCGGGTGCAGCATGAAAAAGGCAAGATAAAAATGTGCCGTAAAAACAGGCAACAGCATAAAGGAAAAGGAGAAAGGATATGTCAGATAACCAAACATTAAACGTAATTTTCAGCCGTTCCAGCTACAGGGGGAGTTTCAAGAACGAACCGGTGCCCCGCGAAGACCTGGTTGCGATCCTTAAGGCAGGGATAGCGGCTCCG
The DNA here is from genome assembly GCA_003669055.1 of bacterium 1XD21-70. Taxonomy (GTDB): domain Bacteria; phylum Bacillota; class Clostridia; order Lachnospirales; family Lachnospiraceae; genus Brotaphodocola. The sequence continues at coordinate 113,633 of RAYB01000005.1, forward strand.
TCCGCCTGCAACCGGCAGACTACATCTTTTGTTGCAGTGGACGACGAGGCACTGGTGAATGAGATCAAGAAGATTTTCCCGAACCCTTCCTGCCAGACGGCACAGGCGTTTATCGTAGTGTTTACACAGGAGATCGCCGGGGTAGACGGCCGTTTTTATAGCGTGCATGATTACAGCGCCGCAGTGGAAAATATGATGCTGGCAATGAAATCATTAGGATATGATACCTGCTGGTATGAGGGGGGAGTCAGAAAGTATGCGGATCAGTTCTGCGCCCTCCTGCGTGTCCCCAAGGAATTGCAAATGGCATGCCTGCTGCCGGTTGGGGTGGCGGCAGAGGAGGTGGTTCCGGTAAAAGGGAAGAAACCCTTTGAGGAACGTGCATGGTTTAACCTTGGTTCATAAAGGAGGAAAACTCTATAAGCGGGACGTGCTGTCCCGCTTTGTCAGGCCGGGGATGGGGATAGGCAGCATTGCCAAGACAGCATAGCAGATTCAAGAGGAAAAGGTTACGGTTAAAATGAGTAGACGGAAAAAGAAGCAACTATGGAAAAGGCTGCGCAATAACATGATTGTGCTGGCAATGTTTATTTTGGTGATTATGCTTTGCACGAATATTATGCGCAGATCCCTGATGGAGAACACCAACAAAATGGGGCTTACTCTGGTGGAGAATTATTCCTCCGCAGAAGAAAGCAACATACGTACCTGTGAGTCGATCCTAACCATCAGCACGAATTATGTCGAGGAGCGGGAGAAGGACAACATCTCTGCCGAGGAACTCAAAGAAGGGCTGTACCCTTTTATGAACGGCCTGACAGCCATGTATGGGGAGGACAACATCCAGATTTACGGCAGGGCGGAAGGCAGCACGGAATTGATATCCAACAACCCCAAAATTGAGGCGTTGAAGGATTACCCTGTGGAAGAGAGGGATTACTACCAGGGAGCCATGGCGGCAAACGGGGAGATCTACATTTCCCCGGCTTATTTAGACACCATATCCGGCTTGCCTGTGGTTACCATGTGCAAGGCCGTGCCGTCTACCGGGAGTTTCTTAGCAATTGACATTATGTTTTCCTGCTTTGAGATGAATAACGAAAACCTGCCTCTTCCAAAGAATGCGTCTTACTATCTGACAGGCAGGAATGGGACGCTGCTTTATTATAAAACTTCCATGAGCCATCCCTACGATACCTATCAGAAAGCAGTTGACGGCTACATGGAAAAGGTGGATATGGAGAAGGGCAACCAGGTATTGGAAAACGTGACGGCCGCAGACGGCATTGCCCGTAATGTTTATTTCCACCACATGGACAATGGCTGGACGGCAATCCTGACCATACCGGAGGAGGAGATTTTTTCGGGTGCCGATACGTTTAGGGTCATCAGCTTTATCGTGATCCACCTGGGGGCAGCCCTGGTTTTTTTCCAGGCATTCCGGGATTACAAACAGGAGAAAAAGGCCCAGAAGCTTACAGAGGAACGGGATTTGATGGCAGAGCGCAACCGGGTGTACCAAAATGCCATGAACGGGACGGCGCGGGCTTACCGGGCGATCTACTATATAGATGTGAAAAACGGCAGGTACGAAATGCTTTATCCTGACCGCGGCAAGGGATCGGAGTCCGGGGATTATAACACGGAGTTTGTGTCCAGCCGTTTTGACACGGGGATGATCGCCGAGGAGCACCAGGAATCGCTGCAGTCATTTCTGGACCTTTCCAATATCGTAAAAGAACTTGAGTCTAAAGACCATATAGAACTTCAATATAAAAGGATGGATGAGGAGGGGGAATATGAGTGGTGCTCTGCCGCCATCACTGTGGCAGAGGCGGAAGAGGGCCATCCGTCAGCGGTTACCCTGGCTGTCCGCAGCATTGATGAGATCATCCACCGGGAGGAGAGGCAGAAGGAGATGCTGGCACTGGCAGCAGAACGCGCAGAGGCAGCAAACCTGGCCAAAAGCGATTTCCTATCCCGGATGAGCCATGATATCCGCACTCCCATGAATGCCATCCTAGGGATGACTGCCGTGGCCGGCATGCATATTGACGAAAAGGAACGGGTAGTGGATGCCCTGGGCAAGATTACGGTTTCCAGCAAACATTTGCTGGGGCTGATCAACGAAGTTTTGGACATGAGCCGGATTGAAAGCGGCAAGGTCAGCCTGACAGAGAATGCCTTTAACCTGTCGGATACCATGGAAAGCCTGCTGACCGTGTTCCACTCCCAGATGGATGCAAAAGGCCTGGAACTGAGCGCCAATATTGCCAAGATGGAGCATGAGGATGTGATCGGCGACGAGCAGCGTCTGCAGCAGGTTTTCATGAATATCATGGGAAATGCCATAAAGTTTACGCCGCCGGGAGGGAAGATCACCATTTCCATAGAAGAGAAGCCCTCCCATATCCGGGGGAGCGGATACTATGAGTTTACCTTTGAAGATACCGGCATCGGCATGGAGACCGATTATATCCAAAAGATTTTTGAACCTTTTTCTCGGGCGGCGGACTCCCGCACCGGCAAGATTGAGGGGACAGGGCTGGGGATGAGCATAGCAGTCAACATTGCCCGTATGATGAATGGGGATATCCAGGTGGAAAGCGTGCTGGGCAAGGGGTCTAAATTTACCGTTACGGTCTACCTGAAGCTAAACGACATTACCCAGGAGGATATCGATGCTTTTGCCCTGCTGCCGGTACTGGTGGTGGATGATGAGGAGGCGGCCTGTGAGAGCGCCTGCGAGATCCTTGCCAGCCTGCAGATGGATGCAGAATATGTGCTGGACGGCGACAGTGCCGTCAGGCGCATTGCAGAGGCGAGGGAGGCAGCAAAAGACTTTGCCGTGGTCATACTCGACTGGAAAATGCCGGGCAAGGACGGGCTGGATACAGCAAGGGATATCCGGGATATGGTGGGGGAGGAAATCCCGATCATTATCCTGTCTGCCTACGACTGGTCAGATATTGAGGCAGATGCCCTAAGCGCAGGCGTGGATGCGTTTATCGAAAAGCCATTATTCAAATCCAGGCTTACCAGGGTGCTGAAAGATGTCCTGGGACTGGGCAGCGGGGAAAAACAGGAGACGGCACTGGAAACATTCCAGAAGCAGGATTTCTCCGGAAAACGGGTTTTGCTTGTGGAGGATAATGAATTGAATATTGAAGTGGCGGCCGAACTTTTAGATGTGGTCGGGATCCAGGTGGAACAGGCTTTGAACGGGCAGATTGCAGTAGACCTTGTGTTGGAGAAAGCCCCGGGCTATTATGACCTGGTCTTTATGGATATCCAGATGCCGGTCATGAACGGATATGACGCGGCCAAAAAGATCCGTGCCAGCGGCAGGGCAGACCTGAGGGAGATCCCCATCATAGCCATGACTGCGGACGCTTTTGCGGACGATATCCGCAAGTCGGAAGAAGCGGGGATGAACGGGCATATTTCCAAGCCAGTGGATATTGAACGGCTGGAGGAGGCGCTGAGGACATGGATCCGGTAAACAGGTGGCTTTGTCTGCCTGCGGGCGGTATACGGCTGACAGGTTTTGGGATCAAAAGAAGAACTAGTGAGGAGACAAATCGTGGCAGAACATATATTGGAACTGGATGGAATCAAGAAAAGCTTTGATAAAACCCAGGTGCTCAAAGGGATAAGCCTGTCTGTCCGGCAGGGGGAATTTATCACCTTCCTTGGTGCCTCCGGCTGTGGGAAAACCACCACCCTGCGGATCATTGCCGGGTTGGAGGCGCCGGATGAAGGGCGGGTTTTTCTGAACGGGCAGGATGTAACCGCACTGGAGCCTAACCAGAGAAACGTCAATACCGTATTCCAAAATTATGCGTTGTTTCCTCATATGAACGTATTTGCCAACATAGCCTACGGGCTTAAACTAAAAAAGGTACCCCCAAAAGAAATCGCCGGGAAAGTGGAAGAAATCCTGGAATTGGTGCAGCTGTCCGGATATGAAAAGCGGATGCCTTCTGAGCTTTCCGGCGGGCAGAAGCAGCGGGTGGCGATCGCCCGGGCAGTGGTCAACAATCCCCAGGTGCTGCTGTTAGACGAGCCGTTAGGGGCGCTGGACCTGCAATTGCGGCGGCAGATGCAGGTTGAGTTAAAGCGTATCCAGAAGCGCCTGGAAATCACCTTCCTCTATATCACCCATGACCAGGAAGAGGCGCTCAATATGTCAGACCGGATTGTGGTGATGGATAACGGGCAGTTAGAACAGGTAGGGACGCCAAACGAGGTGTATTACCACCCCAGGACCAGCTATGCGGCACGGTTTGTGGGGGCGGCGAATATCCTGTCCGGGCGGTTTTGCAGGGAGGAAGCGGGGATTGCCTGGATTGAAGTGGGCAGCTGCCCCGGCGAGCCTGCAGTTCTTGTGCAGGCGTCACTGACGGATGCACAGGCTGAACTGGTCCGGCAGGGGCAGGTGACGCCCGGGCAGCAAGTGTCTATGGCAGTGAGGAGTGAAAATATCCTGCTGGAAAAGGAACCGGGGCCGGGGCTGCGCCTTTTGGTCAAGGAGAAGAATTTTGCCGGGGGAATGCTGCGTATTTGCCTGGATGGGGGAGTGCAGGGTGAACTGGTGGCAGGCCGCCAGGGGATCGACTCTGCCTTCCAGGCCGGTGACATGGCCACAGTGCGCTGGGAACCGGAGCACGGGGTGCTGGTAGATATGGAGGGAAGCAGCAAAAATGGGACATAATACAAGAAAAAAGAGAAACCGGTGGTGGATGACGGTGATGCCGTTATACCTTTTTACCGTCTTTTTTGTTGCCCTGCCGATGGTATACCTGCTGGCTTTAAGCTTTTTGACCCGGGCGCAGACCTGGGGGGTGGTGAATGAATTCACGCTGGATAATTATCTCCGCATTGCCAGCCCGGTCTATCTGAACACTTTTAAGGAGTCGTTCCGGATGGCGGTACTGACTACCGCAGGCACGCTGCTGATCGGATACCCATTTGGGTATCTGATGGCCAGGCTGCCTGCGCGGGCGAAGAGCCTGATGATGCTTTTGGTGGTGATCCCTTTTTGGACGAGCGCCCTGATGCGGATGTATGGCTGGATTATCATCTTCCGCAGCAATGGGCTGTTGGATAAGCTGCTTATGGGGCTGGGAATCACAGATTCACCGTTAAAGCTGCTGTATTCCTATCCGGCGGTGCTGGTGGGGATGGTCTACTCCCTCCTTCCCTTTATGATCCTTTCCGTATATTCCAGCACAGACAAGATGGACTGGAGCCTGGTGGAGGCGGCGAGGGATCTGGGGGCGACGAAGTGGGAGGCCTTTTTTACTGTCACAATGAAGCTGACCCTGCCGGGGATCCTCTCAGGGATTGTGCTGGTGTTCATTCCCTCCATGGGGCTGTTTTTTATTGCCGATATTTTGGGGGGCGGTAAGGTCATGCTGGTGGGGAACCTGATCCAGAACCAGCTTCAGAGCGGGAGGGACTGGCCGTTTGCGGCGGCGCTGTCTGTGGTGCTGATGATTTTCACCTCTGTGATGATCTGGGTTTATCGGAAGGTATCCGGGGTGAAGGACCTGGAGGGGCTGCTATGAAGAAGAGGATCCGCTTTTCTGCCATTTACCAGGCAATCCTGCTGGCGCTGATGTATGTGCCGATCTTGGTAGTGGTGGCTTATTCTTTTAACGAATCGAAAAATTCCACAATCTGGGGCGGATGGAGCCTGGACTGGTACCGAAAGCTGATGAAGAACCGCTCTTTGCTGGAAGCGCTGAAAAACAGCTTAATCCTGGCTGCCCTCAGCAGTGGGGCGGCAGGGGTTATCGGGACACTTGGGGCGGTTGGCATGGCCAGGGTCAGGTGGCGGAGCAAGGGGGCGGTGGAGTATGTGTCCTCGATTCCGATTATGATACCGGAAATTATCCTGGGGATGGTGTTTATGGCCTTCTATGCCATGCTGGGGCTGCCTTTTGGCATGGTGACTTTGGTGCTCGGCCACACGGCCTTCTGTGTGCCATATGTGTACATGATGGTCAAATCCAGCCTGGTAGGGATCGACAAATCATTAGGGGAGGCGGCAAAGGATTTGGGGGCTTCCGAGAGGAGGGCATTTTTTGACATAACCCTGCCGTTAATCTTTCCGGCGGTGCTGTCCGGGATGCTCCTGGCTTTTGCGATGTCGCTGGACGATGTGGTGATCAGTATCTTTGTGACGGGAGCCAGGACGAATACACTGCCAATCCGCATTTATACCCAGCTGAAATCAGGGGTAACGCCAGAGATAAATGCGCTTTGCACGGTTATGCTGGCGGTGACTTTTTTGCTGGTAGGGCTGTCGAGGGCTTTAGGGGGCATTCGGAGAAGGTAGGGCAAGGCATAAAAACAGTTTAAAACACTAGTGATGAAAGTTCTGAGGAGGAAAAGGTTATGAAAAAGAACAGAAGATTTTTTGCGGTGCTGACGGCAGCTGCTTTGGCGGCGGCCAATCTTTCCGGCTGCGGCGGCAGCGGGCAGAACGGGGGAGGAGATGCGCCTGCCCAGGCAGAGGATGCTTCCCAAGGAGGCAAAGAGGGCAAGGGTGACCCGGGAGAACTGAATATTTATACCTGGGCAGAGTATGTCCCCCAGGATGTGATTAACCAATTTGAAGATGAGACAGGGATTCGGGTGAATTATACGAATTTTGAGGCCAATGAGGAAATGCTAGCAAAGTTAGAGACCAGCAAAGGCGGGGACTATGATATTATTATTGCATCTGATTATATCATCAAGATTGCGGCCGACGAGGGGCTGGTGAAGGAACTGGACCAGGGGAAACTGCCGAATTTTAAAAATATTGATCCTGTTTTCCAAAATTTCTTTTATGACCCGGATAATAAGCTGACAATACCTTATGGCCCGGGTATTCCGCTGCTGGTATATGACCCATCGGCGGTTGCCTGCGAGATTACGGGATATGAATCTTTGTGGGATCCGTCGCTGGAAGACAGCCTGGCGCTGATGGACAGCGAGCGGGTGGTTATGGGGATGGCCTTAAAAACAATGGGGGAATCCTTTAATACGGAGGATCCGGATGTGATCCGGGCAGCCGGGGAAAAGCTGATGGGCTTAGCGCCGAATGTGCGGGTGCTGAGCCAGAACCAGACCCAGGATTACCTTCTCAGCGGGGAGGTGGGGGCGGCCTTTCTTTTTACCTCCCAGGTCGTCTTAGCGCTGAGCCAGAATCCGCAGCTGCAGGTGGTGTATCCCAAGGAGGGGCTTGGCTTTGGCGTGGATGCCGCGTTCATCCCATCACAGGCTCCCAACAGTGACAATGCCCACGCATTCCTCAATTTTATCCTTGATGGGGAAATCGGGGCGCAGGTAGCACAGCAGACATATTATCTCTGCCCGAACCAGGCGTCCTACGAGTTTCTGGATGAAGAGTTCAAGAAAAGCCTGGTCATCAGTGCGGACGATATCCCCAAGGGGGAATTTATCCAGGATGTCGGGGCAGAGGCAACGGCGCTTCATGAGGAACTTTGGACAGAGTTTAAGTCGGCGCTGGACTAAATCATGAAAGCATGTGGAACGGCAGGATAGCAGAATAACAGGCTATCCTGCGGCGGTTTCTGCATGTGGCGGTGAGGAGGAGAGGGATGGAAGAAAAAACAAATGTCATGCGTATCCTGGAGCAGAAGGGGATATCTTATCAGCCGCATTTTTATGGGCATACCGGGGCAGTCAGCGGCACGGAGGTGGCAGAGATATTAAAAGAAGACCCCGAGCGGGTCTTCAAAACCCTGGTGACGGTGGGAAAGAGCGGGCAGCACTATGTGTTTGTCATCCCGGTAGAAAAAGAACTGGATCTGAAAAAGGCAGCAAAGGCAGTAGGAGAAAAATCTGTTGCTATGCTGAAAGCAAAAGAACTTCTTCCTCTCACGGGGTATGTCCACGGCGGCTGCTCACCCATTGGGATGAAGAAGGTTTTTCTGACAACAATCGGCCGGCAGGTGGAAGGCCTGGAACGTTTCTTTTTCAGTGGCGGGAAGATCGGGGCACAAGTGGAGATGGCGCCGGGGGATTTAAAGAAAGTGATCCGTTACCAGGTGGCGGATGTGACGGCAGAAGCATAAAAATTAATGTAAGCTATTTGTAAGAAATATTTTCCATAAATCCTCCTCTGCCAGGCGTACCGTAGTTATAGATATAAGGAATTCCAGGGATACTGTGATTGATTGAGGGAGGAGAGAAGATGAGAGAAAACAGAAAACGGTTTACGGCCTGCCTGCTGGCAGTGGTTATGGCTTCATCGGCAGTTGCCGGGTGCCAGCAGAAAGCTACATGGAACCAGGATCCAAAGACGGGGGAGAACCCGGTAAAAGCCCCAGATACGCAAAAAGAGGAGACAGATAAAATGGCAGAAGACCCTAAAAGCGGAAAAGGGAAGACATTTGTAGCCCAAGAGCCAAAGAAGGCAGAACTTTCCCCGGAGGATTATGAGGGCTGGAACCGGCTTCTGGCTGAGAATGAGATCTCAGAGGCGTTTGCAGAGGGGCTTGACCGATTTGCCTATGAGAGCGGGAGCACAGTCTTGAAGGATACCCAGGGAAACGGGAACTACAGTCCTTTAAGCCTTTATTATACTTTGGCGCTGGCGGGCTGCGGTGCCCGGGGAGAGACTGCAGGCCAGATTTTGGAAAAGCTGGGGGTAAAAGACCAGGAGGAACTCCTAGACCAGTGCCGAAGGCTTTATCAGTCCTACGCCTACTATAGCCAGGGAGAACAGGAAAGGATGGCATACTATGGCATGGAGGACTACCGGAGTACGGTCCAATTGGGCAATTCTCTTTGGATATCGGATCAGTTAAACATATTTGAGGAATACCAGAAGCTGGCGGCGGAGAATTTTTTCGCCTCCTCCTATGGGGTAGATTTCGGGCAGGCAGAGACAGGGAAGAGGATGGGGGAATGGATTGCCCAAAAGACCAAGGGGGTGCTTGCGCCGCAGCTGGAACCAGACCCGGCAACGCTTTTGGTGATTCTTAATACGCTGTATTTTTACGGCGGATGGGCAGAGCCGTTCTCGGAGGAACTGACCGAGGAGGATGTATTTTACCTGGAGGACGGCGGGCAGGCAGTGGTGCCTTATTTAAACCGGACGGAGACGGAGGGAGCCGTCAAAAGAGGAGATGGGTTTACCTTGTCTTATCTGGGAACCAACAATGGCTGCCGGATGGTGTTCTTGCTGCCGGACGAGGGCAGGACCGTGGGGGAATTCTTAGAAAGCCCGGAGAGGCTGAGGGATGCCATGGAGATGAGGGAGGAGGACTGGGCCAGCAAAAAGGTGATCTGGAAGGTACCTAAATTTGACTTTGGCAGCAGCTACCAGCTGAAGGATGCCCTAAAGGCCATGGGGATGGAGCGGATGTTTGAGGGACAGGCAGAATTTGGGGGCATTTCCCCGGATCCGCTGATGGTGTCGGATGTGATCCAGGAGACTCATATCGGGGTGGACGAAAATGGGGTAGAGGGAGCTGCCTACACCATGATGGCGATGGCCAGGGGCGCCATGGCTGAGAATGAGGAGATTGCCAAGATGATCCTTGACCGTCCGTTTTTGTTCGGAATCCGGGATGATTACCATGGCACCTGGCTGTTTCTGGGGGTATGCAAAAACCCGGAAGGGGAATCGGAAAACACTGCTGCTGACTGTGAGGACAGCTTGGCGGACAATGATCTGCTTCTGACATCACCTCCGGAAATCGGGCTGGAGGATGCACTGTCCGGTAACATGCAGCGATTCATGGTAAAGCCCGGCAATTATTCCTGGCACTGGCGGGAGGATGGGAAGATGACAGGCCTGGAGGCTTGCGGCAGCCATCCTTTGGATACCGACCTAAAAAAGGCCGATATCCTAAAACTCCCGGGCTATAACGGGTTGGAAGAGTCGGATTTTCTTCTCAGCTGCATAAAGATGCCGGGAAGCGTGGCCGTCCAGGAATGGGATATTTCCCAATTGGGGAAGGCAGAGACAGCAGAGCCTTCGGTAAAGGTATATACAGGGCAATGGATGCTGTCTCTCAAGCCGGACAAAGTCTATGAATTAGTGGCTCAATGGCCGGAGGAGGAACTGGAAAGGCAGGGGTTCTTCGGGGAGGCCCGGTATGTGGTGGTGACGGATTGAAAAAGCTTTACCACAAAAGAGCCCGGGCATTGCCGGAGAAGATTTTTTCCTTTACTTGGCCAGGAAGGCTGCTGCCCTGGATTTTTCGGATCCCCCGTTCGATTCCCCACTGTTTGGGGGTGATGGGCAAATCGGAGCCGTACAGGATTTTGTCCTCCCCCAGGATCTCAATGGCACAGCGGATGGCATTTTCACTCATGGAATGAGTATCCACATAGATATTGTCGGTATAATTCCTGTAATTCCGCAGAAAATGTTTTGCATCGGAGGGATTATCCACAGCTATCCCTTTGGCGGCGGCGCCGTTATGATGCATGTGATAGAGCATTTCAAAACGGTCAAGCATAAAGGGATACATGCCCCCAAGCTGCCCCATCACCACCTTCAGGGAGGGGAAATGGTCGAACAGGCCGCTTAAAACAAGGCGGCTTAGGCAGAGGGAGTTTTCCATTAGCTGCCCCATGCCGGCGCATAGCATGGAATCGTTCATATATCCTGGCATCAGGAGGGATCGGTCATTGATTTTGTAAAGGCTGCTGAAATGGATGAATACGGGCTTTCCCAGTTCTGCGGCCTTTTTCCAGAAAGGCATGAACTGGGGGTCGTCCAGAAATGCCAGCCGGTGGCCGATATCGTAGGCGGCCAGCACGGAATAGCCCAGCGCCCAGCCGGAGGTGCGTTCCATCTCAGCCAGGGCATCCGTTCCCAGCCTTAAGTCGATTAAGGCAGTGGCTCCGATCTGCTTGGCATATGCCTGGACGGTTTCTTGCGCTTTGTCGTTTAAACCGGCCATGACTGCCTGCCGGGAGGTTCCATGGACGGCTGCGCTGTCGATGATCTGTACCACATTGGAACTGTAGGTGATGACGGAATAGTCAATGTGGTGGTTTTCCATGATCTGGATCCGTCTGGAAATGTCCTCAAAGACGGGATTGTTCCACAGATAGGGCGGGCCGTAATCCTGCCTGCCGGTTTGTTCTGCCCACGCCAGGTAATTGGTGTTGTAGGGCGGGCTGATGTGGTGGGAATGGCAGTCGATAATCATAGTTCATTCTCCTTTTTTATTTTTCCAGCTGGCTAACAGTTTAATCAGAATGTGTTCCAGCTGTTCTTGTTCCTGCTTGTTTAGGCAGGAGAAGAGTTCGTCAGAGAACTGCAGGTTTTCCTGGTGGATGCGGATGGCCTCTGTTTTGCCTTTGGGGGTCAGGCGGATGTAGATGCTGCGGGCGTTCTCACTGCTGCGCTCCCGGGAGATATCTCCGTTGGCCTCTATTTTGGCCAGAAGTTCGCTTAGGGAGGCAGAGCGGATGTCCGTGTGGTCTAAAAGTTCCCGCTGTGTCATGTCCCCATGGTGCCGGAGAATGGCCAGGATCCGGTTTTTCCCCTGGTTTTGGCCGTTCCGGTGGACGAAGAGGTGGCTCAGCTTGTTAAACAGGGCGAATAGCTTGTTTTCCTGGGTTTCGTGGCGTGAACTGCTAAAAAAGGCATAGGTTTTGCCGGATTGGCATTGCGGGGATTCTAAAGGGCATTTTTTTTCGCATAAGGGGCAAACCTGGTTCATGGGATTCCTCCTTTACAAGGTACCTAGTAATGGTAGGTTACCATAGACGGGGATAAATGTCAAGGTACCTTAGTATTTGGAGGGGGAAGAAATGCTTGACAATTGTGGCTTTGCCTGATATACTTAGCTTACTAAATGATTGGAGGCGCATATGGATACCAGGAAGCATGCGGCGCATTATATCAACAATCTGTCAAACAAGCTGCGCAGAAGGATCGATGCTTTCCCCAGCAGAGCCATATTCAGCGGCTCCCAGGGGAGGGTGCTGCATTTTGTCCTGGCACAGAACCATGATGTTTTCCAGAAGGACGTGGAGGAAGAGTTCAGCCTGCGCCCGCCCACTGCCACGCAGCTTCTCAAAAAGATGGAGAAGGACGGGCTGATCCGCCGCGAGGTTATGGCAGAGGACGGGCGGATGAAAAGGATCCTAGTCAGTGAGGATGCCCGGCAGTACCAGAATGTAGTGGTTGCGGATCTTACCGGCCTGGAGAAGGAACTGACGAGGGGCATTTCCCGCGAGGATATGGAGGTTTTTTTTAGGGTCATGGAAAAAATGACGGAGAATGTTTCCTGATAAGGGTTTTCCCATGTGGATGGTAAAGGGATTGATAAAATGTGGGCTGCCTGGGAGGGCGGCTGCATTTTAAAAGAAATACTTAGTAAACTAATTTATGGAGGGGCAATGATGGATACAAAAAGTATTGACTATCTTAACGGGAAGCTGTTTCCCATGATTCTAAAGTTCTCCATCCCGGCAGCATTTTCTCTTTTGATTATCGCGGTTTACAACATTGTAGACCGGATGTTTGTGGGGAATTTTAACGGCACGTCTGCTTTGGCAGGCCTGTCGGTCTGTTTTCCGTTATCGTTTATGATGATGGCGTTTGCCCTGACATGCAGCGCGGGGGGATCTACTTTTTTCAGCCTGTTTTCCGGCCAGAATGAACCGGATAAGATGAACCGGTCATTTGGGAATGCCATGGTGATGGTCTGTGGATCGGAGATTGCCTTAAGTGCTGTGCTGCTGCTTTTTCCGGATTTTTTCCTACAGATTTTCGGGGTTACGCCGACTGCCTATCCCTATGCCATTGCCTATTACCGGATTGTGGCGCTGGGGTGTTTGTTCCAGGGATTGTCCCAGCTGTTCTGTGACTTTGTCCGGGTTTCCGGCAGGCCTGTTCTGGGGATGTGTGTGACCGGGCTGGGGGCTGCGGCCAATATTGCGCTGGATGCCCTGTTTATCATCGTGTTCGGCTGGGGTGTTGTGGGGGCGGCAGCCGCGACGGTGGCCGGGCAGGTGGCTTCTGCCCTTTTCGGGGCATTCCTGGTGTTTGGCAACCGGACGCAGGTACGCATCTCAAAAGGGATTTTCCGCCTGGAAAGGAAGTTTTGCCTTCAGATCATTTCTTGTGGTTTTGCCTTTTGGGTGGCGCAGATGGCCATGGGGTTTATCAGCCTTGTGTATAACAGCCAGCTGGGGAAGTATGGAGGGGATATTGCCATCAGTGTCTATGCGGTGGTGTCTAGTATCATGACCTTTGTGATCATGCCGGCCAGCGGTATCAGCCAGGGGATCCAGCCGATCCTGGGAAACAATTATGGCTCCGGCAATTACAAACGGGTGATGGCTACTTTCTTTCAGGCGGCGGCTTTTTCGGTTGGAATTACCTGCTTTATCTGGCTGGCAGTGCTGGTATTTCCGGGACAGATCCTGGCAGCATTTGGGGGGACAAAGGAAATGCTCCAGCTTGGGATCCCTGGCTTGCGGATTAACTTCTGTATTACTCCGGTTTTGGGGCTTGTGATGCTGGCGACTACGTTTTTCCAGTCCATCAACCGCCCTGAGCCGTCGATTGTGATTACTTTGCTTAGGCAGGTAGTTTTTTTGGTGCCGTTTATTTATCTGCTGCCGGTTTTTTTAGGGATCCATGGGATCTTTTTTGCACAGCCAATCAGTGATTTGCTGGCAACGGGGCTTTCACTGTGGCTTGTGGCGAGGGAGGGGAAAAGGATGTTTGCATCAAAAAGTTCTTCTTGACGGTACAGTTTGAAAGAAACAAGAAAAAGGGGTTGGCGAATCGTTTGCCAATCCCTTTTTCTTATTTCCCGTTTATTTTTTGGCAATGCTTATCTGCGGAGACGGAACATCTGAACCGACTCTTTTAATTCCGCGGCCTGAAGACGGAGTTCCTGGGCAGAGTCAGCCGATTTTTCGGCAGTGGAGGCATTGGTCTGAACCACCTCGGAGATCTGCTCCATGCCCTGGGTCAGCTGAACCAGGGATTCTGCCTGTTCTTTGGCGGACTGGGCGATGCGCTCGACCAACTCGGTGGACTGCTTGGCCTTGGCAACCCCTGCATCCAGGGTCTTGGTGCTGTCTGCGGACAGCGCGGTTCCGCGTTCCACCAGGCTGATGGAGTTTTGGATCAGGTTGGTGATATCCTGGGCAGCCTCAGAACTTTTGTTGGCCAAACTCTGCACCTCATCCGCCACCACGGCAAAGCCTTTCCCTGCGCTTCCGGCGCGTGCGGCTTCCACGGCGGCATTGAGGGCTAGGATATTGGTCTGGAAGGAGATATCCTCAATAGTCTTGATAATTCCGCTGATCTGCTGGGAGGACTTGGAAATATCCCCCATGGCAGTGGTCAGGTCTGCCATCTTCCGATTGCAGGCTTCTAACTGTGCCGCGGTATCAATGGATAATCTGCGGGCATTGTCAGCATCTGAGGAGGTGCTGTTAACCTGGCCGGAAAGATCCTGGATGCTGGCAGACAGTTCTTCGACGGCAGATGCCTGGGCAACTGCGCCGTTGGAGAGTGTCTGGGAATCGGAGGCCATTTTTTCCGATTCGGTGGAAACCTGTTCCGCTGTCTGGTTAATCCGGGATAAAGCCTGGTTGAGGGAGTCAAGTATCTGTCCCATGGCCAGCTGAATCGGCTGGAATTCCCCGCGGTAATCGCTGCCGATGGACAGATCCATCTGTCCATGCGCCATCTGGGACAGTTTGGTATTGATGTCGGAGATATATTTTTTCAATTCTGTTTTTGTCTCGTGGATAGATGCCACCAGCATCCCGATCTCAGAGGTATCCGGTTCCATCGCAAATGGGGCGGAAAGATTGCCTCTGGAGATCTCCCCCATCTGGTCGCGGATTGTGATGATGGGGGCAAGAAGCCGTTTTTTGGTAATTACCATGACAAAAAGCTGCATAATTCCTACCAGGACCATGCAGAGGAAAATAATGCCCATTATGATATCCGATTCCAGGGTCAGCTTATCCACCTGCGCTTTGGAACGGGTCTCAAGTGCATTCAAAAATTGTTCTTTTAAGGCATTGATGTTGGAAGTGACCGAAGAGTAATCAGAGCCGTATACATAGGCCAGGGCTTCCGCCATCTCTCCGGCCTGCACCTGCTCCATGGCTCCTTCTTCCAAGGGGACCAGGTTGTTGGAGAGGGCGGACATCTGGTCTATCATGGACTGCTCGCTGGCTGTGATGCCGATCTCCTGCATGGCGGCAACGCCCAAATCCCGGTTCTTTAGGTTGTTGATCTCGTTCCAATAGTTGTTATAGTGCGCCTGATCCCCGGTGGAGGCATAAGCCCGCACCTCATTCGTAAGGTAGGCAGAGCCGTTCATAAAACGGTTGGCATTGTAAGTCAGGTTGAACCTGTCTTCATTGGCATTATTTAATTTCCCTTTGATATTGCCGTAGGCAAATAAAAGGAGAATCATTACAAAAAGTGATGTCAAAGAAATGCCGTTTAAAATCATATTTAGTTTGGATTGATTCATTGCTTTTTTCATTTTCCCCGGTTATCCTTTCCCTTTCACATTCCTAAGCTTCTTACAGTTTACACAAAATAACGGAAAAATTCAACTCATTTTTTGTTTTTAGGATAAATCGTTGCAAACCGGAAAATGGAGATTTTGTGGCCTCTTAGTATCTTGACGGAAGGGCATAGATTTGATATCATAAAGTCTAATATTGGATGGTCTGAAAATATCAAGAAAGGGGTGAGGGCAATATGGACAGGGAAGAGGTACAGGCCTATGTGAATCAATATTGTAAATTGAGAGATATGCAGTATGCTGCCTATGGGCAGCATGCAAGAAAGCATAACTTAACAACAAAAGAGTTGTTTGTGCTGGACTTGGTATGGTCTGCAGAGGATGGATGCCTGCAGTCAGAAATCTGTGAGAGGCTGTCTGCTACGAAACAGACCATAAGTGCAATCATCAAAAAATTTTGGAAGCTGGGATATCTGTCCCTGACGGAAGCAGAGGCCGACCGCAGGAATAAAATTGTCCGTTTTACGGACGCGGGAAGGGAATATGTTAAGAATATTATTCCGCCTGCCGTTAGTGCCCAAACAGATGCCATGGCTGAGTTAAAGAAGGAAGATATCACAGAACTGATTCGCCTTACCACATTATTTTCCGTGTGCATGAAGAAAAATTTTGATGGAATCATAGGAGGGCATTATGCCGGAATTGCCGGAGGTTGAAACCATAAAGAGGGTGCTGGAGCCACAGATACAGGGGCTTGTGGTGGAAAAGGTGACGGTAAGGCGCCCCGAAGTCACGGCTTACCCTGGGGCAGAAGAATTTTGCAGGCGGCTGGCAGGGCAGACGATTTCCCACATGGCACGAAAGGGCAAATTCCTTGTTATCTGGTTAAACAGTAATGACCGCATAGTGCTCCACCTGCGGATGACGGGCTGCCTTTTGCTCACCCCGGCAGGCTGCCCGGAGGAAAAGCATACACACATTATATTTTCCCTGGCAGGCAGTGGGGGAAAAGGGGATCCCATGGAACTGCGCTTTTCTGATACACGCCGTTTCGGGAGGTTTTGGCTGCTGGGGAAAGAGGAGGAGGACACCTATAGCGGAATTGGGAGATTGGGCATAGAGCCGCTAGATGGGTCACTGACCGCAGAATATCTGAACACCTGTTTTGGGAAGCGGAGAAAGGCCGTGAAGGAATGCCTTCTGGACCAAAGCGCCATTGCAGGCATAGGCAATATCTATTCAGACGAGATTTTATTTGCTGCGGGGATTTACCCGGCACGCCCGGCAAACAGTTTGGGGATGCAGGAATGGGAAAAGCTTGCCGCTGCGATCCCGGAGCGTATTTCTTATTTTACCGAAAGAAACCAAATAACACCAGAGGAATATTTGGAAACCAAAGGGAAGGATTACCGCAACACCCCCTTTTTACAGGTCTATGGGCAAGAGGGGAAGCCCTGCCCGAAATGCAAAACCCCTCTCTGCCGTATTGTGGTTGGCGGCAGGGGGAGCATCCATTGCCCGGCTTGCCAAAGGGGCATGCCCGGCTAAAGGTGCAAAAAGCGGAACAAAAAAAGCACAAAGCTTGAAAATGACGTAAAAAGATTTCCACAACCCGTCAACTGAAAAAGGAGAAGGTCAAAAATGAACACCAGAATTGCAGATTACGCAAAATCCCTGTTCCAATCCAGCCAGGAAAGAAGGCGGGATTTTCACCGTTTTGCAGAAACCGCGTGGCTAGAGATGCGGACTTCCGCCATAATCAACAAAACATTAACCGAACTGGGATATGAAGTGGTGACAGGGAAGGCCCTGTGCCAGGAAGAAGCACGGATCGGGGTTCCTTCCCCGGAAGAATTAAAGGCTCATGCAGAACTGGTTCTTGGGCAGGGAGCGCCACTGGATTACCTGACAGAGGAAATGAAGGAGGGCTTTACCGGGGTTATGGGGATTCTGCGCTGCGGCCCGGGGCCGGTGGTTGCGCTGCGGTTTGATATCGATGCATTGGGGCTGGTTGAGGAAGAGGAGGACTCGCACCGGCCTTTCCGGGAAGGCTTTTCTTCCGTAAACAAAGGCGCCATGCATGCCTGCGGCCATGACGGACATGGAGCCATCGGCCTTGGCGTGGCAGAGATCCTGATGAAACTTAAGGATGAACTGCAGGGAACCATCAAGCTGATTTTCCAGCCGGGGGAAGAAGGGGCCAAAGGGGCCAGGGCTATCGTAGCCCATGGGCACCTGGATGATGTGGACTATTTTGTGGGTACCCACATTGCGCCTACCAAAGGCCCTGATGATGGCGACGTGACCCCGGGAACCTGGGGTTCCCTTGCCACCAGCAAGTATGATGCCCATTTTTACGGACAGGCGGCCCATGCAGGCGGGTTCCCGGAAAAGGGGAGAAGCGCCATTGTGGCAGCGGCCAATGCCGTGCTGAACCTGACAGCGCTCCCCAGGCACAGCGGCGGGATTTCCCGGGTCAATGTAGGTATCATCCAGGGGGGGAGCGGAAGGAATGTGATCCCCAACCATGCCATGATTCAGTTTGAGGTGCGGGGGGAGACTACGGAGATTAACCAATATTTAGACCAGGAGGCAGTGAGGATTTGCCAGGGCGCTGCCCAGATGAATGGCTGTACCTGCAAAATGGTACTTCAGGGAGGGGCGGAGTCCCAGCACAGCGATGTGGATTTTTTGGAGCAGATCGCAGGAATCGTGGAGAGGGAGCTGCCCCATCTGCGGGTCAGCAGCTGCAGGAATGCGCAGAACTGGGGCAGTGAGGACATTTCCCTGATGATGAACCGGGTGCAGGAGCATGGCGGGAAGGCAACGTATATGCGTTCCATGACTCCCATGGCCTCAGCCCAGCATACCACGGCTTTTGACTTTGATGAAAAGGTGCTGGTGGAGGGGATGGAGGTATTTGCGGCGATTGTGTGGGACTTGTGCAGAAAAGACAGGGAGAACTTATGAGGCGTGCCGGGGCTTGGGGAGTTGCAGTGTTGCTTTTAAGCCTGGCTGCCTGTGGAAAAAAGGAGGATTCTCCTGTCAGTGCAGCGGATTTTGGGACAAGCAGCATGTATACGGCTGTAGAGATATGCAGGGAGGAGCAGGAGAGCCTGGAAAGGCTGCGGGAGGAGTCTTCGGTAATAAGTGCCATAATCGTGTCGGACTATGATGCGGTTGGCGATGGGCGCAAATATGAGTGTTCCATAGATCTGGAGGAGGGCACTGCCACAATCCGGACTGTGGGCAGGGAAGAAGAAACCTATCTTCTGGATTCGGAGCAGATCGATAGTTTGAGCCGCCTGCTTTCTGGCTATGCTCTTACCGTTCATGACGGAAGTCCCTATTGGCCCAGAGGGGATTACTGTACTATGATTGTGTGTTTTGAGTTTGGTATCTGGTATGATGGGGGGTATTACAGGGAGAACGGCGCACTCGGCTGGCCGGAGGGGTGGGATGAATTTATCGAGGTTCTGGATGAACTGATTATTTCCGGAGAGCGGTTGCCGCAACAGGAAGGAAGCCGGTGAGATTTCTGTGAAAGAAGGAGGGAAAGAGATGGCCTATCAATTTTATGGCTGGAACCATGGGGATGTTCTGGCAACTGACATGGATTATGGGGAGGAGTGGACTCCCTGCAAATTATATGACGCACTTTCCGGCATCTGGTGCCAGTATACCTGTGCCCCCAGGCTGCGGGAAAAATGGAGCAGGGAGAACAAGACGGCAGGCCAGTGTTCCATCACAGCTTTTCTGGCTCAGGACATATTCGGCGGAAGGGTATACGGAATCCCCCTTCCCGGAGGGAATTACCACTGCTACAATGTGGTAAATGACTGTGTGTTTGACCTTACCAGCGAGCAGTTCGGGGAGGAAAAGCTGAATTACGAAAACAACCCGGAGCAGTTCCGGGAGGTGCATTTTGCTAAGGAGGAGAAGCGGCTGCGGTACGAATTTCTTAAGGGAGAACTGAAAAAACGCCTGGCAGGAAGCAAAGGCTGACCCTTGCGGTATGGATGGGAGTTTTTGTGTATGGTGCAGGGAGATGGGGAAGCGCAGATGTCGAGAATGTATGTCCACCGGGCATGATTTTTGGGGGGAGGGTACTGTTTTATGGAAGAAAGATTAAGAAGGCAGCTGGATTTTGCATTGGAGATTGATAAGGAAAAAAATATCTTCCGCCAGACCCATTTATCCGGGCATGGCAGGAGGGAAAATGATGCGGAGCATGCCTGGCATATGGCAGTGATGGCTTATCTTTTGAGGGAATATGCAAACGAGGAAATTGACATTGCCAGGGTGATGCTCTTGTGCCTGATTCATGATATTGTGGAGATTGAGTCTGGCGATACCTATGCTTATGATGAGGAAAGCGTAAGGACGCAGAAGCAGAGGGAGGATGCGGCAAAGGAAAAAATATATTCTCTTTTGCCGGATGACCAGAAGCGGGAATTTGTCTCCCTGTTTGACGAGTTTGAGGAGAACCGGACAGCGGAGGCGAGGTTTGCCCATGCGATGGATAATCTGCAGCCGTTGATTTTGAATGACAGTAACCATGGGGGAGACTGGAAGGAGCACGGGGTTTCGGCAGGACAGGTATATGGAAGGCATAAAAAGACAAGGGAAGGTTCCGAAAGGCTGTATGAGGCAGCGGATGAGATCATTCGGGAGAATATAAGGAAGGGGAACCTGAAGGAATAGGAATGGTATTACAGGACACCGGAAAGAAGGAGGTGGGGACGGATGTTTTGGGTTATGCCTGTTTATAGTTTGCTGCTTTGTGTTTTGCTGATGTTGTTTTCCTGGAATGTGGAGGATAAGAGGCAGATCGTGGCAGTATGGATTGTGGTGGTGGGATATCTGCTGGTCAGGGGGAATTCTTCTCCTCTGTTTGTCTGCCCCGGGGTATTGTCCGGGGCACTGGGGCTGGTTTGAGGCAGGGGGAGGTTCGTTCTTTTCCCATGCCTTTTGTTGCTGCCTGTCATTTCGGGGAAGGGGGCTGCTGATAATGGGCTTTAGAAAGCCGGATTAAGTTCTGTGTGGCAGAAGAGACTTTCCGGCTGGCGTTCCAGACCAGCTTTGTCTGGATTGCCGGCAGGTTGCGGACAGGGAGCATGGAGATATTTCCTCCGGATTCCAGGATGTTTTCAAACAGGAAGGTCACAGCCGTGTTGTTTTCTACCAGCTGGCGGATGGTGGCAATCTGGTTGGTGTAGAGAATGACGTTGGGTGTGAGGTTGTGTGTTTTGTAATACTGCATCAGAAAGCTGGTGAGGAAGGAATCCTCGGCCAGCAATACTAAAGGGAGCCCGGCGGTATCTTTCATGTCTATGGAGGCCCGGGAGGCAGCAGGGTTTTGTACGGATACATAAAAATAGATGGAAAACGGAATCAGGTCTGTGTAATGGAAGGCAGCGGGAAGGGAGCCGTCGCAGGAAATAATGGCGGCATCCAGGGTGCCGTCCAGAACCATGGTCTTGTTGGTCAGGGTGCCATTTTCTATCATCTGGAGCCTGGCATCGGGAAAGTTGGAGCGGTAAGCGTGGAGAAGGCCGGGGAAGATCAGGCTGGCGAGCATAGGGGGAACCCCCAGCTTTACGTTCTGGCTTTCCTTGCGGATTACGTTCATGCGGGAAACCAGAAGATCTGCCTGGTTTAACAGTTTTGTGGCTTCCTCCAGCAGGATTTCCCCTTCTTTTGTGAGGGTAAGGCCTTTGCTGAGGCGATAAAATAGCGGTATCCCGAATTCTTCTTCTAATTCTTTTATGGCATGGGAAAGGCTGGGCTGGGACACATGGAGTTTGCCTGCTGCCCGTGTAATGTTGTTATATTCACAAACGGTCTTAAAATATTGTAATTGTGTCAATTTCATTTCTATCATTCTCCTTTTATTTCCCCTGAAAAAATGAATACCGTCCGCGGACAGGCGGCACATGGCCTGGCGCCCGGCAGCGGATTTTGGCGGCTGGCGAAGCAGCGTTTAACTTCATTATAGGGTAATCTGTTGCCGGATTCAACCGAAAAAGATGGGAATGGCTGATGATATAGAGAAAAGCTATTTCACAATCAGGTTTCGGTATTTTACATGGGAGGAATTCAGAATTATAATCAAAGGCAGGAGGGCGGAAAGCCCCAAAGGGATGAGGGGGTTGCCGCAGGGGCTGTCTGCAGCTGCCTCCTGGCCGACAAAGAAGGAATCTGTTTTCAGAATCAGGAGGGAAGGAAATGAGTAGTTTTCAAACTGCCGTGGCAGCAGTTCTGCCGATGTTTATCATGCTGGTGTTAGGATGGTATTTAAGGAAAATCCGGATGACGGATGAACCTATGCTGAATAAGCTGAATACGGTATGTTTCCGGGCATTTCTGGCGGTGAATGTCTATTACAATATTTATAAAGTCAATATCAAAGAGGTGTTTCGTGCCAGGCTCCTGCTCTATGCCATTGCGACCCAGGTCGTGATTCTGCTGTTTTCTCTGCTGGTGGCCATGGTGACGGAAAAGACGAAGAAAAAGCGGGGAGCCCTGTCCCATGGAATCTTTCACACCAATTTTGTGATCTTTGGGACTCTGATCGGGACGGCGCTGTGCGGGGAGGGGAATATCGGCGGGATTTCCCTGTTGATTGCAGTGATCGTGCCGGTTCAGAATATATTCTCGGTGGTGCTTTTGGAACTGTTCCGGGAGAACAGCAAACTGAGTGTGAAGAAGACTTTGGGAGGGGTGCTCAAAAACCCTTATGTGATCGCGGCGGCGGCCGGTTTTCTGACCCAGCTTTTCCCTGTCCGTTATCCGGATGTGATTGCCAATGTGTTCCGCGACCTGGGACGCTGCGGCACGCCGGTTGCCCTGATCGTCATGGGCGGCCTGTTTAATTTTGGTGCGGTTAGGGAGAACGCGAAAGCGATTCTGGTCGGTTCCCTGGCCAGGCTGGTTGTCGTCCCGGCTGTGCTGATCGCGGTGACGGTTGCCCTTGGCTTCCGGGGGGAGGAGTTTATCGCTTTAATGTGTATTTTTATCGCCCCCTGTGCGACTACGTCTTTTAACCTGGCAAGCGCCATGGATTCGGATGCTGACCTGGCGGCGCAGTTGGTGGTTTTCACTTCGCTGTTTTCTCTGATGACCATATTTCTGTGGATTTTTGCTTTGAGCCAGCTGGGGATTTTTTAAGTCTTTTTCTGTATAAAGAAGCTTTCTGGTGTCTTGCAGACGGCAGGGAGGGAAATCCCAGGTCTGCCTGGTGCATTTGTATGTCCTGGAGGGGGCAGTTGAGAATGTGGAATGGAATGCACTGCCAGAGGATAAACAACGGGAACGGAAGGATTAATAGATAAGCAACTATTTGCTGCAGAGGGCGGCGTGACCGAGTGCTACGCCGTCTTTTTGGTGTATTACCCCCTGCCAGAATGGACGGCGGGATGCTCCGCCACCCCTAACTGTGAGATTGCGCCATCCAGCATGTCATTCCCCAGTGCGGCCGTGCCTCCCTGGTTGGGTAGCCCAGCATGCGTATGGTGTTAGTTACAGAAGCGCACTGGTGATAAACCTGTGATGCGATGTTGATTTAGTCCTGAGAATACATAGTGATCCAGTTCCTTTCGGAGTCCGTGGAAGTCCAGGTTTTTGTCCGCACACCCGTCTCAAAGACATTGTCAAAATCTCTGATATATGTTACAATTTTTTGTGCAAACTCCTTTTAACACTTATGAGGAGGATATAATATGAAGCCCCTATTAACTATTGAGTAGGATTGCTGGCGAGAAATGTTGATGGGCTGGAGACGCAGACGATAAATCAGGAATCTGGTCGATGGAATTTTGGAGTTAAATACCCTGCATCGTCCACCAATAGAGTTGATTCTTGCTATAATGAAACAGCGAGGGATCATATTTGAGGAACAAGACGAGGATGATGGAGAGTTCTGTGGCGTATATATGTGAGCCATCATTACTTAGGACATCCATTACAAAACGGCTTTATTATCTGTGATAGTGATAGCGTTTTTGGGAAAAATAAGCCGGAACAGGAAAAAGAAGCAGACAGCGCTGTTCCCAACAGATCAGCAGCAGGAACAGCAACATCAATTATTAAAGCTAGGTTAGAAAAGGAGGGGTGAGAGTGCTTTTACGGTACATCGTAAGTAATTTTAAATCCATTGGGCATCCTGTAGAGTTTAGTATGCTTCCAACGGAGGAAAACACCGATGAGCGCTTTTTGAAAACAATCACAACAAAAGCCGGGGAATGGAAGGTGTTGCGGCGTGGTGGCTTTTTTGGCCCCAATGCATCGGGCAAATCTTCCTTCATTGAATCGATTGATTTTGCCCGGGATTATATTGTTGATGGACAGAAAAGCGGAAAAGGAACGGGTGTCAACCAGTTTAGAGGTGATTTTGAAGACCTCGAAGGAATCTCTTCGTTCCAGTTCATGTTTTACCTTGAAGGCGAAGTTTATGAGTACGGCTTTTCCTTGGATCGACGCCAAGTGCATGAAGAATGGCTGATGCAGTTGACTGAAAAAGATCTTGAGCCGCTATTCACTCGCGTTACAGATGAAAACGGTAAAACAGAGATAGAAATTGAATCAAGATTTGCGCGCAATAAATCCAAGGACAGGATGCTGGCTGATGTTCTCAAAGAGAGCATTCAAGAGAGCCAAAAAAATCAGCTTTTCTTATATAAGCTATATGATAATGGAATCAAAAAGGCAGAGAAAATTGTCCACTGGTTTAAAAATCTGCAAGTTATTTTCCCTGAAACTACAGTCCAAGCTCTTCCGATTCGTATGAAAGCGGATGAAGACCTGCGCAATTATATTGCAAGTATGCTCAACAAGATGGATACAGGCGTCTATGGGATTTCTGTGGCAAGTGACGAGATTGATTTCCATGAATTTGCACAGAAGTTGGATCTGCCTAAAGAAATTGTGGATGATATTGAAGAAATTAAAAATGGAATCGTAAATTTGGCTGGAAGATACTTTGTTTTTGCAGAAAATAAAAAGAAAAGGACTATTTTAGTTCAGCTTAAATTTAACCATCGGCTAAATAGCAAAAAAATTCAGTTTAATATAGATGAAGAATCTGATGGTACAAAGCGTTTGGTTGATTTACTTCCCATGCTGTTTACCATTAGTAAGAATCCAACTATTTACTTTGTTGATGAGATTGATAGGAGTTTGCACACAAAACTTTCCCTGTTTTTACTTGATGAATTTGCGTGTAGAGCACAAGAAGGAAGTAACCAGATTATTTTTACTGCACATGATGTGAACTTAATAAATCCGGATAACTTCCGCCAAGATGAGATCTGGTTTATTGAAAAAACTCAAATGGGTGAATCTACATTAAAGCCATTTTCTGATTTTGAAGTCAAGAAAGGTCAAGATACTTTAAAAGCCTATTTGAGTGGTAGGTTTGGTGCTGTTCCAATGATAAGGGGGATGTACTAATGCCGCTTCTTAAAAGTAGAGTGCCTTTTACCCCGCAAAACCCTTACCGTGTGGTTAGGCCGCAAACCAGTAAAATTATTTTTCTTTCATGCGAAGGCAGCGTGACAGAAGAGGAGTACTTTAGTTTGATTTCAGATATTTATAGTGGAATAAAGAGCAAGATTCAGTTTATTTCTGTTGCGGAAGATGCTGTTTTTACTGCTCCTAAATGTAGAACACAAGAACAAGTGAGAATGCTCAGCAAAGTACGCCCGAAACATTTGATCGAACGGATTGATCAATTTAAAACTGAAAAAGATGATATTTATCAGTTTGAAGAATATCCAGAAGATGAATTTTGGATATTAACAGATGTGGATCAGAATTGGTCAAATCAGGTTATTGATCCCCAAAATGCCAAGACTTACAAAGATGAGTGGAATGATGCAATAGCGGCATGTGAAGAAAAAGGATATCGCTATGCAGTAAGCAATCCTTTTTTTGAGATATGGTTACTATTGCATCATGACCAGCCTTCTGAAGAAGATAAAAGTTTTGCTGTATCTGATAGTCATTCTTATGAAAAAACAAGTCACTTCCGTACAAGACTGTTAGAACTTGGTGCACCTTTAAAGGACAAGAAACATATTAACTCTTCAAACTATAACGATGAAAAAATTAAAACAGCAGTTCATCGAGCTGAGGAGTTACATGTGGATAAGACAGATTTGTGTCCGAAGTATTTTGCCACCACAGTATATCTGCTTTTGAAGAAAATATTTGAGATGCTACCAGAAGAAATCTTGGTAAAAGGTGTAGGCAGATAAAACAGTTAGTGTATCCATTCTTTATCATATGGATAAATGGATTTCAATTTGTTGGGTGTTTTTTATGTGGTATAACCACTAATACATAGGGTTAGGTGCTTTTTGTTGGCAACACCATGGCAACAAAAAATCAGATAGCATCTACTATCTGAATAATGAAAAGAATACCAATAATCTGAGTTAAATCCCATAAGCAAATCTGTTTAGAAAACATCTGGCAAGAGCGATGAGTTAATCATATCAGCGAAGATTTTCTGTGAAATCGAGAGTAAAGTTAATCACACAAGCTTGATTGGTGTTACAGATGGGAAAGCTGAGGGCACATATGTTGAACATAGGTTTGACCATAAGCAACGCTTTACAGTGGAGACTACAGTATTCACGCACAATTGGACTAAAAAACAAGGTAAATGGAATCAAGAACTATGAATGGTAAACGTGAATTTGGTGACTACCAAACACCACCTGATTTTGCAACAAAAGTATGTCGCTATTTAAGGGATGAACGCAATATTACCCCATCTGTTGTAATTGAGCCAACTTGTGGTATTGGTAATTTCTTAAATAGCAGTTTGATTTTTGATGCAGATAAATATTACGGAATAGAAATTAACTCTGATTATTGTGATGAATGTATAAACACAATTAAAGATAGTCGTGTTTATATCATCAATGCCAATATTTTTGGATTTGATTTTAACACAATAAAAGCTGAAGGCGATTTCCTTGTCATTGGCAATCCACCATGGGCAAACAACAGCACGCTGTCCTCGTTGGGCTCTAATAATCTTCCTAGAAAGAAAAACTTTAAAGGAATAAAGGGATTGGATGCTTTAACAGGTGAAAGCAATTTTGACAAATGCGAATACATAATCAACAGTTTTTGGCATTAGCGCAAGTGCTTGCTAGTTGCTTATAAAGCTTTCATCAGTTGCTAAGTTCCCTTCGACATGCAATCTCTATTCATTTGATACACCACAAACAATTTGCTCTACCATAGGCTTCCGTAATGGTCAATTCTATAGTGATTTATCTTCTAACATAGATGATTTTGACGGGGTTTGTTGCTTTGAGTGGAGGCAAGGTGTAAAACATGATTGTTCAAAAGTGATGGAACTCTCAGTTGATGGAAGCGTTTTAAAAAACGGACAAGGTGAAACTGTTGATATTGAGGACGACATTATTTTTCCTCTCATAAAAAGCAGCATGTTTAAAATGCCGATTATTTTCATCTTCGACAGCGGTGCGATCCATAATCAATAGAAATTATTGTGCCATCGGCAAATTTGAGTTCTACACAAGCTGTATCCATGTTGAATTCACAGAAAAATAAACGATTGCAAGGAATTTCAGGACTATTTGCCCCAAAGGAGCAAAAACAAAGAAAGATAGACAGACAAGAAAAAACGACATAAGAAAAACGGTGGAAGGAAAAAAATATGAGAAGAAAAGACCGGGAAATTACGGATTTTAATGAAATGATTGAGATCATCAAAAGATGTGACGTGTGCAGAATTGCCCTCCATGACGACGGGTTTCCCTATATTGTGCCTCTGAATTTCGGGTTAGAGGTACAGGGAGAGAAGGTTTTCTTTTACTTTCACTGTGCCGGGAAGGGAAAGAAGCTGGACTTGATTGCAAGGGATAACCATGCAACCTTTGAACTGGATTGTGGCCATAAGCTGGTGCTTGATGAGGAGCAGATGGACTGCACAATGGACTATGCAAGCGTGATTGGCCACGGAACCATAGAAACCGTAAAAGAGGAAGAAAAATATGAGGCGCTGAAGATCTTGATGCGGCAATACCATGCGGAGGATTTTCCGTTTCATACGGATATGATTGCGGTCACTACGGTTTTGAAAATGACGGTGAAGGATATGACCGGAAAAAGGAGAAAGCCTTTATGAAAAAAGGGAGAGATTTTGCTCAGATTAAGCTGTCTGATGTCCAGAAGGACAAGCTGAAAGAGGAGATAAAAGCATTTTATCTGGATGTGCGGGGAGAGGAAATCGGGATGATTGAGCAGATGCAGCTTTTGGAACTGTTTGAGGAGAAAATGGCGCCGATTATCTATAACCGGGCGCTTGATGACACGAAAAGATGGTTCCATCAGATGATAGAAAACCTGGATTCCGACTATTATATGTTGTATAAAAATGAGAACTGAGAAAGTTTTTTCGGCTTCTGGAAACACCTTTTATGCAGAAAAATCCGGCAGGCCTGCCCCGGCAAAGATAATGGGGCAGGCGTTTTTGCAGACCATTTTGCCGGGGGCAGCGGGAAGGAAGCCGGAGGGATATGGACTTGAGGGATTCCCATGTGCCATATCTATGCCGGATATTTTGCCAGGGAAGTCTGCTGCCGGAAAGGATTTCCTACAAATGGCGCAGATTTTTGCGGTAGTTTTGCAGTTCTTCCTCACTTATTTTTTCTGAGATCTCGTCCAGAAGGGATAACACTTTCCCTTTATCCCTGGGCAATGTGCCTTGAATGGGGATGGGATTGGAGGCGCCCAACGCACCGAACCAGACAGGGATGCTTAAGTCTTCGACCAGGGTTTTTAACTCCTCATATTTTTCTTTTTCCGTTTCCTCCTGCCAGTTTCCCTTTTGTATTTCTTCATAAAGCCCGGAATCCGGGTAAACGGTCAGCATGTTTGCCCCTATGATCTGAGGGTGAAGCTGGTTGCATATCCGGGCAGTTGCGGCTGCCCCCTGCCGCCCTTTTCCTGCGCCGGAAATACCGGCAAGATAGAAAAAGTGGTAACCGATACCTGCCTGGTCAAGCCGCCGGCATTGGGTGAGGATATCCGTGGAACGGTATCCCTTGTGCATAAAGGCTAAGGCATCATCATCACCGGTTTCGACTCCGATTGTCAGGCGGTCATAGCCTTTGCCGGCTAAGGCGGACAGTTCCTCATCTGTTTTTAAGGCAATGTCCGTTATTCTGCAAAAGCAGCCAATGGTTTTGTTGCCGGGCAGGTATTTTTTTATGAGACCGGCAATTTCCATCAGCCTGGAAAATTTCAGCACAAAGGGATTTGCCCCGGTCAGAAACGTCCGTGATATTTGGATATTTTTCCAGAGTTCCATCTGCCCTTTGGCTTCTTTCAAGTCCTCTTCCATGTGGGAGAGAGGGGACATCTGAAAGGAAAATGGCAGATCTGCGTACAGGGTACAGAATTTACATTGGTGATGAGTGCAGCCGGCTGTGGCTTCCAAAAGGAATGAGGCTGCTTCATAAGGCGGCCGCCAGATGGTTCCGGTAAAGTGCATAAGTGCATCGCTCCTTTTCTTATTTATTCTGCCATAAAAATAACGCAATACTCTGTGTGCTTCAAGTACTGTCTTTTTTTAGTAGTAGTATTCTTTTTCATACTTACAGGAATAAAAGACAGTACCTTGATTATTTTTTTCATCTGGGATATATTAGTATTACGGCGGAATTTTGCTGATTCCCATTTGGTTATTCTGGAAAGTCTGCGGCAGATACCCGCAGGGGGCGTTCTTCGATGCCCTGCAAACGGTGACGCAAAGCTGACGAAAAGCAATATTCCGGCAAACTCTGGGAAGGGAAAGGAGCGTTTTTATGTCGGAAAATAAATTTTGTGATAAAAATACCCTTGCCCGCTGTGTGCCGATGAGCAAATTGCAGGCTGTCATTGGCGGCAAGTGGAAGATCTTGATCTTGTGGTATGTTTCTTTTTATAAGGTGCAGCGGTTTGGCGAGTTAATGCGCCGCCTGGACGGCATCACACAATCTACATTGACAAAACAGCTTCGGGAATTAGAAGGAGATGGCTTTCTGCACAGGGAAATATACAAAGAAATTCCCCCCAAGGTTGAATATTCTCTGACGGAATTAGGGGAAAGCTTTCTTCCGGTTCTTGAGACGATGATGGCATGGAGTGAGAGAAACCTGTGCCCGGAATATACCAATCCTTATCAGGAAAAGGAATAAGGCCACATTTTGTTCTGTTTTGGATGTCAGGAAAGGAAAAGCAGTTATGATAACAGGGATTTTGAAGCGAAAAGGAATTTGTCTGGCCTTGGTTTTTATGGTGGTTTTCACTGGCTGTGCTGGTGGAGCCGGGCGGCAAAGTGCGGATGCAGAGAGAGGGGAAACGGAGGGAATTTCTTCTGGGGCAGGGGAGATTTTGCAGGAGACAGGGGAGTCTTTACAGCCGGAGGAAGGCAGGGCGCCGGAGCCTGAAATCACAGAGGCAGACTGGTCAGAATATTTTGACGGTTTACATGGCACAGCAGTCCTGTATCATGCAGAGGACGGGCGCTTTCAGATTTATAACAGGGAACAGGCAGTGACCCAGACCTCACCCTGTTCCACCTTTAAGATTATTTCCTCCATGGTTGCCTTAGAAAGCGGAATCATTCAGCCGGAAGATTCCACCTGTGCGTGGAGCGGGGAAGTATTTTGGAATGAAAAATGGAATCAGGATATCGATTTCAGGCAGGCATTCCGTGAATCCTGTGTCTGGTATTTCAGGAAAGTCATTGATACGATTGGGCAGGAACCGATGCAGGAAGCACTAAAGAAGCTTTCCTATGGGAACTGTGATATTTCAGACTGGGAGGGGAGGAGAAACACCAACAACAGCAACCGGGCATTGACCGGCTTTTGGATAGAATCGTCCCTGAAGATTTCCCCCAAAGAGCAGACAGAAGTGATGGAACGCATTTTTGGGGAAAACGCTGTCTGTTCGGAGAAAACACAGAAGGAATTAAGGACCGTGATGCAGGTGACGGGGGAGGAAGCACTGGAAAGCAGGCCGGAGATCTCCCTGTATGGAAAGACCGGGATGGGAAAGGTTCAGGGTGCTGTGGTGGATGCCTGGTTTACGGGATTTGCAGAAAAGAAAGCGGCAAGCGGAGCCAAAAACGGGACAGAAACCGTATATTTTTGTGTACATCTGGGAAGAAATGACGGCAGGGATGTGTCCAGTACTTTGGCAAAAAAGATTGCCATCCAGATCGTGCTGGAGGATGGCTTTTGATTCATGACGGGTTGTATAGCAGGCGTTATGCCCGCCTGATATTTTTTCATTCCGTGATGGATTTTGAAGGATATGCACATGTCAGGCAGCCATGATTTTTTGACAGAGGCATAATCGATGTTTTGGGATATTGCCGGCTGATCGATATTCCGGTATCCGCATAGATAGAGAAGGCAGCGAAACGGTCTTTTTGTTTCCCTTCTGGGAGGAGATTTATGCCCGTGACACAGAAAGAAAGCAGGATAAAAAAGAGGCCGGAGACACGTACCATGTCATGAAAAATATCTATGAAGAATTTGGCTATGAGACAGTAACCGCGCTTTGCTTACCGGCAGAAGAACGTGCCCGGTGGATTAGAGAAAGGATTGGGGGCTGTGAATCAACTGCTGGTTGAATCTGCCAAAATCAACCAATGGTCAGTTCCAGAGCAATTTTTTCCTGTTATACTGATGGCAAGGAGGATGAGGACATGAACCAGGAAACGATAGGAAAATTCATTGCAACCTGTCGAAAAGAGAAGGGGCTTACACAGGCACAGTTAGCAGAAAAGTTAAACATTACCAACCGGGCAGTATCAAAATGGGAGACCGGAAAAAGCATTCCGGATGCCGCCATTATGCTGGACTTATGTAAAATACTTGGGATCAGTGTGAATGAACTGCTCAGCGGAGAAAGGATTGCTATGGAAAATTATCAAAAAAAAGCAGAAGAAAATCTTGTGGAATTGCAGCAAAAAGCAAATAACGCCCAAAAAAGCGTAAATTTCTTTATAAAGCTTGTAATCCCAATTTTGGGGGTGCTGTTTATAGTCAAATATGGAATCGGCAGCAGAACCTGGTATTTTGTAGATTCCATCAGTATGGAATTTATCCTGATTCCCTGTCTTTTGGTGCTTTTATGTACAGGATATTGGCGGGGCTTTCTAAAGGCATTTGTCTATATCATTAAGAGAGACCATTGCACGGCAGAAATGATAAGGGACAGTGCAAACGCGCTTAAGCTGGTATACAAATCCAGTATGATTTGGGGAAGCATTGGTTTTACAATCAGCATGGTCAATCTTATGCGTAAGCATATGCTTGATTCCGAGTTTGCCTCCCCTATGTTATGGGGGGATATATCAGTGGCGCTGCTTCCCTTGTTTTATGCCCTGGTTATAAATGCGGTACTGGTGCCGTTGTATTTTGAACTAAAGCGTTTACATGCAAAAAACACAGAGTGAGGGTATGATGCAGTAAGATAAAAAGAAGCGCCGACAACAAGGAGGGACAGAACATGCCACAGGGAAAGGAAGGGACAAAAGCCATGGAAAAGAAAATATTAGAGACAGAGCGGCTTTACCTGCGGGAAATGAGGCCATCCGACTTTACAGACCTCTGCAAAATCCTGCAAGATGAAAAAGCCATGTATGCATACGAAGGGGCATTGGGGGATGAGGAGGCACAGGAGTGGCTTGACAGACAGCTTTCCCGCTATCAGAAATGGGGCTTTGGATTGTGGGCAGTGATTTTAAAGGAGACCGGGCAGATGGTCGGGCAGTGCGGGCTGAGCATGCAGCCCTGGAAGGAGAAGGAGGTGCTGGAAATCGGTTATCTTTTTCAGCGCGCCTTCTGGCATCAGGGATATGCCACGGAAGCTGCCAGAGCCTGTAAGGATTACGCCTTTGAAGTGCTGGATGCAGGGGAGGTATGCTCTATCATCCGCGACACCAATACCGCATCCCAAAAGGTTGCCATCCGAAACGGCATGACAAAAACAGATACCTGGGTTAAACACTATCGCGGCATAGATATGCCCCATGAGCGGTATGTGGCTGTCCGGAAGTGACGGGACAGCCATGATTTTCGATTTGTTCCCGTTCAAGCCCCCTTTGCTCCCTGGAAGCATTGGAAAATCCCATATAAAAGTAGAGGGAGAGGAATTTTACGCTGCCATTAAGCGCAATACCAATGGTGGCGGAGAGAATTCTCTGGTGCTAAAAGGGGAGGATGATTTCTACGAGATGTTTTTTGCAGACTTAGAGACAGGAGTTTGTGAGTCCGTGTGATGGGGAAGGTTAAGCAGCTGACGATGCATGGATTTTTTTGCCTGCAAAGTGACAGGCCTGGCATCCGGCGCAGTTTTCACTTCATTCAGGGAGAAATCAGGAAACGGGGGAGGGCAAACTGTGGCAATATACTATAGCGTTAAAGTGAAAACCGAAAAACTGGATAGCAAGATTTTAATAAAAGCTTTTGAAGATTTAGGGTTCAGAAGTAAAAATACAGAGATACTGCCAAATGGGATATGCATGGATTTTTTTGAAGAATTAGGGTTTGATGTGTATTTAACAGATGCCGGCAATTACCCATACAATAGCTGGGAAACCATATTTGGTGACAAAGAATTTGTGTTTGAAAGAACGTTGCAATTTCGTTTTGACAAAGAATATGAAGACTGGGAAAAAAGATATTCCATTATGCTGACAATCATTTTTGGACTCCTGTCAGGTATCAGGGACGAAGCTATCCTGATAAACAGCGGCGGAACAGAACTTTGTTTCTGGAAAGAAAACGGGGACATTATACTAAACAATCAGGAAGGAATATGGAACCATAACTGCTTTAAAGATATCATTAGGAATAAAAATATAAGCGATTCTATGTGAAAACCAGCAAAAAACAAAAGAGAAACAGGAAAGAACTGAAAGAAGCAGGAAAAGGAGAAAAGAAAAAAATATGAGACAGTGGACACAGGCTGCAATTATTGGCATGGGAGCCCTGGGGATGATGTACGGGGAGCGGATTGCTGAAAAACTGGGGGCAGAGGCAGTCTGCTTTGTGGCAGATGAGGAGAGAAGCAGACGCTATCAGCAGATGGATTTTGCGGTAAATGGGAGGAACCGGCATTTTACCATCCGCAATGCAAAGGAGATGAAGCCAGTAGATTTGGTGATTGTGGCAGTGAAGGGGACAGGGCTTTCGGCAGCGCTGGATGGGATGGCGCCGTGTGTGGGTCCGGAAACGACGATCATTTCCGTGCTGAATGGAATCAGCAGCGAGGAAATCATCGGAGAGCGGTTTGGCAGGGAGAAGGTAATCTGCTGCATTGCACAGGGAATGGATGCAGTGAAATTCGGCGGCACACTCCACTATTCCCGGTTTGGTGAGTTGCGGATTGGGATTCTGGCAGGAAACGAATCCGGAGGAGAACAAGGCAGGAGAAACCTGGAACGCCTGCAGGCTCTAAAAGATTTTCTTGACCGGGCAGAGATTCCCTATGTGGCAGAAAAGGATATCCGATACCGCCTCTGGGGGAAATTTATGCTGAATGTGGGGGTCAATCAGACCTGCATGGCCTATGAAACCAATTACGGGGGTGCCCTGGCAGCCGGGGAGGCCTATGACACCATGACCGGAGCCATGAAAGAGGTGATCTGCCTGGCCAATGCAGAAGGCGTGGCATTAACTGAAAAGGACATGGAAGAGTATCTTGAACTTTTAAAAACCCTTTCACCAGAAGGAATGCCCTCCATGCGGCAGGACGGGTTAGCCCGTCGGTTGTCGGAGGTAGAACTGTTTTCAGGGACTGTGAGAAGGCTGGCTGCCAGACATGGCCTGAAGGTGCCTGTCAATGACAGGCTGTATGAGAGAATTTGTGAGATGGAGAGAGAGTACAATGCCTGAGCCGGAAGGACAGCAGGGAATACAAAGCCGCCATCTCATACCAATACAGGATGCGGATCCGGATGATTCGGCATTTTACATATGAGCCACCCGGCCGGACGATAAGCCGGACAGGCCGCGGTAAAATCAGACAAAAACAGGCAGAAGGAAAGGAATATGCTCATGAAAGCAATCATTGTATATGCATCGGTGCATCATGGAAATACCAAAAAGATTGTGGAGGCCATGGCACAGGAATTAGGTGCAGACTTAGCAGACATTACCCAAAAGAAGGACATGGATTTGTCTGCCTATGATGTAATAGGCCTGGCATCCGGTGTGTTTTTTCACTCCATGCATGAAGAAATCAGGAAATTAATAGAGAACATTACATTTTCTGAAAATCAGAACGTGTTCACTGTCACTACCTGCGGTGTGGGATATTGCAATTATGCAAAAGGTGCGGCCAGGAAGCTTCAGGAAAAGGGAGCCCGTTATCTTGGAAATTTTCAGTGCCGCGGCTATGATACCTTCGGCCCCTTTGGCAAGATCGGCGGAATTGCGAAGCACCATCCCAATGACCGGGATAAGGACAAAGCCAGGAAATTTGTGAGGGAGAAGGTGAAAGGGATGGGAAAAGAGAAGGGAAGAGAAAGATAAAAGAAAGAGAAAAGGAAGAGAGAAGAGAAAAGAAAAGGCAAAAGAGCAAAAAGGATAAAGACTGAGAATTTGCAGTGATTCTTGAAAAAGCAGGAACCAGCGATAAAACGGGCGGGTGCTGCCAGGAGGCAAAGCGTAAATGAAAAAAAGTATTGTTTTACCGGTCTTGGCCGGGATAATGGTATTGTCTGTATGGGGATGTGAAAACAAAGAACAAGAAAAGGCGGAAGCTGATACGGGAATAGAGGCTGCGGCTGATCAGAAAAAAGAGCAGCCGAAAGAGAGCCAGGAGAATGGCAGCGGCCTTTCTTTTGAAGATTTCCGTAATGTGGAATTTGTATTTTGCAGCGGGGTAGGAGGCTGGCAGACTTCCCTGACCATAGGAGAGGACGGCAGCTTTTCCGGGCTTTTCTTTGACGGGAATATGGGAGATATTGGGGAAGGCTATCCGAACGGGAGTATACTATGGAGCGAATTCAGCGGAAGATTTACGCCGCCGGTACAGGAAGATGCCAATACGTATTCTGTGCAGATTGAAGCATTGGAGTATAAGGAGCAGATAGGGACAGAAGAGATACAAGACGAGATGCGGTATTGCTATACCGATGCCTATGGCCTGGATGGCACAAAAACGATACGGATTCATGTGCCTGGTGCTCCCTTGGAACAGATTTCAGAGGAGGCCAGGAACTGGATCGGCTATTATGATCTTTCCCAGACTACGGATACAACACTTTCTTTCTATGTGCTGGAAAATGAACAGCAGGGATATGGATTCCGGGGGTTTGATATGGTGGAGGAACTGAGAAAGACCATAGTATATACGGAAAGACAGGTTGCAGAACAGGAAGAGTCGATTCAAAAGGAAATGCTGTCCCAGACGGAACTTACGGAAAAAACCGGGTACATATACAATCTTTGGGATCAGGCATTGAACAGCACCTGGGATGTCTTAAAAAAGACTCTGGATGCTGAGACAATGGAAGCCCTTACCGTGGAGGAACGCAGATGGATTGACCAGAAAGAGGCAGCAGTAATCGAAGCAGGCGCAGAATTCGAGGGCGGAAGTTTGCAGCCGATGGCCATGAATGATATGGCGGCAAAGCTGACAAAAGCCAGGGTGTATGAATTGTTGGAATGGTTGGAGTGATCAGAGGCGCAGGAGAAGGGTTGATTATGAGAAAAAGGACAATTATTATTTTGCTGATATGTATACTGTCAGCAGCTATCATCATGATTGTATTTGCTATTGTCACTGGCAGGAAACCATATAAAGATTTGGGGGCAGAGCAAATCGTATCTGCCACGGTTCATTTATCACCGCCAGACAAAACCATTCAAATTACAGAAACTAAGGAATTAGTGGATTTACTAAAAGATGTTGTTATCTATAATGAGGATAATTCTTACACAGAGCATGACGGACAAGGCGTTACTTTTACATTGGCCATGACAGATGGAACACAAACAAGCATTATGGCATATAATCCGTTTTTGGTGATCGACGGTGTCGGCTATAAAACAAAATTTGAACCGTGTGAAGCACTGAATCATTACGCGAATATGCTGCTTGAACGAACAGAAATGCCTGATTGTGCAGATAATACGCAGGAGATAACATTTCAGGCAGCAGTCATTGAGGTAATAGGCGGTTCGGTTTTAGTAAAACCCGTGGATGGTTCTTTGGAACTTAATGCAGCAGATAAATTCAGCATCCCTAATAAAGAGGGACTTGTGCTGCAAACCGGCGGCATTGTAGAAATTGTTTACAATGGAGACATATTAGAATCTTACCCCGCACAATTGGGAGAAGTATATAAGATTACGCTGCCAGAACAGGCAAAGGCAGATGCCATGGGGGACAGGATTCTGTACTATGATACTGGAAGGGAAAGTACAGCCAGCGGGCGTTGCGGCAATATGGATGGAGAGATCACATCAATGGTTGATAGAACCGAAATCCCAATGGAAGATAACCAGTCCAACTTCGGAAGCGGATTTGGATACCAGTATGGAGCAGATGATACAATAGAGATTTATAGGAATGAAAAATGGTTTGTCTAATTAGAGAGTTAGTATAAATCATTCCTTCCAGCGTTTTAATGTGGGGAACCACTCCAGCATGGCTTTTCTTGCCTCTTCCTCCTTTAGGCCAGGGTTGGCGGCAACCATATGGGGGATGCATATCTCAATCATCTCTTCCATAGTGCCATGGAAAGTAAACTCACCGTTTTCAAAACAATATTTGCAGTAGTCTCCATTTTTGCTGCCGTCGGCATTAGTTCCGTTCAGCCCGTCATTATCTCCCATAGGCATACCGCAGCACTGGCAAAATTTTGGGGTTATCTCATTCATTTTCCTTACCTCCGTCTGTTTAATAAGTTTTAATTTTGTATTGAGTTTATCACATATATCCTGACATCTTTTGTCAAGGTTTATTTTTTTCATAGATCCGTTTGGCCTGTTGGGCTATGGCCTCTTTCAGGTAAGGAGGTGAGATGATGTCTACCTGCGTCCCAAACGACAGCAGGTACCCTATGAGCCAGGCATCTTCCGGCATTTCTGCCGAAGCGACAAGGTCGCCGTTTTCTTGACGCTGGATTTGTGTTTTATCAAATTCATCGTAAACGCGGTATGCCATTTCTTCCGGAAAACGAAGTGTTATCTGGCAGCTTTTTGCCTTGGGGATGTCTTCTGGTTCCGGAAAATGGCGGCGCTGAAAGCATTCGTCCAAAATTTCCAAATCTAAAATACGGTTTAATTTGAATATCCGCGGGCCTTGTTTTTGTGTGCAAAATGCTTTCAAATACCATGCGTTGGCTTTGTAGACGAGTTTATTTGGCTGGACCACCCGTTCTCCTATAACCCCGTAAGAATTTGCGTAATGGATTTTCATGCTTTTGCATTGGATGATTGCTGATTTGAGCAGTTCAAATTTTTCATTGTCAAATGCCTGGTTCCCCCACCTGGAAAAATCCACTTCCAGCCAATTTTCCGAACCAAGATGAAACATTGCAGACAGCTTCTGTAATGTTTGGCTGTTAGTATTTTGTATGAGGTTGATACTTTGCAATGCCATGAGGATTTCCTGCTTTTCTTCCCCGGACAGCACCACCTTGTCCAACACAAAACCGTCCATCAAACGAATGCCGCCATTTCTGCCGGTTTCTGTATAAATGGGAATCCCTGCCCCGCTTAGGGCGTCGATATCTCGATAAATTGTCCTGACGGATACCTCAAATTTTTCTGCTAATTCCGGGGCAGTAGCCTGCCCTTTGTCAAGTAAGTGGTACACAATCTTAAATAACCGGCTTTCCTGCATCGCTATCCCCTTTCCATAACAGGATAACACATGTATCCTGACATGAGATGTCAAGGTTTATTATACCTGCTTAGTTCCCTGATATCAACGGTTCCTGGCAGAAACAGACATTTCCCTTATGCGGATAGCTTGCAGGTTTTGGCATCATATTGCCACAAACAGGATTTTTGTGGTAAAATAACATCAGGACAAGGAGGCCGAATTTGTAAAATTAGATTTAAGAGGATTTAAAATTTCTCAGCCTGCTAATCTGGCACCTTATATAAAAGGGAAAAAATTCAGTGAAACGGATTTTTCTTATGCGGACTTTTCCAGATGCAGGTTTGAGGAATGCAGGTTTGAAAAGTGTATCTTTCGATACACTGATTTAACTAATATCACAGAACAAGGATGCGAATTTATTGACTGCTATTTCTATAAAGGGAAAATAAAGGGCTTTATCGGGAAATGGGGAAGCCTGTTTAAAGGGGTTAAATTTGAAGGGGTTAATTTAGGCGGGCTGCTTATGCACTATCCTGAATTTCAGGACTGTGAATTTAACAATTGCAATTTGAAGAGGTCAGATTTTGGCGGGGCTGCTATAGATAATGTTAAGTTTATAGGTACGGTTAGTGATACTTGGTTTCGGGGGAAATACAGAATTTCAGGAATTCTTCCTCCTCCAGGGATTGATTATAAAAGGCTGGGAAAAGTAAATCCTATGCATGCTGATTTTTCAGAAGCGACCGTCTCTTATACAGTATTTACCAATGGATGTGATTTGTCTAATATAATTATGCCAACTGATGGAAATCATTACTTGATAAATAATATAAAGGGAATGAAGGAGTTTACAGATAGATTTTGTGCCGACTTAAATGTGAAAGAAAAATTATTTGCAAGAATAATTTCTGCCAGGGAATAAGCAAAGGATGGGGAAACATGTGTTTTTGGGGAGATAAGATGGTAAAAAAATATGACATAGTAAAATTAGAAAAGGCTGAGAAAAAGATAACAAAACCAATTACTAAATTTGGCGGCCAGCCAATAGGGATTAGGGAGAGCCAATGGCCAATAAGTAAAAGCTGGAATGATAGAAAAATGATGTTTGTCGGCCAAATTTTGCTGGAAAAAGGTATGTTGGGGAACGACGAAGATTTCATGGTATATATTTTTGTAACACATGCCGGTGATTGTGAAGATGATTTTTTTGACCCTGATGTGATTGAGTGGAATAGCGGAGAAAATATGGCTATAATCCAACCATTAGAAAAGATATGCAATGAAGAGCACCCAAAAGGGCCTGTTGTATTTGATAAAAACAATGAAAGGTTTGAGTATATTCCGGTTTTAAAGGAGGGAAGGGATCCAGGGTTTATTACGAGTGAAAACTATCAAAAGCTAGAGGATAATGAAAGATATAGATATGATCAACTCGTTGATACAGATAAAATAGGAGGAACTCCCAACTTTTTTCGTGGTGATGACTGGCCTGAAGGGGAGTGGAAACTCCTTTTACAGCTTCATTGTAATTTCCAGCCATTTGTTCTAAATCTAGGTGCCATGCCTATTTGCTCATGTGAGATAAAGAAGTAAAAGAAGTGTAAAAAATTTTGCCGTTCCCTGTCCGGCTGACTGCCGGACGG
>RAYB01000069.1 GCA_003669055.1 bacterium 1XD21-70
TAAACCTGTTCAAGCCCGTATTCCGTGCCACGCTCCATGCCGAAATCGTCAAGGATAAGCAGAGGGAAGCTGCAAAGGCGGGCTATGTACTCGTTCCTGTCCTTGTAGCTGGCGGCAAGGTCATTGAGGATAAGGGCAAAGTTTGTCATGCACACGGAAACTTCTTTCTCCATGAGGGCGTTGGCAACACACCCGGCAAAATAGCTTTTCCCTGTGCCGACAGTCCCCCACAAAATCAATCCATAGTTCCCGGTGCTTACCCGTTCCCATTGCTCCACATAGGCATGGGCTTTGTGCATTTGGGGGCATTTCCCGTTGTCGTTTTCAAACGTCCATTCCCGCATAGCCGGGTCGGTGAAGCCTGTCCGTTTCAGCCGTTCCACTTCCTCCCGGTGCTTGTATTCCCGGTGGCTGGCTTCCAGCGTTTCCCGGCGTTTTCTCTGGCAATCACATTCTTTCGGGTGTCGGTCACGTCCGAAAAGGTTTTTCCCCTCGGTGAAGTAGGCTTCTTTGGGCTGGCGGCAGCTCCCGCAGTACAAAAGCCCGTCCTCGCCCGTGTAGTCCTCCGGCTGTGGCTCTGCTTCTGTGGCAAGCCGGAAAATGGCGTTATCATAATCACACATAAAATCGTCCTCCTTGTTCATGGTCTTTTACGCCCTGTTTACGGGGCGTTGTGTCTATGCGGTCAAAGGCTCTCGCCCTCTTTGTAGGAATAATCGGGGATTCCTTTTTTCGGCTTCCCCTTTGCCTTGTCATCAGCCGCCCAACGCCGGATAGTGGCGGCATGGTTCTTGTAGTTCTTCCCGCTGGAAGCGATATAGCCGGATAGACGGTCAATGTAATACTCCCATTTGCCGGGAAGCTCCTCTTGCAGCTCCGCAAGCTCTTTTTCTGACAGGAATACGTTTTTGTATCTGCCAAAAGGGGCGGGGGCTGTCTGTCCTTTCTTTAGCTCTCCCTCTCTCTTTATCTCTAACTCTATATCTATCTCTTTCTCTATCTCTATCTCTATCTCTGGTGGACAAATGTCCGCCCCGTCTGGTGGACGTTTGTCCGCCACGGCTTCCGGCAAGGCTTTCTGTTCCTGTAAAGCCAGCCTTGCACGGCGTTTCCTCTCCCCCTCGGTAGAGGACTGACCGATTAAGAGTTCTATGTTGCTCATGTACAAAGCCCCGTTCTGCAAGGGTTCTACAAGCCCCAGTTTCATAAAAATCTGCAAAGCCCTCTCCACTGTGCCGACTTGCTGGCGGGTGATGGTGGCTATCATCTGTGCGGTGTAGGGGATATTCTCGGCAAGCTGGAGCTTTCCCCCGTTTTTCAGCGATTTTAGGTACATCTTCAAGAGAATGTTTGAGTAGAGCATACCGTCCTGCATACTTTCCAGCAGCACGATAGCGTCCTCGTCAAAATAACTCTCTTTCAGCTTTAGGTAGTAATATTTGCGGTTGTCTGCCATTCGTTCCTCCTTTGGTCTGTTTTGGGCTTCTGTTACGCTTTAGAACGCCGTTTTTGGGGGTAAAGGATATAAATATCGTCTACCCGTTGAGGGCGGTCTGAAAAGCCTTGATTTACGGGTGTTTGGAATATCCTAAAGCGTGACATAGTAGCCTTTGTTTCCGCTTGCGCTGTGCGGCTTTGATTCTTTTCATGCGTCCGGCGCAATCCGGGCAGTATTTCCCACGGTTGGACTTTGGGAGAAAGTACCCGCCGCACTCGGTACAGCGTTTCCTGTCTGCCCGGTGCAAAAGGGCGGCTTCCAGCTTCCCGTCCAGCGGCAGAACGGCGGTAATGAACCAGCGGCATATAAGCGAATAGCTGATACTCTGGACGCATACGCAAGGCTCGCCGTTATCCAGCAAGATACAGTTGCCGTTATCGTAGTTGCAGCACTCATGTACAAGGCGGCGGGCGGCTCTGTACTGTGGGTAGTCCATGTAGGGGCGTTTACCGTTCATTTTCCCGCCCCTTTCCCCGTTCCGGCTCACGGCGTAATATCTTGTCAAGATTGCTTTTCACGGTCTGCAATTCCCGGACACTTGCTTTCTTCTCCCGGTACTCGTTATAAAGGGCGTTTTTCTCTTTGGTAAGCTGCTCAATCTCCGTTTGTAGGGCTTTGGACGCTGGCAGCTTGGAGATTCCCTGTGCCTTGAAATACCGGGCGGCAGATTCGGAAATGATAAACTCGCTTTCGTGCTGCTCCCGGTAGCTCTTACGGGCTTTCTCTGTTTTCTGTGCTTTTAGCCCGTCACGGGCGGGCTTGGTCTTGATATACGCCAATAGCTGTTTCTGCAAGTCCTTTTTCTCCCGTAAAGTGCTTTCCACGGCTTTCAGTTTCCCGGTCACTTCATGCAGTCCGGCACTGGCAGCGGCAAGGGCGGCTTCCAGTTCCTCCGGGGAAGAAAAGCCGGATTCCTCGTAAACGCTCATGGTAGCCGCCATTTGCTTCAAGTTGTGCAAGGTCGCCCATTTCTCATAGCCTTTCCCCTTGCCCTCGGCTTTCTTGGCGGCTATGTCTACCATGCGCTGTACAACTTCCCGTTGGGAAGCGTCTTGTTTCGGTGCGTTTATGGCGGTTTTATTCCGCTGTAAACGGTCTTTTATGCTGCGGGGGTATTCCTGTCTGGGTGCGGACGTTTCGGCGGCTCTGGCGGCGTTCTGTGCGTTTTGGGTGAGTGCTTCCAGTATGGCGGCACGGTCAAAATCATCACCTAATTTCCGGGCTGTGATTGGCTTCGTCCTGTCCGGCGTGAGATAGGACAATCTCCCCCTGCTCTCCTTGACGGTCACGCCCTGTTGTAGCAGTTTCCCGGAAAAATCCTCAAAGGAAACGGCAGAGGACAGGGCGGCTCGGATTGTGCGCCGTAGTTTCTCCTTGTCGGTTTCAAACTTGGTCTGTTTGGGCGGCTCTCCCGTGGCGGCTTGGGAAGCGTTCTCCTTATCCAGTGCGGCTTGTCCTTTCCGCTTCGCCCAATACTCACGCTCGGTAATGCGGTTCTTGCTCCCGTTCAGCAAGTCAATCTGATAGAGGTTTTCCCGGTGGCACATCTCCATGACTTCCGCTTTGAAGTATTCCATAGCTGCGTCCGTACAGCGGTGCTTGCAGCCCTCCCTTGTGTCCGCTGGTCTTTCCATGTAGGGCAGTAGCGGCACTTCCTCAATCCGTAGGGAATTGATTACGATATGCACATGAATGTTGCCGCTGTGGTTATGCCCGTCCGGGTGGGTGCATACAAGGGCTTGGTGTCCGGGGAAAT
The DNA here is from genome assembly GCA_003669055.1 of bacterium 1XD21-70. Lineage (GTDB taxonomy): Bacteria > Bacillota > Clostridia > Lachnospirales > Lachnospiraceae > Brotaphodocola. Next base: position 3,255 of record RAYB01000069.1, read on the forward strand.
GCTCTCTGCAAAACTGCTCGCCCAACTGTTGCGCCCGGTCTACGGTCAAGCCATTATCGGCAGCGTCACGGGGGTCAAAGCTGATAATGTAATGGTGGCTTTTCACGTCCTCCCGCTTTTGGTTCTTGCCGTATTTCAGATTGGAGCGCATACACGCCATGGCGAAATCTTCCCCGCCGCAATTCAGAGAGGAAATGCGGTAATCATCACGGAGAACAAGCCGCCCGTTCCCGTCCAGCGTGGGCTTCATGGTAAACTCGTCATGCTCAAAGGTTAGGTACTGTTCAGCCGCCCCATAGTCGGCATTTTTAGAGCTGATATGTTTGAACGTTGCCAACGGCTTCACCTACTTTCTGCAAGACTTCAAACTTCAAGGCGGCAAGCTCCGCTATGGCGGCTCGCACTTCTTGGGAGAGGGCGTTATAAGGTGCGCCGTACTCGTTCAGACAGCGGGCAATCTGATTCAAGTTGCCGCCGATTTTCCCATACTCGGCTGTGAGCTTCCCAACGGCAGAGAGCAATTCATCATTGACCGGGGAAACTGTAATAACCGGGCATATCCTTGACTTGGTTAGGGATTGCCGGATATATTCAGACTGGCTCATTTTGCAGAGGGTGACACGCTCGGAAAACTCGGTGTATTCTTCCTCGGTCAAGCGTGTCTTGATTACCCTGTGGCGGTGGGGCGTGTTGTATCTTTTCATAGGCTTCAACTCCTTTCTTTTTATGCTTTGCCCTTTCACTAATAGGAGAAAAACAGGGGGCAAAGCGGAAGTGTTTTTTGAAAAATCCGAAAAAATTTTTCGGGGATTTTTCAAGCGGCGCAAGCCGCAAAAAGGCGGGCTTGGGGTGGCAACCCCAACAAGATTCCCGCAGGACAAATTGAGCCGATAGGCGAAATTTGGTACTGTGGTAGAATCTTGCTCTAAGAAAGTGGCGGCTTCCTCTGTGTGGGCTTTTGCTGATACCCCCGGCTTGTCCGGCGTGGATTCTGCCAACTATGCGGCGGTATTTCTCCCTCTATTACTTACTACGCACGGCAAGGCAAATCTGGCAAAGTTCCCCGGAATTTCTTTTCGTGTTTTCATAACAGCATTTGACAAAAACGGAAAAATCAGCTCCGTTTTGCAGTGATATACGGACGGTTTCAAAAAATGCCAAACTTTCCGGCAATTATTTTTCCCCTTATTACCTACTACGGGAAAAAAGAAAATTTAGGCAATGTTTTCCGAAAGTATTTGAATTAATTTATTGCGGCGCAAAATCCGGCTTGGTTTTGGGCGCAAAAAAACAGGAAACCTTTTCTTGATTTCCTGTCTTTGGCTGCCGCTGATGGGCGGCGGTTATTCTGTTATCATTCCCCGGAAGCAAACTTGTAGCCCACGCCTAAAACGGTCTTTATGTAAGTGGGCTTGCCACTGTCCGGCTCTATCTTTTTCCGTAGATTGCATATCACATTTGCCACATTTGACTGGCAGCTTTCGCTTTCCATGCTCCACACGGCTTCAAAGATTTGCGCCTTTGTGAATACCCTCCCCGGACTGGCGGCAAGGTAGCAAAGTGTGCCGTACTCTAAACGTGTGAGAGGAATGTCTGACCCGTCTTTCAGTACCCGGCGTTGGTGTAATCTGATTTCCAATCCCGGAAAAGTAAGTGCCGGGGAGTGGGGCGGCTGCATGGCTTCCAGCGGTATCATATCGGCAAGGGCGGCTATGGCTTTCTCAACTGCTTTTTCTTCGGTGTCGTTAAACATAAGCATAACTATTTTTGCGACAAATCTCACCTCCTGTTAGGTAGGCTGTCCGTCAAAGCGGAACTGGAACAGGGCAGCGATAAGCCGCCGTTTAATGTTGTCCTCGGTGTCCTTGTTGACCTGTCCGTTTTCAAGGGAAGCAAGCCGGATTCGCTTGCTGTAATGCCGTAAAACCTCGTCAATGGCTTCCGGCTCTCCGCTGGTTGCTCTGACAATAGTTTCATACGGTACAAGTTTAGGATTCCTCATGGAAAAGCACCTCCATTTCCTTATGCAGCATTTGCAAGGCACTGTGTATGTGATGCCACGCCGTACTCCGGCAGCGTCCGTATAGTTCCCCGATTTCCTGCTGTGTGTAACGTCCAAAAAAGTATAGGTAGATGATTTCCCTCTTTTTCTCCGGCAGAGAGGACAGAGCTTCGGCAAGATTTCCATTTGTGAGGATAACCCTCTGACCACATATCGTAACAGGGTATTGCTTGTAAGGGTCTATGAAATATGTGTCTGACGTACAAAATGGATAAAACTTTTCTTCTGTGAGGTATTCAAAAGATATTTCCCTTTGCCGCCGCTTGTCCCTGTCACGCCATGTGTTGATTGCTGCATAGTGTATAACAATTCTGCAAAAAGCGTTAAATGTGTATTCGATATGTTCTTTGTATGCTTCCGAAGAAGTCACTGGCAATTCCCCCTTTCCACCACAATAGGAACTGTTATTCAAGCTATAAAAGATAACAAGTCGGCAGGTCTTTCCAAAAAATAATCTGCCCGTATGTGCTTATTATGGCTACCCCATACTGCCAAAGCAAAATCAATTCCAGCATTTTCTGCACTTATACTGTCATATTTGCTATCTCCGATATAAAGCACTTTCCTATGTTCTGTTTTTGATAATTCCACATATTTCAAAAGCGGTGCGGCATTTGGTTTATGTTCCTGTGTATCGTCCGCACATATGATTGTTTTAAAATAATGGCTGATACCAAACTGGCAAAAATCATGTGTAAATTCTTCCCTTGTCTTTGAGGTGACAATTCCCATTTTATAATCCAGACTTAGAAGATTTTTCAATAGTCCGGTTATTCCGTCAAATACTTTAATAGTATCTGCATATTTACACATATTTTTATCCCATAATTCTGTCGCATAGGAAATGTCTTTTATCTCAAGTTTTTTCAAAGCGTCTATCCCGGTAATCCCTAACGCAAATTTTAGTTCAGAGCATGGTATCTCTCTCCCCGACAATGCCCTTATGGTTTCCTGTAAGGAATGTAAGACAGCATATTCCGTATCAATCAGAGTACCGTCAATGTCAAAAACGATATGCTTATATTTCATGTAGCCGCCTTTCTTTGTCTGTATCAAAATGACGTATCACCCTGCATGGATTCCCTACTGCAACACAATTAGCCGGGATAGGGCGGTTTACAACACTTCCAGCCCCTATTACGCTGTTTTCTCCTATGGTGACTCCTGGCAGAAGAATACAGCCGCCGCCAATCCAGACATTATTTTCTATCTCTATCGGACGTGCATAGGTTCTAAAAAATGTTGTCTGGCGTTCCCTCCAATCCGGCACAAGCCTTTCCATTGGTAAAACAGGGTGCGAAGATGTATAAATCTGCACATTTGAAGCAATCAAAACCCTGTCACCAATTCGGATAGTTTTGTTATCCACAAAGGTACAATTCATATTGATTATCACATCATTTCCCAAAAAAATATTTTTTCCATAATCACAATGAAAAGGTGTGTCGATTGCCACATTTTCCCCAATTCCCCCCAACAGCTTCCGAAGAATGGAAGTGCGTTTTTCCATATCTCCATAATCAGAGAAATAATATTCCCGTGTTAATTCCCTTGTGTGGGCAATCTGCTTTAATGTATCGCTGTCCGCAGTTTCTAAAAAATCGCTTGCTTCGTAATACACAATATCCCTCCCTAACGAAAACTGTTTTCCACAACGCCCGGAAGCAGAGTATAAACAGAGCAGCCAATCTGTTCTTCAAACAGTTCTTTAATCTCTAAAATTTTTTTCCACCTGTCTATTGTCGCCGGGTGGATGCCGTACCGTATTGTCACATCTACGAATCTCTTTTCCAAAAGGCAGAACCCCGTAGGCATAGCCAATGCGTCACATAGCTGTACCAGACGGTCATAATCATCATATACCGCATTTGCAACAAAATCTTTCATAAACAGGTAATCCTCATCACTGACATCAAACTCTCCGATAGAAGTATCAATATCCTGTATCATAAATGCGTGGGATATACATATCTGTGCAGCTTTTCCCCACCCACGCTCCATACAGTAACGATAGCCGTCTATCAAATGCCTTTCCGAACTCACTCCGGCATAACGTCCAATATCATGTAACAGCCCGAAAAGATACGCCTGTTCAGAAGATAAATCTTTACAGTGTGACGCAATATTTTTACAGGCTTTGGCTACATACCGGGAATGGTCTACCCATGCCCCCGGATTGGACTGCGCCGCTTCCGTTAATGTCATTTCCACGGTTTGAATGTTTAGTTCCATTTTAACTCCTTTCAAAAGGGCGGGGCTGGCAGATAAACCGTCCAGCCCCTTTATGATGAAATATTTACAGACAAATCAACAATCCCCGGCATAGTATGAAACAATGCTCATATAGTCCGTTGGATTAGGAATTTCTAAAACAAACCGCAGGCAGTTTTTGTTTTGGCGGTACTGCCGCCACAAACTGTCCTGTACCCTTTCTTCCCCATTGATATTTCGTTTTTTACCGTCCGGGCAGAGCATATTTACTTTGCCGGTACAGGCATTGACCGTATCTAAAAAATTTTTCATGTTCAGAATGTTCATTTTTACCACCTTGAACCCACCTCCTGTAAATTGTTGATTTACTTTACAGGTATCATTATAATGCAGGAAGTGCAGGAAAAATATTTCATTTCTGCCCTTATCTATCACTATTCTGCCATTTCTTCCGATATTCTGTTGGTGAACAATGTGCGTACTCCCGAAAAACTTTTCCAAAATAGCTGCTGCTCCCCAAACCGCAGTCATGGCTGATAACTGTAACAGGTTCCTGCCCCTTAGCCAACATCTGACAGGCGGCTTGCAGACGGTAAGCCTTTATATAGTCTACGGGGGTCATGTGCAGACAGTCATGGAACACTCTGTAACATTCCCTTTCGCTTAGATATGCTGCCGCTGCAAGCTCCGGGATAGAAATTTTCTCCTTATAATGCTCGTGAATGTATATCATCATCAACTTTATTTTATCGTTGCTCTTGTTCTGTTCTCCCGCCTTTTCACGCATAGGGCGGGATAGTTCAAAAATCATTAGCCATATTTCCGTTAGGATTTCCCGAAGTCTTATTTCATACCCAAATTCATCACCGGAAAAGTGAAATGCTTTAAGAATAAGTTTCAAAATGTTTTCTTCTGCTGCATTGCCCGGAAAAAAAGGAATTAGTTCAATCTGCGGGGCAGTTATAACAGGGGCGATATACTTTTGCTCAATCCTGTTTCCCTGTTCTCCGGCAAGTAGGGAAACATCAAAAATATGAAGTAGTTGTATATTCTTTTCCCACTGTGATATTGCTTTTGTCATATGGAGTACGTTGGAATTTACCATGCCGCCGCTTCCGGCAGGAAACAATAGCTTTCCTCCCGGCGTATCATATTCAATGCTGCCGCTTTCCATGTAAAAAAGTTCCACCGTTTTATGCCAGTGCCACGGAACATAACGCCCTATATACTTGTCAAGTTCCGCTCTCGAAGCGATATAGGGAAAATCCTTTTCAAAATTGGGAAGCAATTCTTCCTTGCTTCCAGTATAAAATTCAATGCTGTGTATATTTTTCATGTCTATTCACCTGTATATCTGCGGTTTCGTCTGTTTTATTAAATATACTGGAATAGCTCTGTGATTGTCAATCAATATAGCGTGTTCTTTAACATCAAAAAAGAAGGAATGAGCGGGATTCCGTAGTAGTCGGCATTGTGGTAATGTGTATAACTGGCTATCTCATGGAATTGTGGGTAACTCTGTTTGCAGGACGTGGGAAAGCTGCACTTTAGCTTTTCCATGTGCTGTGAATAGAGTTATCCATGATTCCATAGCCTGTTATGCACATTTCCACAATGCTTGTCTTTTGGTCTTTGGTTCGGAATAGTGTGGTGCTGGCGGTCTATCTCTTATTTTCGGTCGCTTGCTTCTTTACCGTACATGAGCATTGAGGCATGGGTTACAGAAAACAATCCCAAATATGCCAACCGTATCATCAAACAGCTTAAAGCCTTCAAAAAA
>RAYB01000070.1 GCA_003669055.1 bacterium 1XD21-70
GTCTGATATCATAGCCGGTTAACTGCCAGCTACTGAACGGCAGGAATTAAATTTGCGAAAAACTATTGACACTATCTGAGCAACTCTAAATTCCCATCTTTTTTATATTGTATAATAGCCCTTTCAATAATACCCGAATACTTTTTTCTCTTTTTTTCTGTTATTCCATATTTAAACTGAATATTATCTTTTGCATCCAGATTAATTTCATATTCATATCCTAAAAAATTAAAGTTCTGAGTTTTTTTAAGACTTCGCCGAGTAATAAAAGAAAATTTTCCAGGTGCAGTATTTAATTCAACCGGGCATTCCCCAAACACTTCATTTATTGTACTATCCACAAGAGCAATAAAAATATCTCGTGAAATATAACGATTGATAATAATTAAGATATCATCTACATATCTTTCATAAAAAAATACTCCATATTGATTTAATCTTGCCTTTATTCGTTTATCAAAATCTCTGCATATTATCTCTGCCATTCCATTGGATAAACACAAACCTGCATAACAGTACTGGAACTGCTTTAGATATTGTTCTAAAATTTCTTTGTCTGCTCTGCCCATCAATGACTCACGTATGTATTTTTTATAAACATGTTTTGTCAATACACTATCAAAAAAAGACTTAAAATCAGCTCTAATAATAACAAAGTCATTCATATCTTTAATTATAGGCAAAATATTGAATAATAAATTTATAATACGGCTTCTACTCGCATATCTGATCTTAAATGTTTTATCAATCTGTCTTTTTAAATATTGGCATAAAATATCTTCGACTGAAAGCTTAGGATAGTTATAAATTATTCGCTTCTTGCCCTGTTGGGTAAATGTATTTCTTTGACATTTAGAAAAATCATATTTTTCTTGCAGAATGTTATCATAAATAACTTCCGTTTTTAAATCCACATCCGCATTTGTAATAGAAAAGTCTCTCTGTCGTACTATACTCCATATCTGCTTCTTATCCATTGTATCGCTTATTCCCACTCAATTTGTTGTCGTTCTAATCTTCCCAAAATAAATGCATCCTGCTTTAACAACACATATCTTTGTTCATAAATAAAATCTGCTACTCTTTTATCTCCCAATATCCATGCCGTTTCCCTCTCTTTCTTCCTTGGAAAAATGACTACCACCTTATAACATTCAGTAATGATCAGCAAAAACTTCTATATATCTTTGTGCTTTAAAAATGCGGTTTCTGCTTTGTTCTTTCTCCAGTTTCACTATTTTCATTTCTGTAAGTTTTGCTACCCGGCTTGCTGCTGTATTATAAGATATATCAAACTTATGCGCTATATCTTTAATTAAAAAAACCGGACTTGCCTCTATAAAATCATAAATTTCTGCCAATTCCGCATAAAATTTAGGACACTGCCTCAGTTTTTCTTCTGTCCTGCTTCTTTCCTTAACTGCAGCATCAAGCTGCTTCACCGTTCTATCTGATGAACTGATGATACATCTTAGAAAAAATTTTATCCACTCCATATAATCTCCAAAATATTGTACATTTCTAAATAAATTCATACATTCATCATCATTCTGAAAAAGATACTCTGAAATAAATAAACATCCTTTGGACAAACCCCCCTGTTTCATTAACATTGCAATAGGTAACAGCCGACCTGTCCGCCCATTTCCTGAATAAAAGGGATGTATTGTTTCAAATTGGTAATATAATAATGCCGCCTTGATAAAAACATCCACATTTTTATTGTTTAAAACAAAACACTGTAAATCCTGCAGCAATCCAAGAACTAGCTCGGGTATTGGGGGATTATATTCTTCCATATTGGAAGTGTATTGAGGATGCATTAAAAATACTTTATCTCTTATCTTTCCTGCCCCATCTGATAAAATACCGTACATAACAGAATAGTGCAAGTCACATAACCAATCTATCGAAAAAAATTCACCTGGCAGACTAAGAAAAGATGTGTAACAGTTCTGTGCACTTTGAACTTCCATAGAATTGCCCATTCCCGTCAATACAGCATCATAAGATACGGCAATTCTATCGATCTGGCATGACTTACAGGCATCATGACAGGCCATCATCCTCAAAAAGCGTTCCACATATGGAATGCATTCTACCATTCCCTCCACAATCCCCAAAAAATGGTGTGCCTTTATTAACAATTCAGTAATTTCCTGATCGATTTTAATATTGAATCTACTTATTTCACTTGGCGTGAATGTCCAATGTTTTCTTTTACTGCTTTTATCAATATATTGATAAAAGGATCCACTATCTGTACGCATAGATCACAAACCTTCTAACTAAAAATGATATAATTTAAAATAGAAGTTTTATATCCACCTCTCATATTTCAAATTATATCACTTTTTTGAATTTATGCAAATTGTATCACCAGTAACACTTTCGTTGGTGAGGATGCTCTTGACGGAACTCTGATGCCAGATGTCCTTCCCCGCGGGGCTTTTGATGCCGAGTCCCGTCAGCTTTTTTCCGATGGCATACGGGCTTAGTCCCTGCAGGAAAAGCTGGTATATCAGCTTTTCCGTTTCCGCCTGCTCCGGGTCCACTCTCAGGCTGCCGTCCTCCCCTTTCTCATATCCGAGGAAAGTGCTGTAGGCAAGGCTGCCCTTGCCGTCCGCGAACTGCTTCCGCTTTCTGGAATGTGCAAAAGATTCTCATGCCTTATATATTGTCAGCGGAGATAAGGATCTCCTCGTAATAAAGCAATTTGGAAATATTCAAATCGTGACCGCAAAGGATTTTTATGAGAAATATTTATAAACTTCTTATGGCGGTTCATATCTGTCCGTCGAGTTAGGGCGCCAAATAGGCGGCAAAACATAGTGTTTTTATGCGGCTTTGCGGCGTTTCCGGTATTCCTTTTTTGCGGCGTGGTGAGCACGAAGCAGATCCGCCGATTCCCATAATTCTGCTTCTAATTTACGAATATTAATCATTGGTTTTTCCTGACGTTTACTTCTTAGTGATTTTCAAAATATACTGGTATGAAAATTCAATACCCTTACAAGTCAGATTTTCACACATATGGGGCGGGTCGTTTTCTGAAAAACCTGTAGGGCGTAATTCAAAACATCTTAATGAGCCAAATGTACTGTCAAAAGCAGACGCAAAATCATAACAGACAGATACAATTTCAGTTTCTGTTTTTCCCAGTGCATGAAGATAAATTCCTATGAACATAAGCGTTCCTTCGACTAAACCACATTGCGCCCTGTACCCGCCTGCACCATGCAGTCCAACCGCAGACCAGATTACCTGTGGTTCAATCATGGTTTCAAATAATTCACTCAGACAAATGATTGCTGTCCTTGCGCAGTTTATATCATCATTCCAGTACAATTCATGTACCCTGTTCTTTATATATTCCTGCATAGTATGCCATCTCCTTGATGATCGATTTTCCAGCCAGGCAAATACGAATTATCATAATCTCCAATTAATCCTTCCCGATGATAAATAACTCCGTTTTTCTCATTCCTTTCAAGGCAATCAAGTAATGCTTCAAGCCCATACCTTTTAGCAAATACTGTGAATCCGTATGGCTTCATTTTTGATAATAGCCCTTTATGGCAGTCATTTTTACCTTTGCACGATTATAAATCCCGGCCTATCTACCAAAGTCTAAAACCCCAAAATACGGTTTAAGACGTTAAAAAAGGTCGCTATAAAAACCAAAATGCCCACTATGCCCAAAAGCCGATGCGCCCTGCCCATCCTCCTGCTGCTGTTTTCAATCTGGGCACTGTTTCCCGCTTGGAGCCTCAGTTCGCTATCCTGAGGCAGTTCATCGATTAACTTTTTCTCCAGCTTTGACACAAGGCCGGTATAAGGTTCCTTTATTTGCCAGAGATACAACCCTGTTAGCCCTATTTCTTTCTTCTTTCCCTCCCTTAGCCAAGCCTCGAAATGCAGCTTGCCGTCTTCATATGTATAATAAAAGAAATACAGTCCAATATATGCCTTTGCAACCCTCACGGGAGGAATGGGCATATTTATCCCATAATCGGCCGTCCAGCATATCTGCCCTTGCCACTCGCCCCTGTAAAATCCGTTCTCCTTTAAAAAGCCGTCTATCAGCCACTGCACCTCATTCTCCGGAAGCTGCAAATCTATTTCTCTAATATATCTGCCCACAACGTTTCCCTCCCTGTTTGTACTTTGCAAAATACACATCAACTGGTTTTTAAAAGCATATTTTCATTGCAGTACGTATCCTTTCTTCTGTTCAAGGGATGGAACAGATTATACACGTAATAGTTTAGATTACGGGAACTAAGCCGATTTTTGATAAACCATAATATATCCCTTCCTTGTCATTGTTTTCTGTGATATTAGAAAACCTGCTTTTCAGTTCTTCCGGCGCATTTCCCATCAGAAAAGGCATAGCTACTGTTTCCAACATTTCAACGTCATTATAATGGTCACCAAATGCAACCGTATTTTCTAAAGAAATGTCCCATAACCTGCATAATGTTTTGACGGCGCTGCTTTTTGTTACGCCGTTTTGCATAATTTCCAATAGCATACCTGAAGATTTTGCAATAGATAAGGAAGGAAATGCTGATTTTAGTTTTTGCTCAATATCAGCGATACAATCCGGATTGCACATACAAAGAATCTTTCCTATCTCTGCGTTATCGGGCAACAGGTCAACCGTACCTTCGATTGCTTGTGCATGGACAATGTTTTCTTCCCGCATAATCCGTGGGTCATGCTTATCCTTTACAATCCATGTGTCAAAAGAATAAACATTCCACGAACAATCAAGCTTATTTTTTTCTATAAATCCTATTACTTTTTTAGCAAGTTCCCGTGAAAAACCTTTTGAATATAAAATCTTTCTGTCCTCATCCAAAATGAAAGCCCCGCTATACGAAATAACCGGAGATTTAAAGCGGTATCTTTCCTGTATGGGATAAATACCGGAAGGACTCCTTGCCGAAATAATAACAAATGGTATTCCCTGCCGTTCCAGTGATCGAATTGCCGAAAGCGTCCCCGGCAAAACTTCATGCCTACTATTTAGGAGTGTTCCGTCTACATCACTGAATACAATTCCATATCCCATAATATTCTTCCTCATATCTTAATTTACCACTGGCTCCATTATACAACATGAACCTGCTGGCTGGAATAGGCTTTCAGAAAAACTTACCAAATGGAAGCATCCTGCTACGCAAGATGATTTTGGGCTACAGATCCAACTTGGAACACTATCCTTCATGCCATAAAGGAAACGTATAAGCTTCCGCTTAAACGTGTTTCACAGATCCAGGTGCGTCTGTTCCCAAAGATAAACCTCCATATCTTCTGCCCCCGAGTCACGTTCCATGCAATAACAGCGATACAGCAAAGAAGCGTCCTCCCCTGCCAGAGAAGGATCCTCCTGCAAGAGAGCCATCAAGCGGGTTCCTTCCAGTTTTGCCCATGCCTCCTCCCGGGTACAGTGTTCCGCTCCTACAAGAACAAACTCCACAAATTTTCTGACCGGAGAATTCATGGCAAACTCCAAGTGGGGGATTTTCTTTGGCGGATGCTGTTTCAGCCGCTCCGCAGCTTTTTGCCGCAGCACCTCACGTTGGGGATAAAGCACGTAATTGGATAAATATTTATCATCGTTGAGCAAACGCTCATCCCAGACATCCTCATCGTTCCAAGAACCCATGTAGACCACATGGCCATTTTTTATCAGGCAGTGCAAACCCTCATCCTCCTGCCAGTCGCAGCCACCGCTCAGATTCAGTACAGGGATTTCCGGCTCCTTGGGAATCTTGATATCCAAGCTGCAAAACTCCATATAGCGAAGAACCTCTAACGGCTCCTCAATGCGCTGTATATCTTCGTCCAACAGTTCTCCCTTGCTTGTGGATTCTAACTCATCCTGAAGATAATACAGAGCGTATTGGCAGATTTCCCTGACCAGGGCTTCATCTACCTCCGCCAACCAGCGGATGGACTGGGCAGCGTACTCCGCTGTAACACCCTCATAACAAATCACCTCAATCTGTTGGTGAAAGTAAGGGAATTCTGCATAGCCTGTCACCCTATTAAACTCATCTGTCCCAGCATTTATTAATATATCCTCAAAGCGCAATCCTGACATATTTAATTCCTCCTTAAACCTGTCCCTGTTCCGTCCGTCTGCGTTCTGGCCAAAATCCCTATCCCTCACTGTCATTCAGTACATCAAAAAGTTTGTCCCTAAAATGATCCCGATTATCTAAAGCAAGCCGTTTTACGTTTTTAATTATTTAGGGGTATCCTTCTGGATATTCATCTGTCTCGTCATATTCATCGTTTCGTTCATAGGCTCCATTATTAAAATCCATGTCTGAAAATGTTGCTGTAATTGAACCGTCTTCATTTAATAGGAAAGTATGTACTCCATCATCTTTTGTACCTTTTAGTTCGTTTCCATTGATAGAATACTCTGTGTATTGGTTAGCCATCCATCCGCCATGATAACTATTGCCAACCTCATATCGTAAGGCGCCCTCTTCAACTGATAAAATCAGCGCATAAGAATAGCTTCCATAATTCTTTGTGTATGTTCCAAGAAATCTATCAATCCCTGATTCTTCGCCCGGCATTGTAGTTGCTCTGTTCTTTCCACATGATGTACCAAGCAGCATTACTGCTAACGATAATAAAAACAGATTTCCCCGAAACCATTTCCCGTCCCTCATGTTATCCTCTCCAGTCCGAATTAAGCTCCCCAGCATCATGAAACCAAATTCCTTAGCCGGAAACCCATCCGGTACATCAAATTTCGGTGCAGCGTCACAAATCACAGAACTTTCTCTAAACATTATGCCTCACGCTATGGCACAAAATGCCAGGCCGACAAGCCGGGACGCCGTTGTTCCCCAAACTGTATCATAATGCCTTCTTAACCTTAATATAAATGCCCACAAAACAAGTATAAGGTTTAATGATTGCATCAAAGTGCTGCCTGTCACCAAGCGCATATTTATTATCAGCTGCAAGCCAATCGCCCCACGCTTCGCTGAAACAATCCATTTCCCATGTTTTCACCAACTCAATCCTGTCGTTGTCACCGATGATTTCTTTCCAGCGTTTTGGGCTTTTAAACATATGGGCATCCTCTCCAAGCCAATCGGAAAGAAGTTCTTTGGCACGGCCGGTATATTCATTCTTCAGGCCGGGGATCCCGATCAAAACCTCTCCGCCGTCTTTCAGGAACGGCAAAAGCTTTTCCTGGAAAAATCCCTCGTTTCCTGCAAAATAATGGTAGGAATCGATGCTGACCAGGGCACGGAATTGCTTTTTTTCAAAATGGATCTTATTTGCATCTTCACAAATAGGGGTTACTTGGTTTCCAACTCCCCACTTGGCAAACCGCTTCGCATTTTCTTCTGCACTTACCCATAAATCATTTGCAAACACTCTCGCGCCGGTCTCCTTGGCAAGGATAAGGCTTGTCAGCCCTGTCCCGCATCCCAAATCGAGGATCCTGTCATCAGGGGCTAGCTGTAAAGGATATTTGAGCCGTCCCCAGCAGCATAGACATCTAAAACGAAAGGATTCTATCCGGTTCTTAGTTTTTCTGGCTTTTTCTTCC
>RAYB01000071.1 GCA_003669055.1 bacterium 1XD21-70
GTCTGATATCATAGCCGGTTAACTGCCAGCTACTGAACGGCAGGAATTAAATTTGCGAAAAACTATTGACACTATCACACCTCAAAAGGTATTCGCTTCTCACGCCCAAGTTTTATGAGATAAATATTAATTGCCGTAGACAAAGACATGCCAATATCGGCACATGCCTGCTCTGCCATTTTTTAACATTATCCTCTATACGCAAACTAATTTGAGCCATTACATCGCCTCTTTTTTAATAATGATACTAGTGTCTTGACCGCATTATATTCAGTCAAACCTCCTTGTCTATTTGCTCACCTGCTGTGTTGGATTTTCTAGCCGTAGCCACCGCTACGCCGTCGAAAATCCGCCTTGCAGATGAACAAATATCCTGCGGAGTTTCGTCAGATATAATGTGGTCAAGACACTAGTGTAATGTCTGGTTGATAAATATGGTAATATCCAAAACTCGTATCAACTGAGTTTTGGATAAAGTGACTTCAGTTTCTCACGGGCATCCCCTGATATAGTCAACACCTGCCCCGCCGCCCTGTTTTGGACTTTTCGTTTGCCCGATAAACTGGAATTGCTTTTATTGTAAATCATCTTTAGAAATTGCTATTGAAGGATAATGAGAAAGTTCTGTCAAATCAACATTTAGTGGCACACTATAAACCATGTAATAATTATTAGGATTGGCAGCAATCAATTCATTCATTTTTTGTTCTGCTAAGTCTTTATCATTTGTAGCATACACAACTGATACAACACCTACTTTATCATTTTCCGTCCCCTGTATATTTCCGCATAATATTAATTTTAATGGGGCGTTTCCATTCAAGCCTTGCTTAATATAGTCCTTATATTCCATACTTGCCCTCCATCAATCCCGATTTATCGGTTTGTACTGAGAAAAATCATACCATACCCAATTACGAAAAGCAATCTGCACTTTGCCCCGTTCCGCCTATCCAGACCGTCAAGGGGCGAGTAGTATTTTTTTGCAGAGGACGCGAAAATCCACAGGGTAAGGGTTTTATACTACCTACCCACGAAAACGGCTTCTAACCGTCCACAGGCGCGTTTTGCGCCCGTTCTTCCTGTCCGTTTCCCGCCGCGTTGAAAAGTTTTGCGTCAATAACTCAAAAAAGCACTTGACAAAACGCTTCATGGGTAGCAGTAACGGATTTCTTTACCGTCTGGAAAATATTCATTCCAGGCTCATCTCACAGCCATAGTATTTTTTCTGGAATATCTCACTGGTACTTTTCCCTTAATGACGTTATATCCCACATGTTCAAGTTCCTCATTCATGGCACGTACAATTTCATACGCCTTACTCCGCCCGATGCCAAGTATCTCCATGATCCCATTTGCGGTAATATAAGATACATTGATCTGCATATAATCTCCTCCGTTTTCCTGTTGATATGTATTGAAAGTGCTTTTCCGTGCGTCTCTGTATCGTTTTTATTATTTTACGCGCTGTTTATATGCACTTTTAATTCTTATTTATATCCTATATCTGTTTTGCGTGTTTATCAATCAATATTTTTACGCATTTGTAATTCGTTTTGTTTTATGTTATATTATCCACGAGGTGAACAAAACATGAACAATTCGGAAGTTTCAACAATCGGAGAACGGATTAAAATGCTCCGCAAAAAGAGAGGGTATAACCAGAAAGAGTTGGCAGACCTTCTGGGAAAATCACTCCGTACTGTCCAGAAATACGAAAGTGGGGAAATTGAGGTGTCTATCGCCATGGTAAACGAACTGGCAAAGATACTGGATACCACCTCCACCTATCTTCTCGGCCATCAGACCGGCGATTTCAAATTTGACTGTCTCTCTGATGTGATGGAATGCCTGTTCCAGTTGGAAAAAATCAGCGGCCTGCATTTTTCCATAGAAACAAAAAGGCCGCCGCATCATGATGGCTGGCAGTGTTCCATAACATTTGACGGGAAAGACAAATCCGCAGACCAGAACGCCGATATCTGTCTGTTCCTTGAAGAATGGGAAAATAACCGGGAATCTTTTCAGGATTATATGATTTCAAAGGAAACTTATGAGAACTGGAAGGATAAGATGCTCGCTTACTACGCCTCCCAAGGCGTGGAAGTGACAGAGCCGGAGGAACTGGATGAAACGGAACGGTTAAAAAAGAGACATGCACTCTTTTCCGGCAAATAGCCTTACATAAGACGAGTTTCAAACTCTTATGAAAGGAATGATGCAAATTGTCAGTAACAAAGGATACAACAGGAAAATGGATGTCTCAGGTACGTTTCAAAGACTACACCGGAAAGACTATCCATAAAAAGAAACGTGGATTTGCCACGAAAAAAGAAGCTTTGGAATGGGAACGGGATTTCTTAAACAAAGCAAGCGCAGATGTGGGGATGCTGTTTCAGGATTTTGTAGACCTGCATTTTGAAGATATGGGGCATCGGCTTACCGCAGCGCAAACGGTAAGCCTTACGCCCAGACATACCTCAAAGCGATCAACAACCAATTAACTGCCATGTTTAATTATGCTGTGAAATATTACGACCTACGTGAGAATCCATGCACAAAAGCCGGCAGTATGGGAAAAGCCAGGCCGAGGAAATGCAGTTCTGGGCAAAGACAGAATTTGAGCAGTTTATCCCGGCAGTGCAGAACAAGCCTGCTTCCTATGCGGCATTTATGACAATGTATTATACCGGGATGCGTGTTGGGGAATTATGCGCCTTAACTCCGGCAGATGTAGATTTTGAGAAGAATACGATTACCATCAACAAAACATTTCAGCGAATCAAGGGTCGGGATGTTATCTGCCCGCCTGTTTCCCTACACAAAAAGTTTCCTCAACCATGAAATGCAGCGTGGCTGTAAAAAATCAGAGGTAAAGAAAATTCGTGTCCACAATCTCCGGCACTCCCACGCCAGTATGCTGATTGAAATGGGCTTTGCCCCATTGGAGATTGCGGACCGGCTGGGGCATGAATCCGTGAAGACCACACTGGATACCTATTCCCACCTTTACCCGGACAAGGATCAGCAGCTGGCAGATCGGCTCAATCAGTTCCGGCGGGCGGTGCCGCCGGCAGAAGAAAATTCTTGAACTTTCCCGCAGATTGTGCTATTCTTTAGATAAAGAGAGGCGCCTGCTGGTAACAGACGCCCCATGGGAGTTACCGATAGACGGTTAGCCCGATTCATAAGTTTACAGCTATAGCCGCTTACCTTGTCACGGGAGGGCGGCTATTTCTGTGGCTTGTTACTATCTTTACCGAATGTATATCCGATACCAAAGCAGGTCAAGCCGAAACTTAACACCGCAATAAGTCCCAAAATATCCATATGGCTCAGCCCTCCTTTCCCAGATTCCCTTTCAGGTTTCTATGTAAACGGAGGGTCACAGTCCCTCCGGGGAGGGCTAACCGCCTACCATCCTGGTAGTCCCAAAGAGATATTACCACATTTCGACAGGGATTTCAACCGCATCCATTTTGGAGTAGGAAAAGTAGCTGGCTCTATTTTCAACATCATATTAACATCACGGAGATATAAAAAGGACTGGAAAACCCTTATTTTACAGGATTTCCAGTCTAAATGTCCGCTATTCGAACTCAATCGTCCCCGGCGGCTTCGATGTGAGGTCATACAACACCCGGTTAATCCCTTTCACCTCATTAATCACCCGGTTCATCACCTTCGCCAGCACTGCAAACGGAATCTCTGCCGTCTCTGCCGTCATAAAATCAATAGTATTCACCGCCCGCAGCGCCACAGCGTAATCATAGGTTCTCTCATCACCCATAACCCCCACCGAGCGCATATTGGTCAGTGCCGCGAAGTATTGTCCGATGCTCTTATCCAGCCCGGCTTTTGCGATTTCCTCCCGGTAAATGGCATCCGCATCCTGTACCATCCGCACTTTGTCAGCAGTCACCTCACCTACAATCCGGATTCCCAGCCCCGGCCCGGGGAAAGGCTGGCGGTAAACTAATCTTTCCGGAATCCCAAGTTCCAGCCCGGCTTTGCGCACCTCATCTTTAAACAAATCCCGCAGCGGCTCAAGGATCTCCTGAAAATCCACACAATCCGGCAGGCCGCCCACATTGTGGTGGGACTTAATCACAGCCGACTCACCGCCTAAGCCGGATTCCACCACGTCCGGATAGATGGTTCCCTGTACCAGAAAATCCACGGCACCAACCTTTTTCGCCTCTTCCTCAAATACACGGATAAATTCTTCCCCGATAATCTTTCGCTTCTGCTCCGGCTCCTCCACCCCCCTCAGCCTTTCGTAGAAACGCTCCTGCACATTGACACGAATAAAATTCAGATTGTATGGGCCATCCGGGCCGAATACTTCTTCAACCTCATCCCCCTCATTCTTCCTCAGAAGCCCATGATCTACAAATACACAAGTCAGCTGGTCTCCCACTGCTTTTGCCATCAGCACTGCTGCCACAGAGGAATCCACCCCGCCAGACAAGGCGCAAAGAACTTTTTTGCTGCCCACCCTTTCACGGATCGACCGAATGCTGTTTTCTACAAAAGCATCCATCTTCCAGTCCCCGGCACAGCCGCAGATTTCATATACAAAATTGGACAGCATCTTCGTTCCCTCCACAGTATGCAGTACCTCAGGATGGAACTGGATCGCATACAGCTGCCTTTCCTCGCACTGGGTTGCTGCTACCGGACAATCCGGAGTATGGGCAATAGCCTGAAATCCAGGTGCTGCTGTCTCGATATAATCGTTATGGCTCATCCAACACACGGTTTTCTCCGAAACATTTCCAAACAATTTACTGCTTCTGTCTACCGCCACCTCAATCTTGCCATATTCGCGAACCGGCGCCTTACATACATGGCCTCCTAATGTATGCATCATGAGCTGGGCACCATAGCACAGTCCAAGCACCGGGACTCCCATTTCAAACAATGCCGGATCGCAGGAAGCTGCTCCCTCTTCATAGCAGCTGTTGGGGCCTCCGGTCAAAATAATTCCCTTAGGCTCCATCTCCCGGATCTTTTTTAAATCTGTTTTATAAGAATAAATCTCACAATATACATTGCATTCACGAACCCGGCGTGCTACCAGCTGATTATACTGGCCGCCAAAATCAATGATCAATATTTTCTCTCTCTTCACAGGCTCCCTCCTGTCCCTGGCCAACGTAATTTCAAAATTATTTTGCTAAAACAAACACATTATACATAATCTCCCCCAGATACACAAGACTCCAAAAAATATTTTTTCTTTCACCATAAATTCCCCCTTCTCATACGTATCTTATATAGGAGATACAACCAAGATGAAAAGGGAGGGGTTTCTTATGACAAAAAAAGCCTACAAAGCAACAATTCTATTAATGACCGCCACTGTCACTGCCGGTTCCCTCATTTCCTGCGGCGGAAATTCCAAATCTGCCGCGCAGGAAACCGGCGCCTATACTTCTTATGAAAACGGAGCAGCCTTCTCCATGGCAGGCGGAGGGATGGCAGACGGCGGTTTCTATGATGACACTGCGGACGGCGCTTATGTGGTTGAAGAAACTGCCGCTGCTGCCCCAGCCGCTGCTTCGGATACTGCCATGGAAGAAGAAATCTCCATGGTGCAACCGTCAGAAGAGACCTATGTCAATAAATCCGAGAGCAGCCAGCAGCCAGCCAGCAGCCGCAAGCTGATCCGCACCGTCAGCCTGAATGTAGAAACGACCGATTTTGACAACCTGCTTACCACGATTCAGCAATCCGTGGCCACAGATGGAGGCTATATCGAGCAATCCGAGATCAGCGGTACCAGCATCTCCTCCGGCAATACCCGGAAACGGTTTGCTTTCCTGATGGTTCGCATCCCTTCTGCCAAGCTGGACGGATTCCTTACACAGATGAGCGCCAAAAGCAATGTCATGAACCGTTCCGAGAATGTGCAGGATGTGACCCTGCAATACACGGATATTGAAAGCCGCAAAAAGTCCCTCACCATTGAGCAGGAACGCCTCTGGGCATTATTGGAAAAAGCCGACACGCTGGAGGCCGTCATTGCACTGGAAGAGCGCCTCTCAGAAATCCGGTATCAGCTGGAAGGTTTTGAGTCCCAGCTGCGAACCTACGATAACCAGGTCGATTACAGCACCGTACATATCAGCATACAAGAAGTCGGAGTATTTACCCCCACCGCCCCGGATTCCATCGGAACACGGATCCAGAAAGGCTTTGTCCGCAATCTGGAGAGAGTGGCCACCAGCCTCACTGACCTTTTGGTATGGCTGATTTCCCACCTTCCAGCCCTTACCGTACTGGCTGCCATTGCTGCCGGAGCCAGGATCCTGGTTAGGAAAATACTCCGCAAAAAAAGCGGTTCCGGCCAAGGCCTGGACAAACCGAGCCTTCCAAAAGCATTAACCGGCGGCGCCTCCCCCAAATCAGACGGCCAGTCGCCAGAAGACCCAAGTTAACCGTTTCGCCGGAAGGAAAATCCCAGGGGTAAATATTCCCCTTGCGTATTTCCCTATATCAGGCGTATAATAATATCAGCTGCCAGTTCCGGAAGGAGTGCGGTACCTACCGTATCGGAGGTGTCCGGTCTCACATAGATCATCCCGGGAACACGCTCCGGCTGGCAGCTTTTTTCCGTCCGCTGCTTTCCTGATATCAAAACCATTACATTATAATTTCCGATTTAAAATACCGTTCCTGGAACTCTATCGCTCCCACGACCTCTTTTTCTCCAAAAGACAAGTTTCTGGGTGCAACCACCCACTTCTCCTCAATATCATCCAGGCGGCGGACAATTGCAATCACCTTCCCGGTAAATTCTTCAACAGCCTTATTTACCCCCAGTATATAAGCATCCTGTTCCTCTCCGTCAGGAGCCATAATGCCTTCAACATATCCATAGTTGACAGGATAATGCATATCTTTATAGTCCGGGTGATAGCTTCCAAGCGGTCTGTCAACAATCACTTTTACCGTTTTTCCAATTATGTCTTTCATAAATAACCCTCCCTTTTCCTACTCCAAATCCAAACCCCGCTGCTTTCCCACCTCTGCCATCCCGCAATTCCCATATTTTGCTTCTGCAATCCATCTCACTCCCCGCCAAAAATACAGGTTACATAATCATTATGGCATACTACCAAGGAATACGCAACACAT
>RAYB01000072.1 GCA_003669055.1 bacterium 1XD21-70
ACTTTATTCTACCAAACGGCTATAGACCATGTCTATTTTTATGAAATTAATTTGCGAAACTTATTATACGTCATCTGAGGTGTCTGTAGATCCTTTTTATTCACAGGAAAATATGACCAGGCTAAAAGAGTCGGTAGCACAGATGGAAGCTGCAGGCGGCACAGTACATGAGGCAGATTTTGTGAAATAGAATATCCGATACCCCTCTTCAATCCCATAGAGTTTTGGCGCATATTCCCGGATATCATCCTAATAGAAAACCTGGTATGGATATGTACTGTTTGTCTTTTGGTGCCTTCGGTTCCGGAAATAATCCTTGTTCACTGAGGGTACGAAAAGTGCTTGAAACAAATTAGTTTCGGTACTATAATCAAAATAGCAGACCACAATTTCAGGAGGGATTAAAATGGCTGAAAATAGTACCGAATCCAAAGAAAAACCGATCCATGACGGCGTTTCACCCATATATATCCCCGAAGGGGATGAAGAAGAGGCATTCCAGGCGCTTTGGGAATACCTTATTCCGCCATATGGGAAAGCACAGACAGCACAAGGGGAGATCATCCGGATCGCTGGCAGGGTACAGCATGAGTTCTTGGATAACGGCTGTATCAACTGGGACGGGGATTTTCAAAAAATGTTAGATGCCTTTTTGGGGTATCTCCAATTGGGCAATGGATTTAGCAGGAAGGATTTGGAATCCGCAGAAGTTTTGGTTCGGCTTTTAAAGGAAAATGGGGAAAAAGGTTTTATCGATGGCAGGCTGACCACGGTTCTTTGCAGCTGTGCCATGGCTTGGGTCAGGCAGAACCCAGAGGTCATAACTCCTTTGGAAGCAGAATACCGCAGATAAGTCCTTTGCCGTAAGGCGAGGGGCTTTTTTTATGGCAGGTGCAGGCAGAGGAAGCGCCAAGAAGCACCTTTTATATTGACGTGGTTGGGGGCATATGGTATTATGACAAAGACTTTTTTGGTTTTGGCTGCAAAGCGGCAAGAACAAAGAAGAACGATACGAATATTCCGAAACAGGGATTTCCGGCGGGGAGACTTTCCGTGCTGGAAATTGCCGTGGCGGCTATGGCCGGAAAGTGGTTGATAGGGAGGGCAGGCGTATGGATTATACAGGGGGATTGTTGGAACGGGACGGTAAAGGGGTTCCGGTTATTGAGAACCGTGAACAGCATAGTGGTATGCAGAACGTTCAGAATCTGGAGGCCGTTATCAACGAGGGTCTTCGCGTTGCCTTGCTGGAGGGAACCCCGGATCAGTCGCTCCAGGTGCTGTTAGAGCATCTGGGCAAAGCGATGAAAGGTGAACGGACATATATATTTGAGCAGAACGGGTACGGCTGCGACGACAACACTTATGAATGGGTGGCTGATGGGGTGGAGCCGGAAAAGGAAAACCTCCAAAATGTCCCCCCCGAGGTGTGCGCGAACTGGTACCGGAATTTTAGCATCGGCAAGCATATTGTTATTGAAAGCCTGGAAGATATCCGGGAAACGGAGCCCCTTCAATATGAGAACCTCAAGAGGCAGAACATCCATTCGCTCGTAGTGGTTCCGCTTTATGACGGAAAGAAGGTCATTGGTTTTTACGGTGTGGACAATCCGCCGGTGAAGTCAATGGAATATGCATCGAATATGCTCCAGACGGCGGCATATTTTATCGTTTCTTCCCTGAAACGGCGGAACCTAGTCCGTGAACTCCAAAAGAGGAGTTATAATGTCCTCCATGCCCTCAGTGTGGACTATCTGGGAATTTACCAGGTGAATCTTGATACGGGCGAATGTGAGATATACCGGAACAGCGAACGCATGTGTATGGATTGGGCCGTTAATTTTGCAGACGGCTACCAGACGGCTATGGAGAGATATATTTCCCGGTATGTGGTTCCCCGGGACCAGGAACGGCTCCGTGCCGTGACAAAAAAAGAATATGTGCTTGCCGAACTGAGGAAAAAGAAGAAGCTTTCTGTCCGGTACCAGGTGAAAGACAGTTCCCATGGGCTAAAATATTTGGAGATTCATTTTTCTGCCACGGAGAAGACGGCAGAAGAGAACTGTGCGATATTTGCCCAGCGGGATGTCAATGCCGTAGTGGAGCAGGAAGAAAAGTACAAGCTGGAGGCAAGGCAGAGTTTGGAGAACATTCTGGAAGGAGCCAGGACGGGCATCTGGACGATCGAACTGGAAGAAGGCTGCGCGCCCAGGATGTACACAGACCGAACCATGCGGATCCTCTTAGGGGTGCCGGATGAAATCGAGCCGGAGGAATGTTATCAGCACTGGTTTGAAAATATTGAGCCGGACTATATGGAGATGGTGCAGGAAGCGGTGCGGGAGATACTGGAAACCGGGCGCTCCGAGGTGATTTATCCCTGGAACCATCCCAAGCTTGGGAAAATTTATGTCCGCTGCGGCGGTGTGCCGGACCGGGCATTTAAAAAACCAGGTGCCTGCCTGAACGGATACCATCAGGATATCACAGAAACCATGATGGCGAGGAAGAAACAGGAACAAGCCATTATGGAACTTTTAGAAAAGGTCAGGCAGGCCAATTCGGCAAAGAGTGAATTCCTTTCCCATATGTCCCACGATCTCCGTACCCCAATCAACGGGATCCTGGGAATGCTGTCCATCCTAGAGAAAAGCGAGGAGGACTTAGAACGGCAGAGAGGGTGCCGGGAGAGGATCCGCGTGTCAACAGAGCATTTGCTGTCCTTAGTCAATGATGTGCTCCTGATCAGCAAATTGGAGAGCGGCAGGCCGGTGGTGGTGGAGGAACCGTTTGACCTTCATGACACATTGGAAAACAGTATCGCGATCTTGTATGCCCAGGCGGAGGCAGAGGGGATCCGGCTGGTGCTGGAGGAAGTTGACCTGCAGCACAGCAGGCTGGTGGGGAACCCGCTGCACGTGAAGCAGATCTTGATCAATATCATTGACAACGCCCTCAAATATAACCGGCCGAATGGCTTTGTATTTGTCCGGGTAAAGGAAATTGCCTGCCGGGGCGGGATTGCAAAATACCGGTTTGTGATTGAAGACACCGGAATCGGCATCGGAGAGGAATTCAAAAAACATATTTTTGAACCGTTTACCCAGGAGCATCAGGACGCGAGAACCCACTACAATGGGGTTGGCCTTGGCATGTCCACCGTGAAAAAGCTGGTAGACCAGATGAAGGGAACCATTGAGGTAGACAGCCAGATCGGTAAGGGGAGCGTGTTTTTGATTACCCTGCCCATTAAAGTTGATGAGGAATGGGGGGCACCGCCTGCGGGTGAGGGGCAGGACGGAAAGAGCGATATTGCCGGGATGCATGTCCTCTTGGTAGAGGATAACGAGATCAACTGTGAAATCGTGGAGTTTATGCTTGAGGAGGCGGATGCTGAGGTTGTGACCGCGAATGACGGGAGAGCAGCCGTAGATATATTCGTGTCCTCCGATCCGGGAACATTTGACTGCGTGCTCATGGATTTGATGATGCCGGTTATGAGCGGGTATGAAGCTACCCGCGTGATTCGCAGCCTGGACCGGCCGGACGCAAAGGACGTGCCTATTATCGCACTGTCAGCCAATGCATTTGAGGAGGATATCGCAATGGCAAAGGATGCCGGGATGAACGAACATTTGGCAAAGCCTGTGGATATCAGGAAAATGTTCAAGGTGATGAGCCGGCTGAGGCGGTGACAGGCAGATATGGTAAACGTGCGGCAGATTTTGTAGGGCTCATAGTGCTTGCGGTTTTATTGTAGGTGTGACGTGCTCTTTTGCTTTGCACCAAGAAAAAGCCCAAAGAATGGAGATGAAAAAGTATGAAAAGCATGGCTTTGCCGCGTTCTTTAAAAATTAGCATAGCAGTGATTATTTGCTTGAACATTTTCATTTTTTTGTTTTTGGGAATCTCCATTAACAAAATGAGTAAAAACACGATAGAGGATATAGGCACTACGTATATGTCCGGAATGAATGAGCAGGTATCGTTGCATTTTGAAACGATTATTGCGCTTCGCCTGACTATGGTGGAATCCATAGCGCGTATTGCAGCAGATGAAAAAGGATCCGGCTACGGGTCAAAAGAAGATATCGAATACAGTGCAAAGGCAAGGCATTTTTTGTGTGCTGCCTTATATTCGCCGGAAGGCGAAATTGAAATGATTTACGGGGATCAAGTGGAGCCGAATACCCCGGAGCCGTTTTTGGACAGTTTGAAAAACGGAGAACGAAAAATATCATCCGCGACGGACAGCAGCGGGGATGACGTGATTTTGTTTGGCGTTCCCTGTGAATACCCTATGTCCGACGGAAGCACCAGCCTTGCCCTTATTGCAGGACTTTCTTCTAAATATATGGGGGAGGTTCTTTTCCTGGACACAGATAATCCGCTGATTTATTCCTTTGTCATACGCAAAGACGGAAGCTATGTGATCCGGGACCAGGGCGGGGTGGGAGAAAGCTATTTTGACAGGCTTTACCGTATTTTTGACGGCCAGAATAAGGATGTGGATTACTATATCGGGCAGATGACGGCAGCGATGAATGCGGACGAAGATTATTCTGTTATATTAGAAAGCGGCGAATCGCGCCGCCACCTGTATTGCACCAGCCTTCCCTACTGCGAATGGTATTTGGTGACAGTCCTTCCTTTTGCCGGGCTTGACCAGGCGATTTCAGCTATGGGGCGCCATTGGCTTGTCCTCGTTTATGCTGCTTCATTTGCTGTAATAGTCATGCTCCTGTACATATTCTTTCAGTATTTGGGCGTGTTCCGAAAGCAGGTGACCGAATTAAAACGTGTGAATACGGAATTGGATGCGGCGTGCAGGGCAGCTGAAACGGCAAAAAAAGAGGCAGAGCAGGCCAATGCTGCCAAGCAGGAATTTTTATCCAGCATGAGCCACGACATACGCACGCCCATGAATGCCATAATCGGTATGACATCCATTGCCATAGCCAATGCCCACAGCCAGGAGCAGGTTGAGGAATGCCTGCACAAAATCGAATTATCCAGTAAACACCTTTTGGGGCTGATTAATGATGTGCTGGATATGTCTAAGATTGAGAGCGGCAAAATGACGCTGAATATTGTGCCTGTGTCCTTAAGGGAGGTGATGGACAGCATTGTCAATATCGTACAGCCGCAGGTTAGGGCAAAAAACCAGCAGTTTGACGCCGTGGCCTATGAAATCCTGGCGGAAGACGTGTGCTGTGACAGCGTGCGGCTGAACCAGGTGCTGATTAATTTGCTGGGGAATGCCGTCAAATTTACGCCGGAGAACGGTTCTGTCAAAGTGTCCGTGTACCAGGAGGCATTGCCGGATAATCCTTCCTGTGTCCGTACCCATTTCCTGGTGAGCGATACCGGTATTGGCATGTCAAAGGAGTACCAAAAGGAAATATTTGAATCTTTCAGCAGGGAGGACAATACCCGCGTACAGAAGACAGAGGGTTCGGGGTTAGGGATGGCAATTACCAAGTATATCATCGACGCGATGGGCGGCGCCATTTCTGTTTGCAGCGAACAGGGTAAGGGCAGCGAGTTCCATGTTGTTTTTGACCTGGAAAAAGCAGAGGGGCGTGAGGCGGATACGGCGCTTCCCAACTGGAACATGCTGGTAGTTGACGGGGATGAGCGGTTAGGTGCCAATGTGGTCCATTCATTAGAGTCAATGGGGATCCACGCTGAGTGGTGCCTGAACGCCGAGCAGGCAATGGAACGGATTGCCGGGCGCCGTCACCGGGAGGACGGTTACCAGATAGTTCTTTTAGGATGGAAATTGCCAGGCATGGACGGGATTGAGGCCGCCCGCGCAATCCGGCAGAACTATGGGGAGGACGCACCAGATTTGCTGCTTTCGGCCTGCGATTGGAGCGGGATGGAAGAGGGAGCCAGGGAGGCGGGGATTTGCGGATTTATTTCCCAGCCGCTGTTTCGTTCCACATTGTCCGATGCCTTGAAAGCGGTCGCAGGAACTGCGGCAAAAGAAACTGCCGATGAAAAAGCGGTTGACCTGACACTTTGCGGGAAGCATATTTTATTGGCGGAGGATAACGAACTGAACTGGGAAGTGGCAAGGGAACTGCTTTCTGTCCTTGAGATGGAAATGGATTGGGTGGAAAACGGGAAAATTTGTGTGGAAAAATTCGAGGAATCCCCTGCCGGATATTATGATGCGATTCTTATGGACGTGCGGATGCCTGTGATGGACGGCTATGAAGCTACCAAGGCCATCCGGGGGCTTGGACGCGGGGATGCGGATATTCCCATTATCGCCATGACTGCCGATGCGTTTTCGGAAGATATCCAGAAGTGTTTGGAGTGCGGCATGAATGACCATTTGGCGAAGCCGATTGATATTCAGGCCGTGATCCGCAAATTGAAAAAATATCTCAAATAGCGGATATTGGCAGACAATAAAATAAAAAACGGGGCGCCCAAAGCCGTAAGCGGCTTTGGGCGCCCCCAGACTGTCAAAAAAGGTCAGCAAAAGCTGGCTTTTTTTGATATAATAAAATCAGGGGGTAAGGACATGCTGATAAA
>RAYB01000073.1 GCA_003669055.1 bacterium 1XD21-70
GCTTTTGACACGGTGACGATCCTGGACAATGTCAATGCCAAGGCAGTGAAAGTGGCATGGGAGGACATTGAAGGGATCATTGCAGAGGGCGAGGAAAATGCTTTCTTTGTAGATTATACTGTCAACCCGTTTGAGGCAGCATCCGTGAAGGGGGCCGAGAGCGTGGCAGACGGGGAGAACCTGTACTTTGCCGTGGAGCCGGAAGAGGGCTATGAGATTTTAGGGGTCTATGCCAACGGGGAGGAACTGGAGCAGGCAGAGGTATCCGGGCTGGCCAGCGCTTCGGACTGGGGCGGCTACGCTTATGTTTATGTAGCAGAAGGCGTGGCAGAAGACCTGTCAATCGAGATTGAGATGGCAGAAGAGGAGGATATTATCCCGGCTGCTGTCTACACAGCTGAGACAGATGATGCAGTCTTCACGGTAGATGTGCCGGATAAGGCATTTGCTGAGGAAGTGGAACTGCAGGTATCCGAGATTGAAAATGAAACGGAATTAAAAGCATATGCAGACCAGGCGAACGAAGCATTAACTGCTGACCGCGTGGTAGCAGGAATCCGGGCTTTCGACATTTCCTTTGTCTCTAAGGGATCCGGGGAAGAGGTTGAACCGGCAGAGACGGTTTCCGTCAATATACGGTTTAAATCGTCTGCGGTTGCAAAGGATGCGGCCAGCCAGGAGGTAACCGGGCTTTCTGTAGTGCATTTGCCGGAAAATGAGGATGCCCGGGTAATGACATCGGTTGACAGCGGGAAAGAAACAGAGATGGAATTCCAGGCAGACAGCTTTTCCGTGTATGTGGTAACATCGGATGTGGCGGCAGCGGCAACCAACGGGGAAAATGGGTTTGCAACCATGCAGGAGGCAATTGATGCTGCAGGGGATGGGGATACTATTGTATTAAAGAAAGCGATCCAGGAAAATGTAAAGATAGAAAACAAAAAGCTTACCATTGATATGAATGGAAAGACATGGCTGAGTTATGGCAATGGATCAACTGCAGGTGTTGCTTCTATCATAACGGTTTCCGACAGTACATTAGCTTTGGTCGGAGAAGGTAAGATTAGTGGTATCTCAGTCACTAATAATACCCTGTGGAAAGAAATGGGATTTGATACGATGCGGTTGTCAAACGGCAATCTCAAATACCGGACCATTACCGCGACAAACAGCCATCTGGTTATTGGCGAAGAGGGTGCAGAAGGACCCACCATCGAGGGGAACGGAAATACATCCTATCCATTATATGAGACAGTCAATAAAACCCGGGGCGGCGCTATCCTGGTTCAGGACGGCAGCCTGGTGATGAATTCGGGAACCGTCCAGAAAGGATATTTGGGAGGGAGCAGTACTTCCTATGGCGGAGGAATCGCCGTTGTCGGCGGCGACGGATTTGTCATGAACGGTGGTAGCATCACCCAGAATATCAATAAAAAGAGCGGATCCCGATATGGGGGCGGCGTTTCTGTAGAAAAAGCCAACTTTACCATGAACGGCGGTGAGATCAGCGGAAATACATCCGGATCTTACGGCGGCGGTGTCTATGTGGGCGGAGTTGCCGCGGCAAAGCCACAAGTAAAGATCGAGAATGGTGTCATCACAAAAAATACAGCAGGTTCCTATGGCGGAGCTCTTTATGTCACAAACTGTGAAGTGATTACGGATCAAGCAACCTTTTCCGGAAATACAGCAACCTCCTGGGGCGGAGCTGTTTATGCCTATTTTTCAACTGCCATGACCTTTAATAACACCAGCTTTACAGATAATACGGCAGGGAATAGAGGCGGCGCTATCTGCAGCAGTAAGTATAACAACCAAAAGATGACGATCAACGGTTGTACCATCACAGGTAATAAGCTGACCAAAGCATCGACAAGTACGGTAGGCGCCGGGATCAGTGATGAATCCTACGGTGATAACGGAGATCTGGAGATCACGGGAGGTACGGTCATCTCAGGAAATACGCTCTCCACAGGAAAAGGCGGCGGTATCTATGTGTCCAAGACAAGAGGAGAGACCATAAGCTTTGGCGATGTCACCATTGCAGACAATGAAGCAGCCTTTGGCGGCGGTGTCGCCATTGATACAGGAACCGGAAAGTTGGATGCGGCGAAGAAGCCTTCTGTGGCGATCACCGAAGAGACCAAGGTATACGGCAACACAGCAGCAAATGATAATGCGGTGGCCGGTACTTCGGCTCATGTGTCAGATGAATTCCTGTTCTTCACGAAGGACAGCAATGTGAACAAGACCGGATTTGCAGACCACGAGGTAGTGATCGGGGGTACAGGATATCTACTGGTGGACGGCGGCGATTCCCTGGTGGAGACCGGCAACACTTCCAAAGGATATCATAACTATCAGGAATCAAAGATCCAGCAGGATGAGTGCATCGGTAACGGGGATGTATATCTGGATCCGGCGGAAAAAACAGAATTATATGTTTGGATCACCGATGAAAGCGGAAAACAGCATGGAGAAAAGCTGACTAAAGAGAACGGACTTTGCGTGACTTTAGAGGATGCTTATAAAGCAGCGACCCAGGAGGGAAGTTCCGGTCTGATCTATGTCTGCAGCCAGGTGACCATCAGCGCAGAAGATAACCAGTATTTTAATGATCCCAGCATCACCTATACACGTTATAAGACCAACCAGAGCGACTATCTGTTTTCGATCAGATCCGGTGAGACCGTTACGTTTGCCGGCGCGCATATAGACGGAGCAAAGGTGGAATCCAGCAAGGCGATGGTTGAAGTAGGGCCAAACAGCACCTTGGTTATTGAGGATGGCACGATCCTGGAGAATGGAAACAATACAAACAAGAACGGCGGCGGGGGTGCAGTCTATGTGCATGGCCTGAATTATACGATTGAACCGGCAATCCTTAAGATGACTGGCGGTACAATCCGGAATAATTCCGCGTATAAAGGCGGCGGTATTTATGCCTCGAGCGGGAACCAGGCTTATAAACACAGTACGGAAGTTATCCTTACCGGTGGAGACATAACAGGAAATATAGCTAGTAATGATGGCGGCGGTATCAGTATCGTGAACAGCGCTACCTTGAAGATGGAAGAGGGAAATGCAGTCATTGAAGGAAATGTTTCCGGAGCGCAGGGCGGCGGCATCTGTATCGGGAGCGACTGGGGTAGCTATGATGCATCCGAAGGGTATATCTACAGTGGAACGATCACAGGGAATCGTTGTATTTCGGCCTATAATAATTACGCAGGCGGCGGCGGTATCCATATTTGGGCAGGAAGTACCATGTGGATGAAGAACGTCTACATTACTAAAAATTATGCAACAGGAGATGTTTCCGGCCAGGCAGCATTATATTCCTGTCCTACAGGAAAGCTGGCGATCTTTGAACTGGACGGCGCTTTGATCACGGGTAATAAGAGCAAGGTGAGTTATGCTTCATTCCCGGATATCTATTTCCTGGGCAGAGGACGTTATGCAGATGTTTCTGATATCGCATTGGGCGGCGGTGAGAATAACTGGCTGATCGGAACGCCGAAATCCACAGAACGGGCACCGAGATCTTATTATCAGAAGACGACCGAATCTTTCCGTATCAGCAGCGATGTAACAGACAAAACCATAGATCTTGGAGAAAATGAAGCAACGGTTTTCCTGACAGAAAATGAATCGCATCAGCCAGGATCAGCCATCGCTAATAACGGCACCTTGATCATAGGTACAGAGACCAAGGCGCTGGAAGTGGTGAAAGAATGGAAGGATGAGACGGGGAATGATACAACCGACCATCCGCAACAGGTGATCGTCAATCTGGCCTACAAAGATGCCGATGGAAAGATTGTAATTCTTGATGCTGAGACACGGAAGGATGCCCGCCAGATCTTAAGCGAAGAGAATGAATGGCGTTATTGTTGGGATAAGCTGGGAGAAAACACAGAATGGACAGTGGTTGAGGCCAATGTGACCGGATTTGCTCCTGAGATATCAGAAGCGGTCAAAGTAGAGAATCCTCTTTTGAATGATTTTTATAGGGTCACAATCACAAATAAGAAGGATGATGACGCCAACCCGGGAAGCCTGACCGTAAGTAAAAAGGTACACGGGGAAAATGCCGACAGTGATAGTGGCAGCAAATTTACATTTGTTGTGGAGTTGACCAACACAGGTGATGGCCTTTTCACGTATCATATTGAAGATGCCGAAGGGAAGAAAGGCGACCTGCAGGTTATTGAGGATACAGGACATTTTGAGGTGGCTATAGGATCCGGTGAGAGCTTTACCGTTGATGGGCTTCCTCTTGGAACAGGCTACACAATAACCGAAGCTGAGGACAGCCGGGAGAATTATGCTGTTTATATCAATGGAAACCTTACAGAGGACGGCAAGGCAACAGGAGTGATCGGAAAGACAGAGGAAGATAACGGTACGGATGAAGAAGAGAGTACCAAGGTAGCATTTGAGTATGTCAATGCCGAGACGATTGATATCAATGGCTCTAAGACATGGGATGATGATGATAACCGCGACGGAGTCCGTCCGGAAAGCATCCATGTTACCCTCACTGCAAGCAATGGATTAACCTTTAGCCAGGAGGTAAAACCAGATGAATCAAATAACTGGAGTTGGGAATTTACTGGTTTGCCGAAATGGAGCAAAGACGGGGAAGAACTTACTTATTCCATCAGTGAGGAAGAAGTAAAAGACTATAGCGCGGTTTATGCAAAAGATGATTCAGCCCTGGGCGAGTTTGATATTAAGAATGTGCATACACCAGGCCTGACCAGCAGGACTGTAGAGAAAGTATGGGCAGACAGTGAAAATAAAGACAATATCCGGCCCGAATCTGTGACAGTCCAACTGTATAAGACAGTAGACGGGAAGGAAGAGGCTGTAGGCGAGGCAGTGACATTAAGCCAGGCAAGCGGATGGTCTTATACATGGGAGAACTTGTATGTGAATGAAGACGGTAAAGCCATCACCTATACGGTAAAAGAAATAAATGTGCCCGAGAAGTATGAGGCTACCGTGCAGGATCTTGGTACGAAGTTTATTATAACCAATACACATACACCAGAGAACCCACCCGAAACACCAAATACTCCCAGCAACCCGCCAGGAGGCGGAGGTGGTGGCGGCGGAGGCGGCGGTGGCAGCACACCTCCTCGTTCGACGACAACGATCGATATCCCGGAAGTGCCGCTGGCAGCTTTCCCGGGTGAACCGACAACAGAACTGATTGAAGAAATGGAAGTGCCGTTGGTGGCATTGCCGAAGACCGGAGATAGCCGCCATGCCGGACTGCTTTTGGCCTTGTTCGGGATCGCAGGTCTCGGGGCGTTCTTCTCGGCAGCAAGCCTAAAGAAGAATAAAGAAGAGGACTAAGAGGACGGACAGACAATAACATGCATCTGCGGTGCATGGGATAATAAGATTAAGAAAAATGAGGAACCACCCGGGCAGTATCTTTGCCCGGGTGGTTTTATCTGGTTCGGATCATATTTAAAATTTGTCAGCTAATCAAATGATTAGCTGTTTTTAAATAAGTATTGATATCAAATAGAGATAAATAAAAGGCAACAATACATAATGCTGTTTATGTATTGTTGCCTTTCCTAAAACTTCTATATTAATAGTCAGTATATACCAATCGGTGTTAAAATTCAACTGTTTTTAAGGATTTTTCCAAAAATGTATTCATGCGGCTAATGTCTGGCTTCCAATAAACAGCATTATTTCATGATGGCAGAGACAGGGGGTGGGGGAATGCCGGTAGGGCAGGACAACCGATATATGGACGCTACTTTTACCGGGGAAACAGATACGGAACCAAGGGCATATAGTAAAACTGTATTGGTGCGGTTTTGGGGGACAGAAGGAGGAGAAGCATATGGAGAAGTAATACATTGGAACCTGCTAAAGCCGGTGCCATTTAAGGGGATTCCGGAACTGCTCCAGCGTATAGATGGGGTTGCGGATTACCTGGGGCTTTTTGGGGAAGGCAGCCCGTCTGGCAGCCCAGGCGTTTACCTGGGGGCAGAAGGCAGGGGCCTCCCAGCGGAGTGCCAAAAGATAATACCAACCAGGCAGAGGGCAAGGGACGGCTTCTGCCGGGAGACGTACTTGAAGAGGGCACGCCGGACAGTCCGCGTGGAATTGCTTGGGAGGTGCCATAAAGGCATCCAGGGGCGGATCCATGGGGGCACGGCAGGCCGGGAGCCGGTATATTTCTGCAGTACTTGGGAATTTATGGGTATATTGGCAGGAACCGGCAGGCCTTAGAAGTTAGCGTTTCACAACAGGGACGTTAGAAATAGATCAAAGCAATATAAGGGAAAAGGAGAGAGTGAGTATGTGGAATCAGATTCGCAGGAATTACCGGCGCCTGGTAGCCTTTATGCTGACAGTGGCTATGGTGGCCGCGAACGTAGGCGGCAACCTGGGCACCGTATTCGCGGCGGGGGAGTCAGAGAACGCCCTGTTCCTGGTGGATGGGGGA
>RAYB01000074.1 GCA_003669055.1 bacterium 1XD21-70
GTTGGTGGATTAGGTACGGATCAGATGGGGGCGGTTACAGTAGCTTTTCCTTTGGGGCAGATTGTTGTCGGCCTGGGACTGCTTTTCGGGAACGGGGCGGCGGCATATCTTTCCAGGCTGTTGGGGCGAGGGGATAAAGATACCGCTGATAAGGTAGCCAGTACAGCTTTATACAGCAGTGTATTGATTGGAGCGATTGTTATTATAGGCTCCGTCATATTTCTGAAACCAATATTAAATCAGATAGGCGCATTGGAAAGCGTTATGCCTTATGCAATTACCTATACCAGCATTTACATCACGTTTTCCATTTTTAATGTTTTCAATGTCACAATGAATAATATCGTGTCCAGTGAGGGAGCTGCAAAGACAGCCATGTGTGCGTTAATGGTCGGCGCTGTCCTGAATGTGATATTAGACCCCATTTTTATCTACGTCCTGAATCTTGGAGTTGCCGGCGCAGCCATTGCCACGGCTATTTCTCAGGTGATTTCCACGGTGGTTTACCTGTGCTATATTTTCCGGAAAAAGAGCATATTCCATTTTCGCATGAAAGACTGCTGTTTTTCAAAGGAAATAATGTCTGAAATTTTGAAAATAGGGATTCCCACATTACTTTTTCAAGTTCTGACCAGTATGTCTATCAGTATGATAAACAATGGGGCAAAAGAATATGGCGGCTCTGCCCTTGCCGCCATGGGGCCGCTTACAAAAATTATGTCTATGGGAACCTTGATTGTTTTCGGTTTCTTGAAAGGATTTCAGCCAATCGCCGGATTCAGCTACGGAGCAAAAAAATTTAGTCGCTTATATGAAGCGATTAAAACCTCTGTTCTGTGGTCAACCATATTTTGTGTGGTTTTTGGATTGATAGCCGCTATATTCCCGTCACAGATTATGGCATTGTTTACAAAAGGAGATACCGAAATGATTCAGATTGGTGCGGCAGCGTTACGGGCAAATGGTCTGTCATTTATCCTTTTTGGATTTTATACCGTGTACTCCTTCTTATTTCTTGTAATGGGAAAGGCGAAGGAGGGCTGCTTTCTTGGCGCTTGCCGACAGGGAATCTGCTTTGTGCCGGTTATCTGGTTTCTGCCAGGAGTTTTAGGATTAAACGGTGTCATTTACTCCCAGCCGGTTGCTGATGTTCTGGCCGCCATTATCACTGTTTTTATGGCTTTGAATCTTCATAAAAAACTGTCCGCTGAAGAATCCCGTATGGCTTTGCAATCAGGAACACCGGAAAAATAGGAACTGTCATAAATGGGTAAGGTATGCTGATTTCTAAAACCAGACGCAAGCCGCAGAGTAGGAATTGGTATCAAGAAAGTGTGATGTAATGAAAAATAAATCCTTATGGATTCACTGTCCGGCTTGTGGAGGTAAAACAAGGACGAAGGTGTATGGGGACACGGTGCTTTTGAACTTTCCGCTTTTCTGCCCGAAATGCAGGAAAGAAATCAAAATCAATGTAGTACAGCTAAAAATGACGTTAAGCAAAGAGCCAGACGCATAATGCGGAGAGCCTGCTTCCTTTGGTATGGGGACGCAGGCTCTCTTTCATGTTATGTATCAGATTCAATTTCAATGGCACCTTTTGCCCTTAGTACAGATAAAACAGATTCAATGATTGGGATAAGGGCGGCAGACTCTTGTTCGCTGCATTCCTCAATCATAAATCGAAGCTGGCGGATTGCGGGGCTTTCCCTTTTCATTTCAGGATTGAAAATCTCTCTGGAATCCAGTTTGAGCGCACGAACCAAAGGATATAGGACTTCCATTTTAGGATTTCCCTTGTAGTTCTCTATGTTCATTACGGTACGTGCGTCAATGCCGCTTTTTTCAGCTACCTGACTTTGCGTCAGACCCAGTTCTCCCCGTGCCCTTTTAATGGCATCCCCCAATGGATAAGAAAATTCTTGCATGGCGGTTCACCTCATAAGTATTTTACAATACACTTTATCTCATTTGAACTCAACACGGTTCCGCAGTTATATGAACCAAAGTACATATCTTTCCAAGGAGATGTGATTTGAAAGATAGGACAATTTTAAAAATTGATATATTCGGTATGAATTTCAGTGTTTAGCTGAAAACCACCACGGGATTGTAAGTGAATTACGGTTCACCAAAAGAAGTTATTTTAAAGGCATACTTGCAGATTTTCTTATCTGTCTGTGTGCCTTTTGCTATTTTCGATTGAAACAGTCAGTGGGTTGCCGTTCCCCGCCCTACTCCGTTCAGGAAGCTTTGCAAAAAATCTGAACGGAGGAAAGGAAGATGGAAGTCACCATCAACATAGACGGACAAGCCCTGTCCGTGGAGGTCACAGTCGAAGTATACGAGTACCTGAACAGAGCCGACCACAAGGAAGAAAACCTTGCCCATGAGAAGCGGCGGCACTGGGACAGCCGGGAGTTTGACGAGTACATAGTCCTCACCGAAGGGCGCTCCTGCTACTACCAGACGCCGGAACAGTGGGTGTGCAGGAAAGAAACCATACTGGAGATTAAGGCCGCCCTTGCGCTCTGCACCGAGGCGCAGCGCCGCCGGTTTCTGCTCTACGCATTGGAAGGTTTAAGTTATGCCGAGATTGCCGGGCTTTGCCACTGCTCCAAAGCTGCCATACAGGACAGCATTGAAGCGGTACGGAAGAAAATCAAAAAATTTTTCTGATACAGACCCTACGATTGACCGATTTCGGGCTAACCAGTGAAGGGAACTTTTTCCCTATCACATTTCCGGGGAGGATAGGCAGGAAACCGCTGCCTGTCCTCTCCGCATTTTAGGAGGTCAGCCATGAAAACAATCAATCTAAGGTACTGTTATCCCTACTACACCAGGGACGTGTTTGTGGAGGTATCGGACGAAGTGGCCGAGGTCATGGTGCAGTCTGTCCGGGAGATGTACAACTATGACCGCCGGACACGTTACCACAAAGCATTTTACTCCTTGGACGCTTTTGAATGGACGGAGAAGTACGCACTGGAACACAGCCCGTCAGCGGAAGAGATTATCCTGATGAAAGAGGAACAGGCCGCCCATGAAAAGCTGCTTGCCATGCTGGACGAGGCGTTTTCCGTTATTACTCCCATGCAGGCAAGACGTGTTAAAGGCTATTACATCAGGGGATTAGATTTTACCCGGATTGCCAAAGAGGAAGGCGTTGACAAGAGCGTGGTAAACCGTTCCGTACATCGTGGGCTGAAATATATGCGTGAGTTTTACAGCCGCCAGCAGACGGAATGAGGTATGGCCTATGCAGACAATCAACCTGAAAAAGTATTATTATCCGCTTTTTGTCACGGACACATTTATTGAGGTATCGGACGAGGTGGCCGAGGCTCTGCTGCTTATGCGGAGGGAAGAAAACAACCGCACCCATAAAATCTGGTATCACAAGGCGTATTATTCCCTTGACTGTGAGGACGGGATTGAAAACTGCGCCTTTGATTTTACCGTCAAATCCCCGGAGGAAATTCTTGTGGAACGTGAGGAAGAGCAGGTTTACCTTGCCACACTGGAACTTCTGGCGGAGGCCATGGGGAATCTGACAGAAATACAGGCAAGGCGTATCCATGCCCGCTACATACTTGGCAAAAAACTGATTGAGATTGCCGCAGAGGAAGGCGTGAGCGTATCGGTGGTACAGCAGACTGTTAAGAGTGGATTAAAGCGAATGCGGGGCTATTTTGAGAAAAAGAAATGGAGGGAATGAGGGAAATGAATTTTACCAAAAGCGAACTGGAAATGCTCTACCAGTATGCCGCGCCAACGAAGGAAGAAACCCTTGCCGGGCTGAAAGAGATTGTGCCGGTTCTGGAAAAGAAAGACGATTTATTGTCAAAAGTGATTGTTGAGAACACGATACGGAAACTGGAGAAACTGACAGAGCCAGAGTGCAGCCAGTTTATTGCGGATAACCGGGCGGCCTTTATCGAAAAACATGATAATTCTATCCGCCAGAGGCTTGCCGCCGCCAAAGCCGGGAAGGGGGAGCCGGTTCTGCTGGGGCATGACCTGGCAGGCATGGAGCGGTTCCTGCCGGAAACAAGGCATATGGTAACGGTGGATATTCTGAACAGTGACAGTCCGGTGGGATTCCCCGGAGAGCGATACCGCTTTTTCCTCTCTGATGAGGGCTACAAAAACGCCAGAGCCAGTGAGAAGCGGGGAGAAATCAGAATCAGGAACCATGCCGCAGTCATGGCCGGGAAACTCTACCCGGACAAGAAGCCGCTGGCGCAGGAATGGTGACAGACAATCGAATCCAAATCACAGTAGGGCAACCGGAAACGGTTGTCTTTTTTGCCGCCCGAAGGAGGTGATTACAAATGCCAGATATAGACAAGCTGAAAAACCAGCAGGAAAAAGTAAAGACGGAAATCCGCCAGTTGGAGAACCGCCAGAAGATTCTCCTGAACCGGAAAACGGACGCAGAGCGGAAAGCCAGGACACGCCGCCTGATTGAGCATGGGGCGGTTCTGGAAAGTATCTTCCCTGCCGTTACCGCTATGACCGGCGAGGAAGTCAAAGCATTTTTATCCGCCATTTCCTGCCTGCCGGAAGTCATACGGCTGCTGAAAAACGAGCCTGAAAGCCAAGGCACACAGCAATCTTAAATATCCAACGGCGCACTTATACACCGTTCCGGTGTGTGCGCCCTGCCGGGGGCGTGGCGTCCTCTGGACGCAATGGGGAGCTACACTCCCCAAACCCCTTGTATGCTCCGCCGGAAAGGACACCCGCTCTGCGTCTGCCCTTTCCAGCGAAGCCAATTTATCCCAGCCGAAAGGAGGCGAACCGCCATAGCCATCTTCCATATGCCCGTCCAGATTATCAAGCGTAGCAAGGCAAAGTCTGCCGTAGGCGCTGCCGCTTACCGGAGCGGAACCAAAATGACCAACGAATGGGACGGGCTTACCCATGATTACACCCGGAAACGTGGCGTAGTCCACTCTGAAATCATATTGCCACCCCATGCCCAACCGGAATTTCAAGACCGAAACACTCTCTGGAACAGTGTGGAGATAGTTGAAAAAACCCGTGACGCACAGCTTGCCCGTGAGATAGAAATTTCCCTGCCGGTAGAACTGAACCGGGAGGAACAATTACAGCTTGCCCGCTCTTTCATCAGAGATACTTTTGTCGCTGCCGGTATGTGTGCGGATTTCTCTATCCATGACAAGAAAGACGGCAACCCCCACTTCCATGTCATGCTCACTATCAGGCCTCTAAAGGAGGACGGACAATGGGGAGCGAAATGCAGGAAAGTATATGAACTGGACGAAAACGGCCAGCGAATCCCCAATGGCAAAGGCGGCTGGAAGAACCACCGGGAGGACACCACTGACTGGAATGATAAAGGAAATGTAGAAAAGTGGAGGGCTGCCTGGGCTACCTACGCCAACAAAGCGTTGGAGGCAGCGGGCAGGCCGGAACGGATTGACCACCGCTCCTACGAGCGTCAGGGCATTGACAAGATACCTTCTATCCATCTGGGAGTTGCCGCCAGCCAGATGGAGCGGAAAGGCATTGCCACAGAGAAAGGAAACATCAACCGCCAGATTGCCGCCGACAATAAGCTGCTGAAAGAAATTAAGGCACGGATTACCCGGATCTATAAATGGACGAAAGAGCAGGCAGAGAAATCGGAAGGAAAAGACAGTATCATGGCGCAGTTTTACGAGGCACAGCTGTTAACAGGGAAACCCGGCTCCCGGTATGGGAAGATAAGGAACCTGAAAGAAAGCGCCGCCCTGTTCAATTTCCTGAACGGCAACCACATTACTTCCATGGAGCAGCTTTATGAAAAAGTGGCCGCCATGAACAAAGATTACTATTCCCTTCGTGGGAAGATTGTCACCGCCGAGCGGCGTATCAAAGTGCTGGGCGAACATCTCTCCATGTGGGAGAAATACGAGAGGAACAAAGGAACCCGCCGCCAGCTTGACAAGATGAAGCCGGGAAAGAAAAAGGAGCAGTTTGAGCAGAAGCACGGTGCGGAACTGGCATTATATGACGCCGCTGTCCGGTATCTGGAAAAGCTGAAAGCTAACGGCGAAGAAATCACCCCGAAGAAATGGCAGGCCGAAGCCGACCGCCTGAAAGCGGAGAAATCGGTACAGTATCAGAAAATGAAAGCCATGCGGGAGGACATCAAGGCGGTGGAGAATCTGAAAAAGACAGCGGAACAGTTGGCCAGGAC
>RAYB01000075.1 GCA_003669055.1 bacterium 1XD21-70
ATGCGATGAAAGTCGCATGTCCGGTGTTAGCTGGGGGAAAAGCTGGAGATTATTTCAAAGGCTTACCTATCAGAACAGGCGGAAACCCTTCTCTATACGGCGCTGATCGGCTATATCTACTACGAGGCCCCGACAAACGAACAGAATTTTGCCACGCTGGTAGAGATGCTGAACGCTATGGAAGTGCGGGAGGATGACGAGAGCTTCAAGAACGCTGTAGACCTGCTCTTTGACGCGCTGGAGCAGAAGGACCCGGACCACTTCGCCCTGCGGCAGTATAAAAAATATAAGCTGGCGGCAGGTGATATATGCTCTAAATGACTTCTTAATCACGAGATTTTCTCATGGTTAGTGAAGAACTCATTTAGAGCATATTTCATGTAAGGAGGCAGACGCTATGACGAAAACCAAGATTACCCCGCTGTACGAGAGGCTCTCCCGTGACGATGAACTCCAAGGTGAGAGTAATTCCATCAGCAACCAGAAATCCATGTTGGAAGATTACGCCCGCCGCAACGGTTTTCCCAACCCGACCCATTTCACGGACGATGGAATCTCCGGAACCCGGTTCGACCGCCCCGGATTCACCGCCATGATGGAGGAAGTGGAGGCCGGGAACGTGGAGGCAATCATCATCAAAGACATGAGCCGCCTGGGGCGTGACTATCTCAAAGTCGGCCAGGTCATGGAAATCCTGCGGCAGAGAGGCGTCCGGCTGATCGCCATCAATGACGGAGTGGACAGCGCCAAGGGAGAGAATGATTTTACCCCGTTCTTGAACATCATGTATGAATTTTACGCCAGAGATACCAGCCGCAAGATTAAGTCCGTATTCAAGGCAAAAGGCATGAGCGGCAAGCACCTGACCGGCACGGTCATTTACGGCTATTTATGGGACGAAAAGCGGGAACACTGGATTGTGGACGAAGAAGCCGCTGGCGTGGTGCGCCGGATATTCGCTATGACTTTGGAGGGATACGGCCCCTACCAGATTGCGAACCGGCTGTCACAGGAAAAGATTGAGATACCTTCCCTGCACCTCTCCCATTACGGGGAGGGCGTGAACCAATCCAAGACGTTTAAAGACCCTTATGGCTGGGGTTCTTCTACTATCGTCAATATCCTGAAAAAGCGTGAGTATTTAGGCCACACCATCAACTTCAAGACCCGTAAGCACTTTAAGGACAAGAAAAGCCACTACGTTGATGAAAATGAATGGGTAATTTTTGAGGACACCCACACCGCCATTATCGACCCGGAAACCTTTGAGAATGTGCAGAGAATCCGCTCCAACGTGAAGCGTTACCCGGACGGCTGGGGAGAAGCCGCCCCGCTTACCGGCCTGCTCTACTGCGCCGACTGCGGCGGCAAGATGTACGTCCACCGCACCAACAATGGTAAGCGTATCTCACAGTATACTTGCTCCCAATATAGCAAGGTTCCGGTTGGCGTCCTCTGCTCCACGCAGCACCGAATCAATGAAAGCGCCGTCCTGACACTGGTTTCCGATATGCTCCGGGCGATTGCGGAGTATTCCAGAAATGACAGGGCAGAGTTTATCAAAGCGGTTCAGGAAACTCAGGCCGAGCAGCAGGCCAGCGACATCACCAGAAAGCGGAAACGGCTGGCGGCGGCACAGAAACGGGCCGGGGAACTGGAAAAACTGATATGCAAGATTTATGAGGACAATGTGCTGGGCAAGCTGCCTGACGCAAGGTACGCCGCCCTGGACGCACAGTACGCAAAGGAGCAGGAATCCCTTTCCGGCGAGATTACTGAACTGGAAAAGGCAATCGCTGGATATGAGCAGAGCCGGAAATCAGCGGAGAAATTTATCGCCCTTGTTGACAAGTATGAGAATTTTGACAACCTGACTACCACCATGCTGAATGAGTTTGTGGAGAAAATCCTTGTCCATGAGCGTGACCGAAAAGGCAGCATTGAAACCACGCAGGAAGTTGAGATTTACTTCAATTTTGTCGGAAGGTACATACCGCCCCATTTTGGGGAAATGAACCTCACGCCGGAGGAACTGGAAGCCCTGCGGAAGAAAGAGGAACGCAAGGACAAGCTGCACCAGGCATATCTCCGGCGCAAG
Source organism: bacterium 1XD21-70 (assembly GCA_003669055.1). Taxonomy (GTDB): domain Bacteria; phylum Bacillota; class Clostridia; order Lachnospirales; family Lachnospiraceae; genus Brotaphodocola. Next base: position 2,099 of record RAYB01000075.1, read on the forward strand.
GCCAACGGGACACAAAAACGGTATGAGGATAAAATCAAAGAAAAGAAAAGGGCTGAAATTGAGGCGAAGAAAGCCGCTATCCATGCCGAGGATATGGAAAACGGCGTTTTTATCTCGGCCAGCAGCCTGCCAATGAAAGAACCACGAGTGGGAAAAATATGATTTCAACTATTGCATAATAAACAAAACTTTTTCACCTTGACAATATGTGTTACAAATGTTATTATTTACTTGCGAATATTCATAACGAATATTCGCAAGTAAAATTCATCAGAAGGGAGAAATAGAATTATGCCGTCAAAGCCAGTCCTTTCGGACGTTGATAAAAAAGCAATCCGCAAAAAGCTGGAAGAACTATGCGAGGAATGTTGGATAGCGCAAGGGTACAAAAAGACAAGCATTAAGAATCTATGCGACAAGGTAGTTATATCTATCGGTACTTTTTATACGCTCTACCCGACAAAGGAAGATTTATTCCTTGAAACAATCACAGACATACAAAGGAGGTTGACAGAAAAGATTATCGACATAAACAGGAACAGCCGGACGAAAGAGGGCTTTGCACAGTCCATGAAAAGGCTTTTCCGGGAATACGACAGCAAGCCGTTCCTCTACAATGTTAATACGCCGGATTTTCAGTCTTTTGTGACAAAGCTGCCGGAAGAAACGATTAAGAAAATCAAGTTTGACAGTTTCGATTTTTTCAGACAGGTTATCCATGCCGCAGACCTCAATCTGAAAATGGAGGAAGCACAGGCATATGGAATTTTGAGTGCGCTGCTGTCAACAATCAATGCAAAAGAAACGCTTTCCGTCACTTGTGATTATTTCGCTGTTTTTGATTTTATGGTGGATAGCCTTGTGGCAGATATTTTTGAGTAAAGGAGATTTTTATGACAGAATTTGAGTACAAAACGATAGTAATTGACAGCAAGGAAACAGAACATTCCGAAAAGTCGCTGTCTGATAAATTGAATCATTACGGTAAGGACGGCTGGGAGCTGGTTACTTGTTTCGCCTATCCGTGTATAGGCAGCTCCCAATATTCTCTTATCGGAATCGCACAGAAAGCAACTCTGATATTCAAAAGGCGGCTATGCCCCAAAAAGGGGGCGGGCGAATGACAAATGCGGTTGAAGTACGGCACTTATCAAAATCCATAGAGGGCAGCCCCATACTGAATGATATTTGCATGAATGTAAGGCAAGGGGAAGTGTACGGATTTTTGGGCGCGAACGGCGCAGGAAAAACTTCGCTGATGAAAACGCTGTACCACATCATTTTCCCCGATACAGGTACGGTATGTTTATTAGGCGAAACTATCAACAAGGGGAACAATCCCGTTTTCTCCCGTATCGGCAGCATTATTGAAAGCCCTGTTTTTTACAGCCATTTAAGCGCATACGAGAACATGGAACTCCATTGCCGGTACATGGGCGCAGGCTATGAAAACATCATGGAAACGCTGTCACTGTTAGGGATTGCAGAAACTGGCAAAAAAGCCGTAGGGAAATTCTCTTTGGGAATGAAACAGCGGCTTGCGCTTGCAAGGGCAATGCTCACGAAGCCGGATTTGCTTATTTTAGACGAACCAATAAACGGCTTAGACCCACAGGGGATTATTGAAGTGCGGGAACTGCTGTTGCGAATCAACCATGAATACCACACAAGCATTTTAATATCCAGCCATATCCTTGACGAGCTATCTAAAATTGCCGACACAATCGGAATTATTGACCACGGGGCTATGCTTGCGGAAGTATCTATGAAAAAGCTTACGGCGAACGGGATAGACCTTGAATCCTATTATTTAGGCTTATTGGGAGGAGGTGGAAAAAATGTGGAATCTTATCCGCATGGAAATTAAGAAAGTACCGTTAAAGCCACATATCGCCGGACTGTTAGCAGCTAACTTTATTATCTTTCTGCTTTCCGTCTTTACGTCCAGCCTTTTAACCGCAAGCGGCAATATATCCACGCTTCCGGGATTTGCCCCTGTCCAGTTAGATACAGTTACGTTAGCGGCAATGCTTGTAAGGGCTACTCTGATTGTATGGGAAGCGGTACTGATTTCCGTATTTGTGATTGAAGAATACAGAAACAAAACAATCAGTTTGCTTTTCACTTACCCAATCAGTCGCACAAAACTGATTACGGCAAAACTCATTTTGATATGCGGTATCATGTTCCTGTTCCATGTGCTATCAAATATCTTCCAATATGCCACAATCTTTCTTGCGGCAAAATGTTTTGATTTTGTCACGTTCAGCTTTGGAAACATACTGGCACAGGCAGTTACAACAATATCCGCTATCCTGTTGGGGCTTCTCCCGCTGTATGTTGGAATGATAAAGAAGTCAACGATTGCAACCGTTGTTTCGTCTATCGTTATTGTTGCCATAGCGTCAAACTCACAGGGAAGCAGCGCAGGACTTTTGTCAATTCCCGTTGCGGCAATTATTTTCGGCATCATAGGAATCATTTTTTCAGCAATCACAATGAGAAAAATGATTTTATCAGATTTGAGCAGTTAAAAGAAAGGGGGCTATAAAATGAACTTTCCAATTCCCGACTTTGTACCCGTTCCAAGTGCGGAAATCATGCAGACCATTTCAATCGTATCATTGATTGTTGGTATCTGCCTTGTGGGCGTGGGATTGATTTTCCTGTTTCTGAACAAGAGAAAAGGGAAAGAAAAGAAAGCCACAGCCCTATGGATTGTCATAGGCGTTGGCGTGTTGCTTATTGTAAATCACGGCATACAGTTATTGTTTTAAAGGAGGACAAAATGATTAAAGAAGTAAATCGGGCTTGCGAAAAGTTGAATGGTAGATTGGGGATTTCCGTAGAACTTCCCAACCCGAAAAAGAAAGCGTTAAAAACGGCTGCGGCTTGTAACTTAGTTGTCGGTGCTGGTCTGGTGGCGGCAGGAATCCTTTTCCCGTCAAAATCTTGTGCGTTGTTGGGCGGCATCAGCGTTATCAGCAGCGTTGTACTGCGAAAAGAAAGCAAGCATAAGAACCATGAATCATGACGGGAACGAGCAATTCAAATGGTTATTATGCCCTGTTTGCGGAAGCAAGACACGCATTAAAATGCGGTCAGACACAGAGCTTCGGAATTTCCCGCTGTTCTGCCCCAAATGTAAGCAGGAAATGATAATCCACGTAAAAGATTATAATGTATTAGTTATCATGAGCCGTCCCCAGCAGCATAGACATCTAAAACGAAAGGATTCTATCCGGTTCTTAGTTTTTCTGGCTTTTTCTTC
>RAYB01000076.1 GCA_003669055.1 bacterium 1XD21-70
GCGCTGTTTGCCAGCCATTTCCGGCTGAACAACCTGGTGGCAGTGGTAGACCACAACCATATGCAGAGCCTGGACTTTAATGAGAACACGATAGGGATCGGGGACCTGGCCCTTAAATGGGAAGCCTTCGGGTGGAATGCAGTCCGGGCCGATGGGAATGACCATGGGCAGCTCAGGCATGCTTTCCAAAAGGCGGAAGGGCTGGCCATGGAAGAGGGGCACAGGCCGACAGTGATTATAGCAGATACTATTAAGGGGTGCGGCATCCGCTTTATGGAAAATGACATCCTCTGGCATTACCGCTTCCCGCATGGGGGTTGGGAGTATGACATGGCGGTCACATTGCTCCATAAGTGCATGCCGGAGGGGGTCTGGGATCCCTATACACCAGATGGGATCCCAGACCCGGAGGAACCGGCGGAAGGGGATGATATTGGGAATGACCATACCTTTACGTACAGCTGGAAGCCGACATACCCGGAGAAAATGCGCCGGGTGGAGGCAAAGCCGGGGGCAGGGGGGCACGCCTATGGGGTATAATGCCTGGGTTAGGTGGCCAGGGGCTCAGGCCGTGGGATTCCCTGGCCTGGCTAGGAGACGGGAGTGGATGATATGAGAGATACCTTTGTAAAAACACTGATAAGCCTGGCAAAAGGGGACAGAAGCATCGAACTGGTAACAGGGGATCTGGGGTTTGGGGTTCTAAAGCCATTTTGGGAGCAACTGCCGGATCAGTTCACCAATGCCGGGATCGCGGAACAGAACATGGCCTCCCTGGCGGCAGGGATGGCGCTGGAGGGAAAGACGGTTTTCATATACAGCATCGGGAATTTCCCGACGCTGCGCTGCCTGGAGCAGATCAGGAATGACTGCGCCTACCACAAGGCAAACGTAAAGGTAGTGTGCGTCGGGGGCGGGTTCGTCTATGGGGCGCTTGGGATGAGCCACCAGGCGACGGAGGATCTGGCTGTGATGCGTGCGCTTCCGGATGTGGTGGTGATGGCGCCAGGTGACCTGGTGGAGGCAGAGGAATGCACGAAGGCCATAGCCAGGCACCCGGGAACCTGCTACCTGAGGCTGGGGCGCGGCGGGGAAAAACGGATCCATGGGGAACTTAAGGGCTTCGGGGTTGGTAAAGCAGTCAGGGTTCATGATGGGGAAGAGGTTGCTATTTTTTCCACGGGGGCGATTTTTGACGAGGTGGAAAAGGCGTATGAAATTTTAAGCCAGCAGGGGGTGTTTCCCGCAGTGTATACGTTCCCAACAGTGAAGCCGATTGACAATGAAGTGATAAAGCAATGTTGTTTGGATACTTCATTGATTGTGACGGTGGAGGAACATAATATTGTGGCAGGATTTGGTTCAGCAGTGGCAGAGGTTATGGCAGAGACAGACGGGAAAGCAAAACTGATGCGGGTAGGGCTCCATGATGAGTATAGTGTATTGGTAGGGAGCCAGAAATATTTAAGAGAGCAGTATGGGATAAACGGAAGGAGCATTGCGGAACAGGTAATAGATAGGCTCAAACAGATGGGATACAGATAGAGTGAAAGTGATTTTGAGAAAACAGATGGAAAACAAAAAGAAAAAAATGACAGTATGGCTTATAAAAGAAGGGGAAGCATTGCCCATAAGAAAAAATGTACGGCTGATGCGGACAGGTTCTTTGGCAAAGCATCTGGCAGAGGAAGGGCACCATGTGGTTTGGTGGTCCTCCTCATTTTTGCATGGAGAAAAACAGTATATTTCAAAAAAATATAAAATTGCAGATGTGCAGGATAATGAAAAGATTGTATTGCTGCATTCTCCTATTTCGTATAAAAAAAATGTATCATTTTCAAGGATATTATACCATCAAAGATTGGCAAAGGAATTCAGGATCCATGCCCGGGAATTTAGAAGACCTGATGTGATCTTTTGCTCATGGCCAACACAGCAGTTTGCAAAGGAAGCGATAAAGTATGGAAAAAGATATGGTGTTCCGGTGATTGTTGATATCCGGGATTTCTGGCCAGATTATTTTTTAAGAGTGGTGCCTGAGAAATGGAAGCCTTTAGGCAATATCTTGTTGAAACCATTGAAAATTTCCGCCTCAAAAGTATTAAAACATGCGGATGTACTGACAGGAAATGTACCAGCAGCGCTGGAATGGGGACTGAAATATGCAGGGCGGAAGAAAAATGTTTTGGATAGAGTAATTGCCATCGGTGCACATAGGGCGATGCTGGCTGGTGACGAGTTGGCTGTTCTTATGAAATGGTGGGAAGAACGCGGGGTAACCAGGGAAACATGGAATATTTGTTTGATTGCAACCTTATCTTCCCAAGGGGATTATGATACGTTGATAAAAGCTGTTATGTACCTGAGTAATAAATATGCTGACATAAAGCTTATTATTGGAGGGACTGGTGACCGGGAGGAGGAATTGCGGGCAATTGCTGGGAACACAACCAGTATTTATTTTGCTGGATGGCTAAATAAAGGCCAGATGGACAGCCTGATGCTAATGTCTAAGGCCGGTGCATTTTGTTACAAAAATACAGATGGATTTTGTGATGCGTTTGGAAATAAAGTGGTTCAATATCTTTCCGCAGGACTCCCGGTTTTGAATTCATCTACTGGTTATGCGAAGGAAATATTGGATGCCAACAAAGCAGGATTGACATATGCAGAGGGCAATCCTATAGATTGTGCCAGGAAATTGGAATTATTGATAGAGAATGAGAATGTTCAGAAGGAAATGGGGAAAAACGCCGAAAGTTTGTTTGAGAAAGAGTTCGATATGGGTATCGTAAATAGGAACTTTTGCGGCCTGTTTGCTGAAATATTAAATAGAAACGGATAAAAGACGGAGGAACAAAATGGATGAAATATTTATACATCCAACAGCGTCTGTGGAAACAACACAAATCGGAAGAAACACGAAAATATGGCAAAATGTTGTGATTCAGCAGGGATCCCGGATTGGAAGCGATTGCAGGATTGGGGCAAACGTTTTTATAGAAACGGATGTTATTATTGGGAACCAAGTAACCATAAAAAATAATGTGGCTGTTTATACAGGGGTGACTGTTGAGGATAAAGTGTTCCTGGGGCCATCCTGCGTATTTACAAATGTGATTAATCCCCGCAGTTTTGTCAGCAGGAAGTCTGAATTTAGGGAGACAACTATTAAAAAAGGGGCAACTATTGGGGCGAATGCAACAATATTATGTGGACATACGATAGGGCAATATGCCATGGTAGGGGCAGGCAGTGTTGTGACACATGATGTTAATGATTATGCCTTGGTTGCCGGGAATCCGGCTAGGGTTATTGGTTATGTTTGCAAATGTGGAGAACGGCTGGTAAAAAAGAGTGCGATAGCCTATTGTAAAAAATGTGACAAGGAATACCAACTGCCGGTAAAGGAATAACAGCTTCACGGGCAGCTTTGGTTAGACAGAGAGGAGATACTCGCTATGAAATATGCATTAATAGGATGTGGGAGAATATCTGCAAACCATGTGGTTTCCGCAATAAATAACAATCTGGAAATTGTGGCAGTTTGTGATATTGTTAGGGAAAATGCAGAGGACAAGATATTAAAATTCGACCTGCAGGATAGAAACATAAAAGTATATACAGACTATAAAGAAATGGTGCGTCTGGAACAACCGGAACTGGTAGCAATCGCGACAGAGTCCGGAAAACATGCACAGATTGCGTTGGACTGCATGGAATATGGCTGTAACCTGATCATTGAAAAGCCGCTTGCCCTGTCAATTGCCGATGCTGATGCTGTCATTGCAAAGGCAAAGGAAAAGAAACTGCAGGTTTGTGCATGCCACCAAAACCGGTTTAATAAAAGCATTGTAGAGATACGAAAAGCATTGGAAAAGAAAAGGTTCGGGAAATTATTATATGGGACGGCGCATGTCCGCTGGGCAAGAAACCATGAATACTATGACAGGGCTTCTTGGAGGGGGACATGGGAGCAGGATGGCGGTGCGCTGATGAATCAATGTATCCATGATATTGACCTTCTCCGCTGGATGATGGGGGACGAGGTAGACATGGTCTATGGGATGACTGACCGGATGATCCACCCATACATTCAGGCCGAAGATTTGGGGATTGCGGTTGTAAAATTCAAAAATGGAAGCTATGGTATCGTAGAGGGAACCACAGATGTCTACCCAAGGAATCTGGAGGAGACCCTCTATATTTTTGGGGAAAAGGGAACGGTCAAAGCAGGAGGGGAAGCGGTAAATATTATAGAAGAATGGAAGTTTTCCGACTATTTTGGAGATGAGGAACAGATTAAGCAGGAATGTGCGGAGAATCCCCCAAATGTGTATGGGTTTGGGCATACAAAGCTATATAGAAATGTAATAGCGGCAATTGAAGGAAAAGAAAGGCTTGTTGTTGATGCCGAGGCGGGGAAACGGGCATTGGAATTGGTGTTAGCGATATATCAATCAGCAGCGACTGGGAAGCCGGTGAAATTGCCATTAGCGGAATGTTCGACAATGGATTTTGTGGGAAGGTTTGATGGAACAGAACTGTGAGAAAACCAAGTAACATTTAGGTGTTCAGGGAGAGAAGAGACACATAGAAAGGGGAAATACCAACCATGGAATTCATTGACTTGAAAGCGCAGTACAGGCAGTACCAGGGGGAAATCGACCATAAGGTCCTGGAGGTCATGGGGAAGGCCCATTTCATCCTTGGCGAGGAGGTGGGAGCCTTTGAGGGGAGGGCTGCCCGGTATGTGGGGAGGAGGCATGCAGTGGCCTGCTCCGACGGGACATCGGCGCTCCAGCTGGCCTATATGGCATATGGGGTCGGGCCGGGGGATGCGGTGTTCTGCCCGGACATGACCTTCATCGCGACTGTCGAGCCGGCATGCCTCATGGGGGCGACCCCGGTGTTCTGCGACATTGACAGGGTGTCCTATAACATTGACCCGGAAAGCCTGGAACGCCAGGTGGGGAGGGTGGAGAAGGAAGGGAGGCTGAGGCCGAGGGCAGTCGTGGCAGTGGACTTTTTGGGGAACCCGGCGGACTATGGTGCACTGGGGGAAATAGCAAGGAGGCATGGCCTGCTCCTGATAGAGGATGCGGCGCAGGGGATGGGGGCAGGAGCCCATGGGAGGAGGTGCTG
>RAYB01000077.1 GCA_003669055.1 bacterium 1XD21-70
TATAATGGCAATTATCAATAGTTTTTTACATTTTTTGTTTATGTAAAATTATTAACCTCGCCATGGAAGTTACCATCTCTCCATCACACTGACAGTATAATACACTTTTTTGATAAATGCTATAACAAAACCCTAAGCGTTTTCTTACGAAAACTTTACAAGAAACGAATTATTTGCGAAAATTGTATTAATATTAATACAATCCTTTCTTAAACTTTGATTTTAGCAGAGGTTGTGCTATAATGTTCACATGATTTGATTTTTGGATATTTTTGAACACTTTTTTATAGTCAGGGATTATTTACGGTTCAAAAGGAGGCATTAATATGGATCGAATTGGATTGATCTGCCGTTATATCAAAGAACATCCCTACTGCACACAACGGGAATTATCCCAGCAGTTAGAATTGTCTTTGGGAACGGTTAACACTTTATTGAAGGAATGCTGCAGAAAAAGATATCTTGCACAGGAAAAAAGTTCTGCCGGAACTTATGAGCTGACTGGAGTTGGAGACGCCTTTTTGGAGCAATTCCAGGTAGATGGCGCCTTGATTATCGCCGCTGGATTTGGTTCCCGTTTTGTCCCATTGACCTTTGAAACGCCGAAGGGGCTTTTAGAAGTGTTTGGGGAACGTATGATTGAACGGCAGATCCAGCAGCTACACCAAGTTGGGATTACGGATATCACAATTGTTGTAGGGTACCTAAAAGAAAAGTTTGAATACTTGATAGACAAATATGGAGTATCCCTTCTATATAATCCTGAATATTCCTGCAAGAATACTCTTGCTACTATTTATTGTGCCAGGGAAATCCTGCGGGGACGTAACATGTATGTATTGTCCTCCGACAATTGGCTGCGGGATAATATGTTTCATTCCTGGGAGTGTGGCGCCTGGTATTCTTCCGTATATATGAAGGGCAATACGTCGGAGTGGGCACTTCATTATAATAAGAAGAAACGCATTACGGAAGTCTCAATTGGGGGTAATGATTGCTGGGTAATGTATGGACCGGTATACTTTTCAAAAGAATTTTCAGATAGTTTTCTGCCTTTTATAGAAACAGCATACCAAACTCCAGGCACAGAACAGATGTACTGGGAGCATGTGTTAAAAGATTCCATAGCAGAATTGGAAATTTATATCAACAGGCAGTCAGGCCAACAGGTTTATGAATTTGAAAATCTGGAAGAACTCCGGAGGTTTGATACCCGGTACCAAACCCATTCTGATAATAAGGCGCTGGAGTTAGTGGCTACAGTGTTTCAGGTTCCAGAATCTGAGATTCAGTCTATCCGGTGCCTAAAGTCTGGCATGACCAATAAATCATTCCTCTTTCAGCTAAAAGGAAAGCATTTCATTTGCCGTATTCCGGGGCCAGGAACCGGCCTACTGATTGACCGCCGTCAGGAAGCTGCCGTTTATGAAGCCATCCGTCCTTTAAGTATTTCGGAAAAGGTGATTCACATGGATGGCAATACTGGCTATAAGATTGCAGAATATTATGAAGGTGCAAGAAATGCCTTTGCAGACAGCAGAGACGATATGGAAGCGTGTATGAACTTGCTTCGTTACTTTCATGGGTCGGAGCCTTCTGTGGAACATGAGTTTGATATACGAGAACGGATTTTGTTCTATGAACGCCTGTGCATGGAGCATGGGGGACCCTTATTTGAGGATTACGAACTCGTGCGGGGGAGGATGTTTGAACTGATGGATGGCCTGGATCGTCTAAACCGCCCCAAAACATTGGCACATATTGACAGCAATGCCGATAATTTCCTTATTCTGCCAGATGGTTCCGTCCGTCTGATTGACTGGGAATATTCCGGAATGTGTGACCCGCTGATCGATTTGGGGATGTGTGCCATTTATTCCTATTATAAGGAACAGCAAGTGGAATTGCTTATGGAACTCTATTTTGGCCGCCCCGCCAAGGACGAAGAGCGGATAGTTGTATATAGCTATATGGCTCTCGGTGGCTTTTTGTGGGCTCTTTGGGCTGTATACAAAAGTTCTTTAGGGGAGGAATTTGGGGATTATACGCTGATTATGTACCGATATGCGAAAAGGTATTATGAAAAGATCAAAAAAAAGTAATAAAAATGTTATCACTTCCGCTATCGCTTATGTTATAATGGTTTCTAATGAATATGAATTTTCTCGGACAACAGTCCGAAATATAAGGAGGTATGAATCATGAGAAAGAAAAAGCATCTGGCTGCATTAGCATTTGCCGGAATACTAGGGGCGGCAGTCCTTGGTTCCGGAATGACTACATTTGCTGCTTCCGGATGGGTACAGAATGGCAATAACTATGTCTATTATGATGCTGACGGTTCTTTACATAAGGGCTGGATCAACACATCGGACGGATATTACTACATGGATCTGTCTACAGGTGTTATGAGTGTCGGCTGGAAAAAGATCAATGATAAGTGGTATTATTTCAAAAGCGATGGCCTGATGGCTACCGGTTGGGTAAACGATAATAATAAGCATTATTATATGCTGAGTGACGGCACAATGGTGGTTAGCCAGTGGCTGAACATCGGCAATGATTATTATTACATGCGCAGCGATGGTTCTATGCTGTTAGGATGGCGCAATATGGATAATGCATGGTATTATTTTGATCCTTCCAGTGGGAAATGCGTGCTGAATACTGCCATAGATATTGACGGAAGTTATTTTCTGTTTGGTTCAGATGGCAAAATGCTGACCGGTTGGCAGCAATATAACGGTAACTACTATTATTTTAATATGAATGCAAATTCAGCTGGGATCCCTCTTGGAAAGATGTTAACCGGCTGGTTAAGTGATGGCACGAATAAGTATTATATGGATCCAGCGAATGGAATAATGTCTACGGCTTGGAAGCAGATTGATGGATATTATCATTATTTTAACAATTCCGGTCATATGCAGACAGGATGGATTCAAGTGAGTGGCACTTATTACTATTTGGATCCAGCAGACGGACGGATGGTGGCAGGTACTAGCCGTACAATTGACGGAGTTACCTATCAGTTTGCCAACAATGGCGCTTGTAACACCAGCGTCAATACGAATAATGTATATAATGGTTCTTCCGGCAATGGCGGAGGTGGCTCCTCTACTCCGGTTGTGGGTGGTTCCAGCTATTCCAGCGGAGGCCCAGGCGCATCTTCTTCGTCCAACAGAACGACTCCAGGAGGGACATCTCCTTCTGGTAATTCCGGCGACTCCCTGGAAGCAGGCCTAACTGGCGGCCCGAAACCGTGATTTTGGTTTTATAAATTGAAAACTTGAATTCAGCAAAGCATTATTGGCAATATTCAGCAGATGTCTTGCAATTATAAGAAAGACTTTAGTCACTTGTAAAAGAGGCTAAAGCCTTTCATTTTTCAGATCAATAACAAGCGATAAGAAGGAAGGGAGAATTACTTTGCAATATTTTAACCTAAAAATACATTTAAGGAAGAATGTGATAAAAAGAATTATTGGCATGGGATTGTCAATTTCCCTTATGGCACCTGTGCTTGGAGCACCCGTAGCATATGCTGCCTCTACACACAGCAAAATCGGCGAGGGCACTTATCAGCTGCTGGATGGCACAGCGATTTCAGGAATTCATGCCCGGGGAATCGATGTCTCCCACTGGCAGGGTGCTATTGACTGGAAACAAGTGGCGGCAAATGATGTCTCATTTGTAATGCTAGGCACCCGGTATAGCGGCCAGGTGGATCCTATGTTCCATGCCAACGCTACAGGGGCGTTGGATGCAGGGATCCAGTTGGGGGTTTACATTTATTCGTATGCTGTCAACACGGCAATGGCGGAAGCAGAGGCAGATTTTGTGTTGGATTTAATCAAAGATTATCCCATTTCTTATCCGGTTGCTTTTGATATGGAAGCATCCGTGCAGAGCACACTTTCTCCCGGCGAATTGGCAGCGATTGTCAATGCCTTTTGCCAACGGGTTGAAGCGGCTGGCTACCATGCGATTTTATATGCAAATGATTATTGGCTGGCGAATAAAATTGACATGTCGCAAATCGGTTATGATGTCTGGGTGGCGCGGTATGAAAAGCCACATGAGTATGTTAACCCGGTTATGTGGCAGGCTACCAGCACTGGTGCAATCGATGGGATCAACGGGAATGTAGACATTGACTTTCAATTCCGTGATTTTTCGGATGTTATTGCCCCGGATCTGTGGAGAACAATTGGCGGGAATACATATTATTATAAAAACCACAGGATGCAAAAAGACACCTGGATCCATGATGGGACGGGATGGTTTTTTATGGATAACGACGGTTTGGCTGTCAGTGGATGGCTCACACAAGATGGAAGTACCTATTATCTGAATCCGGATACCCGGAGAATGACGGAAGGATGGATGGCATTTCCAGAGGGATGGCGGTATTTTGGATCAAATGGCGCTATGCAAAGTGGATGGGTAGCAGACAGAGGCACTTGGTATTATCTTAACCAAGATGCCTTGATGCAGACCGGGTGGCTGCAAGACGGAACTGCCTGGTACTATTTAAAGGAATCTGGTGCTATGGCACAGGGATGGTATCAGATTAACGGCATTTGGTATTACTTTAACGAAAGCGGCGCTATGCTGACCGGACAGCAGCAGATCGGAGGGGCTTGGTATTATTTCGATGGCAGCGGCGCTATGCTGACCGGACAGCAGCAAATTGGGGACAACTGGTATTACTTTGAGGAAAGCGGCGCTATGGTTACCGGCCTGCGTCAAATTAACGGCAATTGGCATTATTTCAATGATATTGATGGGACTATGGTAACTGGCTGGCTTCAAATCAATGGTGCCTGGTATTATTTTGGCAGTGATGGATCGATGCAGACAGGATGGGTCGATGACCAATCGGCCAGGTATTATCTGAATCCGGAAAATGGCGCCATGTATGCCAATACACAGATTATTGTGGATGGAGTGACATATGATGTGGATTCCAGCGGGATCTGCCGAGAAGCCATTCCTGCATCAAATGAGAATCTGCAACCAATATCAGAATAAATATAAAAATTAAATATGTGCTCTCCCTTTCCAATAATTGCCATTATA
>RAYB01000078.1 GCA_003669055.1 bacterium 1XD21-70
ACCAGTGAGGAGTTGTTTTATTTTGTGACAAAGAGAATCCCGTATTTATGCGGGTTCTGGCGTTTCGCAAACGCCTAAAAATAGGGATAGCAGAAAGGAGCCTGTTTTATGGAGATTGAGAATATACTGGCCAAAAATATTACAGCGGCAGGTGAAAAGGCCGCTTATGATGCAGCATGTAAACGGCTCCTGGCCAATAAGGTCATTCTGGCGTGGATCATGAAAAGCTGTATGGAAGAGTATAAGGCCCATAGTATCAAGGAGATAGCGGAAAGATATATAGAGGGAATCCCTCAGATTGCAGAGGCAGCTGTCAATCCGGATGAAGATGGATATGAGGGCAGTGAACAGATCCGGGGAGCGAAGAACGAGGACAGTACGATACAGGAAGGAACGATCACTTATGATATCCGTTTTCTGGCAATCGTTCCGGGAACCGGGGAGACGATCCGCCTGATCATCAACATAGAAGCGCAAAATGATTTTTATCCAGGATATCCGATCATTAAGAGAGCGTTGTATTATTGCAGCCGGATGATCTCTTCCCAGTACGGTTCGGAATTTACGGAAACCCATTATGAGAAGATAAGGAAGGTATATTCCATATGGATATGTCCCAATCCGCCGAAGAAGAGAGAGAATACGATCACCAGATACTGTGTTCAGGAAGAAAATCTGGTAGGCCAGGTGTTAGAACAGAAAGAAAATTATGATCTGTTAACTGTGGTCATGATCTGCCTGGGTCATGCAGGAGATGATAATTATACAGGGATATTAAAACTGCTGGATGTGCTTTTGTCTTCAGAAAAAGAGGCGGAAGAGAAGAAGAAAATCCTGCAGGAAGATTTTGATATTGCGATGACAAAGACATTGGAGAGTGAGGTGTCGGCTATGTGTAACCTGAGTAAAGGGGTAGAGGAAAGAGGAATTGCAATTGGCTTGGAGCGTGGTATGGAGCGTGGTATGGAACGTGGTTTGGAGACAGGAACATTAAATGCAATCCGGAATTTGATGGAGACTTTGAAACTAACTGCTGAACAGGCAATGGAAGCGTTGAAAGTACCGGAGGAGGATAAGGTTAAGTATATGGGGATGTTGAAGAGCTAATTGGAAAGCGAGAAACCAGTAGTTATGTGTAATCTGAGTAAAGGGGTAGAGGAAAGAGGAATTGCGATTGGTTTGGAACGGGGCCTGGAGCGAGGTATAGAAATAACAACATTAAATGCGATTCGGAATTTGATGGAAACTTTGAAGCTGACGGAAGAGCAGGCAATGGAGGTGTTGAAGGTACCGGAAGAGGAAAAGGTTAAGTATGCAGGAATGTTGAAAGGATAGATTTTGCGGAATGCTATCTGTACTTGTGACTCATGTATCCACATACGATCCGGCATACTTTTTGCGGCCGCTGCTTTGAGGCAGGGACGCAGCCTAAAGTGGTGCAGAGCATTATGGGGCACCAGCATTACAGCACAACCATTGATATCTATACCCATGTGTCGGAGAGCAAATATCAGGAAGAAGCTGGGAAAATTGGGAGGGCGATGGAACCGGAAGAAATGGGGAATGAAAATAATAAGAAAACGGATTTGGATAACTGACACTGACAGGAAAAATTAAAGTTGGAAGAACACCATCATTTGCTAAAATTGGACGCCGAAAAATTCGGTTTTGAAAAAAATGATTAGAGGGTATAATATAAAAACTCATTTAATTGGAATATAAGAAGATGCTACTGCTAATATATTATATCAATAAAAGATATTTTTATATAGGGAAATATAAGTGGTAAAAGGAGGAAAGTTTATATGGATATTAGCGATGAAATTCAAAAGTATCGTCAAGAGATAAAATCTGAAAGAATGGATATGTCTTTTGGAGAAATAATCAATATGTATAAAGATAAGGAAATAATAATATCTCCAGAATATCAAAGGGCATTCAGGTGGGATGAGCAGAGGCAGTCTGATTTTATTGAATCAATATTATTGGGAATTCCTTTTCCCTCAATATTTGTGGCAACTAATCCAGATGGTAAATGGGAATTAATTGACGGTCTTCAAAGAGTTTCCACAGTTTTGGCATTTTTTAATGAACTTAAAGATGAAAATGGAGATCCATATCCTAAAAATGGGCTAGAATTAGTTGAGGGGAGTTTAATAAAGGGGCTAAAAGGTATTACTATAGATACTCTGCCATTAGAGTATAAACTTCAAATAAAACGTACACCATGTAGAGTGGAAATAATCCTTAAAGAAAGTGAATTCAAAATGCGGTATGAACTTTTTAAGAGATTAAATACAGGTGGAGAAGGTTTGTCAAGACAAGAAATACGAAATTGTATTTTTAGAGGTTTGGATAGTAGATATAGTAATTTTGTGGCAGAGTTATCTAATAATGAGATTTTTAGAGAAATAGTAAATATTAGTACATTAAATGAAGAGATGATGTATTATGAAGAATTAGTGTTGAGATACTTGACTTTGAAGAACCAAGGAACTAGATATGCTCAAGCTAATATACAGGATTATATGGACGATTATTTAGAAAGCCAGTGTAGGGAGTTTAATGAAAGTATAGTTAATAGTGATAGACAACTGTTTGAAAATATTATGAATGTTCTTAAAGGGTTAAAAGAGAAATATATTTTTAAGCTTGGAAGAAGATATTTTACGACAAGTATGTATGATGCAATAATGTTAAGCTTATCAGAAGAAAGTGCAAATCTATCACAAATAAATATCGATGAATTAGGAAAAAGAATTGCGGAGTTAAAGGAAAGAAAAGAATTTACAAGATATGTTGGTTCAGCTAGCAGTAATCCTACGAGCATAACAAACAAAGTTAAAATTGCAAAACAGATTTTGTTAGGAATATTGGAGGCATAAAAATGCATCCACTTACTAATGAAATAATAGCTAGTAGAGAATGGCGTATGAGAGAACTGGAAGATTTGAAAAAAGTTGGAATTTTAGCGTTGAATACTTATCCCCAAAAAGTTAAAAATCAATATTATAGAATGTGTATTCCATACATATATGCTCATTGGGAAGGTTTTATTGTTGAAAGTTTTAAGCAACTTATTTCGTTTTTAAATGATTTGCATTTGGATAAAAAACTAGTTCGTAATGAATTGTATGCATTTTCTTTACAAGACATATTAAAGCCCCTTGCAGGTAAGTAAAGTTTTGAGCAAACCTGCCAGTTCGCTCAAAAGTTTACAGAAAACTATGATAGAGCATTATATATAGATCCAGCATTGCTTACTGCTAAATCTAATTTGAATTATAAACAATTGGTTGTAATTTTGGGGAAATTTGGAATGGAGAATTGTTTGACAAAGTATCAAGGAGAAATCAATCAATTGGTTAATCAAAGAAATAGAATAGCACATGGTGAAAATGGGATAACTGTGGAGTATGTGAATATTTCGGATAAGATTAGCATGTTACAAGAAATTTTTGACCTTATGATTTTGAAATTTGAAGAGTATTTATCTGAAAGGATGTATTTGAAATAAATGCCATTTACTAGTTTGTAAAACAGAGTGAAAATATATTGACACAGGGAAGCAATAAATTAGAATATAGGACATACTGATAGTATATATGATTAAAGCAACTGATTGCAATCGGCAGGAGGTATGGCTATGCCACAGTCAATGAAAAGAGTGATAGAACAGTATATTGCAGAAATCAAAAAGATATATGGTACGCATTTACGCAAGATAATTTTGTATGGCTCTTATGCCAGAGGCGATTTCAAAGCAGATTCAGACATAGATATTATGATATTGCTTGATATGTCTGATATGGACTTAAAGGTGTACAGCCAGCAGCTTTCCTATATGACCTTTGATTTTAATCTGGATAATGACTTGGATATAAAGCCTATTGCCAAGAGTGAGGATCATTTTAGAAAATGGATAGTTAATTATCCGTTTTATGCAAATATTAATAAAGAAGGGGTGGTTTTATATGGAGCGGCCTAAAAAAGATATTGGAACGAGAAAAGACCTTGTGCTTTATCGGATCCAGACCGCTAAAGCTGATTTGAAATCAGCAAGAATATTATTGGCGGCAGAGGAATATAAGGGAGCAAATAATCGAGCTTACTATGCTATTTTTCATGCAATCAATGCGATTCATGCGTTGAGCGAAAAATCTTATAAACGCCATAAAGATGCTATCGCAAATTTTAATAAGGACTATGTTAAAAATGAGATTTTTCCCAGAGAGATAGGGAGAAAAATCGGTGAGGCTGAAGAAATTCGTCATGCGAGTGACTATGATGATTTTTATATTGCCAGTCGGGAAGAATCTGAAAGGCAGGTTGCCGTAGCAGATGAATTTATAAAATTGACTGAAACATACTGCATGAAGCAGTTTAAAGTTCTTGAGGAATGATGTTGGATAGTTAGGGGAAGTAAAAGGGAAAAACTTCGCTTGTTTCTTCTGTATATAGCAGAAAAGCAGTTTTACCAACTTTCAAAACGGATTTACCAATTTTTAAAACCATTGGATTTAGGGAAGAAAATAAGAGGCAAAAATTCTTTACCATCTCGAAAACTGGTAAACTCAAAACAGAACCCCTCTCAACCCCGCATAAATCCAACATTCCATCAAAAAGTTCGCAAAACAGATGGGAATGTAATTCTAATTGTTTATGTCCCATTGAAAATAGGCATTTAGTACCATGAAAATGGAAGAAAGAAAAAGAAAGACCAGCAGGGTCAGAGGAAGAGAGATCTTCTTCTGGCCTTGTTTTTTAATTATTTAGTTGAATATACAGGAAGTTATTATATAGAAAAAGAGAAAAGATATTAGAAAAAGATATAAAAAGGATAGTGTCAATAGATAGTGTCAATAGTTTTTCGCAAATTTAATTCCTGCCGTTCAGTAGCTGGCAGTTAACCGGCTATGATATCAGAC